>NZ_CP144125.1:3130229-3756275 GCF_036429475.1 Halalkalicoccus sp. CGA53
GGGACCGCCCCGAGGACCGCGAGCAGCACCAGCGCGTAGATAGCGGTGACGATGACGACGCTCCCAACGACCGCGATAGGGAGGTTCCGTCCCGGGTCCTTGATCTCCTCAGCGACGGACGTGATCTGGACGAAGCCGAGATACGAGACGAACACCAGCCCGGTGACCGGCAAGAGCGCGCCGAAGCCCTCCGGTGCGATCGGCCGGAGCGTCTGGAGGTCGGCGTTCAACATGCCGAAGAGCGTGAACACGACGAGGATTCCGAGTAGTGTGAACACGATGACGTTCTGGAGCCGGCCGGTCTCCTTCGCGCCGATATAGTTGACCGCGATGAAGAAGGCGGCGCCCAGCAGCGCGATTACCTTCGGACCGGTAAGCACGAACGGTCCGACCGCGAGCCCCGGCACGGCGAGGAACTCAGCGACGTACTGGCCGAAGCCGAACATGTAGAACGCCGAGGCGAACGTGAGCCCGATCCAGTTGCCCCAGCCGGCGATCGACCCGAACAACGGGCCGAGCCCCCGGTTGACGTAGAAGTACGCGCCGCCGGCTTTCGGCATCGCGGTGCCGAGTTCGCTCGCCGACAGCGCGGTGAACAGCGCGATGAACCCGCCGAGGACGAACGCGCCGGCCGCGAGCGGCCCTGCCTCCGCGACTGCCGCGCCAGGGAGGACGAAGATCCCCGCGCCGACCATCGTCCCGATCCCGATCGTCAGCGCCGAGAGCAGCCCGAGGTCCTTCGCGAGTTCCGCGTCCTCAGCCATCACTCGATCCTCCGATCGCGGTCGAACGTCTCGGGGACGATCGGATAGTCACAGTTCGTCTACGTTCTGCGGTCCCCTTAGTTCGACCGAAACGGTTCCCGTACACGACGGCCGGATAGCGGGGAGTACTGCCGTTACTAAACGACCAAGACCGGCACGCAAACTTCGCAAATCACCCCCTCGCTGACACCCTTAACAAGCATTCGGTTCGATCACGATCCAGTCGACGCCGTTTTTTTGCCCCCGCGTACGCGAGGATCACGCACGCCGACGCCGGACCTTCCGCTATCAACACCCTCAATCTCGGTGCCGCGCTGCCGTGATTGCTCGCGCGCTTGTTCGAGCATGCGCCCGCACCTCGTCTACTCGAACTCCTCGTCGGCATCTGGGGGACCCGACGGTCATCACCCTGTAGCTTTCGATATTCGTCGTCTCCGCGACGTGGGAGGCGGTGATAGGGATCATCGTAACCAACAGGATCTCTCAGGCGCACGTATCACCACGCCGTTCGATCCGTGATGGTGGAATTATATGCTTCTACGATGACCCCTATTAGTAACGTCTTGGTGGAATAACTACTGGTAGTAGTATCGATGGGAATTTGAGTAATGATTCTCGAGCTATCGACGGCCTCGCTCGATCCGGCTTCCGAAGACACATGGTGTCGGTGGTGAGTGGTTCGCTTGGTGCCCGTTCCTTGCCGACGACCGCCGATCGAGAAGTCTACTCAACGATAACAAAACCACCCACAGCGCCAGATTCCGACCGAATGGGTGCCGATCACATCGGGTGAAGGATGAGAGCCCGTGATACCGAGAACCCCTGACACCACCCACCGCCGACACCGTCTGTCTACGGAGAGCTCACCTCCGACCCGTCTCGAGTAGGTTCACCAGGGATCTCAGCGTCCGCCGGGAGATAGAGCCGGCGTTCTTTGTACTGGAGTCCGTCTTTCCGACGCGACTCGAGCCGATCGAAGAGACGACCCTCAGTGAACGATTTTAACTCCTCAATCGTCCTGCCCGCGAGCTTCTGTGAGTACGATCGATCGACACCTAATTCACGGAGCCGTATCCACCGTGCGAGTTCGCCCGCGTCGAGATACGACCCCACCCCGTTTCGACCGGGTTTCCAGAGACCGGTTTCGCGCTCTCGCTCGCGCCAGACCTCCGCCGCCAATCGAACCGGCTTCGAACTCGCCGTCGACCGAAGCGTCTCCTCGTCCATACGTGCAAGTCGTTGAATTGGTAGGAGATCCCCCTCGCGAAGAATGTGGGAGCCGCTATTGGAGAGAGGGTCAATGCCGCCTGGAAGCCGACAGTACGACTCGTCCGCGTCAGGACGAACCTGTTCAAGGGAATCGCCATCGACGTCGAGTAGCCCGAGGTTCGGTTCGACGGTCTCCCACCGAAGATAGGCGTGTTTCTCGAATTCTCGGGATTGGAGTTCGGCGATCATCTCGCGCGTGAGCGTCGTCCTGTTCCGAAGGGCCTTAAGAAGCGCTTCATGTTCAGAGAGGCGTTCTTCGAGGTCCACAATCCGTTCGTCTCGACACTGGATGCTCCGAGCGAGGTCCCGCGTCTTGGATTCAAGCCGATCGAGGCGGTCTGTGAGTCGATCCAGTTCCAGGTCGGGGGCCCCGTCGTGACACCCCCGTTCGACGGCTTCACCGTCAGGCCTCATCTCGTAGAGGTCTCCTTCGTGCTCGAGAGTTCTCCAACACACCGTCGAATTGTCGGATGAAGTTCCGACCGTTCGGATGGCACCGTCCCCAGCGTTAGATGGTCGTGGACCGTCGGAGCGGAGAACACAAGCGCATTGGTCTGTGTCGTTGCGTCAGATCTGCTCGTGATCCGCCCCGCTGTTATGAGATACTCCCCCGGGTGGGTCATCGATCGGATCGAATCGGAGCCACAGGACCGGCATCGAACGGTCTTGATTGCCCAGATCTCGGTCCAATGTGGTCTGTACGCGAGAACGACGATATTTTTTCCCTCGCTTAGGACATACCGACAGCCGGGACAGGAGATGGTCTCTGCGATCGACAGCGGATAGCCATCGAGTACCTGCTTGGGGTCGGCTACAACGCAGCTTCGAGAACTAACCAGTGCTGAGTCCGCTTCTGCCCGTTCGTTCCGCTTGAGAAACGTCGGACAGTCGTGCTCATCGATTCTCTCTTCGAGTCCGATCGCGCCACACAGCGGACACTCCCGGAGACGTTCGTTCTCAACCATTCGTTCGCTCCAGGTTGGTCACTGAAGCCGGGATCGAGACGTCACAGAGTGCTCGATAGACGTCAAAGTCCAATAACTTATCCTCGAGCAGTGACTTTCGGATCACTCTGCGCGCGGCATCAAGCGGCCGGGTACGATCCTCGTAGTTCGTAGGCGATACAGCGACAGCCTCATTTGTCGGTAGCGTCGATTGACTCATGCTTCTGCATCCCAGAAGCCCGAGGTCGGGTGTTAGAGCACCCGGCCAGAAACCGATTCTAGCGTTCTCGGGTTCCAGTCTATAGCAAGGCGGCCAATGTACTTGTATATTACTATTCGTAAACCACGTTTAGGTGTTACTAACAATAGATTACACTTCACAGCGTAATGAATAGGGGCTTGTGAGCGTAACCAGAAAATCAGTGCTCAAGCCTGAGGATTTAAACAACACCGACGAATCGCTACTTAATATCCTTCAAGAGGGGCGTGTGACGCCGACCTACGCAGCTGAAGAAATGGGTGTATCCCGTGAGTATGCCAGCGATCGATTGAAACGGCTTACCGAGCATGGTCATGTCGAGAAAATAGCGCCGGGACTATACGAACTCACAAGTGATCCACGCAACGTAGGCGACGAGTTCAACAATGCGAGAGACAGCGAGGTTAACGAGTTCACAGAGACCGTCGAAATTAAGAAGCAGGAGATCCGGCGTCTTCGGGAACAGAGTGCCGAGCACGAATGCCTCTCCGATATAAAAGTGGTTCTATCCCACATTAAAGACGAACTGCATAGCGAGACGAGCAGTCATGACCGAATTATGACGCTTGTAGAGGAGGCACAAACAGCGGTCGATGATGCGCTCTCCAGTGAACTATGAGTGCAGAGGGATCAGAGACCGATGCTATCGAGGGTCTTTATTTCGCTGTATAGCATTCTTTCGAAACCGCATCCTTAATTAGCAAACCGGCGAAAATTTCTTGAATTCGTCACGAAGGAATGGCAAACAAACTATCGATTGTTTTGAGTGATGAATTCTGAATCATCGATATATCTATCTTTGATCTCCAACATCCACTCTGGATTGAACGTCGTTTCGATTTGTTTAGCACGTCCTTCAGACCCCCTTGATTGGATCCACGTTTCTACTAACCCCATCGTCTCTAAATCAGTTACAATCTGACGGACAGCTCTTTCGCTGACTCGAGAGTTTTTATCCACGATAATTCGATACGACTCGTAGAGTTTCCCTCCACTGACCGGCTGTACGATATCGCCGGAGACCGTCTCCGTCCACAAGGTCGCAGCAAGCAACACCATAAAATGTTGAATGGGAAGCGAAAGTATATTTTCGAGTATATTTTCCTTTTCCGTCGACTCGAAATTCTCTTCGATACATTCTACAGTAATCTGATCGAGGTCACGCTCGTTCGCAGTCTCGCCAGCGTGACGGAATAGTGTAAGCGTCTTACGTACGTCACCCCATCGTGATGCTGCATTAATAAGTCCGTGAGCACGAGCTTCTCTGGTGATCGCATCTTCGTGGAATGCTTGGTTGAGACGTGGCCCAACTATCATGGCCAACTCCTCGTGATCGTAGGGCGGGAAGAATACCGCTTCGTCGCTCATAGGGCTCTGGACACGACTGTCCAAACGGAGGTCGACCTCCAGAAGCTGGTTGCTGAGGAGCCAGCACGATATCTGGATGTCCCGTTCGAGTTTTCCCTCCCCACGGAGCAGCCGGTAGAAGAACTGGTTGGGGTCGTAGTTTGAGTCCTGCGTGACCTGATCGATCTCATCGAGCAGTAGGATCGTCCACTCGGGATACTCCTCAAGCGCCTCCCAGATCGCCGCAAATGCCCCATCTAGTCCTTTGTATGCCTCGACCTTCTCACCAACTATCTCGAAGAGAATTTCGTTAGCGGCGCTAAACAGCGTCTGACACTCCTTGAGGTTCACATACTCGGCGGCTACGGTATGGTTCCGCGCCGCGAACTCCCGACAGAGCCGTCGTGTGATCGCCGTCTTCCCCGTCCCCGGAGGACCGTGAATCGAAACCGTCGTCGGGAGATAGCCCTCGTGAACACCGCCGAGGATCCTCGCCAGCTGCCGTTCTTGCTCGTCGCGTGCTACGATCTCCTCGGGTTCCCGGAACGGATCAAGCGCACCCTTATCGGCGAAGACGCTGTCCGCGGGGGTTGTCTCGTCGAAGAGCTCGTCGTATTTTCCCATGGGTTTGTTTTTCTCCGCTGTCCAGCGGAACTACGAGTGTATTATTTCTGGACCACAAAAACACATCGGTGGATTCGACGCCGAATCATACGTATCAACCTCCAGCACAAGCCGTGATCTGGAGTAGTAATACTGATCGCCTTTCATAGAGCATGGATGAGGCGCCTCTCACAGGAATCGTCGTAATCAACCGGATCTCTCGGGCGCACCTATCACCACGTCGTTCGATTCGCGATCGAGGAACTACGAGCTACTACGACGATCCCTACGAGTTCGTCATCCGGGTGTTCGGAGCGCACGAACGAGAGTGCCGCGTCGGCCAGCTTCGAGTCGTCTGCCGGGACGAGGACGGAGTGTACCGAACTGCAGCGACGACGGGTCGGATACGGTAGCCACGGTCCGGGCTCAGTCGAACCGGAGGAACTGTCGGTCGTACTCGGGGTCGCCCTCGCGCGGGTAGAGCATCACGAACGACTCGGGCGGGAGTTCGCGGAGCCTCCCCGGCAGGTTCCGGAGCTCGTTGTGCCAGCCGACCTCGCCCGGCCGCGAGGAGAGCACGGCGATCAGGTCGTCGGGCTCGGCCGCCTCGGAGAGCGTCGGGAGCAGCTCGCCCCAGCCGGCGAGCTGGCTGAACGTGGCGCTCGCCTCCGGCTCGACCAGCTCGAACAACTCGTCGTAGTTCTCCGGGTCGCCCTCAACGGTGAGGACGGTGAGCGAGACGCCGAGGCGGTCGGCGAGCTTTTTCACGAGGTGGACGGTCTCGAAGAAGCCCTCGTGGTGGTCGATGCCGCTGGGAACGACGACGAACAGCCGTTTCGTCGTGTTGATCGGGTGGCCCAGCCGGGCGACCAGCACGGGGAGCCTGGTGGTGGCGAGCACCTGATCGATGACGCCGCCGAACATCCGCTGGCTCATCGACCGGCCCGCGTCCCAGCCCATCAGGATCAGGTTCGCCTGCACCTCGAGCGCGCTCTGGACGATCCCCGAGGCGGGGTTGTGGTTGATCCGCGTCTGGGCGTCGACCGGCACCTCTGCCTCGCTGCCGACTGCCGTGATCCCCTCCAGTTTCTCCTGGGTCTCCGCGAGCACCGACTCGGTGGGCCCGCCCGCGTTCGGCCGGACGACCGTGAGCAGGTGGACCGGTTCGTCGCGCTCCTCGCCCTTGAGGACGAACGCGAACTCGAGCAGCCGCCGCTGGAGGTCGGCGTGCTGGGAGAGCGGCAGGAGGATCCGCGGGTCCATCGCCGCGCCGCCGCCGAACTCGACCTCCTGGCCGAGCGCGAGGCGCTGGCCGGCGCGTTCGGTCAGCCACGGGCTCACGACCGCCGTGACGAGCAGCATCAGCACCACGGCGTTCAACACCGCCTCGGTGAACAGCCCCTCCTCGAAGCCGATGAGCGTGATCGCGAGCGCGGCGGCGGCCTGGCCCGTTGAGAGCCCGAAGATCACGCCGCGTTCGTTCTTGTCGTAGCCCTGGATCCGACTGACCGTCCAGGCGGCGACGTACTTCATCGCGATCATCACGGCGATGATCGTCGCGGCGACCTGGAGCGTCGCCAGCCCGTCGAGGATCACCCCGAAGTCGACGAGCATCCCGACGTGAACGAGGAAGAAGGGGATGAACAGCGCGTTCCCGACGAACTCGATCCTCGTTCTGAGGGTCCCACCGCCGGGGATCAGCCGGTTGAGCGCGAGGCCGGCGACGAACGCCCCGAGGATCGGTGCGATGTCGAGCAGTTCGGCGAGGCTCGCCGCGGCGAAGAAGAGCGCGACCACGAGCAGGAACTCGAAGTAGCTCTCCTCGCTCGTGTTCTGGAAGAACCACCGGGCGAGCGGCGGCGCGAGGAACCAGGTGGCCGCGAAGAGGATCGCGATCGAGAGGAAGATCTCGGCGAAGAGGATGGGAGTGAGCCCGCCGTCGATCGCGCCGACGACGATCGCGAGCACGACCAGCGCGAGCGTGTCGGTGAAGAGGATCCCGCCGAACACCGCGGTGACCGCCGGGTTCTGTGTGATCCCGTACTGGTTGACGATCGGGTAGGCGAGCAGCGTGTGCGAGGCGAAGACCGCCGCGAGCAACAGCGCCGCCCAGAGGTCGAGGCCGAGGACGACCACGCCAGCCGCCGTCCCGACCGAGAGCGGGAGGAAGAAGCTCGTCAGGCCGAAGATCGCCGCGCCCTCCGGGTCCTCGGAGAACCCGCGGAGGTCGAGTTCGAGGCCCACCGTAAAGAGCAGGTAGATCAGCCCGACTTCGCCGAGGAGGACGATCGCGGAGCCGTGTTCGACCAGACCGGTCCCGCCGGGGCCGAGCGCCGCGCCGAGGAGGACGACGCCGACGATGCCAGGCTGGCCGAGTCGCTTCACGACCAGCGGGCCGATCAGGAAGGCGGCGATCGCGAGCGTGAAGACGAAGACCGGCTCGTCGATCGGAATCTCGGGGACGGCGAGGAGAGCGGGGCGGGACATGCGCTCTCAGTGGGGGGCGGATCGGGCCGATCGGGGTGTAATCGAAAGATCGTTACGTATCATGGTCGGTTTTCGGACGATCGTGTGGCTATCGGGCGTGGAGGAACGATTCGATTCGTGATCGTCCAGCGAGGTCCATAAGCCTATGGAAATCGTCGTCCCGGACCGTCACGCAGGTCCCCGTTCGCGGCGCTCGCGGCCGGCCGTCTCACACCGAAACGCCCCCGGTCTCGGATGACCCTCGTTCGGGTCCCGAACCGTCCGAGTCGTAGCCGGGTCCGCTCGGCGTGCGGACCCCCTGGCCCGGGTCAGTGAGCCGCGGATCGGTCGGACGTTCCCCCGGGGCCCCCGGCACCGCCGAGGAGTTCGACCTCGTGGCCGGACCGTTCGGCACAGCTCTTCGTCCCGCCGACGGGTCGGATCTCGCCGTTGTCGGAGACGTAGACCGGGGCGATCCGTCCGCAGGTCCGACAGCGACCGACGTCCTTCGTCCGGCCCTCGTGGACCGACGTCACGGCTAGAGGCCCTCCCTCGTCGCGTGACCGTCCCCGACCGCGCCGCCTCGCTGGAGGGCTCGAGCGGTCTCACAGTGGAGACAGCCGTCGATCCGGTCGTCGTTGTCGCCGAACACCCGGGCGAACTCGGGGGTGACGAAGCGCTCGCAGGAGTTACAGAGGGGCATCGTATCAGTAAACCGTACTTCCCGGTGAACCGGGGTAATCCCTTTGCCTGCAGATTCGGCTTCCGGGACCGGTGACTCGTCCCTCCCGAGTCGGGACGTCTCACAGGGATCGTCGTAGCCAACCGTATCTCTCGGGCGTACAGGTCACCGATCTCTTCCGGTTCCCGGTCGATGTACGACGAGCCTCACCGACGGCCCCTCTCAGAAGTCGCCGACGAGGCCGGCGAACTCCTCGACCGGGATGAGCTCGTTCGTCTCGGTCGTGAAACCGTAGCTGCCGATCGTGATGGCGGCCTGTGCCGCAGCGTCGCGGTCGGGCGCGTCGATGATGAGCACGAAGTCCACGTCGCCGAGGACGGCGTAAGAGCGGACCACCTCCACCTCAAACTCCTCTAGCTTCTCGCGGAGGTCGCCCCAGAGCCCCGCGAGTTCCTGGGCGTTCTGGACGTGCTGATCGAGGTTCACCTGCACGAGGTACTCTGCCATGGACGACGTAGACGACCCAGAGGTGAAGCCGCTTTCGGAGCCGGCGGGTCCCTCGGCCACCGGAGGCTTTCTATGGGGGTGAGAGCGATAGAACTAACCCGATCCGAGGGACACCGCGACCATGCCCGACTCGCTTGCCGTCCAGATCCTCGTCGGGGTCTACGTCGGCGTGCTCACGGGGGTGTTGCCGGCGCTGGTCTCCTGGGCGCTCGGCTTCTCGTTCAGGTACGTCACGGGGGTGACGATACCGGGTCTCGCGGTCGTCGCGGTCGGTGCGGCGCTTGCGGGCGTCTCCGGCGGCCTCCTGGGACTGCTCGACCCCGAGATCGCGGAGACGCCCGTCGCGGTGACCGCGGTGTTGATCGTGCTGATGGCGTCGCTCTGGGCGCACGATCAGGGCGACAAGACCGCCCAACAAGTCCCGAGACGGCTCACCCTCGCCACGATCAGGGATCGGACCCTACCGACGGAACTCGTCGAGCGCGTCGGCGGCTTCGGCGAGGTGAGCATCGAGGTGGAGACGATCGGGGAACACACCGAGGGAGCGCTCTCCGAGGAGCGCCGAGAGGCGATCGTCGGCGAACGGTTCCGGTTCCCGGCGGACCTGACCGTGGGCGAGATCGAGGGACGGCTGGCCGATCGCCTCGCGGCACTCCACGACCTCGCCGACGTCTCGGTCACGATCGACGGGCACGGACGGGCGAGCGTCCTCGCCGCACCCGCCGGCGCACGGCTCTCGCGCCGACTCGGGGAGGGCCAGCGCGCGGTCTCCGTGCGAACGCTCGTCCCGCCTGGGCTCGCCCGGGGCGACGAGGTCCGCGTCGGATCGGAGGGGCCCACCGCGACGGTCGTGAGCGATCCGGGACCCGAGGAGGACGGAGAGGAAGGGGTCGGCAGGGTCGCTCTGGGGGCCGATCGGTCGACGGCGCGGACGCTCCTCGACCGGGAGCGGGCCGACCTGCTGGTGCTCCCCCGTGGCGAACGGCCGGTCGAGAGGCTCGCGGCCGCGCTCGGACGGAACGGCGGCGCGATCGAGCGGGTCCGGGTGTCGGACGACGGACGCGGGGCCCGGATCGAGCGTGGCGTCGATGCCGGCGACCTCGCGGTGCTCGCGGTCCGACAGTCGGACGGCACCCTCCATCGGGAGATCGAACGGGTGGAGGCGGGCGAGGAGGCCTTCCTCGCCGGGAGGCGGGAGGCGCTGCGTTCGGTCCGGGGGGACGCCGAATGAGCGCGACCGTCGAGGCGATCAGGCTGGTCGGCCTCGCGGCGCTCTCGGGCGTCGTCGCGGGCGGGGTCGCCGTCGGCTGGCGGTGGTACACGCGAGAGCGGCTCCCCGGACGGCTGGCGGTGCTCGTCGGGCTCTCGGCGGTCGCGCTCGTCCTCAACTCGGTCGTCGCGCTCTCGCAGTTCATCGACGTGGGGCCGGACCCGCTCTCTGTCACGCGCGCGCTGCTCACCGTGGCGACGTTCGTCGCCGCCGGGGGGACCGCGCTCGCCGGTCGGGGCCTCGGGGACCGGTTCGCGGAGAACTCGACGGCGCTCGTCGGCGCGCGCGCCGTCGACGGCGAGGTGAGCCCGCTGGTCACGACGGTCGGCCGGCTGATCACCGTCGACCTCCCCACGCCGGTCGAGGACGCCGAGGGGTACGAACCGATCTCGGAGGACCGAAAGGCGGCGCTGGCGGGGAAGACCCTGCTCTTCCCGCGCGGTCTCACCGTCTCGGAGCTGGAGGGGCGCTTCGAGACACGCCTGCGAGAGGACTACGGCGTCGGCTACACGGACGTCTCGATCGAGCCCGACGGTACGATCACGCATCTCGCGGTCGGGCGCCGCGCGTCGGGGCTGGGTGCCGGACTCCCGGGTGGGACGGTCGCGGTGGCGGTCCGCGCCGACCCCGCACCCGAGGCGGGGCCGGGCGACCGGGTCGCGCTCTGGACGGGGGACGGGGACCCGACGCGGCTCTGTACGGGAGAGGTGCGCAGCGTCTCCGGTGATGTGGTGAGCGTCGCAGTCAGGAGCGAGCGGGCCTCGGCGCTCGATCGGGAGACGCACTACCGGCTGGTGACGCTGCCGAGACGCGAGCGGCCCGAACGGGAGCTCGCGACGCTGTTCGAGCGGGCGGGCTGGGGGGTCGACGTGGTGGAGGTCGGGGAGGGCCGCGAGGGGTGGTCGGTCGGAGCAATCGGGGGGAGCGTCGTCGCCGTCGAGTTCGACACCGGGGTCGAGCTGTCGCCGGGGCCCGACCGACCGCTGGAAGCGGGCGAACGGCTGTACGTGATCGAGCGAACGGAGAGAAAGGAAGGGCGGTTGGGCGCGTTCAGGCCGCGATGAACGTCTCGCCCTCGCGCTCGACGAGGCCCTCCGCCGAGAGCGTGTCGAGGACCGGGTAGAGCGCGAGCTTCTTCATCCCGAGCGAGCGCTGGAGGTCGTCGATCGTCGCGTCGCCGGTGACGTCGAGGTAGAGGTAGACCAGCTTCGAGCCGGCGGAGTCGAGTTCGGCCGGGAGGTCGTCGATCGTCGGTTCGGTGTGGTGGTAGGACGCTGTGGCGCTCATGTCTACCCGAGAGGTGTCTGTCGTCCTTGATAAACCTGTCCCATATATCGGCGGTATAGATTCCATGTGTATAAGGGGCATATGGTGATGGTAAACACAACGCTCATTCGAGACGCTCGCCGAAGCCGACTATGAACTGGAAGCTCTTCGCGGACCTCGCGGAGGCAGCGGGAGAGAAGGAGCTGCCGGTAGCAGCCGATCCCGGCGACACCGTGAGCGAAGCGCTCGACGCGCTCTTGGCGGACTACCCCGCGCTCGCCGAGCGCGTGCTCACCGAGGAGGGAGAGCTCGAAGAGCACATCAACCTGCTTCGCAACGGGCGGAACGTCCACACGGCGGAGGCTGGCCTCGAGACCGAACTGGAGGCGGGCGACGAACTCGCGCTCTTCCCTCCGGTCAGCGGCGGGTGAGGTCCGCCCCGAGGACGAAATCCGGCTCGTCGGAG
This sequence comes from Halalkalicoccus sp. CGA53, assembly GCF_036429475.1. Classification (GTDB taxonomy): domain Archaea; phylum Halobacteriota; class Halobacteria; order Halobacteriales; family Halalkalicoccaceae; genus Natronorarus; species Natronorarus salvus. The sequence goes on from NZ_CP144125.1 coordinate 3,142,073, forward strand.
ATGCCCGAACGCGCGTAGGCGGCGTCCGAGACGTACCGGGGGGTCTCCGGGAGCAACGCTCTCGTCGAGTCGGCGCCGACCTCGGCGGCGTCCCGCGCGATCGCGGCGACCAGCGCCCTCGACGCCTCGACCGACTCCCAGACTGCCGTCCCGTAGATCGCGACCCGCTCCGCGTCCTCCCCGTGCTGGGAGACGCGAACCCGGTGGGCCATCCCCCCGACCCCGTCGTCGAGGACGGCGAAGACGGCCGCCTCCTCCGAAGCGCGCTCCAGATCCGCGGGCGTGAGCCGCGAGAGCGCCCACGACTCGTCGGTGTCGAGCGCGAGCCCCCGAAGGTGGGCCGCGGCGTCGCTCTCGACCCAGGCGTGCCAGGCGAGTTTCGGGTCCTCACGGACCCGGAGGTCCGCTTCGGCGTCGGGATCCGGCTCGGGCGTCGCCCACCGGAACTCGGTGACCGGCTCGAAGCCGACCGATCTCGACTGGCCGAGCCCCGCGACGTTCCACGAGAAGACCATGTTCCGCGCGACGGTCGCGCCCTGCTCGCACGCCCAGTCGAACAGCGCCTCGCTCAGCCGCTTCGAGATGCCCCGGCCCCTGTACTCGGGGTTCATCCGCATCCCCTGACACCACGCCTCGTACTCGCTGAGTGACACGCACTGGGCGATGCCGGCGAGCTCTGTCCCTGCGTCGAGGACGAACGTCTCCCGCTCCTCGCCCTCGATCCACTCCGGGTAGACCCGCGCGAGGTAGTCCTCGCCCTCCCGGTCCGGCCAGGTGTCCTCGGTGATAGCCGCGACCGCCTCGTGGTCCTCCGGGCGTGCCTCGCGTAGCTCCAGGTCTACGTCCATGGCACGGACCGATCGGTGAGCTCGCCCGCGGTCGAGGTCGAGAACAGCTCCGCCGTGCTGCCGTCCCGTGCGAGCGCCCACATCAGCTTCACCTTCGCCGTCCCGGGGAGGGTGTCCCCGGCCTCGATCACGCCGGCGTCGAGCAGGTCCCGGCCGGTGTCGTAGACCCGGTCACAGACCCGCCCCTCGATGCACTGACTCGTCATCACGACGGTCGTTCCGTCCTCGACGAGGTCGGCGATCCGCGGGATCCAGTCGGTGTGGACGTGACCCAGCCCCGTCCCCTCGAGGACGAGCCCCGCCGATCCCTCGACGTGACCGAGTATGGAGGGATCGGTCCCAGGCGTGAACTTCAGCAGGAGGACGTCGGTCTCCAGCCCGGCGTCGAGCGCCAACTCACGTTCGCCGCGCTCGGTGTACTCGCCTCGAACCTCGATCTCCTCGGTCGCGTAGTCGACCGTCGCGAGCGGCTCTCCACCCACGGTCTCGAAGGCGTCGCGCCGCGACGTGTGGTTCTTTCTGACCCTGGTCCCCCGGTGGAGCGCACAGACGTCGTCGGACTCGCTCGCGTGCATACAGACGAGCACCTCGGCGATATCGCTCTTCGCCGCCTCGACCGCACAGACCGCGTTCATCACGTTGTCCGAGGAGGGCCGATCCGCCGAGCGCTGGCTTCCGGTGAAGACGATCGGCACGGGAGTGTCGAGGGCGAACGCGAGCGCACTCGCCGTGAACTGCATCGTGTCGGTGCCGTGCATGACGACGACGCCGTCGGCACCCGCCTCGATCTCCTCGTACACCGCGTGGGCGAGGTCCGACCAGACCTCCGGCGTCATATTCTCCGAGAGGATGTTCGCGACGACCCTCCCTCGAAAGTTCGCCCGACCTGCGAGGTCGGGCACCGCCCGCAGGACGTCCTCGGCGTCGAACTGTGCGGTCACCGCTCCGGTTCGGTAGTCGACCGTCGAGGCGATCGTCCCACCGGTACTGATCAGCGATATCGTCGGCAGCGAGTCGTCGAACTCGACGACGGAGTCGCCCGAACTCTCGCCGTCGACGTCGTAGACACCTTCCTCAAGGACGTCGACGCTCGCCGACGCGCGCTCGACGCCGACGTTGTAGCCGCCGTCGAGTTTCACGACGAGGTGGTCGTGGGAACTCGAGGGCATGAGGACGCCTTTTATATCCCGCTCCCCGCCGCGGACGCGAACCCGGTCGCCTTCGGCTGCGTTCATAGCCGGGGTTCCGTCGCCGTGGACGTAAATTCACTCGTTCCCCGACGGCGACCTCTCCGACCCTCGGAGCCCGGTCGCCTCCGGTCAGGACCGTCGAAACGGGTATGCAGTCCGAGAGCGTCCGTTCACCCGATGTCAATCGAGTCGAGAATCGAGGCGTGGGGGCGGCGGGTTCTCCGCTCGCCGCTCTGGGTGGGGCTCGCGATCACGGCGATCCTGGTCGTTCCGACGTTCCTCGTCCCGGGAGTTGCCCTCTGGATCGGGATCGTCTCCCTGCTCACGCTCACGCCGCTGGTCCTGTTCGGTACCTACCTCGCGTACTACCTGCTCGGGCGGTTCACCGGCCTGCTCGACGGGGACGAGGGGAGTCACGACGAGAGCCGCGAGGCCGACTCCCCGATCGCGGTGCTCAAACACCGGTACGCGGTCGGCGAGATCGACGAGGAGACGTTCGAGCGAAAGCTCGATCGACTCCTCGACGCCGGTTCTCCCCCGGGTCGGGAGGGCGGTCCGCGTCGAGAGGCCGACCTCCTGCGGGAGTGAGCGACGGATAGCGCCGCTCGGTGGACGCGCTGTGAGGGATCGAGGCGAGAGCTCGGGGTGGGTGGGCGGGACGGCGGGGTTCTCGGCACCAGCGTACCTCGAGAATCCCCCGCTACCTATCCGACACGCTACGAACGAGGTCGTGTTCGGGGACCGCGAGGGAGTGACTTATCGGCCTTCGGTTCGGGATCCGGTGGCGAACGGGCTCCGGTACCGCACGTACCAGATACCGGCCGCGAGCGCACCCGATACGGCGGCGGGCCAGCGATCGGAGCTGAGATAGAGGTTCGGCGTCGGTGGGTTGTAGCCCGTGATCGGCCAGAAGGCGGCGTAGGAGTGACCCGAGGGGTTGATCAGGAGGAGGTCGAGCGCGTGGTGTGAGGCCATCCCGAGGAAGAGCAGCGCGGCGACGCGCACCCGGATCCCCGGACGGACGAGCAGTGCGCCGACCGCGACGGCGAGGAGCGAGCCACCCATCGTGTGGAACGCTCCCCACGAGAACGGAACCCCGAGGGCGGCTTCGACGGCCCGTCCGCTCACGAACAGCTCCGCACGGTTCATGTCCGGGATCAGTGAACCGGCCATCGCGACGGTGACGTAGCGTGGCGAGAGCCACTCGTACCGGAACGAGAGCAACGTCGCGAGCGAGTAGCCGACGAGGACGTGTGTCAGCAGGTCAGCCATCGCGCTCACCTCGGGGGAGCGTTCGGACGGGGCGGGGTTCGTCCCGCGGTTCGAGACCGAGGACCGCCCGGTCGATCCGCCACCCGCGGAGCAGACGCGAGAGCACCCAGAGCCCGGCGAGCAGCGAGACGACGTACATGTAGGTGATCTCCCACGGGTCTCGAACGAGCGTCTCCTCCGCGTCGAACGCGCCGCCGGGTTCGACGACCCCGAACGCGCGGAGCCGCTGTCCCTCCTCGACCGGTTCCTCGACACCCTCGACTTCGAGCGTGATCGTCTCGCCGGGCGGACCTGTTTCGATCGTCACCGGATCGGTCGAGACGACGGGGCCGGAGACGTCCGCCCGGTCGCCGACGTACGCGTCGTAGTCCGCCGCGAGATCGTCGCCGTCGGGATAGGCGTGGTTCTCCGGGTCGGGGTCCGCGGTCCCGGAGAGGACGAACAGGCCGACGAGGAGGGCGAAGACGCAGACGAGCGCGAGGGCGCGCGAACGGGGGCTCTGGAGCATACCCCCACCTGTCGGCCGAAACCCTTCGTCGTTCCGTTCGGGAACGCGGCCGAGAAAGAGGGGTTCAGCGGAGCCTCAGAACCAGTCTCGACACCACTTTCGCATCGTCTCGATCTCCGCCTCCTGGACCTCGATGACCTCCTCTGCGAGCTGTCTCACGTCCCCGTCCTCACCTTCGGCGAGGACGTCCTCGGCCATCACGATCGCCCCCTCGTGGTGGTGGATCATCCCCGAGAGGAACAGCCGGTCGAACTCGTCGCCCTCGGCCGCAGCGAGCTCGTCCATCGCCTCGTCGGTGAGCATTCCGTCCATCTCGTCGTGGTCCATCTCGTGGTCGTGGGGGTCGTGACCGTGGGTTTCGAGCCACTCCTCCATCGTCCCCATCTCCGCCTCCTGGGCCTCGATAACCTCCTCCGCGAGCGCACAGAGTTCGCTCCGATTCGTACGACCGAGGACCAGTTCGGCCATCTCCGTCGCCTGCTCGTGGTGCGGGATCATCATCTGCAGGAAGCGAACGTCCGCTTCGTTCAGCTCCCCGTCGTGGCGATCGTCGCGATCTTCGTCCTCGTCCTCGTCATCGTCGCGATCCTCTCCGTGGTCACCCTGGTCATCGCTCCGGTCGGAGCCGTCGTCATCGTCGTGACTGCCCGCGGCGGCGACGGATCCGGTCGCCCCGGTGGCTCCGATCAGGTACAGCACGCGTCGTCTGCTCGTATCGAGTGTCATAGCTGGTGAGTCGGGGCTCACGAGCGGCCTCGTGACTGCCCTGTCAGTTCGGTACGGATTCGACGGTTATTATTATAGTACGATGAACCGTTGTGATCAACTAGTGAGGCGCGGTCCGACGGCCACGGACGATCGGTGAGGTGGATTTAACGCTGGGTTAGCATCCGGCGACCCGGGGACGTACCGTTATGCGAGCGCGCCACGAACCGGAGGTATGATCGGTGAGACCCTGTCCGGTCTCGGGGTGCTGTTCGCGCTCGGGACGGGGCTCTCCGCCGGCGTCCTCGCGGCGCTGTCGTGGCGGGTGTTTCGCGGGTCCCCGGTGGGATCGAGCCTCGCGACGCTCGCGGCGGTGATGTCGCTCGCGACGATCTATCACACGTCGGTGCTGGTCACCGGAGCCGAGGCTCACGAGCCTGGACTCCTCGGCACCGCGATGTATCTCGCTGCACTCGGCGCGTGCTACGTCATCGTCCGCACACATCGGCGGATCGCCGTTCCGATCCGGGGCTACCGCCGGTTCGCGCTCCTCGCGGTCGTAGGTGGAGTGGGCTTTGCCGTCGGCGGATTCACGACGAAGCTCCTCCTCTCCGAAGCGGTCCACTGGGTACACGGCGGCTCCGCGCTCTTCCTTTGTGTCGGACTCTACGGCACGCTGGAGACTCACCTCGGGAACGACCGGTGGCTCGACCGGCTCGTCCGGGAGCCACACAGGGCGCGCTCGGCGGAGTGGATGCGTCCGCTCGACGACGCGATCCTTGAGGTGCTCTCCCGGTCGGGGCTGGTGCTCACTCCCGCAGTGATCGCGTTCAACCTCGGCTACAGCCGCGAGGAGGTGAACCGACGGATCCGCAAACTCGAAGAGCGCGGGTTCGTCGAGCGGATCGAGCGTGGGAAGTACAGGCTCGCGACGAGGGGCGAACGATCGCCTCGCTATCCCACCCGAACCGACGGGCACGGCACCGCGACCGGCCGGTCCTCGGACGATCGAACCCCGGATTCCTGATACCGGAGAAACGGTCCGGACACCAGTAGACCGAAGCGTCGTGGGGAGAGACCCACTCCATGCACGTCGCCGTCATCGGCGGAGGAGGAACGATCGGGTCGACCGTCGCCTACGACCTCGTCACCGGACAGCACGCGGTCGACGTCACCCTGATCGACACGGACGAGGACGCCGCCTACGGCCACGCGACCGACATCCGCCACGCGACCCGGCACGTCTCGCACCCGACCGGCAGAGCGTCGAGGGGTCGCTACGGAACGATCGAACACGAACCGCCGGGTCCCGACGCGCTCTCCGGAGCGGACTGCATCGTCGTGACCGCGAGCGCACCGCGCGTGAGCGGCGGGGCCGAGCGCGGTGGCCGGATGACGTTCCTCGATCGGAACCTCGGGATGGCCGAGGAGGTAGGCGGCTGGCTCCGGGAGGTCGAACCGAGAGCGCTGCTCTGCGTGACGAACCCGGTCGATCGGATCACACACCGCCTCTGGGCGGAGAGCGGGTGGCCCCGCGAGCACGTCCTCGGCTACTCGCTCTCGGAGACCGCGCGGATGGCCGACTGGATCGCCGATCACGAGGGTGCCTCGCCGTCGGACGTCTCCTGTCCGATGCTCGGCGAGCACGGCGAACACCTCGTCCCCGCGTTCTCCCGCGCGACCGTCGAGGGTCGGCCGCTCGCGCTGACCGAAGACGAGTGCCGGGCGGCCCTCGACTTCGTCAGGGACGCGCCGTACGACGTGATCGCACACCGCGGTCCCGGGGACTCCTCGCGATGGGTGACCGGTCGCGGGGTCGCCGGCATCGTTGAGGCGCTCTCCTCGAACGACGTCGACGACCCAGTATGTCTCTCGGTCCCGCTCGACGGTGAGTACGGGGCGGAGGACGTCTGCCTCTCCGTCCCACTCACCCTCTCTCCGGAGGGGTGGAGCGAGATCCACGAGTGGGAACTCTCCGACTGGGAGCGCGAGCGGATGACTGCGGCCGCGAAAGCGGTGCGATCCTCGCTGGAGCGATAACGTGCGTCCCGCTCAGGCCGTCGGCAGATCGAGTCGCGAGAGCGTCTCCTGGGTCGGTCTCCCCTCCTCGTCCCACCCGCGAAACGCGTAGTACTCCTCGCGCATCGCCGCCAGTTCCTCCGGTGGGCAGTACATCCCCTCGCTCGGGCCGTCCGGGATCGGTTCGTGGGTGACACGCTGGGGGAGCGTGTCGGTCTCGCGACCGGCGACCCCGCGTTCGACGTTGATCAGCCGTTCGAGCGTGTAGACCCGCTCGCCGATCTCCTCTAGTTCGTCGACCGAGAGCTCCCACCCGAGCGCGAGGTTCACCGCGTCGCGATAGTTCTCGTTGACGTGGACGCCCCACCCACCCTCGCTGACGAACCGACACTGCGTGAGCGAGTCACCGAGCGCCGTGAAGTGCTGCGACCGGGCGGCGAACTCCGCGGTACCTTCTGTACCTTCGTCGTACTCGCCGCGGTACTGTCTGGTGGGGCGCGTGTCGTGGTGCGAGCCGCCGCGGTTCGAGGTGGCGTAGCCGATGCTCATCCCCTTGAGACCTCTAGGAGAGTGAGCGGCGAACTCGAGGCCCATCCGGCCGTGGACGAACGCCTCGCTCTCCTCTCCCAGTTCCTCGGAGAGTCGGGACGAGCCCTCCGCGAGCGCGTCGCCGATCCCCTCTCGGTGGGCCGTCTCCCTCGCTAACTCGACGAGCCCGTCGGCGTCCCCGAACTCCAGGTGCGGCGAGTCGTCGGTGAGCAGCCCCTTCTCGTGACACTCGCGGGCGAAGGCGACCGTGACCCCCCAACTGATCGTGTCCATCCCGAGCCGATCGCAGAGGTCGTTCGCCTTCATCACCCGTTCGATGTCGTAGACCTCCTGCATCGTCGTCGTCGCGAAGAGGCTCTCGAACTCCGGGATCTTCGCCCGCGTGATCCCTTCCGCCTCGACGCTCACGTGCTTGCCACACCGGACCGCACACGCCGCACAGGTGGTGTCCTCGGTGACGTACTCCTCTTTGAGCGTCTCGCCGGAGACCGCCTCGGCGTCGGCCTCGTCGGCCTGTTCGGACTGGTTGTTTCTCGTACCGAGCTTCCCCATCTCGTTGATCGGGTTCACCAGCCCGGCGGTCCCGTGGGTCTGGAGCATCTGCGTCTCGTCCATCAGCCGCCCCATCTGTCCGGTCGTGAGCTCTCGGAACTCGCTCTCCGAGGCGACCTCCGGCTCGAACGAGCCCTCTCGAACCGCGAGCGCCTTCACGTTCTTCGATCCCATCACCGCACCCGCACCGCCGCGGCCCGCCACGCCCTCCCTGTCCCGACCCTGGTGTAACAGACAGGCGTACCGGACGAGGTTTTCACCTGCTGGCCCGGCGGCGATCACGTGCGTCGAGTGGCCGACGCCCTCCGCCTCGCGAACCCCCTCGCAGGTCGCGTACGTCTCCTCGCCCGCGAATCCCTCGGCCTCCTCGATCCGGGCGCCCTCCTCGTCGACGACGACGTACGAGAGCTCCTCGGTACGTCCGTGGAGCGCGACGACGTCGAAGCCGGTCGTCTTCTGCGCCTGGGGGAAGCTCCCGCCGAAGGTGCTGTCGAAGAAGCCGTTCGTCATCGGGCTCACGAAGCCGACGACGCCGCGGCTGGTCGACTGGAACGGCGTGGCGGTCATCGGCCCGACGGCGAACGCGAGGATGTTCTCGACGTCGAACGGCCCCGCGTCGGAGGGGACGTGGTCGTGGACAAGCTTCGCCGCGAAGCCGTTTCCCCCGAGGAGGCGTCGCGCGTCGTCCGGTTCGATCGGTTCGCGCTCCGTCTTTCCGGTGTCCAGGTGGACGTGCAGGATCTCGCCGCCGTACGCCGGTGGGAGGTCGTCCGTCATACCCACACACTCGACGGTCGGGACCAAGGAAGTTCCGTTCGCAGGACCTTGACGAGCGACAGGGTCGTTCGACCACGAGCCGACGTGGCCCTCCAGCCACGAAACGTTTATTCACGCGTTCGAACGTGGTTGTCCATGCGAATCGGGATAGCCGGAGCCGGGTTCATGGCCGAGACACATCTCGCGGGGTACGCCGAGATGGACGTGGAGGTAGTCGGCGTCGCCGCGCCGAGCGATCCGAGACGGTTCGTCGAAGGACACGGCCTCGACGCGAACCCCTACACGGACGTCGCGAGTATGTGTGCGACCGAGGAGATCGACGCGCTCGACGTTTGTACGCCGACGCACACACACGTCGACGCCGTCCGGTGTGCTGGTGATGCTAACGCCGCGGTGTTCGTCGAGAAGCCGATCGCAAACACCCTCGACGGGGCGCGTGAGATCGCTGACGTGGTCGAACGAGCAGACCTAGCGTTCATGGCCGGGCACGTGCTCCGGTTTTTCCCGGAGTACGCGACGGCGGCCGAACTCGACATCGGCACCCCCGGAGTCGCGCGGGCTCGGCGGCTCTCTCCGTTTCCCGAGTGGGGTTCGGAGGACTGGTTCGCGGACCGGAAGAAAAGCGGCGGGATCTTCGTCGACCTCGCCATTCATGACCTGGACTACCTCCGGTGGTGTTGGGGGGAGGTCGAACGGGTCTTCGCTCGCCGCCACCGCGAACCACGCGCGGAGCACGGCTTCGTCACGCTCCGCTTCGAGGAGGGGGCCGTCGGGTACGTGGAAGCCTCCTGGGCACAGCCTGAGTCTCGCGCGTTCACGAGCGAACTCGAACTCGCGGGTGATGCGGGGCTGGTCGAGTTCTCGACCGACGGCGACTCCCCCTATCGACAGTGGACCGAAGCAGGCGAGCTGGTCGAGAGCCCGCACGCGAAGGGGGGCTACCGACGCGAACTGGAACACTTCGTCTCGTGTGTCGAATCGGGAACCGACCCCGCGGTCGGGGTACAAGACGCGACCGAAGCGCTCCGACTGGCGCTCGCCGCCGAGCGATCGGCCGATCGAAACCGACCAGTCACCGTATCGGAGGTGGTCGCGTGAGCGAGCGACGTAATCAGACGCGGGCACGCCGGGACGTGGCCCCGGAGGTGCTCTCGTGAGTCTCGAGGTCGGAATCCTCTCGGCGGCCCACGTCCACACCGACGCGTACGCGGCGGAGCTCTCCGGGCGAGGCGACCTCTCGTTCGTCGGCGTCACCGACGAGGACGAAAAGCGAGGGAGCGCCTGTGCCGATCGACACGGAATCGAGTACGTGGCCGATCCGGACGAGTTGCTCGATCGAATCGACGCGGGCGTGATCTGTGCGCCGAACGCGGACCACCGGGCGTGGATCGATCGTGCCTGCGCGGCGGGTGTCCACGTCCTCTGCGAGAAGCCGCTCGCACCGACGCTCGAGGAGGCGAGTTCGATCGTCGACGTCTGGCGCGAGTCGGGGGTCCACGTGGGCGTGGCGATGCCGTTGCGCTTCAGCGAGGCCGCAAAGCGTGCGAAACGCGCGCTCGAGGACGGAGAGATCGGCCCGATCGGAGCGATCTCTGGGACGAACCGCGGGAAGATGCCCGGCGGCTGGTTCGTCGACCCGGAGCAGTCGGGCGGCGGCGCGGTGATGGACCACACCGTTCACATCGTCGACCTAGTCGAGCACCTCACCGACCGGTCGGTCGCGGAGGTGTACGCCGAGATCGACACGCGATTCCACGAGATCCCCGTGGAAGACGTGAACGTACTCTCGATGAGTCTCTCGGACGGCACACCCTTCCTGCTGGACGGTTCCTGGAGCAAGCCCGAGAGCTGGCACACCTGGGGCGATGCGACCGTCGAGTTCGTCGGCTCGGAGGGGGCGCTCGCGGTCGATACGACCGATCAGTCGGTCGTCCACACCGTTGCTTCGGGCTCTCAGGCTGGCGTCCACACCGTCTCGCACGCGACGGATACGTCGGCAGACCTGATTGCGGATTTCGTCGCGAGCGTTCGAGAGGACCGCGATCCGATGACCACACCGGAAGACGGACTACGGGCGGTCGCGGTCGTCGAGGCGGCTTACGAATCGGCAGAGAGGGATGAGCCCGTTGCCGTCGAGCTCTAAACCACCTTCGAGACCCACTGACCTATCTACCGGTCGAGACTCCGAGCCCGACAGAGCGAGCTTCGATCGGAACAGTTCTCGGCGATCGGTCGTGGCATCAGGTCGGTGACCAGAACGTTTTCACTCACCGAGCGCGCGCGGGTAGCCATGTCGCTCAGTTTGCTCGTCATCGGTGCTCACCCGGACGATCCCGATATCAAGGCCGGGGGACTCGCGTGTGCGGGTGCGGCCGCCGGCCACGACGTCCTGTTCGTCTCGATGACCGACGGGCGGGGTGGCCACCACGAGGACCACGGCGAAGGGCTCGTGAGGAGGCGGCGCGAAGAGGCGGCTGCCGCGGCAGCGACTGCCGGGATATCCTACCGAGTGCTCGACACGCCGGACGGACGGCTCCGACCAACCCTCGACCGACGCGAGGAGCTCGTCCGGCTGATCCGCGAGACCGACCCGGACGTGGTCTTCACCCATCGAACGAACGACTACCACCCGGATCACCGCTACACCTCCCAGCTGGTTCGCGATGCGGCCTACACCGTGACCGTCCCGAACGTCTGCCCCGAGACCCCGATACTGGAGACCAACCCCGTTTTCGCGTACCTCCTCGACACGTTCGCCCGTCCGAACCCGTTCGAGCCGGAGCTCTTCGTCCCGATCGACGAGGAGGCCCTCGAACGGAAGTACGACATGCTCGACTGTCACGAATCACAGATGTATGAGTGGCTTCCCTACAACAAGGGTAACCTGGACGCGGTGCCGGAAGGCGGTGAGGCGAGACGTACCTGGCTGGAGTCGGATCCACACCCCGGACTGCGGAAGATGCGGGAGGCAGCCGACCGGTTCCGCGACGGACTGATCGAACGGTTCGGAGCGGAGCGTGGCCGTGCCATCGAGTACGTCGAGGCGTTCGAGATCTCGGAGTACGGGAGTCCCCTCTCCCTGGAAGTCGAAGAGGAACTCTCCTCACTGTAGCCGGACAGAGCCCGCGGCCTGATCGGGAGAGAGGACTGCTCGTCTGCGGTCACTCACCGACTCGAATCACGTCGCATCCGACCCGGTCCAGCGTCTCCTTCCCGGAATCTATCCGTATCCCTTCCGACCGTCCGTCACGGTCGATACGGGCGAGCTAGTCGGGCGAGGCTCCGCGTAGTGCTACGTATCCCGACAGTCCCAAGAACCGAACACCTATAGATCCGGATGGAATGTAGATCGCATGAATAATCTCGGAGATCACGTCCTCGTGACGGGCGGTGCGGGGTTCATCGGTTCGCACCTCGTCGACCGACTCGCCGACGCCGGGCACAGGGTGACCGTCGTGGACGACCTCTCGGGCGGCACCCACGAGTGGCTTCCCGAGGGCACGACGCTCGTGGAGGGAGACCTCACGGAGCGGGCGGTCGTCGAACGGGCGCTCACGGAGGACGTCGACTTCGTCTTCCACCTCGCCGCCTCGAAGCGGGTCGACACCGACCGGCCGCGCGAGCAGTTCGAGCGGAACAGCGAGATGACGTACAACGTCCTCGAACGGATGGACGAGGTCGGGGTCGAGCGACTGGGGTACACCTCCTCGTCGACCGTCTACGGTGACGCTCCCCGGCCGACGCCGGAGGACTACGCCCCGCTGCACCCGATCAGCGTCTACGGGGCGAGCAAACTCGCCGACGAGGGGCTGATCTCGACGTACGCTCACTCTCACGGGCTCCGGGCGTGGACGTTCAGGTTCGCGAACATCGTCGGACCAAGGCTCAGGGGGGCGGTGATCCCCGACTTCATCGAGAAGCTCCGGGCGGACCCCGAAACCCTCGAGATCCTCGGAAACGGCCGCCAGGAGAAGTCGTTCATGCACGTCTCCGACTGCATCGACGCGATGGCCTACGCGATCGGTCACGCCGACCGGCCGATGAACGTCCACAACCTGGGCACCCGAACGACGACGTCGGTCACGTCCATCGCGGATATCGTCGCGGACGCGATGGGTCTCGATCCGACCTACGAGTACACCGGCGGCGACCGGGGCTGGACAGGCGACGTCCCGAAGATGTGTCTCTCGATCCAGAAACTCGCCGTGCTGGGCTACGAGCCCGAACTCTCGAGCGACGAGGCGGTCCGCCGGGCGGCAGAGGAGCTCCTGGAGGGGATCGCAAACGATCGGGACGTCCCACAGGCGGTGTCGGAGCCCCCGCGGTCGGACGGCTGATCCGACCGGAGGGGCTCGAACCCGCATCGATCGACACCCGGGTCCAGCCGTGTCACGCCCGGTAGACGACGGCCCTGGCTCAGGCGGCTCGGCGAGGAGCGGAACCGATTCCTCGGTACCGGGTCCCGGACCGACCAGGGCGTCGGAGAGCCCCTCTCGACGGTCAGGGGGGAGTAGCAACGCCGGGGCTTCCCCTTCGATCGACTCGGAATGGGCTCGACGAACTTTCCGGCGGATCAGGTCTCGACCCGGACGAACGTCACCGGACAGGGTGCGGTCAGCAACACTTCCTGGGCGGTGGAGCCGAAGACCGCCTTCCCGCTGGGTCGTCGCTGGCGTCCGCCGATGATCACCCGATCCGCCCCGAGCGTCGACGCGAGCTCCGTGATGCGCTCGGCGCGATCGCCGACCACGCCACGGATCTCGTGGTCGATCTCCATCGCGTTCATCGCGCCGACGAGTTCGCGGATCGTCGCGTGGCGGTCTGCGACCTCGTCCGGGGTCGCCTCCTCGCTGTCCCGGTCGATGTGGAGTTCGCCGAGCAGCTCGTCGTACTCCTCCTCGGTGAAAACGTGGGCCAGCACGACCGTCGCGCCGGCCGGCGCTGCCACTTCGATCGCCGCCTCTGCGAGCTGCTCGACGCGTCCGGAGTCCTTCGGCCCGACCGCCAGCAGGATCGTTTCGAGCGTCATGCTATCTATGCACAGTGAGACACCATAAAACTCCAGTTCGGACGGCGCGCGACGGCTTCCGGAGCGACCCCCGAGGACGACCCGTCGCGTGGCTCGATTGAGTCCCCCGGATGCGCGCTCGGGGGTGGCGAACGCGAAGGTACCGGCCGCGGCCGACGCTCCGGTCACCGACTCGTGTCCCCGGGCCGTCAGCCGTCCGGTCGGATTCGAGAACCGTCTCCCCGTGAGAGAGAGTCGCTGGCAGCAGCCTGATGGGAACCCCATACTGTCGGCCTACCGGGAGTGACGGTGCTCGACAGCTCGAGAGGGCGGACGCCCGACGACGACACACGGCCGAGAACGCGAACAGGTCCCGGAACCGTAGAAAAATTTAATGATTAATCGTGTTGTATAGATCCGCCATGGAGTACGATCCATCGCGAACGACCGGACGTGGAAAGACGCTGGGACACTCGTCGACCCCGGGAGGAAGCGTGCTCCCGACGAGGGAGGTGGCGCCGTTTGTCGGGAGACCGTCACTAACGAGGTACGCGAACTGGGAGGACCGCCGTGACGTGATGCGTCACAGCGCCGCCGAGGCGCGGGCGCTCAGGGCGGGCCGGAGAGGGAGGAGACCGTCGTAGGGTGCTCCGGTGTACGGGCACGGTCCCGATGAGAGCGTGAGGGGCAGTTCGATTCGAGGTTTCCGGTTCGTTCCGCGCCGACGGTGTGCGTCGGAACCCGATCCTCGGTGAGAGCGATCGCCACTCGATCCGGGGAGTTCCAGGCAATTCCGTGGGGCTCACGAACACTCAAGCCTGCCTCGGCTGAAGGGGCGAGTCGTTCGGGAACCCGCCGTGCGCTCAGCCACACACCACCTCCGCGAAGCGAACCGACACTGGCGGGACGGCCGCGGGAAGATACTGGCCGCCATCGCGGCCGGGTGGGCGCTCTCGATCGGCGTTCGGCTGGCCTATCCGGTCATGCTCCCCTACCTGCAGACCGCCTACGGGCTCACGCTCACGACCGCCGGCTTGCTGTTGAGCGTCCTCTGGATCGCCTACGCGCTCGGCCAGCTCCCGGGGGGTCTGCTCGCCGACCGGATCGGCGAGGGGACGACGATGGTCCTGAGCATGGCGCTCGCGGCGGGGACGCTCACGCTCGTGATCGTCGGGGCGAGCGCCCCGGTGCTCTTTCTCGCGACGGCGCTGTTCGGTTTCGCGACGGCGCTGTTCGGCGTCGTCCGGATCACCGCGATCTCCGCCGTCTACCCTGAGCGGATCGGGACCGCCTTCGGGCTGATCTCTGCGGCAGGTGACGTCGGGAACACGCTCTTTCCGCCCGCCGCCGGCCTCGTCGCCGCGGCGGTCGCCTGGCAGCTCGGCTTCGGGCTCGCGGTCCCGATGTTCGCGCTCGTCGCGCTCGCCGTCTGGGTCGTCGTCCCCGCCCGGACCTCCGAGGAGACGCCCGGGGAGGGGCTCTCGCTCGACGCCGCTCGCTACCTCCTCGGAGAGCTGCACGAGCGCCCGATCCTGCTCGCGCTGGCGTTCCAGATCGTCGGCGTCTCCGTCTGGAACGCCTTCACGGGCTTCTTCCCGACCTACCTGATCGACGTGAAGGGGCTCTCCGCGACCGTCGCCGGTGGGGTCTTCGCGCTCTACTTCGCGCTCGGGATCGTGATCAAGCCGTTTTCGGGCACCGCCTACGACCGGATCGGTGCGCGCGTCTCGCTGGTCGTCATCTGTCTCGTCTCGGGCACCGGTCTGGTGGCGCTCACGCTCGTAGAGGGGTTCTGGCCGGTCGTCGCCGTCACCGCGCTCCTGAGCGCGATGCTCGGACGGGGGACGATCACCCTCTCGTACCTGACGGTCGCGCTCGCCGACGACGTGCTCAACACCGGTCTCGGCACCCTACGAACGATCTACATGACCGTCGGCGCGGCGAGCCCGCTGCTGTTCGGGGCGATCGCCGACCTCGGCTTCTTCGACGAGGCGTTTCTCGTACTCGCCGTCCTGACCGGGCTGTCGATCCCGCTCGTTCTGGCTCTCCCCGAGGTCTGATCCCGAGCAGGTCCGATCGGTGGGAGTTATTATCGGTCGTTCGTGATACTCCGAGTGAGCTATGGCGACGACGAAGGAGATACTGGACCACCACTGGGCGGCGTTCACCGAACAGGACCTCGAGGCGATCATGGAGGACTACGTCGACGGATCGGTCGTTATCACGAACATGGGGACGTACACCGGACTCTCGGAGATCGAGGGACTGTTCGAGAGCCTCTTCGGGGATCTCGGCCAGACGGGCTCGACCCTGAAGCTAGAACAGGAGGAGATCGACGGCGAACTCGCCTACGTCGTCTGGAACGGCGAGACGCCCGACAACAACTACGAGTTCTGCACCGATACGTTCCTCATCAGGGACGATGCCATCGTCTCACAGACGTTCGCCGGGCTGGTCGAGCCGAAGTGAGACCTACCGGCGAGGCGAACTCGGATCGACACCCGAAGCGACGTCGCGCCCACCTGCTCTCACGCTCACACGAACTCCGAGGTTCCGGAACGCGAACGACTTAGACCGGGGGGTCGGTCCACGGGCACATGGCTTCCGACACCGATCTCGCCGAGGTATCCAGAGCCGTCGACGAACTCGAACGGGAGGCGGTCGAGTTCCTGCAGGCGATGGTTCGGACCCCGAGCGTCAACCCACCGGGTGAGTACACGGCGATCCTCGACCGCCTCCGCGAGCGGTACGAGGGTTACGGCTGGGAGGTCGACGTCGTCTGGGCTCCCGAGGAGCTGTGTTCGGAGCTCGGACTCGAGCACCCGCGTCCGAACGTCCTCGCGTCCGTCTCCCGGGGCGAGGGGCCGACGATCGCGCTCAACGCCCACATCGACACGGTACCGGTCGACGAGTCGAAATGGAGCTACGACCCGTTCGGAGCGGAGATCGACGACGGGCGGCTCTACGGCCGGGGCGCTCGCGACTCGAAGGGACGGATCGCGGCGTACACGCTCGCCGCCCGCGCGCTCGAGGAGAGCGGTCTCCTTCCAGGAGACGCGACACTCGTGCTCGCGCTGACCGCCGACGAGGAGACTGGCGGCGAGGCGGGTGCCGGCTACGTCGTCGAGAGCGGTGCGCTCGAACCCGACTACGCCATCGTGGAGGGGAGTACCTACGCGGTCGAGTACGCCTCGTCCGGCGTGCTCACGTTCCGCGTCCACGTCGACGGCGTCTCCGCACACGCCGGCCTCGAACCGGAGACGGGAGCGAACGCGGTCGTCGGTGCCTCGCGGATCGTCGCCGAACTCGACCGCTACGGGAGGGAACTCGCCGGAGCGGAGAGCACGGTGCCCGGCGTCGGGAGTGCGACCTGCACCCCCTCGGTGATCGACGGCGGCGTGAAGAGCAACGTGGTACCGTCGTCGTGTTCGGTCGTCGTCGATCGCCGGGTGCCGCCGGATCACGACGTCGAGAGCGCGGAACGGGAGTTCCGGGCCGTGGTAGAGGCGGTCGATCTTCCACCGGGGACGACAGCAGCCGTGGAGACGCTTGGCGGGACGAAGCCGTTTCTCTCCGCCCCCGATGACCCCCACGTCCGAGCGGTCAAACGCAACGCGGACGCGGTCTTCGGGGAGGTCCCGGTTCGCGGGACACGTGGCGGATCGGATGCCGGTCACTTCCACGCGGGCGGGGCCGCGACGCTCAAGTTCGGCCCCGGCGGGACGGACTCGAACGTCCACGGCCCGGACGAGAACCTCTCGCTCTCACAGCTCCGGGACGCGGCCGTCGTGGTGGCCGCGAGCGTTCGGGAGATCGCTCGCGGCGTGGACTGATACGGACTGCTGTACCTGGGTACCGCTCGGACCGAGCGGTGGGTACCGGTCTGGCCGGTACGGACTACAGCAGTCCGTACGAGCCCGTCACCGGACGACCGTGACCGGCACCGGCGAGCGCCGGGTCACCGCCTCCGCGACGCTTCCGAGCAGGAGCCGGGAGATGCCGGAGCGACCGCGGCTACCGAGGATGATCTGGTCGACCCCCTCGTCCTCGGCGTACGCGATGATCGTCCGAGGGGTCTGTCCGGTCCGGGTCTCGGCCGTGATCTCGACGCCGTGTGAGTCGGCGACCTCTCTCACTCGCTCGAAGAGCTCCTCGGCGTTCTTCTCCTCGGCCTCGATGATGTGGCCGTAGTCGAAGTAGCCTTCCGTACCGTAGTGGTAGCTCGGGTTGATCACGTGGATCACCCGTATCTCGGCCTCGGGAAACCGGCTGACGGCGAACTCGACGGCCTTCTCGGACTCCTCGGAGTAGGTGACCGGGACGAGGATGCGTTCTGCCATGGTCAATCATGCACCATCGGGAGATACGTTCCACTCCCTGTTAAACTACACGTGGTTTCCCGCGGGCGACTCCTGCGGGGTGGGACCTTTACCGTTCGGGGGCGAACTCCCCGAACGGCACCATCCCCGCTATGACCGAGAGACACGAATCCGACGGGACGGCGGACGGTCCGGAAGGGCGATCGCTCTCGCGGGGTGATCCCGTGATCGACCGCGAGGACGAGGATCCGAGCGACGGGATCGTGATTCTCACCCCCGAGGCGACGATCGCGGACTGGGAGATCCGGGTGGGCGACGAGCAACGCACCATCGCCGAGACGAACCCGGAGTACGATCCCCGGGAACCGGTCGTGCTGGTGACCTACGAACACTGGCTCGGCGAGGCCTGGCCCGGCTGGGAGGCCGCAGCACCACACGACCTGTTCGACGGCGTCTGCGACCGCGGCGTGAAGTTCTACTCCTTTCCCGCCTCCAGGCTGGCGGTCGATCCGACCCGAACGCCCCACGGGGAGCGAGGGTCCGGGGAAGAACCGGGCCGGATCGGCCCTGACGGAACCGGTGACGAGCGATCGAGCGATCCCGAGAGGGAGGGAGAGGCGATTCCCCGGAGGGGAGACGACGAGAACGACCGCTCCGGAGAGCCGGCCGAGGCGGGACCGGTCAACGACGAGGACGCAGTCGTCGACGGGGACCAAGCACCTGCAGAGGAGGAACCGACGCCCGGGGGACACACCTGGGACCCGCCGGAGTGGATCCTCGACCTGGAGGCGCGACTGGCCGAGAGCGCCTCGGTTTCGATCGACGCCGAGGACGAGGTCCTTCTGATCGAGACGCTCGGGGAGCGCTACGCGGTCGATGCGGCGGGCGATATCGACGGCGACGGGGCGCTCAGGACGCGGCTCGAGCCGGTCGTCGAAGAACTCTCCGAGGGCGAATAGAAACGTTGAGTTGGGTTCGCGTCGTTAGTGTACCGTTGTGAACCGTGTCGTGGTCCCGGTTCGGTATCCCCTCTCCGCGGGATCGAAACGGGCGTTGAGGGAGGCGTGTTCGGTCGCGGCGGAACGGGACGCCGACATCGTCGTCCTGCACGTCGATCTGTATCAGAACGGGCGAAAAGTACGACGAAGCACCCTTCGGGCGGCGGTCGAGACGGAGGTCGGCCCGCTGCCTGGCGCGGAGTACGTGATCCGATCGGGCTACCTCTTCAGCGAGACGATCCGCGAGGAGATCGACGCTCAGGACGCCGAGGTGGTCGTCATCGGTCGCGGGCGCGACGCGCTCTGGCGGCGGGTCCTGAGCAGAGCGACCGGCCGTCGGTCGCTCGCGGCGACGCTCTCCGAAAGCGTCGACTGCTCGATCATCGAGGTGAGCGCGTAACCGAGTCCCGCCGCCTCCGGTGTCCGGCCAATCGAACCGGAGAGGGCGTCACGCTCCGCTCGAATCGTCCGAATATCGGTCTCGGCGGGGATCGGTGGAAGTGGCGTCGGATCGCTCCGAGTGGTGCGGGTCCCCGTATCGGACCATCTCGAGCATCATCCGCTCGAACCGGTCCCCATCGACCGATTCGACGACGCGGGTGCGGGCCACCCCGTCGGTCACCCCGAGCTCGTCGACGGCGCTGTAGCCCCGCGTTATCCCGTCTCGGTCGTCGACGTCGACGGAGTAGGTCCCGGCTCGCTCGACGATATCGGGTTCGAGCAGCGTCGCGAGCGTCATCGAGTCCGGCTGGGCGTCACGTCGGCTTCGAGCGAGTCGTGGGCCGACTGGCTGTTGAACTCCCTCACGGCACCCGTGATCGTGACGAAGAACTCCGAGAGTGGCGTGTCGATCGCCTCGATCTCGGCGAACGTGTCGGCGCCGAACAGCGAGTCCCGTACCGTCACCCCCCAGTCGACCAGCGTCACCTCGAACGCCTCCAGGACGATGCGGGCGGCGTCCGGATCGACCCAGAAGTTGTACTCGGCTGCGGGCGTGACGTTGCCGAGCGTGTTCACCGCCCATGACCCAGACGTCGTCGAGCAACTCTGGGAGGGCGGGTTCTAACTGGAGCGCGAGCGCGACGTTCGTCACCGGTGCGATGCACGTGAGCGTGATCTCGCCGGGGTTCTCACGGGCGGTCCGAACGATCGCGTCCACCGCCTGCTCCTCCGCCGACGGGGTGCCGGTGTCCGGAAAGAGGTCGCCACCGAGCCCACCCTCCCCGTGGACGTACTCGGCGTACTCGTACTCCTTGCACAGCGGCGAGCGCGCGCCCTCGTAGACGGGGACATCGTCGGCTCCCACGAGGCCGAGCGTGTACTTCGCGTTCTCGACCTGGTGTTCGAAGGGGACGTTCCCGGCACAGATCGTCACGCCCTCGAGGTCGACGCGATCGGAGAGCGCCGCGAGGAGGATCGCCTGTGTGTCGTCGCCCGCGGTGTCGGTGTCGAGTAGCATTCGACGAAGGGTCTCGGAGCTCACGGTCCGTCGATCGCACGCAGGGACGAAAAGGTTCGTCTCCGGGAGGGACGACGCCGGCTGCCGTCTCGTACGATCCCTTCAGTCGGGTTCGAGTTCCGACCAGAGCATGCAGTGATCCGACGCACGGTGGGCCAGGTCGGTCAGCTCCGACTCGTCAACGGGGTGCGGCCAGAAGACGGCCGAGTCGACGATGTCGAAGTGTTCCGACGGGAGCACGTAGTCGGCCGCCGGCACCGCTCGCCGCCGCTCTTCACGCAACGCCGGTCGAGACGAACGCCGCTCCGCCGAGTCTCACAGGGATCATCGTAGGAGTTCATAGTTCCTCGATTTCGAATCTAACGAGACCGATGAGACGTGTGCTTGAGAGATCCGGCCGGCTACGATGATCCCTATCAGTACCTGCCGTCGACCGGGTCCCCTCGAAGTGACGCGGTTCGAGTTCATCGGCCTCCTCCGTCCGCGAGGAACTCCTGTCGACCCACGGTGGCGTTGTCGAGGACGACGATGTCGTTCACCGTCACTCAGTCGCCGTGACCGCCGTCCTCGTCGTGATGGAGGACGACGGTCACGGTCTGTGTCTCCGTGAGCGGTCGGTCGAGCGAGAGTGCTCCATCGAACGTCTCGTCCGCGGCGATCGGCTCGCTCGTCCCGACCACGTTCATGCCCGCCTCGTACGCGACGACCAGGAAGTCCTCGTCGGTGTACGTCGCCTCTTCGATATCGAGGCTCCGGATCGCACCTCGATCGCCCTGTCGCTGGACGTGCACTGCGGCAGCTCCGTCGAACCCGTCGGCAGCTACGACCTGCGCCAGGGGTTCGCTCGTCATGGTACGACCCAGCGTGTGGTACCGGGCGTACTAGTTTCGACAACTACTAGTATTTCGAATATGTACGACATGACTGGATCGAAAAGCGTCCGAGCGGCTACTCGTCGGAGTCGTAGTGTTCACCGGCGGCCGAGGGCATGCGGGTCCGACCGACGAACGTGAGGACGACGAGCACCGCCACGTAGGGGATGATACCGACCAGCGTCGCCGAGACGTCGAAGCCGGCGACCTGCTGTAGCTGCAGCTGTAACGCGTCGAGTCCGGCGAAGAGGAATGACGCGAGGAACGCGCCGACGGGGTTGTAGTTGCCGATGAGGTAGGCAGTGAGCCCGATCCAGCCACGACCGTCGACCATCGTGTCGCCGCTGCCGACGAACTGCCCGGTGTTGAGTGCGAGCCCGGCGCCGCCGATCCCGCAGTAGACCCCCGAGAGAAGGACGCCCGCGTAGCGGACCTTGCGGACGTCGACCCCGGCCGTGTCGAGGCTCTTCGGGTCCTCGCCGCTTGCCTCGATCCACATGCCGAACGGTGTTCGATTGAGGAGATACCACGAGAAGGGCACCGCCAGGACGAGTAGAACTACCGGCGGGGTGGCCGAGAAGAGCGGCCCCACGCTCGGGAGCTCCGCGAGCACCGGGACCTCCCAGACCGGGAAGGTGCCGACGCTCGGGCTGTTGGTCCGGTCCCAGATGATGATGCTCGCGAACGGCGCGAAGCCGAGCGCGATCAGCCAGACCGCGAGCCCGGCGATGATCTGGTCGGCTTTGAACTCGATGCAGACGACCGCGAACAGCAGGGCGACGGCCGTGCTCGCGAGCACCGCGAGTCCGAACGCGAGCCAGACGTTCGCGCCGATCGGCGTCGCCGCGAGTCCCCACGCGCTCGCGACCGCGGCGAACGCGCCGATGATCAGCAGTCCCTCGAGGCCGATGTTGATGACGCCGGATTTCTCGGCGAAGATACCACCCATCGCCGCGAACGCGATCGGGACGGTAAAGCGGAACGCGGCGGCCAGGTACGACGCGCTGATCACGCCCGTGACGTCCGCGAGTAGCGATCGCCCGCCGTCGACGACCAGCCCCAGCACCAGGAGCCCGAAGAGGATCGCTCCGATCGCGAGTCCCTGTCGTCGGGTGACCAGCGGCGTGCTCACGACCCCTCACCACCGTTCGAGTTCCGGTCCGACGTGGATCGCTCAGCGTCGACCCCCTCACCGCCGTCCGTCGGCTCCGACGTGGATCCGCTCTCCCCCCTCGACTCGCCACCGTCGGTCGCGACGGGCTCGCCGCCGTAGCCCGCTCGTTTCCCGATCATGCGGAAGAACTCCGGCATCGCGATGAAGAGGATGATCAGTCCCCTGAGTACCTCGACGAGTTCGTTCGGGACGCCGAGCGAGAGGTCGATCGCGACGCTCCCGCTTTTCATCCCCCCGAACAACAGCGCCGCGGGGATCACGCCGATCGGGTTGTTCCCCGCGAGGATCGAGACCGCGATGCCGTCGAAGCCGAGCGGGGGGATGCCGTCCTGCCAGCGGTACTGGACCATCGTGACGTAGATCGCGCCGGCGACGCCGCCGAGCGCGCCCGAGAGCGTCATGCTGGTGACGACGTTGCGCCTGGCGTTCACCCCGCCGTACTCCGCGGCGGCCTCCTGGATGCCGCTGGTGCGCAGCTCGTAGCCCAGGACGGTGCGGGTGTAGAGATAGTAGATCCCGACGGCGACCAGCAGGGCGCCGACCAGCGCGTAGATCGAAAAGCGCGAGCCGTCGATCGTCGCCGGTAGCCGGGCGACCTCCGGTATCGAGTGGGTCTGGACCGAGTCCGTCTCGAGGTTCCCGACGTGGTTTTGGACGAGCCAGAAGGCGATTCCCATCGCGATGAAGTTGAGCATGATCGTCGTGATCACCTCGTGGGCGTTCGCGTACGCCTTCATCAGCCCCGGGATCATCCCCCAGACGCCGCCGACGAACGCACCGACGACGACCCCCGCGGGGATCGCGAGCAGCGTCCCGAGCGCGTTCTCCGGGACGACTTCGCCGAGGAACAGAACGGTCAGCGCGGCCGCCAGTGCCCCCAGCACCATCTGGCCCTGCGTACCGATGTTGAACAGCCCCGCGCGGAAGGCGACCGCGACCGAGAGGCCGGTCAACAGCAACAGCGTCGTCTCCTGGAGCGTTCGACCGAGGGCCGTGAACGAGCCGAACGCCCCAGCGACCATCGTCGAGTAGACCTCGATCGGGTTGTAACAGCCGTAGCCGAGGCCCGGGAGCAGGATGAACGGATCGGGACAGTCGGCGACGAAGCCCGAGAGAAAGACGAGAACGGCGCCGACGACGACGGCGAAGACCAGCGCCGTGAGGCTGATCGCGATCCGCTGGACGGCCGTGGCCTCGACGAGCCGGTCGAGTGAGGCGTCCGCCCGGTCGCGCCAGTCGCTCAACGTCTCACCCCCCGGTCGATCTGACGACGTCTTCCCCCGAGCGTCATCGTCTCCCTCCGCCCGGCTCCCCGACCACCTCACCCCGTTCGATCCGCGCCCCGTCCGGGTCGAGCCCGGTCGGGCGTTCGCCCGCCATGAGCAAGCCGAGTTCCTCCTCCGTGACGCTCTCCGGATCGACGACGGCGACCACCTCACCGTCGTGCATCACAGCGAGTCGATCGGAGAGGCGTCTCACCTCGTCGAGTTTCGAGGAGACGAGCAACACGGCCTTTCCGTCGGACCTGAGCCCGAGCAGGCGGTCGTGGATGAACTCGATCGAGCCGATGTCGACGCCGCGGGTCGGCTGGGCGGCGACGACGAGCGAGGGGTCGCGTTCGAACTCGCGACCGACGATGAACTTCTGCTGGTTGCCGCCCGACAGCGAGCGGGCGGTCGCGGCCGCGTCGGGCGGCCGGACGTCGTACTCCTCGATAACCTCCCCCACGTACGCGTCGGTTTGCCCCCAGTCGATCCGCCAGCCGTCGGAGAACGTCGGGAGCCGCTGACAGCCCAGCAGCCCGTTGCGCCGGAGGTCGTACTCCATCACGAGGCTCCGTTTCTGTCTGTCCTCGGCGATGTAGGCCATACCGGCTTCGATCCGCCGCCGTCGGGGCGCGTCCGTCAGATCGCGACCCTCGAACGTGATCGTCCCCGACTCGACGGGTCGGAGCCCGGTGATCGCCTCGACGAGTTCGGTCTGCCCGTTGCCGTCGACGCCGGCGATTCCGAAGATCTCCCCGGTGTGGACCGCGAACCCGACGCCGCCGATGGCCGTCACCCCGCGGTCGTCATCGACGACGAGGTCGTCGATCTCGAGGAGCGAGGAGCCGCGCTCGGACGGCGGCTTCTCGATCTCGAGGATGACGTCGCGACCGACCATCATGCTCGCGAGCTGCTCCTGGGTCGCCTCCGCTGCGGGGACCGTCCCGACGAGCGTCCCGTCCCGAAGGACGCTGATCTCGTCGGCAGCGCGCAGCGCCTCGCCGAGCTTGTGAGTGATGAACACGATCGTCTTCCCCTCGGCGATCAGCTCGGAGAGGACGGAGAACAGCGCCTCGACCTCCTGCGGGGTGAGCACCGCCGTCGGCTCGTCGAGGATCAGGACGTCCGCACCGCGGTAGAGCGTCTTCAGGATCTCGACGCGCTGTTGCTCGCCGACGCTGATCTCCTCGATGCGCTCGGTCGGGTCGACGTCGAAGCCGTACCGTTCCGCGAGCGCCCGCGTCTCCTCGACCGCACGCTCGGTGTCGGTGGCGAGCCCGCCCCACTTCTTCGGCTCGTCCCCGAGAACGACGTTCTCGGCGACGGTCATCGTATCGACCAGCATGAAGTGCTGGTGGATCATGCCGATCCCGGCGTCCATCGCGTCGCCGGGATCGTCGAACGCCCGCCGTTCGCCGTCGATCCAGATCGCCCCCTCGGTCGGCTCGTAGAGGCCGTAGAGGACGTTCATCAGGGTGGTCTTCCCGGCGCCGTTCTCGCCGACGAGGGCGTGGATCGTGCCGCGGTCGACGGTGAAGTCGACGTCGTCGTTGGCCACGACGCCCGGGAACCGCTTCGTGATGCCATCGAGGTGGACCGCCGGCACCTCATCGCCCACCCACGGGGTCGCCTCCGCTCGCTCTCCTCGTCCCGGCCCCTCTGCATCGGCGTTCGTTCCCATCGCCGTCTCAGAGGTCGTCGAGGGTGTTCGGGACCTCGATCTCGCCGTCGATGATCGCCTGCCGGGACTCCTCCAGGGCGTCGACGATCTCCTCGGGAAGCTCGCCCTCGAAGTCCTGGCCGACGATCGCTCCGACGCCCTCCTCCTCGAGGCCGAGGTCGTTTACCTGCCCGCCCTCGAACGTGTCCTCGACGATCGCTTCGATCGACTCGTAGACCGCGCTGTCGACGCGCTTGATCATGCTGGCGACGATCACGTCGCTGAACTCCTCGGCGCTCACGGACTGGTCGTCGTCGACGCCGATGGCGAACCGTCCGGCCGACTGGGCGGCCTCGAAGACGCCGCCGCCGGTGCCGCCGGCGGCGTGGTAGACGACGTCCGCGCCGTCGTCGTACATGCTGCTCGCGATCTCCTGGCCCGTCGTCGGGTCGTTCCAGCTGCCGGCGTACGCAGAGGGCGTCTCGATCCCGTCGTCGGCGTGTCGCGCGCCGGCGACGTAGCCGGCCTCGAAGCGCTCGATCAACGAGGTCTCCTCGCCGCCGACGAAGCCGACGGTCGCCTCCTCGGGGTCGGTCTCCCCGCCGCCGTGGGCGTACTCCGTCCCCGTGAGCAGCCCCGCGAGGTGGCCGACCTGGAACGAACCCTCGTGTTCGCGGAAGACGTAGCTCGCGACGTTCTCTGCCTCGACGACCGCGTCGACGAGGACGAAACGCGTGTCGGCGAACTCCTCGGCGTTGTCGACGAGGTCCGCCTCGTGGTCGAAGCCGATACAGACGACGACGTCGATCTCGTCGTCGCTGGCGAACTGGCGCTGCATGTCGTTCATGTCCGCCGGGGCGTCGGGTTCGGCGTTCTGGTACTCGATCCCGAACTCCTCCTGGGCCTGCTGGATACCGGCGTACGCCATGTCGTTGAACGACTCGTCGCCGAGGCCACCGGTGGAGTAGATTATCCCCACGGTGACGTCGGACGCCGGTTCGTCCTCGGCGTCGTCGGTCGTCCCCTCGTCGGTCGCCTCGTCGTCGGTATCGTCGACGTCCGCGGCATCGTCGTCGGTGTCGTCCGCGGGATCGACGTCGTCGTCATCGTCGACCAGACAGCCCGCGGTCGCGATAGTCGTCCCCGCGCCCACCGTCGTGAGAAACGCTCTGCGGCGCATAGTGGATCACACTCGTGCTCTCCCATATAGTTACACCACTCGGCCCCGATCATGTCATCACAGAATTAACTCCGTTTAGTGGACGTATCTCCCTGCGTCTACACCCCTCGTCCCGCAAGCGGTCGGTGGAAACGAGAACGATCGACCGACGGGCGTGTCCGACAGTAGGTCGAGCGGCCTGCACCCGGAGGGATAGTCTTCGTCTACCGGGGGGTGCCGTTTCGATACACTCGGGTACGAGGATCACGTCGTCATCGGCGCGCCAGTTCTGCACGTCGGCGTACTCCAGATGGACGGTGCCTCCGGTGTCCTCGCCGGCGGCTATAACGATCCGGACGCTCACCCCGGTCGTGGACGGACCTGCCCGACAACGGTATCGGGGCCGGGCCCCGGTCGTCGGCGAAGCTAGAACGACGCGGTCGCGTACGTTCAGGTGGACGTATCAAGGTCGACGTCCCCGAAGTTCGTGAGCACGACGTAATCATCGTCCGGGTCGTCCGAGTCGGCGAGAGGCTCCGTCATCTCGAGCGCACCCGCCGCGTCGTCGGCCGGGTCGGCGTCGTCCGCTTCCTCGTCGTCCGATCCGATGTCTATCGGTTCTCGATCGTCGTCTGCCCCCCCGGTGTCGATTCCTCCCGGACCGTCGGCGTCGTACGCTTCGAGATCGTCCGCGCCGTCACTCACGGGCGTCCCCTCGTCCGCGGGCGCCTCCTCCGACGATCCCGGGAGGCCGCCGTTCGCGAGGATCAGGCCTCCGGCGACGACCCCGCCGAGGACCAGGACTGCAACGAGCAGGACGACGAGCGTCGGGAGGCCGTCCTCACCGCCGTCGTCCGGCGGCCTCCCGAGGGGCATCACCACCCTCTCCTCGTCCGAAGCGAAACCGTCCTCGATCCCGTCGCGTCCCGCCCCTGGAGCGGCCTCGTCGCCTCCGTCGTCGCTCCCGACGGAGTCTACCCCCCGGAGGAACTCCTCGACCGGCGGTTCGGGACCGTCCTGATCGGCTGCGGCGGGGCCGAACCGGTCCCGGTTGACGTGATCGACGACCGCACTCACCGTCTCCGGTGGCAGTCCCGCCCGTCCTCCTACCCGAGTGAGGTACTCGCCGACCGTCTCGTTCGGGCGTTTTTCGACGCCAGACCGTCGCTCGACGTCCGGGACGGAGAGCTCACTCATCCGTCGGAGGTGGGTCCTCTCTCGTCCGGACCGGCTCGATCGAAGTTCCCGACATCGTTACTTCGGGTAGAGGACCAGTCGACGAATAACCCTTCGTTGGCGCCCGTCGGGCGTGGAGTCGTCGAGCCCTGGGCGAGGGGAAGCCCGAACGACTCTCCCGGAGGGATCACAGATCCTCGACGGTGAGCCCACGCAACGTGGCTCAGGAGTGTTCCGTGTGGCGCGTGATCCACCGCCCGGTACGAACCCGATTCCCGGCCCGAGGTTCAGTCGCCGTGATGCGCGCCGGCCAGCGCCATCACGTCCTCGAACTCGCCGGTCTCGAGCACTTCCTCGTAGACGATCGCGGTGAGCATCCCGCCGGGGTAGGTCTCGCCGTTCATCACGTGGTTGACCTTGTGACAGTGAGCGGGGTAGAGCCCGGGGTCGCTGTCGGCCTCGAACTCGATCGTGTAGCGCTCGGCCGGCGCGACGTTCACCACGTCCTCCTCGTACTGCGCCTCCTCGGGGATCGGCGAGCCGTCCTTCTCGATGACGCGGAAGCGGTGGCCGTGCGTGTGGAACGGGTGTGCCTCGTAGCCGGCGTTCACGAGGTGGACTCTGACCCGTTCGCCCGACTCGACGAGCAGGGGCGAGCCCTCCTCGGGGTGGAGCGTGTACGGCGCACAGCGTCCGTTGATCGTGTACCGGTTCGAGTTCCGCTCGCGCTGGGAGAACTCGACGTCCTCGCCGGCGACGCGTCGGTGGAGCCGATCGTCCCAGTCCCGGAGCGTGAGGAAGTACTCCCTGTCTGGGGGTTCGTAGCCCTCGGGATCGACCCGGAAGATCCCGTACATTCCCATGTCGAGGTGGGTGCTCGTATCGAAGTGACAGTGATAGAAGTGCGTTCCCGGCACGTCGGCCGCGAGCCGGTAGGTGTGTTCCTCGCCGCCGCCGACCTGGTAGCCGGTCGTCGTCGGCGCGCCGTCGTCCATCCACTCCTTCCCGACCGCGTGGACGTGGACGGTGTGTGGCGTGCGGTGTTCGGTGTTCGAGAAGGTCAGCTCGACCTCGCTTCCCTCCCCGACCCGGTAGATCGGTCCCGGGACGCTCGGCTCGCCGTCGTCGGCCTGCCATGCCCAGACCTCGGGGAGTTCGATCGGTCCGGTGCTCGCCTCCTCTCCCACCAGCGTATGTCTGGCCGGCACCGCCCGGAGCACGGTCTCCCCACCCTGCGCGTTCAGGTCGACGATCTCGGGCGGGGCGGTGTACGACAGGTCCGGGTTCAGCTCCCGTTCCTCGTCCTCCTCGTCGTCCCGAGTCGCATCGTCGTCCTCGCCTTCCGGCTCCGGTTCGGTCTCCTCTCCGGCACCGAGACAGCCGGCGAGCAGCGTCGCGCCCGCCGCCCCGGTCAGTTTCAGCACGGTCCGTCGTCGGTCGTCGATGGATCGGACGGTCATCGGTCTCGTTCGGAGCTACCGTCGGTACCGATATACACGGTCTGGCGATTCTCATCGACTGAGAACGCCGATCCCACGGCGTGTCGGCACTCTCGAAGCCGGGCATTCGCCTGTCCGCGCCGCCCGTCGGTGGAGCCCACGCGCGGCCGGGTCGCGGGCGGTTCGAGTGGAACGGTGAGCGTCGAGATCGGACGGACGTGGTGATCGGGTCGGGGTTCCTATCCGATCCGGTTCGGTGGTGGATCGTCGTCCGTCCGGGACGAGAGCGGCTGGCCCGATCCCCTCTCGTCCTCGCCTTCTTGCAGCAGGACGACGTCCTCGCGGTCCACCCCGACCGCGACGCGGTCGTCCACCGCGGGCGGGGTCCCGTCGTGTTCGACGACGATCTCCTCGGCGGTCTCGAGTGCGACGACGACGTCGTAGCGTCGCCCCACGTCGGAGATACCTCTCACCGTCCCGGAGAACGTGACGTCGACCTCGGACCAGGGGACGCCGAGCCAGAGGTGCTCCGGACGGACGTGAACCGCGAGGCAGCCGGTTTCGGTGGGGTCAGCTCCCGGCTCGAGGACGACCTCCGTCCCGCCGAATGCGACGGTCGGTGGCTCCCGTTCGAGGAGGGTCGCCGACAGCTGGTTTGACCGACCGAGAAACGACGCGACGAACGGGTTCGGCGGCGTCTCGTAGAGCTCTCTGGGGGTGCCGATGCCGGCGACCCTCCCGTCGTCCATCACCACGAGCCGGTCGGCGAGCGCCATCGCCTCCTCCTGGTCGTGAGTGACGAACAGCGTCGTGACACCCGTCTCGCGCTGGATCCGGGCGATCTCTCCCCGCAACCGCTCTCTGAGGGCGCGGTCGAGCGCCGAGAGCGGCTCGTCGAGCACCAGGAGATCCGGTTCTGGCGCCAGCGCGCGGGCGAGTTCGACCCGGCGTGCCTGCCCGCCGCTCAGTTCGGCGGGATACGCCTCGTGCCGATCGGCGAGGCCGATCAGATCGAGGTGTCGGGAGACCACCACCTCGCGCTCGTCAACGTCCATTCCGCGTGCGGCCAGTCCGTAGGCGACGTTCTCCGCGACGGTCATGTGCGGATAGAGCGTCGGGCGCTGGAAGACGATCCCCACCCGACGCGACTCCGGCGGTCGGTCGGTGACGTCCTCGCCGCGGAGGCGGATCCGGCCTCCCGTCGGGCGGACGTGCCCGGCGACCGCCTGGACGATCGTCGTCTTCCCGCAGCCGGAGGGGCCGAGCAGCGCGACCAGCTCCCCCGAACCGATCGCGAACGAGACGTCCTCGACCGCGGGCTCGTTCCCGTACCGGTGGGTCAGCCCACGGAGCGAGAGCGTCATCGCTCGATCACCGTCGGCATCCGGGCGACACGCTGGACGGCGGCGAGCACGGCCATCGTGATCGCGAGCAGCGCGAGCGCGAGCGGGATGATTGCGTCGATCCCGCCGGCGATGAACTCGACCCAGATCCGCGTCGGCATCGTCCGCGGGTTGTACGCGACCATCATCGTCGCGCCGAACTCGCCGATCGCCCGTGCGAACGTGAGGACGATCCCCGCGACGATCGCCCCCCGAGCGAGCGGGATCGAGACGTTCCAGAACGTGGCGAGCGGGCCGTAACCGAGCGAGCGCGAGGCCTGTTCGAGCCGCTCGTCGACCGCGCCGAAGCCCGCTCGCGCGGTGATGACGACGAACGGGGCGGCGACGAACGTCTGGGCGAGGATCACCCCGAGGAGGCTGTCGGTAAGCGGGATTCCGAGCGAGGCGGTTACGGCACCGATCGGCGTGAACCGCCCGACCGCCGTGAGAATCATCGCCCCGCCGACGACCGGCGGCAGCACCAGCGGGAGGATCACGAGCGCCTCGACGAGGCGCTTTCCGGGGAACGACCGGCGAGCGAGGACGTACGCAAGCGGGACGCCGAGGACGGTCGCGATCGCCGTCGAGACCGGGGCGGTGAGCAGCGAGTTCCGTATCGCGACCTGCGCCCCCGGCGTCGAGAGCCCCGCGAGGACGTTCGCCGTTCCGGTCCGAGAGAGGAACGCGACGAACGGAACGGCGAAGTAGGCGAGGAGCAGACAGCCGAGAACCGCGGGAACGAGTAACTCCGGCCATCGGCGGGTACGTCCGGAGCGGGTCGATCGAGAGAGGCTCATACCTCGATCGCCTCCGGTAGATCACCCTCCGCTCGCGGGATCGTCTCCCCGACGGTCAGCCCCGCGTCGACGAGCAGGTCGGGTTCGTCGACGAGGAACCGGACGAGGTCGAGACCCGCCTCCGGGTCGTCGGCCCGGTCGTTGACGGTGGCGTTGTAGATCACTGGCCGGCCCTCAGCGGTGTAGCCCTCCTCGTCGGTCGTGAACGAGACGGTCGCGTAGTGCTCCGCCATGTCGGGGTTCGCGAAGTTGTACGCGTCGGGGAACTCGGAGAAGGGCACGTCGTGGTCGACGGCCATGTTCCGGTAGACGACCGCGGCGACGCGCGAGCCGCTCTCGACGCCGGCCATCATCTGTGGCTCCTCTGGCTCCTCGTAAACGAGCTCCAGCAGCTCCTCGCGCAGCCCGTCGATTCCGTACTCCGCCCCGGCGAGGTCGAACGCCTGGACCGCGCGGTAGCCGAGCGGGTCGAGGTTCGGGTCGCCGATCGAGAGGTCGCCCTCCTCGGCGGCGAGCGCGAGTTCGTACCACGACTCGCCGTCCTCGAGACCCTCCCCGAACGCGGTCGCCTCGTCGTAGCCGATGCCGACGCTGTTGGTCGCGAACTCGACGTCCCAGTCGGTGACCTCGCCGTAGAGGCGGTCGCGCAACAGCGTCGCGTCCGCGCTGACGATCACGTCTGGGTGTTTCGTTCGGTCCTCGACCATCCGCATCACCGCGTTCGCGCCGTAGTACTCCCCGCGGACCTCGATCCCCGTCTCCTCCTCGAACGTCGGTCCGACGTGCGACTCGAACGTCCGTGCGAGACTTCCCGCGGAGAGGAGACTCACCGAGCGGGCGCGGCCCCCGAGACAGCCGGCGACCGTGCCGAGAGCGATCCCTCCGGCTGCCACGAGCAGCTCTCGACGGCGCGGTGTCGGTCGCGATCCGTTCATGTCGTCCCGTCGTCTCGCGGCAGTCGTATAACCGTTCCCGATTCCCAATCCTCGGGAACGAAACCTCCAGTGGTTTCTCCCTGTGCGTCCGGACCGGGCCGAACGCTACCGGGTACCGGCTGCCTTGGCCGTCTCTCCCGCGTTCTCCCCGTTGGAGTCGGACGATCCGCGGTTCGCGGCGACGGTCTTCCGGTTCACCTCGCTGATCCGGTCGGCGACCGTCCCCACCAGCTCGTCCGTCACGTCGTGGACGGGACTTTCGGGCTCGCGAACGACCGGACGCTCGGTCCCGTCGGCACCGAAGTCCGGATGGAGGGGAAGTCGGCTGACGAGCGGAACGTCGTGGTCCTCTCGGAGCGTCTTCGTGCCCTCGCCTCCGAACACCTCGTGGTCGTCGTCACAACCGGGGCAGCGGAACGTCGCCATGTTCTCGACGACCCCCAGGATCGGGACGTGGTGCCCCTCGAACATCCGGATCCCCTTCCGGGCGTCGTCGAGCGACATCCGCTGGGGGGTGCTCAAGATCAGCGCGCCTGTGACGGGCATCGTCTGGAGCAGGTCGAGCGAGGCGTCGCCGGTTCCCGGCGGCAGATCGACGATCAGGTAGTCGAGTCGGCCCCACTCGACGCCTTCGAGGAACTTCATCATCACGTTGTTCACCATCGGGCCGCGGAGGATCGCCGGGTCGTCCGGCCGCTCGGTGAGAAAACGCATGCTCATCACCATCACCCCCTCCGAGCGTGGCGGGACGAGTTCGCCGTTGGGTGTCACGCCGGGGTCGCCCTCGACAGGTAACACTCTCGGAACGTTCGGGCCGTGAACGTCCGCGTCGAGGATCCCGACGCGCGCGCCGCGGTCGTGGAGGCCGGCGGCGAGGTTCCCCGCGACGGTCGTCTTCCCGACGCCGCCCTTCCCGGAGGAGACGGCGATCACGT
This sequence comes from Halalkalicoccus sp. CGA53, assembly GCF_036429475.1. GTDB lineage: Archaea > Halobacteriota > Halobacteria > Halobacteriales > Halalkalicoccaceae > Natronorarus > Natronorarus salvus. Next base: position 3,175,071 of record NZ_CP144125.1, read on the forward strand.
TCCGGACGTTCGGCAGCACCTCCTCGTCGAAGCCCTGTTCGGCCCCGACGCGTGCCGTGAGATCGGGTTCGAGTCCCATTTCGAGGATCGCCTCGCGGATCCGGTCGCCGAGGTCCATCTCGACGGGTGCGTACGGCGCGTTGAACGCGAGCGAGACCTCGGCGGTCCCGTCCGCGACCCGCACGTGGTTCACCAGCCCCAGCGATACGACGTCCTCGCCGAGGTGGGGGTCCTCAATCGATTCGAGGCGCTCTTCGATCGATCGCTCCGTCGCTCCGACGTTCGTGTCTGTCGTCATGGTGTCGTAGAGTGGGTCGGTCATCGCTCGGTTAGAAGAACAGCAGGTCGATCAGCATCGTCTTCAGGAACATCCCCGTCCAGAGGAGGACGGTCAGGCCGACGAGGTAGCCCACGCCGAGCACGGCGGTCCTCGTGTTCCGGGGCTCGCCGAGGAACCACGCTGCGAGCACGACGTAGACCGGCACGAAGATCACCCCGAAGATGAGCCAGGTGCCCGGTCCCTGGATCAGGCTCGCGATCATGCTTCCACCTCCCGGTGCGCGTCACGCGCGCCGTCGTCGCCGTGGTCTTCGATCGCGTGGAGTTCGACGACCGGGACGACCTTCGCGACCAGCATGAAGAACAACACGACGATCGCGACCGTCCCGAGGATCGAGGCGAGTTCGACCGGGCTCGGGACGTACGTTCCCGGCACGGCCTCGTAGAGGCCGAAGGTGGGATAGAGCAGCCCCTCGACGACGAAGAACACCTTCTCGACGAGCGTCGCGGTGAGGACCGCGACGCCGGCGACGACCGAGCGCTCGAGGCTGAACAGCGACGGCCGGATCGCCTGCGCGAAGACGTACGCCAGCACGATCCCCACGAGTCCGATCGCGAACCAGTAGACGGGCGCCGAGAGCTTCGCGCCGGTGGCGGCGGTCTGGTCGATCGGCGCGGCGAAGACGCCACTGATGATCTGCTGGAGCTGCAGCCAGAGAAAGAGCAGGGAGAAGAAGCCGAGCCAGAGCGTCAGCCCGTGGAAGATGTCGTCGGTGATGATGTGCTCCCAGTCGTAGGCGCGACGGAAGGCGTAAGAGGCGATGATGACGCCGCTGATCGCCGAGGTGAGCGCGATCGTGAGGAACTGCGGGCCCTGGACCGCGCCGAACCAGCCCGGCATCGAGGGGATCAGCGCGAACAGCCACGGGATCACCCCGCCGTGGAGCAACAGCGGCGCGAGGATGATGATTCCCAGCGCGAGCCACCAGACCATCCGCTCGACGACCGCGTCCTCCTTCTCGGTGTAGCCGAGCGTCATCAGTTTATAGAGGGGCTCGAACCGGTTGGGGAGTTCCTCCCGCAGCCGGGTCACGTCGTAGCGAAGCGTCAGTCCGAGGTAGGTCGCCGTCATCACGAAGTAGAGCGTGATGACGGTGACGTCCCAGACCAGCGGCGAGGTGTGGACCGTCTGGGGGTAGTTGAGCAGGATGCTCGTGACGATCCTATCCGGGCGACCGGTGTGGACGATGATGTAGAGCCCGGCCACGGAGAGCCCGGCGATCGTGAGTAGTTCGGCGAGTCTGGCGACCGGTTTGTACCGCTCCATCCCAAGGAGCCGCACCGCGGCCGAGAGGATGATCCCACCGTGGGCGATGCCGACCCACCAGATGAACGCGCCGATGTACAGTCCCCAGGTGACGCCGCCGCCGGAGCCCCAGTCCGCGAGCCCGGTGACGACCAGCCCGTGATAGAGCTGGTACGTCCAGGCGGCGACGAAGACGCCGATCGCTCCCAGCACGATCGCCAGCAGCAGGTAGTAGCCCTTCGAGGTCCCGTGGATCGGGCGGAGGATGTCCGCCCGACTCGGCTCACCGTACCTGGAACTCACGACGAGACACCTCCCGCGACCGTACCGTCGTTGAGCACCTCCTTGCGCTCGTCAACGGCGCCGATGTCCTCGTAGGCGACCGGCCCCTCGACCTGTCTCGCGTTCGGACCCGGCTCGTTCCCGACGAAGACGACGTTCGGCTCGGTGCCGAGTTCCTCAAGCAGGCGGAACGTCGAGACGGTGTCGTCCGAGCGATCCGGGAACTGATCGAGGTCGTTCAGGTTCTCCTCGCGCACGCGTTCGAGGTACCGGTTCGGATCGCTGTCGGGGTCGTTCATGTCGCCGAAGTGGATCGCGTCCATCGTACAGGCGTCCTCGCAGGCAGTCGTCCCGATCATCTCCTCGCCCTGCTTCCCGTCCTGTCGGGAGGGACACATCGTACACTTGCCCATGACGCCCTTCGGCGGCCGGCTGTCGACCCAGCGGTCCCGGGCATCGTAGACGTGGTCGGGGTCGAGTTCTCCCTGTGGGGTCTCCGGCTCGCCCCACTGGAAGTAGTTCACCCCGTAGGGGCAGGCGACCTGGCAGTACCGGCAGCCGATACAGACGTCGTAGTCGGTGAGCACCAGCCCGTCCTCGGTGCGGGTGTGTCTGGCCGTCGTCGGACAGACCTTCTCGCAGGGGGCGTTCGAGCACATCTGACACGTGCGCACGAGGAAGTTCTCGTCGTCCTGGCCCTCGTCCTCGTACGTGAAGACGTACATCCAGTTCTCGCCCGGACCGGTGTCGTTCTCCTGGCTACAGCCGACGACGCAGGAGAGACAGCCGTCGCACTTGTCGAGGTCGATCACCATCCCCCACTGGGTCTCCGACTCCTCGTCGGCCTCCTCGGCGACGCTCCCGGCACTGCCGTCGTCGGCGGCACCCCCGGTGCTCGCCCAGACGCCGAGCGACGCCGCGCCCGCGACGGCCCCGGACTTCTTCAGCATCTCCCGCCGGTCGAGTTCGTCGCCGTCGGCGAGTCGTTCGATCGAGGAGACGAACGAGTCGAAGAGTCCCTCGGTTTCGTCGTCGAGCGCCTCGGCCGTCGGGCGCTCGTCATCGCCGAACTCCTCGACGACGGCGTCGTGGTGTCGCTCGTGGAACGCCGTCTCGCTTATCTCGCCGGCGACGAGCCGCTGTGCGTCGCGTGCGAGGTCGAGGCCCAGTTCGGTGTCGTACTCCGTCCCCTCCAGAAGGGCTCGCATCCGGGGCTCCCACTCGGGGTCGCCCGGAAGCGGAAGCGGGTTTCCACCGGGGTCGTCGTGGTTCATTGGTCGCTGAAGTACACCTCTAGAGCCGACTCGGAGCTACTCGGGAATGAACCGCCGAGCCGGTTATCACCGCGTGGGAACGAATGCGAACATGTTCGAGGGAGTTCCCAGGCGGTGGGAACCGAGAGAGGGTGCTTCAATACGGGGACCCGACGTTCGGGTGATGACAGGGAGACAGACCCGACGATTCGGACGACGCTCGTTCACGATCACGCTCGGAAGCGCGCTCGCGGTCGGCCTCGCCGGTTGCGCCGACAACAGCGACGGCCCGGACGCCGACGGAGACGACGGAAACGAGCCCGAGGACGACGACGCCGGGAACGACGACGCTGGTGACGCCGACGGCTACGAGATTGCGGGCGGGACCGACATCGTCCTCGACGGCTACTCGACCCACTGGGAAGGCGTCGAGCCGGGCGAGATCGAGGGCGAGGAGAACCCGACGCTGGTCCTCGAAGCGGGCGAGGAGTACACGATCGAGTGGATCAACGCCGACGACGTCCTCCACGACCTCCAGATCTGGGACGACGGCGGCGACGTCGTCGACGACCTCGTCAGCGACGAGGTCGACACCGAGGGCGAGAGCGCGACGCTCGAGTTCGAGGCCAGCGAGGGGATGGCGAACTACGTGTGCAACTACCACCAGGCCCAGCAGATCGGCGACCTCGTCGTCGAGTGAGGACGTCGGGTTCGACCTCATCCGAAAGACGAACACGTTCGGAGCGCGTTCCTCGGTCTACCGGGACGAACACACACCTATGAGTCACGCAACTCTGGCCGTCACGCTGCCCGAAGGCCTCTGGATCAGCGACGTCTCCCGCACGTTCTCCGAGGCGCGCTTTCGCGTCCTGGCGGCGATACCGGGCGAGGAGACGGGCTACGGGATCGTCCAGATAACCCACGACGACCCCCGTGCGGTCGTCGAGGCGATGCTGGACCACCCCGGGCTCGTCGAGGTGACGCCGTTGCACGGCTCGGAGAACCGGGGGACGGTACAGTTCGAGACGACGGCCCCACTCCTGTTGCTCTCCGCGCAGGCTTCGGGTCTGCCGATCGAGCTCCCGGTCGACATCCGCGACGGCGAGGCGACGATCGAGGTGACCGGGTCGAACGCGCACCTCTCGGAGTTGTGTACACGACTCGAGCAGTTCGGACTCGAGTTCCGGGTCGAGCAGGTCAGCTCGGTCGTCGACTCGACACAGCTCCTCTCGGAACGGCAACGGGAGCTCGTGATAGCGGCAGTCGAACGCGGCTACTACGACACGCCCCGTGAGTGTACGCTCACCGAACTCGCAGAGGCGACGGGGATCGCGAAGTCGACTGCCAGCGAGACGCTTCACAGGGCCGAGGAGACGATCGTCAAGGAGTTCGTCTCCGACCTGCCCGAGGGGATCGACCTGAAGCGACCGCTGCCCGGGTAGTCCGACCGCCGACCGGGGTTCGATTCGCGATTCGATCGAACACGCTAAGCCACGGGGCTGCGATTCCAGCGATCAGGATGACGTTCGCCGACCGATCCGTCGGGGGGTTCCTCGACGAAGTCGCCTCGCCCGCCGTGACGCCGAGTGCGGGTGCGGTCGCCGCCGTGACGGCCGCATCGGGGATAGCACTCTGTGAGATGGTCTGTATCCACACGATCCGGAAAGGAGGTGACACCGACGTCGAGGACGAACTGCGCGAGATCCGTGACGACCTCCGGATCGCTCGGAGGCGGTTGCTAGTACTCGCTGATGCCGACGCCGAAGCGGTCGACGGGCTGCGTACCGCCCTCGACGACCGGAACGGCGAGGGAGACGTCGACGCGGTCGAGGCGGCCTCGCGACGCGTCGTCGAGGTGCCACTGGAGACGGCCGAGGTCTGCGGTGAAGTCCTTCGGCTCGCTGCCGTTGCGATCGGAGAGGGTACCGACAGCACGGTCGAAGACGGTGCGACGGGTGTGTTTCTGACACACGCTGCGCTCCGGAGTTCCGCACGCCTCGTCCGGGCGAACGTCGAGGAGGGAGAGGATCCCGAGTTCGTCGACGAGGTCGAAACCCGGCTACGACGGGTCGAAGAGGGCGCCACCGAAGCGCTCGATCGGGCGCTCTCGAACGTGGAATAACGCCGGACGAATCGATCCGTTCGGAGCGGATCTCGAACTATCGTTCGATCCCCGGAGCCGATCGACCGGGTCAGTCCCGCGTCGGCTGCGATGGTGGCCCGTCCTCCGGCGCGTACGGGAGGTCCATCTCCGCCTCCTGGTCGAACCCGCCGCCGACGCCACAGCCCCCGCAGTCCCGTCCGTAGTCGCCGAAGACGTCCTCGTTCCACTCGGTGACCTCCGGGTGGTCCGGGACCCAGTTCGGTTCGAGATCCAGTGTCTCGACGTCCCGCTCGACAGTGGCGGCCAGCAGGTCCGTGAGCGCGGCGTAGAAGCCGTCGTCGTGCGCGCTCACCTCGCCGGTGAACCGCCAGTACCACCGGCCGATGTGGTCCTCGACGAACGTCCGCTGTGCGCCGACGACGACGGCGACGCCCCGGTCGTCGCCGGCCTCCCGGAGCGCAGCCTCCCGTTCGCAGAGGATCGAGAGGAACTCGAGCAGTAGACAGAGGTGGTCCTTGCGGTCGTTCTTCCCCGAGGAAATCGAGAGGCCGAACGCCTCGTAGAAGCCGCCGATGTCGGCGAGCTTCCGGACGTTCGTCATCAGCGGGCCGGGGAGGTACGTCAGCTCGTACGGTGAGACGGTGATCCCCTCCTCGACGCCGAACAGCGACGCCCACTGCTTATGGAGCGTCTCGCGGTCCGCGAGGTACTCGCCGACCGCCTCGGCGCGCTCGGCTACCGCCGGATCGAGCGCGAGAGCCGACTCGACGAGCGCGTCGGAGAACGCCCCCTCCGCGAGCGCCGCCTCGAAGTCCTCGCCCGGCCGTTCGAAACCGACCGCGAGCAGTCCGTAGACGGTCGCCCGGTGGATCGCGGTCTCCGTGTCGCCGGCCTCGATCGCCCGCTCGGTCACCTCGTCGATCGCTCGCCCCGGTTCGGTCGTCTTCTCGGTGGAATTCGACGGCCCGCCGAGGATGGTGTTCCTGCTCATGCTCAGGTCACGTCCAGTCGGTAGACGTCCTGTCCGTCGATCTCGTCGATGCGCTCGCGCTCGACGGTGGGCTCGGTCACGGGGACGCGGCCGACTTCGTCGCCCTCGTAGTAGCCGATACACTCCTCGCCGTCGACCTCGAACTCGGTGATCGACCACTCGGTCGAGCCCATCAGGTTGAGGATCCCCTCCAGTCCCGGGTGCTCGCCGTCACCGATCGAGCGGTAGGTCTCGATCGCCTCCTCGACCCCGGGGCCGAACATCTGGGTCAGGTACTCCACCGGCGCGGTGATCGGCGGGATGTAGTAGACGTTCGGTTCGAGGCCGAACTGCGGGTAGAGCGGGAGCGCGAGTCCCTTCTCGTGGACGATGAAGTCCATCGGGTTCACTGGGCCTTCCATCGGATCGGTCTCGCCGACGTCGTCGGGGTGGTTGATGTAGCCGTGGAGCCGGATCTTCCCCAGGCAGTTCTCGAAACACTGCGGGGCTCGCCCCTGCTCGGTCTTCGGGTAGCAGCCGATACACTTCTGGGAGATGCCCTCCGCGGGGTTGAACTGCGCCTTCATGTACGGGCAGGTCTCGTTACAGACCAGCTGTGCCTCGCAGCTGTCGGGGTCGATGAGGACGATTCCGTCCTCCTCGCGCTTGTAGATCGCCTGGACCGGACAGCCCCCGGCACACGCCGCGTACGTGCAGTGGTTGCAGATCCGCGGCAGGTAGAAGAACCAGATCGGGTGGGTGCCCTCGTCGAAGTGCATGTCGGGCTCCATCTCCTCGCCGGTCGACTCGTCCTCGCCGAGGTTCGGGTAGCGCCAGTCGTCGCCCTGGGGCATGAACCCCGCGACGTCCTCGCCGATGTTCTTCTCGGTCGGGTGGTTCTCCTCGTCCTCCCAGTCGGTCCCGTTCGCCTCGAAGATCGTATCGCCCTCGTAGGTGCCGTCGTCGGCCCACTCCATCGAGTCCATCTCCTCTAAGAGCCGCTGGTCCCAGCCGACGGGGTGCGAGCCGTAGGGCTTAGTCTCGACGTTGTTCCAGAACATGTGCTCTTGCCCTTCCTCGTGGGTCCACGTCGTCTTGCACGCGAGCGTACACGTCTGGCACTCGATACACTTGTTCAGGTCGAACATCGCCGCCCACTGTCGCTCGGGGCGGGCCTCCTCGTACGGGTACTCGACCTCGCGCCCGAGCTGCCAGTTCTCAACTTGTGACATGATCAGTCCTCTCCCGCCGTGACGTATTCACCCGCGAGATACCGCTCCATGGCGTCGTCCTCGTATCCCGGTCGCAGCCCCATCTCCGCCGGCCGCCAGAGTCCCTCGCCGTCCTCGCCTGCGTCCTCGGCCTTCTCGACCCTGACGAACGACTCCTTCGGCGCACCGTTCGCGCAGTGGATGTCGGCGGCGAAGCCCACGCCGACGTTCTGCCCGCCGTACTCCTTTCTCGCCATGTCGTCGGTGAGCAGTGTCGGTCGGAACCAGGTCCGCGTCGCGCTCTGGTGGCCGCCGTAGCGGTAGAGCGACTGGTAGCCCGTCTGCTCGTTCTTCGCCAGCCCGACGTCGGGGTCGGGCGTGTGCGGTGGCGCGCGCTCCTCGTCGTGGGTCGCCATCTCGACCTCTTCCCACTCCTCGGCGGAGCGCTCGTGTGCCTCGACCGACCCGTGGGAGGCTTGGTTGAGGTTCATCCAGCTCCGCGTGACCCCCTGCGGGAGCGTCGGCTGGTAGCGCAGGCGCATCATCGCACGGGCGACGCGGTAGTCGTCGTCGTCCTCGTCGAAACCCCGGTAGGGTCGGTCCTCGGGGTCGGCGTCGACGTAGACGTAGTCGCCGTCCTCTATGCCTTCCTCGCGGGCGTCCGCGGGGTTCATCTCGATGTAACCCTCGCCGACGTACGGCTTGCGCTCGTCCTCGCGCTCCATGTCGCCGAACGGTCCCCACCAGACGGCGACGTTCGGCAGCGAGTTGGCGAACGTGTGCGCGCCGTGGCGGTACTTCGGCGTCATGTACGAGAACCGGTAGCCGTCGTCGAGGTCCCGGAGCGGGTGGGTGGTCTCGACCAGTTCGTCGGGCGTGTAGACGACGTTCCGGACCTGTCGGGACTCGCCGTCGTCGCGGCCCTCCTCCCAGCCGAGGTCCTCGGGCGTCTCGGGGTTTATCAGCGGGTGGTCGGCGCCGGAGACGATGGCGTTCGGCTCGTACGGCGTCCCGTCCATCGGTTCCCTGTGTAGCGGGATGTTCTCGCCCGCCTGCGTGAACAGATCCTCCTCGCGGAAGAACTCCATCCGCCCGGTCTTCGTGTACCAGGGGCTGTCCTCTTGCGTCTGGCGTTTCCCGACGAGTTTGGGGTAGGTGCCGGTCATGATCAGCCGGGGTTCCCCCTCCTCGGCGCGCTCGATCAGGTCCTCTATGTCGTAGCCCTTCACCGTGTTCGAGTGGTCGATGATCCGCTGGAGGTACGGTTTGGCCCTGTACTCCTCCTCGTCGATGAACGCCCAGTACTCCGAGAAGCGCTCGTCGCCGGTTCGCTCGGCGAGCGCGTCGGCAACGCCCCTGTAGATCTGGGCGTCGTTGCGCGTGTCGTAGATCCGCTCGTCGAGACCGGTCAGCGGCATCGCCATCACGAACGGGTTGGTGACGCTCGCGGTGATGTCGTGGAGGTGGTGTTCGGCCCACGAGTCGGCGGGGAAGACGATGTCCGAGTACTCACAGGTCTGCGTGAACCACCACTCGTTGGTGAACAGCGCCTCGATCCGGCCGTTCCGGAGCATGTTCTGGACGATGTCGTAGCTCCCCTTCGCGTTACCCAGGATCGAGTTCGAGCCGGCGGTCCAGAGGAACTTCGTCGGCGTCGGCATGTGCGAGTCGCCCATGAAGTACTCGCCGTCGACCTCCAGCGGGCGGTCGCCGTGGGAGTACCAGTGTGCCGACTGCATCGTGTAGCGGGTGTCCTCCCGAGCGGGCTCGTCCGGGTCGAGTTCGATGTCGAAGGGGTCCTCCGAGGACCACTGCTGGCGCCCGTTGAAGTACGCGCCGCGATAGTTGCCGGCGTAGCTCCCGATGTTCCCCCCGAAGTGGCCGACGTTCCGCGTCAGCGACGCGAGCAGGAACGCCGAGCGGTCCTTCTGGTCCTGGTTGGCGTAGTGGTTCGGGCCCATCCCCTTGATGAGCAGCGTCTTCTCCTGGTTGTCGGCCATTCGGTAGGCCAGGCTCTCGACGGCCTCCGGATCGGTCCCGGTCACGGCCGCCACCGACTCGGCGTCCCAGGTGTCGATCAGGTGTTCCCTGATCAGGTCGAAGACCGTCCGGACCTCGATCGTCTCGCCGTCGACCGTCTCGAGTTCGAACGAGCCCTCGAGCGATGCCGGCACGTCGAAGTCCTCGCCGATCTCGTCGCGCGACACCGCGACGAGTTCTTCGCTTTCCTCGTCGCGGACGACGAAGTCGCCCCAGTCGGCCCGGAGGTCCTCGGTGAGGATGTTCTCCCAGACGTCGACCGTCGCCTGTCCGGGGCGCTCGTCGTCGTTTGCGACGACCCTCGTCTTCTCGAGGTCGGCGTTCTCGTAGTCCTCGAACACCTCGCTCGCACGGAGCAGCCGGCTCTCGTCGGTTCGGACGAGCATCGGCAGGTCGGTGTGGCCGCGGACGAACTCCTCGTCGTAGAGGCCCTCCTCGATGATGATCCTCGCCGCGCCGAGAAAGAGTGCCGTGTCGGTCGCCGGCCTGACGGTGATCAGTTCGTCGCACTTGGTGGCGGTCGCGTTGTAGTCGGTGAAGATCCCGGTGACCGTCGTCCCCTTCATCCGGGCCTCGGTCAGCCAGTGCGAATCGGCCATCTTCGTGCAGATCCAGTTCATGCCAGCCATCACGATGTGGTCGGCGTACTCCGCGTTCACGAGGTCGAAGTCGACCGTCTGCTGGCCGGTGACCATCGTGTGTCCCGGCGGCAGGTCGGTGTGCCAGGAGTAGTTATCGAGCCCGGCGGCACCGACCGCCTCCTCCTCGTCCACGTCGCGGACGTGGTGGTCGATCAGCGCCATCTCGTTCGCCTTTCGGTACATCCCCTGGAGCCGGATCATCCCCAGAAGCGGCATCCCGCCGCGGAACTTCATCGTCTGGATTCCGGCACCGCCGGTCTCCTCGACGACCCGCTCGTCGTAGCCCTGCTCGAGCAGCATCTCCTGGCCCTCCTCGCCGCTGTAGTGTGCTGCGATCTCGAGGATCGTCTCCGCCGCGAGGTCGTAGGCCTCCTCGAAGGAGACCTCGTCCCAGTCGTCGGTCCCCCGCCCCGCGTACTCCTCGGGCATGCTCCCGTCGTCGTCGCGCGGGAACCCCTCCTCGACCCACTCCCTGAACCCGCGGCGGACCATCGGTGCCTTCACCCGCATGTCGCCGTAGAAGCGCTCGACCATCGCCAGCCCCTTCTGACAGACCCGCGGGTCCCAGCGCGAACTCGCCTGGTTGCCGTGGAGGTCGGTCGCCTCGCCGTAGTTCATCGACGGGCCGAGACGGGTGATCACCCCGTTCTTCACGTTCGCCTGGAGGTAGCAGTTGTGCGTGTCGTTCGGGGTGCAGGTGAGCGTGAACGTGTCGTCGACGTCCCAGATGTCCCGATAGTGGGACTCCCAGTCGCGCTCGGGGTACTCCGCGAGCGGGTTGAACGTCCCGGGCGGTCCGCCCGTCGGCTCCGGACTGAACCGCCGGTAGGTGAGCCCCGTGGCCAGACCGGCGCCCGCGAGCATCCCGGCGCCGACCAGCACGTCGCGGCGGGTCGTAGCGCCCTCGCCGGCGGCGTCCCGATCCGCGTCCGAGGCTTCGCTCATCGTCTCACCTCGCCTCGTGGGTCGATGCTGTCAGTCGCTCCCGGCCGACCGGTCGTGTCCCTCATCACGTCTCGACCGTCACACCGTACTCCTAAACCGGTCTCGTACGTTCCCAGCCGGTGGGAACGGGATCGAACATGTTCGGGCCGATGGGGCCGTCCGAGAGAACGGAGCGTCGAGAGAACGGTCGTTCGACGCAACCCGTGGGCCGTGTCTGCTCGGGGGGTTTCGCCCCCGTTCAATGGGAAGGTTTAGGTCACTCGCTGAGCCACCAGCCGTACATCCTGTTTACGTCCTCCGTGTCTGTGGGTTTCTTGCTCTGTCCGAACGTCTTTCCCTCGAGGATCTGCCGTTCTATCGCGTTGAGCGCCAGCGAGAACGAGTGGCGGTCCCCGAAGCCGGACTCTTCGCCGATGAACAGTCCCTTGTCGGTGAAGAGGCGGATCCGGGTGTAGATCTGCGGAACGCCCCGGAGGCGTTCTTTGTGCTCGTTGAAGTGGACCTTCGCCTCCATGACGCGCATGGCGCTGTACTTGCGAGTGACGTTCTCGATCCGCTCGCCCAGTTCCTCGCGGGTCAGATCGGACAGTAGTTCGCCTCCGAACACCTGAACGGGGAGCGCGTCTTCGTCGTCCCAGGTCAGTGACTCGAGGAGGTCCGTCTTGGTGACGATTCCCGCGAGCGCGCCGTCGTCGAGGACAATCGACGACGACGCACCGAACTCGAGCATCGTTCCGAGCACGTCGTCGAGGAGCTCGTCGGGTGCAGCGGTTCCTATGGTCTCGATCATCACGTTGCTCACCGGGAGGTCGAGCAGATCCGCACTCTCGCCTTCACGGGCACCGAACCCCCCGCTGCCGGCGCCCTGGTCGACGACGTGCTCGGACGGATCGCCTCCCTGAGAGCGCTGGAGTTCGCGGGTGACGAACTCGAGGACGTCGACGAGGCCGACGATACCGAGGACCTCCTCGCCGTCACCGGCGACGACCGGGAGATGTCGAATGCGCTCGGTGCGAAACGTCGCGAGCGCCTGCCCGAGCGTGGTCTCCGGGTTCACTGAGACGACGTCCGTCGTGGCGACGTCCCCCACGTCGAGCACCGAGAGGTACGGCTGGACGTGACGTAAGAGGTCGTCCTCGCGGACGACGCCGACGAGCTGACCGTCGTCGTCTCCAGAGCCGGTATCGAAAACCGGGAGGACCTTCGTATCGCCGGCGATCATGAGTCGAGCGGCCTCTCGCAGGTCCTCCTGACGGTCGATCGTGGGAACTGGTCGGACAAGCGAACGTGCCTTCCGCGACCCTTTCTCGTGAGAGGAGAGGACCTCCCGCCGCGAAACGACACCCTCAAGCTCGTCGTCGCGTGTGATCAGGAGTGCTTTTTCGTCCGTCGTCTCGAACGCCCCGCGGAGTTTCGAGACCGGCGTCGAGTCGTCGTACGAACGGAACTCCTCGTCGACGATGTCGGTTACGTCCATGGAGAGATCACGGGTAGGACCTATTTATCCACTCTGCTGATTCCCGGAGAATGGATGTGCGTCAACTACCGACGGGAGGGTATCGATCGATTCAAAGACGCTCCTCTGAGAGCCCGCTCGATCGGTATCCAACCTAACGGATATAGTGTGTCAAGCCATACCACAATCATGGACACAACACTCGAGGATATCGAATTCCTAGCGAGTTCGCAACATCGAGTCGGGTCCTCGATGCACTGAGCGAAACCTCCTGCGACCGGCGCGATCTACGCTCAACGACAGGCGCATCCTCACCGACGATGGGCCGCATTCTCACCGATCTCGAGGACCGCCACTGGATCACCAAAGAGGAGCGAACGTACCGGTTAACCGATCTGGGTGAGTTCGTCGCCGCGCGGTTACGCGAGTTCCGTGACGCAATGCGCCTCGAACAGTCCCTACGTGAGGTCTGGCCGTGGCTTCCGTACGAACTCGATAACTTCAGCATCGAGTTATTCGATGATATGGTCGTGTCGAAGCCGGGTCCCGGATATCCCTATCAGCCCGTCGAACGGATCACTGAACTCGTTAGAGAGGCTGGAATGATGCGCGGGTTCGGTATGGTTATGCTGAAGTCGAGCAACCTGGAGGTGTTCTTTACCCGATCGCTTGATGACCTGCAGAGTGACTACATCTATCCACCCGACGTCTTCAAGCAGATCCTCGTATGGGATCCCGAAGCGGTAACGAAGGCGGTAAGTCATAGCAACTGTACCGTCTGGATTCACGATGACCTCCCACTCGACGACCGGTGTGGGATCTGTCTCTTCGATGACCACGTCAGTATCTGTTGTTACGACGGCGAGACGGGATCCCTGCAGGCCACCATCGACACGGGTTCCCCCGAGTTGGTCGAATGGGCAGAGGTATACTACGAGCGGTTACGGGAGCAGGCCGAACCGGTCGGTGACGCGGATGATCTCGTCCCGGTCGAGGATTCGTAAATCAGTTTACCGCTTCTTTCGTGGTGTGAAACCTTTCACGGGGAATTTATACTGCTGAGTGCCGCGTAGCTGATTTCGTGGTGTGAGTGGTGCTAACAGTCGAAACCCACCCGAAGAATTTCGATCAGCAGGTGGATCACAGCGTCGGTGATGACGGGGGTGAACGAGACACCGGTGCGTTAGGAGGGCACCTACGACCAACCGATGCCCGATTCACCCAACGACATCGCGGACATGGACCGGTACGCGATGAAACCCACGATTCCGAAGACCTGGAACAACTGCGCGATGCGGTCTTTGACGAGGTCGACCTTTCTTCGCGTCTGCGTTCGATCCAGCGGCCTTCGAGTGACCGGATCCGACGATTCACCACACGAAACTGTGAGACTTTTACACCATGACACACACGGTCATCGATACCAGAGACGGAACCACGGCACAGCTCCCCGAAGAGACGCTTGAAACCTTCCGCCAGGAACTCCGTGGACCACTCGTCACGCCGACAGACGAACACTTCGAGGAGTCCACGCACATCTGGAACGGGATGATCGAGAGATCGCCAGCTCTCGTCGTCCAGCCGACGGGGACGGCGGATATCGTGGCTGCGGTGAACTTCGCTCGTGAACACGACCTCCTGCTCTCGGTAAAGGGCGGCGGTCACAACATCGCGGGGACGGCACTGGCCGATGGCGGGCTGACCATCGACATGTCCCGGCTGCGGGGCGTCGTAGTCGATCCCGACACTCGAATCGGTATCGCGCAGGGCGGGTGTCTCGTCGGCGATCTCGACCGGGAAGCCCAGGTTCACGGCCTCGCGACGCCGTTGGGCTTCATCTCCGAAACCGGGTTGGCCGGGTTGACCCTCGGCGGGGGCTTCGGCTACCTGACCCGGCGGTTCGGCTGGACGGTCGATAACCTACTCGAGGTCGAAGTGGTCACTGCCGATGGCACGGTTCGCCGTGCGAGCCGCGAGGAGAACGAAGACCTCTTCTGGGCGATCTGCGGTGCTGGCCACAACTTCGGTGTCGTCACGTCGTTCACCTTCCAGCTGTACGAAGTCGGGCCGACCGTCTACGGCGGGCTCATCGCCTGGCCGTTCGAGCGAGCCAGCGAGATTCTCGGAGCATACCGGGAGATCACGGCCGAGGCGCCCAGGGAGCTAACGATATTTCTCGTCATGCGTCGGGCTCCTCCTGCACCGTTCGTGCCCGAGGAACAGCACGGGAAGCGGATCTGCGCGATGGCCATCTGCTACACCGGGGACCTCAACGACGTTGACGAGGTGATGGCTCCGATTCGAGCACTCGGTGATCCCATCGTGGACCTGCTCGCAGAACAGCCGTACACGCAGCTGCAGTCGTATCTCGATGGGACGCAGCCGAAGGGGAACCACTACTACTGGAAGACCGAGTTCGTCTCCGAGATACGAGACGATCTGCTCTCGACGACGCGAGAACTGGCTAAAGAGAACCCGATTCCCGGCGGCCAGGTCGCGTTCGCACATATCGGCGGAGCCCTCAACGAGTGTGCGTCTGACGATGGAGCGGTCGGCAACCGCGATGCACGGTACGTCTACATGGTCGCAGGAATGTGGGAATCGGACGACCCCAACGGCGAGCGGTATCGAACGTGGGTCACGGACGCGTGGAAGCGATTCAGGCCCCTCACGACGGGAGGTAACTACATCAACTTCCAGACCGCCGATGAGGGCGACGAGCGGATCCGAGCGACCTACGGCGAGAACTACGACCGGATCGCCCGGCTGAAGGAAAGATACGATCCCGAGAACGTCTTCAGCGTGAACCGGAATATCCAGTCGGCGTGATCCGTGTTAAATCATGACTGACGAGCCGATACGAACCGGAGATCTCGACCACGAGAGTATCGACCACGTGTTGACAACGACGCGAGCGGTGCGACGCCGACTCGATCTCGACCGACCGGTACCCCTGGACGTGGTGAACGAGTGCCTGGAGATGGCACTCTAGGCTCCGACCGGTTTCAACCATCAAAACTGGCGGTGGCTGGTGATCACCGACCCGGACACGCGACAGGCCCTCGGTGAACTCTACCGCAAGACGATCAGTCCGTTCATGGAGCTGATGGAGCGCGACCTCCCCGAGGACGACGAGCAGACTCACCGGGTCGCTGCGTCGTCCCGGTTTCTGGCCGAGCATCTCGAGGAGGTGCCGATCCACGTGATTCCGTGTTCAGTCGAACCAGTTCGAGAGGTACACGAACTGTGGGAGGGACTAGGATACGAGACGGACCTGTGGAATATGGCCGCATCAGCAGTCTACGGTGAACTGTGGCCAGCCGCCTGGAGTTTCATGCTCGCGTTACGGAGTCGCGGGCTGGGATCGTCACTGACCATGATTCACCTCGGAGCCGAACCGGACGCAGCCGACCTCCTCGACATCCCCGACGACGTCTCTCAGGCCGGGCTGATCCCGGTTGCGTACTTCCGTGGAGAGGACTTCAAACGTGGGCCGCGGCGTTCTCTGGAGGAGGTCACGTTCTACGACCGTTGGGGGCAGACCGCCAAACCGGAGTGAGGATCCTTCTGCCTCGTACGCGCCACGTTTCTCGCACCGTCTTCTACCAGCCATCAGGTAGTACACAGTCGAATCTATAGCTTCGTTACTATCAGTCGGGGTGAAGCCGTTCGGGCGACCACCTGCTCGTACCGCTCTCGGGGACGTCGTCCGGATTGACCACGATGGTGTCGGCAATCCGTTTTCGTCTGCCGTGATAGGGATCATCGTAGAAGTTCATACTTTCTCGAACGCGAATCGAGCGACGTCGGTGGCGTGTAAGCCTGGGAGATCCAGTCGGCTACGATGATCCCTATGAGAAGAACGGACACTCCCACAGATCCCTACGGCTCTCAGCAGGCCCCGTCGGGGCGTTCACGCACGTTCCAGTTCGAGGAGCGTCCCGTTCTCCCCGATCGGTCTCGTGGCGAGATCTCCGAGGAGGTCGCCCACGTCCGAACGGAGAGTGTCGAGTAGCCACGTCGGTTCCTCGACGAGCGCACGGACACAGTCCCCAGCAGGGGTGTACGCCACCTCGGCGCTCAGCTGTCGCACCTGGCTGTCCCGGGGCAGCCCCCGCAGGTCGACCGTGTCCTCCGGGGCGGCACCCAGTACCTCGTCGAGGAAGCCCTCGACGGTCGTCGCGAGCCCCGAGAGCGCCTCGTGGCCCCCCTTCCCGCCGGGCGAGCGCTGGAGGCCGCGGTCGAACGGCAGGGTGTGGACCGTCGGGACGTCGATCTCGACCGGGTCCTCGAACAGCTCGTTGCGCTCGCCACAGCACGCACAGTCGAACCCGTTCATGTTCACGACCGCCGCGACCGTCGCGACGCCGTTCTCCTCGAACAGCTTCACGGTTCGCTCGGTGTCGTCGACGCTTGCGTCGAACGGCGTCGTCACGAACACCGCGCCGTCGACCGGGACGTGTTCGAGCAGCGCGCCGGCCACGTCGTCGGAGCCGGCCGGCATGTCGATGACGAGCACGTCGCGGCCCTCCCACGCGCCCTGTCCGAGCAGGTTCTCCATCGCACCGTAGGCGATCGCCCCTCGCCGCGCGGTCGGCGGCTCCCCGCCCACGACGCCGGGGCTGAGCATCTGCAACCCGTCGGACTCGAGGGGGACTGGCTGGCCGTTCTCGTTCGTGAGCACCGGCCCCTCCACGTCCTCGAGCAGGTGGGGGACGTTCGGGCCGTAGATGTCGGCGTCGAAGAGTCCGACGTCGAGCCCGCGAGCCGCGAGGGTGCGGGCGAGCGCGACCGAGACCGTCGTCTTCCCGACGCCGCCCTTCGCGCTCGCGACCGCGAGCACGTGGTCGACCTCGGGGAGTTCGATGCTCTTGTCCTCGTGTTTCACCGGGAGGACGCGGACGTGGTCGGTGCCGGGGAGCGTGAGCGCCGCCCCGCGGACCTGCTCGACGATCCGCTCGGCGAGCGACTCGCCGAGGCCGTCGATCGCCACGTCGACGGTGACCGACCCGTCTCCGGTTCTCACCCGGCGGACGACACCCTTCTCGATGGGATCGCTCCCGTCGGGGAGTTCGATCTCCTGGAACGGCGTCGGGGGGCTGTGACTCTCGGCCATCACGTGAACGTAGGGTCGACGGCGACGATAAGTGGTCGTCGCGATTCCCAGTCGGTGGGAACCGGAACAGCGGTCTTTTCCTCCAGGGACGGAGCCTCCCTCATGGCAGAGGACACGACCGGAGGACTCGGACGGCGCTCGTTCACCGTCGCGATCGGCGCCGGTATCGCGGCCGGACTCGCCGGCTGTAGCGCGTTCATCGACGAGGACGAACTCGAGGGACCGCCCGCGGAACTCCCCCAGGCGGACCCGGATGCGGAGGTCGGAGACGACGACGAGCCCGGCGACGCGGAGTTCGTCGAGGACGAACCCGAGTACGACGACTGGTTCGACGACGTCGAGAACTACGAGGGAACCCTCGAAATGACCGGTCGTGACGAGGTCGAGGTCGCGAACGGCGCCGGTGAGCAAGGCCTGACGTTCGATCCACCCGCGATCCTCGTCGATCCGGGGACCGAGGTGACCTGGGAGTGGACCGGCGAGGGCGGCTCTCACGACGTCACGGAGGTCGACGGCGCCTTCGGGTCCGACCTCGCGGAGGAGGCGGGCCACACGTTCTCACACACCTTCGAGGAGGAGGGGACGTTCAGATACGTCTGCTCGCCGCACGAGGGCGTCGGGATGAAGGGGGCCGTCGTCGTCGAGTGAGGTTTCCCTACGGCCGCCAGACCACGGTCACGACGTCGCTCTCGTTCGATCGTCTCGAACTCGTCGCCCCGGTCCCGGAGCTTCGGGGAGTGCGGGACCCGGCCGTTCACCTGGACCAGAATGGACCATCCGGGGAGCGAAGCGAGTGTTTCGAGCGTCCGAACGAGCGGGTCCGGCGGCCGGGACGCTCGTGATCCTCTGTGGGCGCCGCGACCCTCGTCCGGCCGTCGAACCCGGTCGGCCGGAGAGAGTGGAGCGGTCGCGGGCCGGCGACCGAACGCGACCAGAGGCGAACGGCATTACACCGGGAGCTACCGCATCGCGTTCAGGTCGACGACGACCGTGGAGGCGAGCCAGCCGTCGACGTTGTCCTGTTCGCAGAGGACGGCACGAGAGCCGGTCCACGCGACCATCACGGCCGGACAGTCGCTCGTGTCGATCGGACAGTCGGTACATCGCTCCGGAGCGTCGACGGTTAATTCTTCGGACATGGTTCCGTTACGTCGTTCGAACGCCGTCACCTAAACACGACAGCCGACTCCCAGTCGGTGGGAACGGCCGGAGCCGGCCTCGCTCGGATGCGAACGCGGGTCCGAGGCCGGTATGACGGTCGAGTACTTAAACCACCCCCGATATCGGTGGTGAACCCTGGTAGTCGGCTCGCCTCTCGATTGGAGTATGAGTCAGGCACCGATGGCGATCGCGGACGTTCGACCGCACGATTCGACGGTCAGAACGGTCGATCGGGAAGAGGAGGTACGGACGCTGCTCCGCGCGCTAGAGGACGCGGACTGTCGGACGATCCTCAAGGCGACCGGCGAGGAGGCCCTGTCGGCGAACGACATCGCCGAGAAGTTCGACCTCCCGACCTCGACGGTGTACAGGAAGCTCGAACGGCTCGCCGACGCGGGGCTGATCGAGGAGCGGATCCGCATCCACCGCTCGGGCAGACACGTCAGCGAGTACTGCCTCTGCGTGCGGGACGTCCGCTTCTCGGTCGGCGGCGACGGCGGCGCCGAACTGGAGGTGACCCGCCGCGAGCGCGAGCAGCCCAGGTGGTCACTCGCGGCGAGGACTGAGCGATGAGATGGCCGACAGCACCGATCAGCGAGCGCGACACATCCCACGTCCGGGTGAAACCCTTTCCCACCGCCGGACGTTGGGGAGGACGACGGACGGACGGAGCCGAGAACCCATGGAAGAGTACGAGTTCACCTGCCCAGACTGCGAACAGCGGATCGAACTGAACGGGCCGATGCGCGAGGCCACGTTGAGCAACGGCTGTCCCGTCTGTGGAGCCTCCGTCCATCCCGAACACTTCGTCGAGACGTAACGAACGGCGTCGCCCGGTCGCCGGTTTGTCCCGATCGACTTAACCCTCACCCGCCGTCCTCGCGATCGATCTCGGTCAGCCGACCGCTCAGCTCGTCGGGTACGAACCGGTAGAGTTGGATGTTGAGGTCCGCCGTTGACCGGCCCCAGATCTCGAACAGCGGTCGCTTCGCCTCCCCGTACTGTTCGATCCGCTCGACCGTCAGCTCGTTCAGCGGGATCTCCGCGAGCGTGCCCGTTGCGACGACGCTCCGGTAGACCGATCCCTCCGCCGCCTCCTCGTAGACGACGAGCCGGGCGGCCGGCGAGGAGGCGAGAAAGCGCCGTTTCTGGCTCTCGGGGGTCGAGACCAGTCGCATGTAGAAGGTCCGTTCGTCGGCATCGAAGCCGTAGGAGATGGGGATCGCGTACGGCTCGTCCGACCGGGCGAGCGCCAGCACGCCCGTCTCGTGGCGACCGAGGAACTCGTCAATCTCGCCTCGGGTCATCTCGGTCTCCTCCGCGAGTGCCATGGTCGGTGGGTGCGCACGGGTGGGGTTAAGTCATTCGTCGGACGGCAGGCGGTTCGGAACCCACCGCCTCCGGCCGGACCCCCGGCGTGGCGTTCCCCATGCAAGTGCTGTGCGGTAGGCACTGGAGTTTCTCTCGTCGGGGTCGCCCGACAGTCGCTGGCGGCCTTCCGAAGGAGCCGGCGGCTACACGCTCGACTCGAGGAGGTCCTCGAAGATCTTGCGCTGGGCCGTACGCAGGTGTTCGGAGACCGTCGACGGGGCAACGCCCAGCTCGTCCGCCACCTCGGTCGCGTTAGCCTCTCGGGGACGCTCGAAGTAGCCCATCCCGTAGGCCGTCTCGAGCACCTCGCGCTGGCGGTCGGTCAGTTTCCCCCAGTTGACGAACACCCGTTCCTCGGGATCGCCCGAGAGCGGCGGCTGGAGCAGCCGTTTCACGTCGACGGCGGGGAACCGCTCCCGGAACTCGCCGATCACCGCCTGGAGCTGGTCGAAGCTCTCGGCGTGAAAGACCAGCGTCACCTCGTCGCCGGAGGCGGCGTATCGGTGGACGGGACAGCCGAACCGGCCGAGACACGCACACGGACAGATCGGCTCCGTCCCGTGTTCGACCCGGTAGAGGGTCGCCGTTCCGTACGAGAAGACCGGCTCCTCCGGCGGGCTATCGGGTCGCTCTCCGACGTCCACGACGAACTCCGAGACGCTTTCGGTCCCGGCGGGGGCGACGCTCGTCGACACCCGGTCGATCACCGTTCCCGTCGCGCTCGCGAACCGTGCGATCGGACACTCGCCGTCGGTGCTGACCGTCACCGTGGCTCGGATCCCGGATGACACGTCCGTTCCGTTCGCACCGCCACGTCTTCAGCGTGTGGTCGGCACCGACCGCTCCGCCGAGCCACGGACCGTCCGTATCAGTCGGTCTCGTCCTCGATCCAGCTCAGCGCGGCGATCGCTCCGGGGAACCCGATCGTCGGGATCGAGAGCACCGCAACGTGTTTCAGCTCCTCGGGGGAGATCCCCTCGTCGAGCCCGCGACGGACGTGCGAGTGGACGGCTCCCTCGGACCCCGTCCCGATCGCGAGCGCGAGCTTCACGAGTCGTTTCGTCTCGTCCGCGACAGGGCCAGCCTCGGAACAGGCCTCACCCAGGTCGGCGTACGCCTCCCAGACATCGCGGTACTCCTCGGCGAACTCGCCGGCGGCCGACGGTAGCTCCTCCGGGTCGTCGATCTCGTCACCCATGGTAGTGGCTGGCTCGTTCGCGTCCCTCATCAGTGTGGGGGGTCGAACCGGAGCCGACCGGTGGTCCTGGTGACCGTGAGATCGCGAGGCCGTGACCGACGGCCGACACCGCCGACGGTCCGACCACCGATCGACTATCCACTCCCCGTCTTCGGCTCTCGAAGCCAGAAACGAGCGACGACCGAGCCTACCGACGCGTCGCGAACGCCGCCACGAGGAGATAGCCGTAGGCGAGTGCGCCCACGATGCCCACGGTCGCTCCGACCCGTTCGACGGGGGGACTGGAGAACGTCAGTCCGGCGGCCTGTATCGCGGCCGCGGCGGCGAGTAGGCCGATCGCGAGGAGCGCGGTCCGATCCGAACAGCCCGGCCAGCGGCCGACGTTCGGCGGGTAGAACTGCAGGGAGACCCCGACGATGGTGAGCCCGAGGAACCCGAGCAGCGTGAGGCGCCGATGCGCCGCGAGGATCCCCGAATCGAGACCACCGACGGCGAGCCAGAGTCCGAGGAGGACCGCCGCGACGCCACCGACCGCTCCCAGGAGGACACCGTAGAACGCGACTCGCCGTCGATCCGATCGACGAAAGAGTACGAGGAAGCCGACGGCGTAACCGATTACGGCCAGCGCCTCGATCGCCCCCGCCACGGCGAGCGCGGTCCCCGCTGGAAGGCTGGCGGCGAGCAGGAGGGGGCCGACCGCACCGGCCGCGAGGACGACGACCACGAGCGAGCGTGGCGGTTCGGCGACGAGAAACCGCGGGAGCAACCGAAAGCCGAGCGCGAAGACGAGCAGCGTCGCGGTTCCCGCCCCGAGCAGGTGGGTCGCCCGCGGCGGGTAGCCGTCGAAGGCCGATGGGACGACGCCGTAGAGCGCGAGCGTCTCGTAGCTCCCGAACAGGAGGTACGCGAGCGCGATCGGGACGAACGCGTTCACTACCCGGTCGACGGACGCCCGGTGGACGTTCACCCCGCCGGTCCCCGTCTCCGCCCCCGTCGGATTGTCCCGGATCGTCCAGACGAGGACCCCGACGAAGAGCGAGACGCCCGCGATCCACGAGACGGCACCGACGAGACCGACCGTATCGGGGACCCCAGCCATCGGTTCGAAAGCGAGACACGCCACGCCGACCGCCGTGAGCGGGAGGCCGAGCGCCGCCGCCCGGGGCTCGGAGAGCGTGCGGTCGAAGTACGTCGGCACCAGCGAGTAGGCCTTCCCGAACACGACGTGCAACACGAAGCCGTAGAGGCCGAGGACGACCTCGGTCTGTCGAGGGACATCGACCAAGAGAGCGGCCTGCCAGAGGACCAGCCAGCAGACCGCGACGAGCACGTACCGTCGGGCCCACGCCGAGATCACTGCGCGGGACATGGGGTACGCAACGGGACCCTGGACCGTACTCGTTTCCCCCCGCCGTCGGGGACGGGAGGACGCACTCACCGCCCGGACCTGCGCTCGGTTTTGACACGGGCTACACGGTCGTTACGATCTCGTCCTCGTACCCGTAGAACGCCTCCAGCACCTCGTTCCGGTCGGCGTCGTCGACGTCGAACTCCGAGAGCGTCCGATCGAGGTGGTTCGCGATCGCGTCGAACTCCCGGGTGCTGATGTCGAGGTGGGAGTGGACGGACTCCATGTCCCCGCCGGTGTACTCGACTGGCCCGCCGGCGACCGAACTGAGAAACTGTGTCTGATGGGCCCGCTGACGCTGCATATCGGTGGCCTCGAAGTAGTGTGCCAGTCGGTCGTCGGCGAGCACGCGCTCGTAGAACGAATCGACGACCGCGGCGATCGACTCACGTCCACCCAGTCGTTCGTAGAGGGTTGGATTCTCCATCCACTCTGACCGAACGAACTCCCCGGCCTTGAATGACCGCCCGAACACCTTCGGCGAGAGACGGTCGCTATCCGATCGTGGAACCACGGACTATCGAGGGGATGGTGAGGGTACATCAGCCACACGGGAGTGGAACATGGACACCCGTAGTTCCGCTGGAACAGGAGGAAATGAACACGGGAGCCGGTGAACACGTACGATGACCGCGTCGGGAGGATCTCCCGAAAATAGCGTCTTCGCCGACGCGGGCGCGCTCGATCCGTTCAGAGAGGCTGAGGAAACAGTCGGCCACGACCAGAAGGGGCGACAGTCGTCCCTTCGAAGGGCAGAGTACAGGCTTTTCGAGTCAGTTGTGATCGACAGGGAGTCCGTATTCATCACGAGTCTCGCGAGTAGGTGGAGAAAGACGCTCATCGACCACCGTTCGTCGAGACGAACTCTCCCAGACAGGCGGTATGCTCTTTCGGCCCGGGGATGGAACCGTATCGCATGAACTCGGACGGGCAGCGACGACCCGAGGGGAGACTGGCGCTCCTCGCACGCACTGGTACCCCGTGGGGATTCCCCGTCATCTATCTCGGCTGGGCGTATCTGTTCTGGGCGCCGATAGTCGTATCGGGCGAGTCGGTCTGGTCGTTCCCGAACGTCGGGCTGTTCGTCGTCGGTGGGACGAGCCCGTTACTGGCCGGCGTCCTCCTGAGTTGGCTCCTCTACGGGCGTCCGGGGCTGCGTGACCTGGGGAACCGACTGATCGATATCGGTCGGATCGGCCCGCGGTGGTGGCCGATACTCGTGCTGTTCTGGCCCGTGTTCAATCTGTGCATGGCCGGTGGCGCGCTGGTGTTCGGGATCACACCAGCGCCTCTGGAGGTCGTCTCGACCGACCGCCTGTTCGACCCGGTGGCAGTGGTCTCGATCCTCGTCTTCGCGTTCGTCTTTCCACTACCCGAAGAGATCGGTCTTCGCGGCTACTGGCTGGACCAGCTCCAGGAACGCTTCAGTGCGCTCACGGCGGGGCTTATAAACGGGACGACATGGGCGATCTGGCACGCTCCGTTCGTGTTCTTGCCCGGCTATTACGCGCACACGACGTTCCAGCCGGAGCTGTCGTGGTGGCTACCGATGCTCGTCCTCGCCACGCTCTTTCACGTGTGGGTGTACAACAACACGGATCGGAGCATCCTCGCGGTACTGGTGTTCCACGCGTTCGTGAACCTGACGGGCGAAGTCATGGGGTTCGCCGCCGAGATGTACCCGTTCGTCCTCACGGGCTACGTTCTCGTGACAGCAGTCCTCGTCGTGGGGTGGAGTCCCGAATCACTCCGCGGGTGGAAGAGGACTCGGCCGACGGTAACGCGCCCCGGAGGGAAGTCCCTGTAGAACTCCGTTCCAGTCGAATACGTGGACGGTCGAACGCTGATACTGTCGGCTGTACGTCGTTCACGGTCATCGAACCCCCCCGTGATGCGGAGGACCTCTACAGAGGTATAGCCGACGGTAACTTTCATCGGCGTTCTACCCGTCTCGCGTAGCGGTCTGTCCCGACGAGCGCGATCACCCCGGGGGGCGAACACCCTGACGGGTGTCTCCGTCCGCACGCGCTCCCACGATTCATCGAATTCCACCGCGTAGCACTCGCTGAGCAGGTCTGCGAGCTGCATGATCAAACCAACACTACGACCTGCTCGCTTCTCAAACCGCGCTAACTAGACGGTGCCAAGTGAACGTACCGGGTGTACATTCCGAGCAGTACCTGTCGGAGCCGTGCGTGGATCACCGGTCTCACGGGCTCTCGGACAACCGTTCTGAGAGACCACGTTCTCGGTGATCGAGAATCGGATAAGTATTTTATATGCGTTACGACCGTTTCGAAGGTATGAACACGACCTCCGGCTCCCTGATGAAGAGCCTCCCTCGATCGGGACGAGCGTCCCTCCAGATCGGGCTCGCTGTACTCGGGACCCTCCTGATACTCGGGAGTCTCGTCTGGTTCGCACTCGTTTTCACGGCGATGTCACCGAGCGAGAGTGGGTTCGCCGAAGGGCTGGCGATCGTAGTGTTCGGTCTGTACGTGCTCGTGGGGTTCGTCGTATTGGCGGCAGGACTCTGGATCCCACAGCGTGACGACGACGGGATCCAGTTCTCGCCGCGACAGCGAAGGCTCCTCGCGTACGGAGCGGTCGCTCCGGTCGCGAGCGTCGTCGTTGTTCCGATCGGGGCGACGATCTCCCCACCGCTCACCGAGCCAGTGCTCTCGATACTCGTGGCCTGCCTCGTCGCGCTCGTCCTCAGTGGGCCACTCGCGACCCTCCTCGCCGTGGGTCTGAAGCTTCGTTCGCGGATACGCCGATGACTGCGAGAACGATCGATGCTTTCCGGATGGCGTGTCTCTGACGTTCGCCACCGTGGACATAATAACAGTGGTGGTCAGAGTCGGTCCCGTCTTCGGGACCGGTGGGATGGAGCCGGATCAGTGAGGTGTGTCAGCCGTGCCAACCGTCGGATCTCGCAGACCCGTTCCTGGAGCGCGTGTCGAGTACTCGTACGAAATTCGTAGCACCAGCATCGGGGATGACCGGAAGGCGGACGGCCGGTCCGGTCGAAGGCCGGCCAGAGTCACTCCGCTACGGTCGTCGTCGTTCCAGTTCGTTCGACGATGAAAAACAGGTGACTGAACGATGAATCCGCATCATCTCTGTTGCCGTGCCAGTGTTCTTCTCCCGGTGGGAACAGGATCAAATCGCCTTCGGTAACCGTTCGTTCTTCCTCTCGATTACCCACGACGCCGGTCCCTTCCGTCACGTACAGGAGTTGTATCCCGTCGTGTGTGTGGAACTTCGTTCGTTCCCCCGGTCGAAAGGTTACTTCCGACGACCGAACGGTGGTGTCATCGAATTCGCTCGCGAGCCCTTCCCGGAGGAGTGCTGCCGATTCCTGGACTTCGCCGTCCATCTCTTGCGGTTCGGTCGATGGTATGCTAGTTACTTCCATGCCCGTACCTCTTTTTCGACAGTCGGGTTAAAACGTTCTGGATGTCGGAATCGGAGGGGGACCGCCAGGATTCGGCGACGGGAATACGACCTCTAGGCTCCAACACGAACGCCGACGTAGCTGCCGAGTGGGAAGGTGTCCCGTTGGAGGTGCCAGTTCGCGGGTGTGTTCTCTGGGTTTTGCAGAGCCGTCATCGATCTCTCGTGACCCGGTCGAAACACCTGTGATGAGTTGTCCGAAGCGGGCAGGTCCGACGTAATAGCCTCCCTGTCGGTTCACTGGCCTGTTCTAGCCCGATTTCAGGGAACCACGGGACCGACGGAGGGGAGGCCAATACGTCCAGCACGTTCTCGAAGTGCCAGGTTCGGAACCCCGCGACACCGAGCATCGGACCGCCTCGGTCAGTACTTCTTGAAGAGGCGATTCAGCGTGACCAGGACGAACGAAACGGCGAAAAGGACGACGAGCACGACGAACGTCCGGTGCCATCCAACGAGGTCCGCGAGCGCACCGACGCCGATCGATCCGGTCGATCCTCCGACCACGTAGACCGTCCGAAAGACGCCGAACCCGGCGTTCCGTTCCCCTTCGGACAGGCTATCGAGTATCTTCGGCTCCTGCGCCGCGAAGAAGCTGTTTCCGATCCCGAAGAGGAGGACGGCGGCGCCGATGACGAGGTAGTCGGGACCGGCGAGAAACAGGACGAGACCGACGGTACCCGACAGCAAACACCCGCTCACCACGGAATCACGATCGAAGCGATCCGAGATTGCACCCACCCCGATCTGCGCTCCACCCCTGACGACGAAATACGCCGAGAATACCGCACCAGCCAACGTGGGCGAGTAGCCGTGAAACTCGACGAGAAACGTCGGGAGGAACGAGATGAGTCCGTTGATGACGAACATCGCGATGACCGCGACGAGCGCGGAGAACACGATCACCGGCCGCCAGAGAAACGATACGAACAGCCCGACGCCCGCTCGCTCCTCCGAACGACGCGGCGGGGTCGGATTCACCCTCCAGAGGAACAGTACGAATATCGGTACGGCGACGAGAACGACGAGCGCGACCGCGGGCCGCCAGCCGTAGCGAACGCCGATCCAGGCAGAGGCGATCGGCGCGATCAGTCCGGCGGCCGGAGCGCCCAGCGAGTGGAGCCCGATCGCGGTGCCGATGTCGTCGTAGGTGCGTGAGAGCAACGTCGATGCAACGGTGTAGTGTAATCCGGCGACCCCACCGATACCGACGAGACCCAGAAAGAGGACGGGAAAGAGCGGTGCGATACCGGCGATAAAACTCAGTACCGCCGTACCGCCGACTGAGACGAGGATGATACGCTTCTCTCCGAACCGATCCGCGAGGACACCGCTCGGATACTGCGTCAGACCGTAGGCGATCCACATCCCCGACAGCGCGATCCCGATCTGCGTGTTCGAGATCGTGAAATCGTCCGTAATGAACGGGACCACCGGGCTGATCGCGACTCTCGCGAAGTAGGTCACGAAGAACGCGAACGTACACAAAACGAGTACGGTGTCACGATACTGCCATCGCATCTATAACTACCTGCGGTTGCCATTCGCACTGCCCCACTTGACTCTACTGGAGTCGGAGATAGACGAAGCAGCCGGTCCGCGGATCGTAGCGCTCTCGAACGGATGGTTCAACTCGGGTTCTCTGAAATAAACGAAGGCGCCGTGTTGAATACCTCCTCTCGTTTTTCACGACGTCGCTGTCGAGCATCCGAGACCTGCTCGAACAGCTCCGAGATACAGGGCGCGTATCTCGTACGTTCCGTCCCACGAGAGCGTCATGACGATACCACACGGCCCTAGAAGTGAAGATCTCTCGCGGGAATTCGGGTAGCGCTTCTCGGGTGAGTCAACTCCGTGTAGATTCTCGGACGCCATCCAGAAACTCACAGAGAAGCTCGGTGACGCGTTCTGGTGCTTCCTGTTGCACCCAGTGACCAGCGCCTTCGACGAGGGTACAGCGACGCATGTCGGTACAGACCGAATCCTGCATTCGTTCGACGGTACCAGGTTTTTGGTAGACTCCCCAGTCGCGTCGACCCGCTATAAACGCCGACGGCACGTCGAGGGTCCGGTCACCGAACACCTGGAGGTCGCGTTGATACCGCAGATCGGTTCTGCATCGATACCATTGAAGTCCGCCCTGAAAGCCCGTCCGTCCGTATTCGGAGCTATATACGCGGAGCTCTTCGTCGGTAAGCCATCGACACGAGCGAATCTGTTTCTCGGAGGGCATATACGGGGCCACCGTTTCAGCCATCCCCCTGTGGCGATCCATGACGTAGTACGTCGGCAGGTTCGCGAGCTGGTCGGCAGTCCAGCTCTGTAACGGCCGTGGGTCATTTCCTTCCCAGTCGGCACTTTTGTAGTGAAAGTACGCTCGTAGGAAATCGTGAACGCCCTGCGGACAGTTCGACATGTCGTGATTGGCCGTTCGCGTCGAGTAATACCACTGATAGTGCTTGCGAGGCCGTGGGAGCCGTCCGAGTTCCTCGTTCATCTCTTCGATGTCTGTTTCGACCCCGGACGATAGCTCGGGCGGCCCGCCGAACGGCGCACTCATGAGTACTGTCGTCCGAAACACGTCGGGCCGGAGCAGCGAACACCAAGCGGCGACGTGAGCCCCCGAATCGTGTCCGATCACCCCGGCGACGGACTCTCGCCCCAGGGCGTCGACGAGGCCGAGGACGTCTCGGACACGATTCACCATCCGGAAAGAGGCGAGGTCCCCGTCATAGGACCCATCCCACCCGGTCGTGCGGCCGAATCCCCGTTGATCCGGGGCGACGACGTGGTAGCCGGCTTCGGCCAACGGTACGATGATCTTCCGCCAGCTATACCCCAGTTCTGGGAACCCGTGTAAGAGCACCACGCATGGTCCGTCCGGATCGATCCCCGCTTCCAGGATGTGCATCCGCAACCCGTTCACACCGGGCACGAATCGCGCTCTGATCTTCGCTGACAGCGTATCTGTCTCGTATCCTGCGTCACACTCCATGACACACCCTACCGGAATTTATACGATAAGCCTTCGGCCGTTTGCCCCCTCACTCTCGTCGAAGCCGAATACGAACTCGAATCCTCATCCGAGGCCGACGACGCCGGAACGTGAGTGTTGCATAGACCCACTGCGTCGGTCACAGTGATAGTGACGGGTCGGGATTCTGTAACCTGGGAACGTATGAGGACCTCCGCTACTCTCTGTGCGGTCACTCCCGATGAGCGGTCGTACGTTCGCCCCCGACGGGGACGCCCGGGAGCTTCGGTCTCCAGCGAGTGACGATGTTCGCTCGCCCCACCATCGCGCTATGAGAACCGTTCTGCACCACCGCCACCA
Organism: Halalkalicoccus sp. CGA53; assembly: GCF_036429475.1. Taxonomy (GTDB): domain Archaea; phylum Halobacteriota; class Halobacteria; order Halobacteriales; family Halalkalicoccaceae; genus Natronorarus; species Natronorarus salvus. The sequence goes on from NZ_CP144125.1 coordinate 3,204,602, forward strand.
CAGGGCTGTACGGAGCGGAGAGTGCCGTTGATACAGATGTCGTGTCGTGCTAGTGCTTATCGTCCCAGGGAGCAAGCTGTAAGAGACAGATTATCCTGTATGTGAAATCGATGAACCGATCGAACGAACGCTTCGAGGAAGCTCGAGAGGCAGGAGAAGGTGCTAATGATCCGCCAAAGAACGCAGAAGGGGAGATCCGTCCGGCAGGAGAAACGAGAAGGAGATACGCGGTCGGGGGATCGGGATCCGGAGAGTACGACCGGTGCGCTTCAGCGGACGCTCGGAAACCAGGCCGTTCAGGACCTCCTGAGAACCGGGGCGCTGCAGGGAGCGAAGGCCATCAGTCGGCCCGGCGATGCACGCGAGCGGGAGGCCGAGCGGGTGGCGGAGACCGTGATGCGCACCTCTAACCCGCTTGATTCGTCCGCATACGGAGTTCAGCCGTCGAGTGCCACGTCGCGGTCCGTGGACCGTACCACTCTGTCGGAGCACCGGATCGACGGGACAGCTACCGCTCGGGCCTCGGCCTCGGGTGGTCATCGGATCCCCGGATCCGAGCGTGCCTTCTTCGAGTCGCGGTTCGACGCCGACCTCGATGGGGTGCGGGTCCACGATGGCACGGAGGCCGCGTGCCTAGCCGGGGGGTTGAATGCGCAAGCGTTCACCCACGGACGGGAGATCTACTTCGGTGAGGGACGGTATCAGCCAGGGACGAGAGGCGGCCGGAGACTTCTCGCACACGAGTTGACGCACGTCCTCCAGAACGGGGAAACGGGCTCGATGAACTCTCCCCCGACCATCTATCGCCAACGCGAGTCCTCGGACTCGTCTTCGACAGAGGAGACGGGCGAGGACCTGGAGGCGCGGCTCGACCGGATCGAGCAGCAGTACCGAGAGATGATCCGGAAGGCCCGTGAGGACGGGTACGACGTAGCCGCGGACAACCTACAGCGGTTCCTCGAGGGTACGGGCGGCACCAAACAGCTCAACGTAGGCTGGCTGCGTGGTTTCAACGCGGTCACCAGAGCAGAGCGGACGAACCAGAGCCGGTTCGAGAAGTCGTTGGCCGATATCGCCGACGGGATGAGCGATGGCCAAACGCGCACGTTCGATGACTACTGGGATCGGCAGTTCACGGCCTCGACGTTCACGGAGCTCTACTACGCGTCCGGTACGAGTACGATCACGTCGACCGGGACGTTCACGCTGACCCGGAGCGGCGATACGACGACGATCACGGGCACAGTCGAACACCGCTGGTGGGACCCCTATGACTGGCACGCCGGACTCGTCGCGTTCGTCCCCGGATTCGGCACGATCTCCGATGACGACGCGCTGCTCCTACAGCAACACCGTGGCGCGGGACCCTTCGACATGGAGGCGACGTGGACCCAGACCGTCTCGGGAACGATCACTCACCGCGCCTGGTGGTTCGACAGTACTGACTACACGTGGCGTGGCCCCTTTCCCGAGAGCAACTGATAGGGATCATCGTAGGAGTTCGTAGTTCCTCGATCACGGTTCGAACGACACCAGTGATATCTGTGCCTGAGGGATCCGGGTGGCTACGATGATCCCTATGAAAAGGGTCACCATCGAAAAAAGCTACGACTGGGACGCGCTTCACCAGGAACTCCGGGACGTTAGCATCCGACCCGTGATCGAACACCGTGAGTTCTATCGGCCGAATATAGCGCACGACGCCGGTCACGAGGACGACGTCTATCACCGGCGGTCAGTCGTCGATGCGATCTTCTTCGCGTTGAAGCATCGGTTCGACGAGACGGTAGACACAGGAACCTGGTTTGGCCAGTTCAGAGAGTCGTCCAGAAGGCCGTCGGTAGAGATTAGAACAAGCCGTCAGCACCTCACACCGGTGATCTCACGCGTCTAAACGAGCCCCACAGCGCGGATTCGTAACCAGCGTAACCCGGAGCGAGACGACTCGCGTCGGCCTCGCCACGGATCGCTCTCGGTTCAGTTCAATCGAGGGTGACGCCGAGACCGGTCTCGTTCTCGACGTTATCGGTGACCGGACACCGCTCTTTCACGGACGTAAGCCAGGCGTCAAGGTCAGCGTCCCCCTCCGTCTCGATCGAAAGCGTCACCTCGAGTCCCTGGAGGCCTGCACGATCCTCGACCTCCTCACCTCGATAGGTCGCGTAATTCAGATCCCCCTCGACCGTTGCTTCTAATGACTCGATGTCGATGTCCATGTCGCGAGCGACCATCGTTCCGGTCGAGTTGAGACAGGCCAGGACAGATCCGAGGAAATACTCCACGGGATTTACGTCTTTTCCGACGACGAACTCCGCGTCACCAGTGTCGACGCGAGTCCGTTTTGGACTGACACGCGATGCAGTGACTTCATAGTGGGTTCGTTCAGAATCGCCCATAGACGGGTATTTCCACGTTCGGGAGAATAGATTTCGGTTTGGTTTTCTCTACGAGCACCCCGACCGGACTGCACACCTGCTACAAGAACAGTGTGGATTTGACGGCCTCCTCGCACGTGTCCGGCCGACTGACTGACGAACTCATCCTCCGGATCTCGCACGTCGTTTTTGACACGTTGTGAGTACGTCGAGTGAGCCGTACAAGAGACGTCCACGCACCGAGCCGATGACGGGCCGTCGGGAGTACTCACGGCGAGGGTCGCGGTCACTCCGGCAGTACCACGGGTTCGAACGGGCGCAGCCCGAAGTACGTCACGACGACCGCACCGAGGCCCGTCAGGAGCAGCACACCGGTGATCAGTTCGCCGACGAACGGGATCAGGCCGAGGAGCTGCGTGAGAGCCACGACCGCGACGACTCCGAGACCGGTCGCTACCCCGACGCGAGGCGTATTCAGACGCTCCCCGACGAGGTACCCCCACGCGAGGACCCCGTAGGCGGTCGTCAGCATGCCGATCAGGAGCCCGAGGATGCTCACCGGGATGAGAACCAGCGTGAACGCCATGAAGACGAACACCGACAGAAACGTCACGAAGAGAAGCCCTCCGACGGTGAGACTGACGAGCGTGTGGTCACGCGCTGCCCTCCCGACGTTCTCCAGGAGCGATCGACGTTTCTCTGCGAGCCACCCGCCCACGAGCGACAGTACCAGCGTCGTCAGGACGAGGGGCGTGTACGCGGCGAGGGGGCTGGGTTCGGCGGGCGTGAGATCGGCGGTCGTCCGCACTGCGATCGTCGCCTCCTCGGCCAGTGTCTCCGTCCCGGAGATGTGCAACAGCTCTCCCCCGATCGCTGCGCCCTCTTCGGCGACGAGCGAGCCCGACAGCTGCGTGACGTCGCCAGCCACGGTCCCCTGGATGCGCACATCGCCACCGATGACGTATATCGGGCCGGAGACCTCGGCGTCGGCCGGGACGGTGACGGTCGCGTCCCCGACGATCAACGCACCACGATGCTCCGTGACCTCGTGGTCTCCCTCCATCACGAGTTCGGCCGTCTCGACGTCGGCCCCGCCCGCCGAGATCAGCAACAGCGCGAGAATCAACAGTGGGATGAGTTCGACGTTCATGAGATCGGCTCCCCTCGGACGATCTCGGTCATACGGTGGACGTACAGCAGTACCGGCAGTGAGACGGCGAACAGGAGTGCGAGGGCGTTCACGTACGTCAGGTGGTCCAGGAGCGATAGCTCGATCCCTTCCGAGTACAACGCCAGTGCGGTGCTGGCGAACGTCGCCAGCCAGCCAGCGACTCCGACGCCGAGTGCCGTGTGTGTCCCGATCGTCTCGGGCGTCGAGAGGTCCGGCCAGAGGGCGAAGTTGAGCGTCGTGTAGAAGCTGACGGCGAGCACGTAGAACATCGGCAGTGTCAGCGGCGGCGTTCCACCGGCTCCGAAGCGGAGGTGAAAGACGTACTGGAGGTGGGTAAACGCGAAGAGGCCGAACACCCAGAGGAACAGCCACTTGCGGTCGAAGTTCGTGTACAGGACGCCCGCGGCCAGCGCTCCGACGACGTGCGTGACGGCGATGAACAGTCGGGTACTCGGGTCGGGTGATTGCCACGACGTGTAGATGTAGATCGGCGTCTCGATGATCCTGAGGAAGCCGAGGCTATCGATGAAGAAGACGCCGAACATCAATACGATCAGTCCCCAGAGCGTGAAGCTCGTCGTTCGCACGGGTGTCGGCCGGCAGAAGCGGCCAGTGCCGAACCGTTCGTGCTGGCGGGCGAGCGTGTCGACGAACGCGAACCGCTTTACGGAGAGGACGGCGAGGACGACGACGGCCGGCACCATCGCGACGCTCATCACGGTGCTGAACTCCTCGATTCGCCACTCGACCGGGTAGAGCGCCGCGACGAAAAACGACAGCCCCGCCACGACCGCCGCGACGTAGCCCCGATCCCGGATCGGGATGAAGTCGATCATGAAGCTGAACGTCACCGGGATACCGAGCCCGAGGGCCAGCGAACAGACCACGACCCAGAGGACGAACTGTTCGGGCGTGGCGACGTGCGGTGCGGCGACGGTCAGGGCCAGCTGGACGGCGATCACGAGGAGGAGCAGTCGGAACTTGACGGTGAGCTCCGTGCTCCACCCGCGTCGATCCATCAGCACGCCGCTCGCGACGGCGGCGACGAGCGTGAGGAGCGCGAGCCCACCCATCACGATCGATACCTCTTCGGGACCCATCCCGATCCGTCGCGTCCCGAGGTCGATCAAGCCCAACTGAACGAAGGTGAGGTTGTAGTAGTATCCGGCCGTGAGCGCCGACACGTAGATCAGATACCCAGTGATCGGAACCCACTGGCGGGTACGAACGAAATCGAAGAGTTTCATTGACTGCCGGTCTCCGAGTTGGATTCGCAGTAGCCTTACCTTTCGGGAGGGTGGAGGTAACACCGAGCCGGTGGCCGTAGACGGCTGTTCCGCGGCTCACTCTGTTCGCTCTTTCGATTCACTGTGGCCTTCTTCCGTCGGGCTCTCCCTCCATCGGAGAGTGCTCTCCTACGAGATCTCATCTCGGACGAGATCGCTCCGAGCGAGTCTAACCCGTATTAGAGGAGTTCACAGTCGATATCGACCGACGGGGATTCCGAGGCGCGGGTTCGGTGGGATCGAACTCCCCGGTCCGGGGAGACACCGCGCTCGGCACTGTGACTCGAAGAACGAACCGAATACGGAGGCGCTCTGAAGCGGGCGTCTTCGATGATATCACCAACAATCGGAGGAACGAGTCGCTCGACAGAGACGAGTATGTACTACCTATTCGGCGCACTCGTCGGCTGCAAGCACGACGGGAGATGGGGAGTTCGTAGAGTTGTAGAGGTAGCCACGACCGTTTGCGTTAATCACGACCCGGTAGTCGTAATACAGAAATTCGACATGCCCGTTCAGTTTCTCGTGAGAGTAGCTCGGTCGAGAGAAGAGATCGTCCAGTGATTCGGGGGCTATCACCTCGTGCAGTGGCGTGAGATCTAGTGGATCCTCACCGGATCTCTCGGCAACGGCGATAGCTACTGCAACACTCGGTGAATCGAAACTCCTCCAATCGAACGTTACTACCGCGTCAGTGTCCCGTCCTTCCTTCATTAGCGTACACCGGTAGAACCCCGTACCGCCTAACGGTGAGGGTTCTCTGTGGAGGGAGTTTATAAGAGGACTCATGCCGAAATATTAATTACATTATTTCCCTATATATCGCTGGACTCGAACAGACGCATGGCGATGAGGTTCCGCGTCCCCCGCCGAAGCCGGTCCGAAACGGCACGGTTGGAGATCCCGAAGTGTGCGCCCAACTCCGCTTGGGATATCTCCCGTGGGTTGTCGTAGTAGCCTTCTCGATAGGCTGTGAGCAACGTTTCGCGCTGTTTCGGTGTTACCGGTTGGGTGTCCCCTTCGACCAACTCGGCAAGGTCGTAGAGACGCTGCAGGTGAACGGAGATCCCCTGCTGCTCGAACACCTCCTGGAACGACGTGAACGCCTCGGGGTCTTGTGTCCGAACCTCGAAGCGCCAGTGGTCGGACGTACCGGTTGCCTCGATGATGGTCGCATTCAGGCGTTTGATACCCTCGATGAGCTCCGCTTCCGGTGACCACTCTGCACGAAACAACGCACCTCCGTCAAAACGTTCGAGTAGGTCGACGTCTGCTACGTTCGGCTCCATTCCGGCACGCTCCATGAACCGTTCCGGTTGCTCCCCCCACACCCAGAAGAACGGCAACGCTGCTTCCTGTGTGGGGACGATCCGTTCGATCTCGATGCGAACGTCTGGCATCTCGACGAGAGCGTCTCCGCCAGGTAGCGCCTCTGCCGGAACCGTGAACTCAGCGACAACGCTCATGGGGTGGCTTTCAATATCTATCTATGTAGAATTATTGGTACAGGGTATCGAACCGCATGGAGTCTCTCTACATCGCTCACTTTTCATTCCATTGACCGAGTGTCGGGGCTGCGGACTACGTACTTTCTATTCGTCGACCAATTCCGAGGCACGCTGGAGTATCCTGTGAAGGCTATGCTAGCTAGAGAAGCCTGTCCATTACTGAGGACGACCGGATGGCCTCCACCTCGCTCGCCGAACACTCTACTATCCTATACAGAGAGGACCGCCGCTACACAGAACCGGTGATAGCCTGCGAAGGCACGCATGAGCTCATATTTCCTCGGGTGTGTTTAGGCTTCATACCATCTAGGCGAACGTTCGTTAAAGCTGTCGGCGGGCACGGGAGTACTAGCGACGACCGCCACTGGCGGACTCGGGTACTTCCTCGCGAGAATCTTTTCGACGTCTTCGATCTCCAGTGCCCAAATCGAGAACGGGACGCCCCACCCTACTGAGTAAGCGTTCTGAATCCCGTCCTGGGTAACGATAGGTATCTCAAACGAATCTGCGACTCGTATACCTATAGCCCAAAGAACGATGATCGAGGACGTTGGACGGCGTGACTGTATCGGCGGGGGTATTCCACGGTCGCATTGGATCGTTCAATCCGTGACCCGGCGGGACATCATCACCGCTGGCGGGTACGTACCCTTTCCTCGGGTGCTTTCGTTGCCACTGCGCCCAGAGTTTGTCCACGAAACAGTGGTGGAGGAAGAAGACTGGGTCGTTCGGTGAGGTATGGTCCGACATGGAGCCACCGACCCAGATGTGTACTAGGTTGTGGAACGCGGGTGTGGGATCGCCGTATTCATCCCGGAATCCTTCCAGCACATTCCGGAAGCTAGGATACGACGACGCGTTCCACTGAAACGGATCGGGCTCGCGCCGTTTCGATCGGTCGTATGGAACGATCTCGAGCAGGCCCGGGTTCGAGGAATCACCGCGGACTGATCCCGGGGAGGGCAAGAGCGGATCGACGTCGGTCCGCTCGAAGAATCGATCCCGGCCGAGCGTGCGTCGCAGACCCTCGTCGATCTCGTTGATGTCGTGGTCGATTATCGTCCAGCTCCGTTCGTCCGACTCGGACGGACGATACGCGAACGGTCCCGTGTTCACGTAATCGTTGTCCTCCGGGTCGCCGTCTCCTCCGATAAGCTCTTCGAGATCCTGCGACCAGCCGAACGTGTTACTAGCCGGATCACTCAACTCAACGTCTTCCGTCCAGTCCCAGTACGGCAGCATCACCCCCGGGACCTCGGATTGGAGGTCCTGTTCGAATCGTCGAAGAAACTCCCGATGCCAGGGTAAAAACGCGGGCCCCCTGTGAGCACTGTTTCGGAAGTTTGCTCCGGAGGTGCCAGGAGGAACCGTTTCGCCTGGTGCCAGGGTTGGATTCATCACCCCTTCTACGTGCCATCGGACGTACTTGGCGTATTCACCGCTCTCCTTCAACGCCCACACTGCACGGATGAAGTCCTCCTTCTCAACTCTCGTGAGTTCTCGAACGTTCTTCCTGTTGGTCACGCGTCCTCCACCTCTTCTAGTGCACCTTCGATAGTAGCCCAGTGATCCACAAGATCCCTCGATAAGTTCTCCAGCGAGGCGTACCGCCTGTACGGGAGGAACCTCGTGTAGTACCCGCTTTCCTCGGCGAGCACGTTCAGCCGCTTTCCGTCGATGATTATCTCCGGAGGACCGTCCGCTCCTTCGTCGTCCACGATAGTAATTTCCTTTCCGCCGTATTCATCGTAATTTCTTGTCATGGTTCTACTCTACACAGTGAGCCGTCGTATCCCGATATACGTTCGCTCACTCGTCCGTATGGACCGTCAGACGATATATTCAAATAGATGTCATGGTATTGAGATGTTATCTTCGGGTGCTGTCTATCGAACCCCTCGCCAAGGGTGCAGTCCTCGAGTGGCTGATTCGGTTGTGTCGGATCGGAGGGACGGACGGACCACTTCGGCGTAGTAGTCACGACGGGTGGCGACGCTCTGCGAGTCGCCAGCATCCCATTTCGTGTACGTGACGTCGTTGATTCGGTGACAGCCTGCTTTAGCGACCGATGCGAACGTTGGCGGATGGTTATGGGCTCACCACCTCCCCTTTCTCGAGCTCAACTGGCTCCGTTACCTCGCGGCCGTCTCCGTGTCGTTCCGGTGGACTGATCTCGACGTGGACGTGGTTGTCGTGACCCGGTGCCCTAGTGGACAGCCCCTCGGCAATTAGCTCTGGGTCGTTGAACAGCACCCGATGGAGCAGTGGTTCCTCGGAGATCGCCCGCACCATCGCTCGCATGGCCTCACGATCGTAGTGGGGGTGGCGGAACGTGGTCATACCCGGAGCGGTACCGTCCGTCCTTGGCAGCCGGAGGTCGACACAGAGGCCGGTCTCGTGGCCGCTGTGATCGGGCGTATCCCCGCCTCGACGGGGGCTCGCGTCGTTTACCGTAATCGGTGCAGCCCGGTCGACCCGCGATCGGTAGCTCTCCTGATAGCGGCGACCGGCCGACTCGAGTGTCGCCGCTAACCAGCTCGTCCCGTACTCGTGGTCGTCCCAGTGCTGTTCGGCCACCTCCACGTTGTAGAAGCCCTCCGGGCCGTCCCGGGAGCCGACAGGCATCCGCTGCCACCGCGGCGGGTTCGCGCTCGTGAGCCAGGCGTACGTCGGTCCGGGGACGTCCACGCGGCCGTCGCCTCGTACCTGCCGTCGCCCCGCAACGATCGACTGGACGAGGTTGATCGTGCGCCTGAGCTCGGCGTCGACACGGCTACCCGTCTCGAGCCAGTCGAAGCCGAGCGCGCGCAACCGATCGCGTAGTGCCCGGACATCTTCGAAACGGTTCTCGCCGCCAGCGCCGACGCTGGCTTCGATCAGAGGTGCCTCTCCGTCGCCGTTTCTGGACTCCTCGTCGACGATCCTGACCGACGGCGCTTCAGCGTACTCCTCGTCATAAATGGAGGCGTCCCAGTGATGCCAGCCTGTCTCGCCGTAGGCGGTGAACACGCGGTAGTGAATCCGCGAGGTGCCGTCCTTGCGCAACCGCTCCCAGACCGCTCTCGACGGAACGTATTCGGCGAGCGTCTGCCGGACCACCGATTCCTGGCCGTACATCGGGAAGAAGTTCGACGATCGGCGTTCGTCGCCGTGATTCTCCCCGTGAAACAGCTCGGGGCGAGTCGCAAACTCCACCTGGTAGTGAGTGAACCCCGCGAGGTCGACCCGGAACCGCGGCGGATCTGCGCCGGCATCGGCAGTCGATGGTCCGACGATCGATGGGCGCGAAGCGACCTGCCCGCCCACCACCTCCTCGACCGCGGCGCCCGCGTTGATCCGGCCGAACCCGTAGCGGTCGTGGTGGCCCTCCCCCACGTTGCCGATGTCGTCACAGGTGTCGATCATCGTCCACAGCACGTCCTCCCACCCGAGATCAGGGTCGGCGTCTATGACGAGCGCGGCGACGCCGGCCGCACAGGGCGCCGCGTAGCTCGTCCCTGTACCGATCTGGTACCGGTCGTCCGACCCCGTGCTGAGGACGCGTGTTCCGGGTGCCAGAAGGTCCAGCGCCGCTCCGTACGCTGAGCCGTCCTCTGAGTCGCTCTCGTTCGATCGACCCACGGCGATCGTGTTCGCGTGAGCGGCGACCTGATCCGTTCCACCGGGGCCCTCGATTGGGACGTTGCCGTTGCTCACCGCCCAGAAGACCGGCGCACCGAGTCCCCCACGGCCTCGTTCGACGACCGAGTCGATCGCATCCATCAGGACCGAGTGCATTGTCCAGGAGGCACCGGTGCTCGGACCGAGGCTGCAGACGACTACATCCGCACCGTCGCTCGCATCGAGTCCCGCGTTTGTCGCCTCGTTCTCCAGCTCCGGGTTCGCGGCGTATGCGACCGAGAGCGCGAGGGTGGTCTGCGTACCGACCTGGTCGGAGAGACAGGCGACCAGCGTAAGCGACGCCTCCCAGGCAGCTCCGCAGACGCCACGGGCGTTATCGCCGGCGGCACTCGCCATCCCCGCGCACATCGTCCCGTGGTTCGCGTCCGGGTAGTTGTCGGTTCCGCGAACGAACCGGTCACTCGCGATCCCACCTCGACTGTAATACCCCGTCGCCTCGGTAAGTGCGTCGCTGAGGTCCTCGTGGTTGACGTCGAAGCCGTTGTCGATGACAGCTATCGTCGTGTCCGTCCCACGGGTCTCACTCCACGCCATCGGCGCGTCGAGGATCGGCCACTGCCATTGTTCACCGTATCGCGGATCGTTCGGCAACCGGTCGACCCGCGGCTCGAGTGCGGTCATCGACCGCGACTCGACGTGTTCGACGAACACGGGTTCGGCGTAGACGACCTCTGGAGCCTCGGATACGCGCGCTGCTGCCTCCAGTGATCCCTTCGATTCGGAGACGAGGACCTCGAAGAGGTTCGGGGCGAACCCGAGTGTGCGGACGTACGTCACCTCGAGATCGTCGAGCATCGCCATCGCCTCGTCGGGGTCGAACTCCGGGTCGAGTTTGACGGTCAGATGGTGAGTGTCGACGAGTGGCCGGCCCTCGCCGTCGCGGTAGACTCGACCGACGAACTCCGTACCGTCCGGGGCCTCGTTCGTCTCGACCGCACGACGAACGCGCTCCGACGGCCGGACGAACACCCAGCCAGCCTCGGCGAACGGATCGACGCCACGGGCCACGGCAGCGCTCATCACCGGTGTGCCCAGATCCAGTTCCTCGACGATCTCGTCCATGTTGTCGCTCGTCCGTTCACGTCGCTCGGCGAGTCTGACCGCGAGGACGCCCGATTCCTCCTCGAGGGCTATCGTTTCCCCTCGTACGTCGTAGCTGTTTCGTGTCATGTTCTGTTACCGTTTGTATGTAGTCGTCCGCGGCCCGGAACGGACGTTGGATTCGGAGACACCCACACCGTCTGTCGACCGATGATCGTCGTCGTCCGCGGTGTCCCGCCGGCCACGCTCGTCGACCTCGTCCGAAACGAGGGTCCACGACAGAGGGATGACGGTTCCGTCCCGGCGGAGGTCTCTCTCGAGCCAGCCGGTATCGAGTTCCTCTCCGTCGGCGTGGGTCCAGACGCGGAATTCGAGGACCTGTTCGTCCAGGTATCGGGTCAGCGGGAGGGTGAACTCCACGTAGCCGGAGAGCGGTGTATCCACATCACCCCGAAGTCGAACGACGCGCGTCCCGTCCACACCGCGCAGGCGCGCCCGGACTTCGACGCTCGAGACGCCGCGGCTCGTCCGATCGAAGTCGGTGACGAAGATGACGTTCGTCGTGATGTCCTCGACGTAGATCCGACTCTCCTCAATGGTGACGGCTTCGCCGGGTCGTTCCTCATAGACCGCCACCAGCTCACTCTCGGCGTTCAGGTCGGACGACTCGACGGTTTTCGACTCCCCAGGTAGGAGTGTTCGCTCGATGTCGATCGACGTCGCGAGACGTCCGTCGTCGTACCGCTGGATGGCGGACACCGAGAGCTCGTTTCCGACGCGGTTGGTCAGTCTGACGCCGTCTGCAAGCTGATCGACCGCGACGGCGCCGCCGCGCCAAGGACCCGTCATTGCGTCAAGCTCCATCGCGATCGTCGAACTGACCGTCGTGCCGTCAGTCATCTCGAACGTCGCCCGTGCCGCTATCCCGCCCGTTTCGAGCATCGTCCGGAGGAGATGCGCGTCGTACAGACCCGTGCGCACCGCCACCTCGAGGTGATCGACGGTCTCTACGACCGTGGGTTCGTCGAAGGCTGATTCGATCGTCCACCGGTACGTAGCGCGCTCGAACACCTCGGTGGGGTACTCGAGGATCGGTTCGGGCCCTCGTTCTGGAATGTCCTCGCGCAATCGTTCTCGGAGAGCCAGCCGGACGTGCGGCGGGATATCCGCCTGCAGGCCGGCTTCGAAGATAACCTTCGATGCCTCGGGCCTGTCCACGTCGAGCGTCGCGTAGACGACAGCGGTCGGTTCGTATTCGCGGCGGGTCCCGGGCGGACGACGGCCGATACGGTAGGTTCTCGGAACGACAAGGAACCGATGAGGCTGGGCAAGCGCCCGGTAAACACGATACCGGTCGTGGCGCAACGACGAGAGTTCCTCGTACTGACGGTTACTCGTCTTGCCCAGTGCGAACGCGTCGCGACAGCCGATCGCCTCGACGCCTCTCTCCGTTCGCTCGCGATAGAGTGTCCCGACGTCGGCGCAGGGGTACGAGAGGTCAACAGCGACGCTCCGTCCGAACGTTCGGACAGCGAGGCTCGACACCGGCACCGGGAGGATGGAGACCTCGCCCGCCTCCTTGAGCGGCGGGCGAACGACGAGATCGCTCGCACCGATCGTAGGAACGGCGAGCAGACCGGACGTCACCGAACGGCCAGCAGAACGGGCACCCGCTCCTGACTGGGCGGCTTCACCGGTCGTACCCGTCCGTGTGATGGGGACGATTCCGGACCGGCCGATCCCACCGCCGGCCTCAGACGTTCCGAAACGAAGCTGGCCGAGGGTTGTGTTGAGCGTCGCCCCCTTCGGGTCGAAGAAGGTGGACGTCTCGGGTCGGGGTCCGACGACGGTTCGATCGCCGACGACCGGCGTCACCGCCGTCTTCGTCCCGATCGAGACGTCGAGATCGATCGGTACCACGTCGAGATCGATCGGTCCCGGCCAGATGGGTTCCGGTCCCACGCGCTCGTATCCCTCATAGGTGTACTCGACGACCACCCTCGAGCGACGGTCCTGAAAACCGGGGATGGCGAGGGCTCCATACGCGAGGCGGACCCACTGGTTACGAAGGTGCACCTCGACCGTGAGGCGATCTCCGTCCCGCGTGACGTCGGCGCGCAGGCGCTGCGTGCGGGGGCCATCGTCGTCCTCGTACGGTACGAGTAGGTCTGCCCGGAGGTCGTCGATCGCCACCGGATCCGCCCGTCGGTTGCCCTCCCGGTCGAGTTCCGCCGCTACTGCCTCGGGAATCGTCGCCTCCAGGTCGAAGCGCAGCGTGCCACGCAGCGCTGGTTCGCCGTCTGCGGTCGTACCGGTTCGCTCGAACGCGAACTCGAACGGACCGGTCTCCGGGTCGGCGCCGGCGGTTACCGGGATCGGTTCGAACGTCGGCGCGTACCACCGGCGACTCGCGTCCAGCGAATCCGGCCATATCGGTGGCTCGCTCCGGTTGACGACTGGAAGGCTTCGGTCCGGCACCGACGACCATTTCGACGGCAGACGCAGGTCATCGAACACGAGGTGACGGGGCCCCGACACGGCGACCGATTCCCCAGTTCGCGGGGGGAGCGACGGCCGGTCGGACGGCGAGATGAGACGTCCGACGGTGGTCACCGTCGACCCGTCCACCGCGAGTTTCGCGGATCGACCGGCGTCCCGGCTCTCACCGCCAGCGAGATCGGCGACCGCAGACCGCGTCTCGACCCGCTCGAGGATCGGCCCGAGGTCGCCGATCTCGCCTTCGCCATCGATCGCGACGGCGGAGACGTGTGCGTCGACGTCGCGTCCGTCCAACACGCCCCGAAGGACCGCTCCGAGGTTCGCCTCGAGCCGTAGCGTCCGCTCTGGCGCCGCGTCGATCGTCTCAGAGACGCGCATGGTTACCCCATCGGGCGGCCGAGCGCCGAGGAAGAACCGAACATCCGCCTCGTCGTCATCGAAACGACGCAGGACCATGGCCGACCGCTTCACGAAGAGCGCGAACGCCGCCTCGACATCGGCGACAGCCGCACCCTCGCGGTCGTTCGTACCGGTCTGGTCTTCCACGCCCTCGACGCCGATGTCGACGACGCTCCGTTCGACCATCGCCCGAAACGCCTCCCACAGCGTCACCCGGTCGTACTCGCCAGTTTCGGGGATGAGTTCCTCGAGGGTGTCAAAGATTTCACTCCACGACCCACGCAGACGGACCGTACGTGGGAGTGACGGCGGTCGATACCGCACGTCGAAACGGACCGCGAGCGGTCCGTCCCGACCGCTCAACGCGTCGAAGACCGCTAACGCGTGCTCTCGATCGAGCGTCGCTCCAAGGGACGCCGTCAGATTCGTTCCAGTCGTGATAGCGTCGTCGAGGACGTCTACTGCCGCCACGTCGGCGGTTTTCGTCGCTTCATCGGCGTCACCGGTCGCGACGAGTGAAATCTCCGCACGCGTCGCGTACAGTGGGTCGAACACGTCCGCTGTCGAACACTCCAACGTTCGGAGTGACTCAATCGTGACAGCCAGAGTGCTATCGAACCGGAGCACGGCACGCTCGACGAGCGGTCGGATCGACTCCTCGTGCGGGCGTGGCCGGCGTTCGAGCAACAGGGTAAGCGAGAGGACCGGCCGCCCCTCGACATCGCTCGCGATCGCCGGTCGCTCACGCAGCACGGGACGGGAACCGAGTCCGTTGTCCGACCCCGGTCTCGAGAGCGCGAGTACCGACACCTTCGATCCCTCGACGTCCGTTTCCAGGCGCTCCCATCCCTCGGGTGTAGCAGCTCCTTGAGTCCGACCCTCTCTCGCGGCCGGTCCGCTGACCCCGTCCGCTGCCTCGTCGGTGGGGTCGAGGTCGGGGTTATGGCTCATTCCATCGTCCACCCGGCGAGCTCGTCGAACACGATTCCCCCGCCCGATCGTTCCCGAGCCCGCTCGCGCTGCCCGGAGTCGTCCGTCCCGTACTCGGACGTCGAACCGCCACCGGCATCGACGTGCTCCGAGAGCGTGGCTCGTTCCGACGGCGGCCGCATGTCCTCGGACTCGGTCCCCATCGTCGCGGTCGTGTCGACTACCTCGATTTCGATGGGTTCCGTCCCGTCGTCCACTTCATCGTCCAGCAGAGACCGGACCGGGTCGAGACCTGCGGTCTCCCGTGGGGTGAGTGAGCGTGATCCGATCGCCTCGTCGGGGGTCGGTACCCTGATCGACAGGGGGCCGTTGCCCGAGACGGTCTGCTCGGGTCCGAGCCATTCCGCCCCGGCGGAGAAGATCGTACCCCTGACCACGACCCGAACCTGGTACCTGAAGGAGGGGACGTAGTCCGGGTCACCGGTGAACAGGTTCCAGATACGCGGTTCGTTCTGGCCGTCGTAGTTCCACGCCATCCGCGTCCACCCGCGTTCACCACGCCCTTCCGTCGTGCCGTCGGGCTTGAACGCGACCTCGACGTACTGTCTGGAGTTCTCCAGTTCGACGTTCAGGAACATCGGTCCGACCAGCAGCTGACCGGCGTTGTCGGCGCGCACCTCCAACGCGAGGTCGTCGCTGGGCGTACCATACTCGCCGGGATCGATCTCTGCGATCTCCTTTTCGATCTGAACCGTCGTGTAGGGGTAGTCGCTCGGACCCGGCGGCTCTTTGAAGTGCACCCGACGTTTGACCATAACCCGGTCCGGCTCCCAGTCCTCCGGTGGGTCGGCCACCTCGTCTTTTCCTTTCCGACTGAATCGCAGTCGCGCCGGCTCCAGGTTACCGTCATCGAACACTTGGCCACGCCACATCAGGTTGCCCTGCGTATCGGGATAGCCAATCTGAACCGACATGAACTCGATCGGATCGCCGGCTACACCCCTCGCCCGGTCACCCCAGTTGGCGACCGGCCGTGCGACGCGCTGCACCACGCGGAACTCGGAGTCGAGGTTGATCGTCCGGAAGTAGCGTCGCTCAGCATCGGGGTCGTCCTTGATATCGTCGTAAAAGCCCCTGAGCGAGCTGCTGATTACGTGGTCGAGCAGGTAGCGCTCGTTGATCGTCTCCTCATAGCTGAGGTTTACGCGAGCGATCTCGTTGCTCGATCGCAGCGCGAGCCTGAAGTTTTTCGGTGAGAACAGGCTAAAGATAGAGCTCGGCGCGTCACCCGCGTCGGCGGCCTCAGCCTTGGTCGGTGGCCGAAAGATGATGTCCTTCGCTTGGTCGGTGAACTTGGTGACGACCAGGTCGATGCGCTTCTGGACGGCCTCCGCGTGATCGGGACCTGAGGGGGTCGTTCCATCTACGGACAGCTCGACGGTGATATCACCGTTCGTGATGAGACGGTCCAGTTCGAATTTGATGTCCGCCGCGGCCCAGAGCCGTCGTCCCTGAGCGTGGGCCGAGAACTGGTTGTGGATTCGCTCCCAGTTCCCCTCGATCTTCAGATGGACACTCTCGCTCCACACTCGAAGCTTCATCCACTGGGTCACCGCGACTGGGCTGTACTCCTGACGGAAGCCGTCCCAGAGGATGGCCGCTGGGATCATGCCGAGTCGACCGACGAACGCGTTCTCGCCGGCAGGATCGATAGATCCAGGTCCGCCGCCGTCCATCCGCTCATACCACATGTCCGGACCCGATCGAGTGTCGCCCCGTGACGTCCCGCCATCACTTTCGGACGGATCGATCAGCGACCGCGAGGGAACGGGTGGACCGGTGATGGCACTCCGTTGAGGTCCGGCCGTCCCACCAGCCGAGGATCCATCGCTGGATCCACTCGTAGCCCCTCCCGTCCGATCCGACGGGGCTTGTGGTTGATCGACCGCTTCGGACGAATCTCCACCCACCCGCGGATCGGCTCGAGGTCCACTTCGGACGTCGGTGTTCACGGCCGCGTCGTCGCCCGCCCCGATCGACTCATCGTCGGTCGTCCGTGAATCGTCCGCGGCCGATCGCTCCGCTCCCTCCCCTTCTATCGCCGAGACGCTACCGTCGGCGTTTGGCGACACGTTCGAGATCGACGTCTGGTTCGACGCGATCGGCACGATACCGAACTGGGGTGCGCGATCGGACCTGATCCCCCAGTACCGGTCGTCGTCACCTCGGAACTTCTCCCGGAGCTGCTCGTGGGCGCGTTGAAGGACGCCCTCGGGCGGTTTGCTCGTCGTCGTCACCGAGAGGATGCCGCCTGCGACCGACTCCTCCCCCTCGACACCCGAGTGAGTGTCCTCGCTCAGTTCACCCTGGAACTTCGCCATGGAGAACTTGTACCGACCCTGTGCGTTCTGTGCGATCCGGACCTCCGCGGGGAGCCAATAGAAGTGTGGTGACTTGCCTTCCCGCTGCAGGTCCGGGTTATTTCTGTCGGGAAGGTAGCAGACTCTGTACGAGCGGCCACCGTCCATGACTGCAAATTCCTCGATGTTGCCCTCGAATACGGGCCCCTTTGGTTCGACCATCTTTAATTCCTATACACACGTTACCATGCTTATTGGTAGCAAGTAACGTAAACTTACTACTGCAGACTGCATAACGCTTTCTACCGCGGGAGATATATTGTAATTTTTATGTAATAATTCACTGAGTGAGTTATGCTTGAGGTGATTACTACGATGGATGGCACATGGTCGATCGGGTCTGTTCGTCCTCGTTCCGGTTACTACGAGCAGATCGCCCGTCCCAACTCGTACTCCAGTTGATTTGGTATCCAGCTATTGTACAGATACGGACAGGTACGGCAAATGCTCTCCAAGTCGGTGGTCCGAGAATAGAGTACCTAATCCAACTCCCCCCCTGCGAGGTGTTTCGAATCACTCGATATTCTGATCAAATATGCCTACTAGTTTATTATCCTCCGAGGTAATTATATCTCAATTATAGTTTTTAGAAACCTAATTATTGGCGAGAGTGCCTTCTCAAAGACACTCATCGGTCTAGCTGGCGGCTTGACCGCCGCTTTCACCGTGCTCTCGATAGCATACTACCCGACGCTTGGATACCAGTCGCTCATCGCGGCATCGATCCTCATCGGTGCGTTCGTGAGCATGGTCCTCCTTCAAGCGAACAGATCGCTCACTCGACTTGGCGCGGCCTCCTCCGAGAGGACCCTCGACGAACTCGCGAGAGAGGCAGTCGGCTCGTTCGACTCTACCGATCGAGACACCCTCGAGGCGACGTCCTGGGTACCGATCGTGAGGAGTCTCCTGCAGGTCATCGTGAGCAAGTTCGTGTTCACCGCCGCCACGACGCTCGCGCTCCTGTTCAGCGTGCTCTGTGCCGTTCAGAGCGCGGTTTTACTGGGAGTGATCCTCTCCCAGCCCGACCTGCCGGCGGTCGTAAACACGACCGGCGCTCTGCTCTCGTTCGTGACGGGAGCGGCGGTCGTGGTGTTCACCATCGATAAGACCGCCTCGGTGTCCGACGATCAGAGGGCGTCCCAGCAGTCGTCCGATCAAGAGCTCGCGGCCGAAGAGACCGTACGGACCCCCTGACCGGTCGAGAATAGAGGGAAACGAACAACACTCGAGTCCGCGCTCGGTCGCATACACTCATAATTCCGTTGAACTTTGGGGAAACGAGGGCAATCGATGAGAGACGCGACGACCTATTCGAGGAGACGTCAACCTCCACACCTTCGCCGGTACGGGTGTGTTTGACCAAGTCGGGCAAGAGGACGTGACGATCCCCCCGGAGATGGGTTCATTTTCAAGTACGAACATTTGGGCGGTGTTGTCCGAACCTTCCGACCCGCACTTCCATGGGCGGTTCGTAGACGACGAGCCGTTCGATCGGTCGGTGGACCTCACGGTCGTCCCTCTCGAAGGGGAACTCGATCGTGGCTCGCCCTCGAATCGAGAGAGAACTCGTCGATCGTTCGCCCACCTTCGTTCAAGACCTCGAACTCCGCGGTCGATCCATCGAGCTCGACGACGATGGCGTGTCGATCGCTCTCGAAGACGTCGATGTACCACGCGTCTCTGTTGTCCCCTTCCCGAGGGCTCACACCCCACGCGCCATCGCCGACGTACCGAATCCCGTCCTCGGCGACCGTCCCGTCCCTGATGGGAACCGACCGTTTGTACGTGTGATCGTCGTGTTCGAGGGCGACGGTGATCTCGTACTCCTCGAAGAGGGGGACCCAGTGGGCACGGAGTTCTTCCTTCTCCTGTCTGTCCCAGTCCTTGTGCGAGGGAAAGGCGGTGTGATGGTACGAGGTGAACAGGTAGGGTCGATCCGTTCGTGCGGCGAGTGTCTCTTCGAGCCACCTGGTCTGTTCACCCACGATCGGGTTCGAGCACGCCGAATCGAGGATGACGAAACTGAGGTAGTCTCCGAAATCGAGGGTACCGTACCCGGGTTGGCCGGGGAAGGCGAACAGGTCGTAGAAGAACGGAGCGACGAACCGGCGGTGTTCGTCGGTCTGTGTGTAGTTCAACTGGTCGTAATATTCACGCCCGTCCACGAGTTCGTGATTACCGATCGCCACGATTATTGGAACTACCCTCCCGTCTCCGGAGACGAGCGTTTCCTTGTTGACGGCGAACCAATCGAACCAATCGGTCACCTGTTCGGGGTCTGCGTCGATGTAGGCGAAATCACCGCCCCACTGGATGAAATCAAGGTCGTATTCCATGGCCACTTCGTTGACCCGTCTGAGTGGCTCCGGATCGGACGACGTATCGCCACCGGTCGCGAATCGAAGCGGGCGATCCCGGGAGATCTCCGCGGGCATCGTCCGGAAGCGATACTCCGAATCGTACCCGGCGAACTGGAACCGATACTCCGTCCCGGGATTGAGGTCGGTGAGCTCGACACGGTGAATCGATCGTTCGTCTATCCCGTCTCGATCCGTCGTGGCGGGAAACGGTCGTGTCTCTCCTTCTATCTCCTGCCAGCTCTCGTTTCCGTCACGCCGGAACCGAAGGCGAGCCTCGGATGGACGACCGCTCACCGTGTGCCAGTCGACGGTCATCGTCGTCGTCGGATCGCGTCGCCACGTCAACAGCAGGCCCGTTACCCCGTCGGGGAGAGGTGGACGCTCTCCCTCGTCTCCCGACCTGAAGGCGGTGAGCAGTGAGAGCCCACCGCCAGCAGCGCCGATCAACCCGGAGAGTCCAGCGACGGAGGCGTACCGCAACACTGCTCTCCGCTGCTCTCCGGTACTGTCGTTCCTGCCACCATCGGTACCCTCGTAGTACAGCAAAACGGCAATGGCGACACCGCCAGCGATGAGAAGCGAGATTGCGAGCAGGGAGAGGGCGTACCAGAAGTACGAAGACTCCAACACGGTTTCAATGAGCCAGAGAATTCGAAGTTCGGAGACGACAGTAATAGCGAGATATCCCACCCTCGGTTTTGGAGTGCGTTCACATATTATTATTGACTCTGAAAAAGCCATCACGGGTACACATGAGGTGTTTCGTCCATACTGATCCTCAACGGAATCGGTCAGGAATATCTCCTACGCTCATGGGAAGCACGTTGTTGGTCGAGTATAGCTGGCGCTGGAGAAGCGTAGCGGGCAAGGGTGACGCTGTCGCGTCACCCGAATGCAATGTTCCCATTCGAATTGCTTAGCTCAGAGGCGAGCGCCGCGAACCTGCTGGAGCAGGTTCGCTGGCGTGACGGCCTCTACTGCCCGCGCTGCCAGTCTGAGTCGGCGATCAAACACGGCAGCTATCGAGAGTATCAGCGGTATCTCTGTAAGGATTGCGACCGCACGTTCAACCCAAAGACCGGCACGATCTTCGCGCACGCGAAGATCGGCCTTGATAAGCTGTTATTCGCGTTCTACTCGTTGCTCCGGTTCAACACGAGTATCCGCCAACTTGACGCTGAGCTTGACGTGTCGTATCGGTCGCTTCGGCGGCGCGTCGAGCAGTTCGCTAGAACGCTCGACGCGCCAGCCATTGATCTCGTAGGCCCGGTCGAAATCGACGAAGTCTACGTGACTGCGGGGCTGAAAGGCCGCGAGCGCGACTCCCGGTCGCGCTCGCGTGGGCTCTCGAAACGTGGTCGCGGAAGATATGGTGAGAACAAGCCACCAGTGTTCACACTCGTTGATCGTGGTAGCGACCAGCGATACGTGGTCCCAGCGAAATCCGCTGATGAATCGACTGTGCGACTCCTCCTCGGCGACCGCGAGGAGGAGTCGCTCACTGTCTACACTGACGGATTTCGAGCATACGATCCACTCGAAGAGGACGAGAACTACCAGCGAGAAGCCGTGATTCATAGCGAGGGCGAATATGTCGATGGAGACGCGCACGTGAACACCTGCGAGAGCCACGCGTCGCTTCTGCGACGGTGGCTCTCGCC
Source organism: Halalkalicoccus sp. CGA53 (assembly GCF_036429475.1). Lineage (GTDB taxonomy): Archaea > Halobacteriota > Halobacteria > Halobacteriales > Halalkalicoccaceae > Natronorarus > Natronorarus salvus. The sequence continues at coordinate 3,225,933 of NZ_CP144125.1, forward strand.
CCATCGGGGCGTCTCAAAAGACAAGCTCACACCGTATCTCAGAGCCTTCCAGCTTCGTCGACGAATCTTACGAAAACCCGGTCAAGAAGCTCTCGAAGAGGTCGTTCAAACTGTACTCTGATTCACCAACAACGTGCTTCCCATGAGCGTATCTCCTATTGATGAATCGCCTTACGCACCTCAGCGTCACCGAAGAATAGAAGCAAGTGCTCGTGACGACTGTAAATGTTGTCAAATAATATTTTATCAACGATATCGATCGATAGATCGTCTTGCACTGAGAGGACGATGCTTAGCTGATAGCTTAGCCAAGAGTTTGTCATGGAGAGTGGTTCTCTATTTCACTCAATCGTATATTAGTTGTAGAGCGGATACCTTACGTCTAAAATCCGGCGATGTAGCCGCAATCCGATTAGGTGTTAGGCATCACTGTCAATGCTGCCGGTAGTCACTCCGCATCACCCGCGTTTCGAATATATCTGTACGTTTCAACGGGAGCCGAACCGAGGATAACACCGTCGAACACTACATTATAATTTTTTAGAAATCAGAGTGATTTAGAGAATAAATGAAACAACGAGCATTGAAGAGGTGAGTTAATATAGACAGAAGAGTACAGGTAGTGGTATGTCAAATAGACCGACTAAACTCTGTGTTCTCGCGGAACCATATTTACGAGATTTTGAGATACAGTCTATCGAAACCGCAGTAGAGGAAATCAACGTTGAAATCCCTCTCGTGCTCGTCAACGAGGTTGGCCAGTCGGGAATCGATCCCGAGCTCAAAGCAAACGTAGTCAATAACAAAGTCAGCCTCGACGCCCTTCGGCTATTCATAAAACTTCTTGAAGTACACGGGGCGTGGACATTCGTCTTCGCCGAAAAAACCATAACCGAGCAGTTAGGGGTGGGAGAACATCCGATAGTTCACGAGGACGTCAATGAGATATCCTGCTTCTCCGAGGCAGTGATCAGACATGTGACGCCGATCCGAGACGGAAATTGGATGGAGCTACCCCCGGAGGCGGTGGATCTGGTCAGAGAGAACTGCGATATCGTCGTCAGGTACGGGTTCGGATTGCTCAGAGGGGAGATCCTCCGTGCGACAGAGTACGGTGTTCTGAGCTTCCATCCTGCAGATATCCGTCAGTACAGGGGTCTGGGAGTACCGAAGGCGTGGTTAGACGGAAAGGACGTGATGGGAATGACCCTCCAACGACTCAGCGAGGAGATCGACGGTGGTGAGATCGTAGCGTACCAAGAAACTGACGTCAGTGACTGTGCGACACTCTGGGAGGTCTACGAGGAACTCCGCCTGCTCCAAACCGAACTGCTCGCGGAAGGAATACGGAACCTCGCCGATCCGACCGTCGAGATCACGACACCGGAGTCGCTCGGACCGTACTATCCCACCACGTCGCGTCGGACGCTCTCGTTTGCCGGCCGAACTCTGTCCAAGAACATGGTCGGTCGAGTGAAAAACCGGATCGGGTAGCTTGGGGAGATCAATGACACGACAGCGATATGTGAGATAGAACGAAATTGGGCCCGATTGACAGTCGACAGCCTATTCTTTGCTGTCGGGATAGACGGCTACAGTCGGGACGAAGAAGATACAGAAGGCTGGTTTCCAGGATATCTTCTCCGTGTGTACTGGGTTGGTTACCGCTCAGACCAATAGGGACGTCCGACCTCGTTTGAGTGATCTCCTCTCCACGTACGCTAATACCCAATCAAGCGATTAGCAATTGATTCAGAGGGTTGGACAACATACGACGTTCGCCTGCCCCAACCAGTATTATGCCGGTTTCGCCACGTACTGCGGGGACATCTCGATGAGCCAGGTGGGGACGGAGAAGGAACCTACGACGTCGACGAGTTCGAAATCGAGGTTCTTTAACTCACGTCGTTGACGTAAGGGAGTGGTAAAATACGTCTCCAGTTCGCCGATTTCGGAGGTCCTGAACTTGTACGGGTTGAACCAGCGAGTCCGGTTTTTCGGTCGCAGGTAAACGTCTTTCAAATAGCTCCACTTTCGAACGGTTGCCAAACTGTTGTGCGAGGAGAACGTGAACGTACCCGACGGGCGCAGAACGCGGTGGATCTCGGAGAGTGCCTGCTTTCGCCGAGACTGGGGGATTAAATAATCGATACCGTTGAAGCTGAACATGACGTAGTCGAAGTGATCATCGGGGAACGGCAGGTGAGCGGCATCTGACGCGAGAAACGGTATCTCGGGATGATGCGATCGAGCGGCATGTACCATTTCGTCGCTGATGTCGACACCGATGACGTCGAATCCTCTTTCCTCAAGCGCCTTCGTCACCCTGCCAGTTCCGCAACCGATATCGAGCGTACGCGCGTGGGTTTGTGTGAAATACTTGTTAATAGCTCGAGTCTCACTCCTGAAGAGTTTCCCATCCCCCATCCGATCGATATGAGACTGAACCGATAATTCGAACCCGAACTGGTCGTGGTTCGGTCCTGAATCCTTCGTAGTCCGAGGGTGCTCGCGATCCATGCCCAGACATGCCAGCTACCGATCATAAATCTATTGTAGGCGCGGAATATACAATTTATTTGACTAATAAATGCATTGCTATGGCGTGACCGTAGCTCTGTGGCTCGAAAACACCTGGTACGATACACTGAGCGGGGTTCAAACACCGTACAGTGAACCAAACGACAAATCGGTAGCGGCGAACGGCAAAACGGGATTCGCATCGAGGAACGCGGGCGTCTTCCGGTATCGACCGCGGGAGGGGGGCTCGCGCTCGGAAATATAATCTAAACGACTCAATATCAACAAGATGCGTTCGCCGTTTTTGCACTAACGGACTACATCACGAGGGAGAATGCTATCCGCTCTCAGAGTTAGGGACATGATCCGACGCTGATGCGGACTGACCGAGATGGGCACCACCGTTCAAGTAGTATGTAGGCAATATACTCGTAGTGCCACTGAGACACGCGATAACAGATCAAATAGTTAATGAGTAAATACGACGACCTGTTCGATGAGACCGCACCTGAAAACAGCGTCTTCGCGGACAAAAGCGCGCTCGATCCGTTTGCCGATCCCGAGGATATCGTCGCTCGCGAGGAGCAGGAGCGAGCAGTCGCACGGATGTTAAACGGCGTTCACGAGGGCTATCTCCCACCGACGGTTTCGATTTACGGACCACCCGGCACCGGAAAGACGATGACCGTCCGTCGGCTCTGTCGGGAGTTCGCCACCCGAAACGAAGCGGTGGCTGTCGAGTATATCAATTTGAAGGAAAGTCGGACGCTCTTCAGTGCGGCCAACGAGATCCTCTTTGAGCTCACCGGCGAGAAAGTCGGCGCGTACGAAGGCCTCGATGGGGCCTTTTCCACGATCTGGGAGGTCCTGGACGAGTACCCCGAGTGGACGATCCTCTTGCTCGATGAGATCGATCAGGTCACTCACGACTCAAACTACGATCCGAACGAGTTCTTCTATCGGTTGCTCAGAGGAGAGGGGAAACTCGCACGCGATATCCGACTCTCGTGTTGGTTGATCAGCAACGAGCTCCTCGAGGTCGATCTTCGCTTGGACAGTCGCGTACAGAGCGGGATGGGCGATGAGTCGATACTGTTTCCACATTACGACCGTGCTGGATTGACCGCGATACTCGAATCGCGAGTTGAACAGGCGTTTCGAACGGGTGTGATCTCCGACGACGTCTTTGAGCACGGTATCACGGTCGCTGCGAGACGCTGGGGTGATGCCCGAAAGGCGATTACCCTCTTTCGACGAGCGGGCAATACGGCAAACGAGCGCGGTCTCGCGGAGGTGACTCGAGAATGTTTCGATGCGAATCTATCCGCGACCGACCGCGAGTACGTGGTCGATACGCTGTTGAGCCTTCGTCCGCAGCATTTCTTCGTCCTCTACTCGGTAACGCGAAAAACGGCCCTCGAAGAGACCAGTAATCTTCACTCTGTAACTACCACACAGGTCCACGAGGAGTACACCAGCTTGGTGGACCCTGGCTCTCGACTCAGCACGCGAGCGATTCGCGAGATCCTGAGCGATCTAGAGACCATGGGTCTGATCGAGACGTGGATTCAGTCACGAGGTCGTGAGGGAAGGATCAAACGGATCAGACCTCAGTTCGACATCTCGATTATTGATGAGACGTACGAGAGGTACCTCCACGAGTCGGATCACAACATCACCGAGTCCTGAGTTCGGGAGTTGTTCGACGGTTTTGCGGAGGTTAGTCAAGAAGCCGAGAGACCACCTCTGTAGAGGAGCGGGAGTATCGACGGTAGATCATCGGTCAGTCGATACTGACCGAACCCACCTCACGCTCGTTTTTCAGCTGTTCGATCTCCTCGGCGAGTTCTTCTAACGTCTTGTCCTTCAATACCTGGCGCTTCGTACGGATTAGATATCCGAGCGTTCGATACTGCTTGAGACGGATCTGCTCGCGTCGGTGATCTTCTATCTCGTCGGCCTCGATTCTCTCACGGAGGTCCTCGATTCCCGTATCGATCTGCTCAAGCATTCGATCGTAGTCCGGAGTCGGCGATTCGATGTTTGTCATGGGTTTCAGTTCAGGTGGCGACCAACATATGTGTATACGAATACGAGTAGGAGTTTGGGATCTCGTGATTGCTCGGCTGGATAATTCGCTGTCTTCGCCGTCTCCGAGAAGCGTTGGTGAATATATATTGGCTAGGTTTTCACAGCCATGCACGCATATCGAAGAGCATCCAAGCAGTGGTCGTTCGCGTCGGCTTTCCCGACGTGGTCTTCCTTATAGCCGAGGAACTCACGAACGAGGTTCTGACATGTTTCCGATATCATCAATCCGACAGCGGGCGAAGGCTCGGGTTCCTCGTTAGGTGGATTCTTGTAATCACGCCTGCGACGGAGTTCGTTGGGACTCGGAGATCCAGACGTCCAAGCGGAAGTGCCGTACACGCGTGCCTGTTTACGGCTGCTGGGAGAGCCGATTTCCAGGTTACCATCGGCTTCCAACCGGCGTCTGACTTCGGCTATTCCTTCGTCGAGTGACTTAGACGCTCGTTCCGCTTGGTATCCCGCGCGGTTGAATCTGTCGAGCTCGTCGGGATCGTGATCGCAGACGATCGTTCCGGTCGGTTTTTCGCCTTCTTCGAGCCAATCGATGACGTCTTCGACGTGAGATTCACGTTCCCGGAACTCGTCTAAGACGACGAGTTGGTTCGAAGAGGTTTTCCCGATTTCGAGGAGCACGCGAGGGTTGTTCCACCCGGAGTCGTACCCGTAGACTCGCCAGCCAGTATCGACGCGTTCTACTGCCTCTCGATGTGGGATTACGTGTGTATCTCGACGAAAGTTCGAGTAAACTAACCCCGTCGCTGCAGCGAACCCTCCGTGCAGGGCCTGTGTTTCCTTCGCCGTTCCCTCAAACTTCCGCCTGAATCGATCGATATCGCCGGAGTTCAGGTATGGGTTGTCGAGGACCGATGCTCTTACCACCTCGATATCGAGGCCGATCGGATCTCCGTCTGCATCCTGGCGCTGTTCGAGGATCTCCCACGCCGCGTTGTAGCCCTCGCCCGTGAGTGTCCATAGCTGCGTTTTCGGTCCATCGACTCCTCGGAGGCGCGTCGTGATCATCCCGAGGAGGTCGTGGAGTTCATCACCGTAGTGACTTGGCTCGTCGAGCCAGACAGCACCGAACTCCGCACCGGCGTACCGCGAGTACTGATCTGCACTGCCGAGCGTGATCGTCGAGTCGTTCACGAGCGTGAGCCGATGCTCCTGGCGGTTGTAGTCCGCGACGATCGGGCTGGTCTCCGGACCGTTGAACGACGATGTCGTCAGAGCAGTTCGGTCACCGGGGAGCTGTTCGAACAGCTTCCTGAACGTCGTCTCTCTGGCCTTTTGGAAATCGACGCCCATCGCGAGAAATCGACTCCCTGAATACGAAAGAGCATGGGCGAGTAGCCATCTTGCACCGAGGACTGACTTTCCGGTCCCATATCCGGCGAGAAAGGCTACGATGTCGTGGTCTCTACTGTCGAGCGTATCTAAACACTCACGCTGAGCACTCCAGAGATCATAGGTGAGTGTTAATGTATCGTCGGTGAGCTCCCAGGAGATGCCCTCCGGGCGCTCTTCCGGAGCGCATTCGTCCCAATCGACGGATATCTCGAGGTCAGGTGAGTCCGGACGGTTCGAGCGGAGTTTCTCTAACTCACCTCTTACTTCCCGTTCAGTCGCCATCTGTATCTATATACGAACAATTGCTCATTGGAATCATTATCAATATATACTACAATTAGTTAGGAGTCTGCTCTTCGATTGGATGTACGTGACATTGCCCTCTACGTATTTAATTCTTCCTCATCAATACCTCTCCACGATTTAAAGGGGACGCTGATTCGGTAAAATGGTCTTAGTTTGATAGGTCAATTCTCTCGATCAGTATTTGATACTTCAAAGATATATTCATTCCCAAAAATCAGAGTGTCTGGTCATCACCCATCTCTTCCTCGGCGGGAATGCAGTTGTCGAGTGCTGGATTCGACCGGCGCGTGTTTTACTAGTGGACGAAGGCGGTGAGCCAGCGCTGGGCTTTAACACGCCACCCTATCCAGGTCTGATAAGACCGGTCGATCCGAATCGCGAGCGTCTGGATCCACTTTAGGATCAGATCGTGTTCGACGTAATTTAGGTGTCCCCTCAGGCGACACCGCTCGAGGGTGTCGTACCCCATCCCGCCGACGAGAAACACAGCCTCGGAACGGTCGTGGGTCTCGGCAAGCCAGCCGAGAAACGCGGCCGCGAAAGCAGGTGGAACCGGTTGCACCTATCGGTCCTGCTTCCCCCACGGACGGCCTGGACGATGAGGGGTGGTTTTCCCACGGTTAGATACCGGAATCTCGAATCTCTTGGAGTGTGACGGATCCATTGAGCGATTCACCTACGCTGGAGTCGCGCGAAGAACTCGTCACAGAGCCGGGGGAACAGCAGGATCGAAACGGTACCGGCGATCACAGCGATGCCGACCGAGACGGTCTCTACTCCGAAATCGGCGTCGACCGCGAGTCCGCCGTAGACAGCCACGACCAGCGCGAGGTTGTAGTAGAGAACTCGGAGCGCGATCAACGAGGGTCTGAGTGACACCCAGCCGAGGGTCTGCGTCACGAGTGGCCCGATCCACCAGCCACGGATCAACGTCGCGGCGACGGTCATCGTGAGGAGCCGATAAAACGTCGGGTGGGTCACGCCAATCCCCTCGACAGAATCGGTCGTTCCGACGTACGCGAGTACCGGCATACTGAGGAAAAGCGTCGGCGAAGACGTACGTGATATCGTGGAGGAAGCGTCCAAAGCTGCTCTTCTCCGCGCGCGTCAGCTTCCCCATCCCGTACCACGTCCGTCGTTCGGTCGTGTATGCTGGTCTCGTCGAGCGCGTCGGTGAGCGTTCGGTGAGGTGCACTCGTTCACTGGTGGCCGATCGAGCCATGATTCCACTCCCGGGCTCGGAGCGCTATCGCAAGAACAGTCGGGACAGGTTTCGTGCGCTGAAACCGCCGCTGTTCCCCGGGGTAGTATGCGTGTCCCAGAAGGGGCAGGCCACGTCTCCCAAGGGGGTTACGCGAGAAGTTCGGGTTCGAGACACCGGGCGAGGTATTCGTCTACGAAGAAATGGGGTGCATCGTTATCGAGCCGGTCCCGTCACCCGATGAACTGCACGGAATTCATTAGCTTAACCAGAGGAGATTGGTGCTCTCTAACGATTCACCAGTGTCGGTCAATGGAATGGTCAGTGTTCAAACTGCGGAAACGAGGTGCGTGTTTCTACAGCCACCTGAAGCTGAAATAATTCAGGATTCAATAGTATATATCGCTTCGAGCAGTAGGCACCGTTGAGGAGGCGTCACGATTGGATATTACTGACATTCCCGACGAGGCGTTCATTGACGACGAATCGCCGCCCGATCTCCACGAACTAGAGGCAGCTGACTCGTTTCTCAAGAGCGGACCGATCCGTGAGCGACTCCTCGATGTCGTTACCGGGCTCCGAACCCCGACGAAGGTCTCCGATATCGCTGACCTCGCGAACTGCGATACTGAGACTGCCCGAGACTACCTGGAGTGGTTCGGCGAGATGGGAATAGTTCATCGTCACGACGGCCGCCCCGTACGATACGAGAGAAACGACGCGTACTTCCAGTGGCGACGTATCGACCGGATTCGCGAGGAATACTCCGAACAAGAGATCGTCGAGGCGCTTTCAGACACCATCGAACAGATCGAAGACTACAGAGCCCAGTTTGACGCAGATACTCCCGACGAGGTATCTCTGCTCGAGACCAGCCGGGAGATAGCAACTGAAGAGATATGGGAAGTACTCTCGGAGTGGAAAACGCTCGAACGTAGAGCCGCCCTGCTTGACGCGGCACGGCGTGATCTCCCAACCTTCAATAGCAGGTCCGGCCACATCGATGCCTGATACCCCGGCTGAACCGCCCAGTACCGGGCCCATCGATACCGAGGTCGTCGACCGAATTGCAGCGCATCTTGCTCGGAGCGTTCGCTTCAGCGACGTCCAATCACGTCCACCGTACGCAGCGAGCGCCGTCATCGCCGACTACGACCTCGGCTACTTCCCGAGCGGTGTCACGCGAGCGTATCTTCGGATCCGATGGTTCGAGACCGACGACTTCAGCATCCATTACTCCGAGCAATACCAGACCGTGAATTCGTGGGAATGCCGATGGGATCGTCACCCGAACGACCACAACACCCGCGAACACTTCCATCCGCCCCCAGACGCACCCACTCCTGAAGAAGACGAGGGCGACCCCGACGAGTGGCGGGACGTTCTCGCAACCGTGCGCACCAGTCTCGACGACCGACTTGAAGCATTCTGGACCGAATAGCTGGCTTGGCAATGTAAAGTCCTGCGTGGTACGACGACGTCGCTCGCCATCTCATCGATCGATACGGATCGAGCAATGGTATTGCTGGCGTCGGACCCTCGACGAACAGCGTCTGCAGCTGCACTAGTCCCACGAGCTCGGTTATCTCGCCAATCAGAGCGGTTGAAGAAGACCCAGATGATGATAAATTTCTGGAGGCAGCGGTTGCTGGTGACGTCGATTACCTCGTTTCTGGTGACCAATACTTACTTGACCTCGGCTCTTTTCTCGGTATCGAGATCGTCACGCCCCAGTGTTCTACGACCACCTCAACGATTAGTGAAATTAGTATAGTGGCGACTCGTAAGTGTTTACGGAGAGTTTTTCACACGGTCGTGATACAACCTGGCTGGAGTTCCGCGAGATGATCCTCAAAGCGACCGTCTACCACCTCGGAGATGCGTCCGATTTCCATGAAATCAACCGCTGGGTACCGAAACTACAGAGGCACCAATTCGAACCTTTTCTTGGGCTCGTATCTTAAATAGCCCGTCGACGAGCCCACATGTGGACTCAACTCAGAAACACGAGCCTACAGACCTCAAAGGTCCACACCAAGTGCGTTATCGACCGCTGTTTGTGCATCCTCCACAAGCATCTTTATTCGATCACGGCTACTAGCCTCGCTCTGTAGTTCATCTTCGATTCGAGAGAGGATCACCTTCGTCTCGGAGACGAACTCTCGATCAACGTTCTGCTCGCGGAGATGTTGGATCTCTCGTTTCTGCTTCTCAACGATGTCCGCGAGTTCGTTGACCTCAACATCTCCGGTACAGTCTGATTCGGTGCGAGTATCACGAGGATCGCTCGCAAGTTCGTATAGCCCTGGGGCCACCTTTTTTATGTGACCGTGCTCGGTGAGTCGCTTTAGCCGGTCACTAGCGTACTCGCGCGAGACGCTCATCTCTTCAGCAGCGTAGGTCGGCGTCACACGCCCTCCCTGCAGAACATCGAGCAGCGATTCATCCGTGTCGTTCAGATCCTCGGGTTTGAGCACTGAGTTCGTGGTTACGGTCATACGCCCCTATTCATTACGCTGTAATAAATAGTCCACGTTTAGTAACCGCTATTTGTAGTTCACTCATAGTAATGTACAAGTAAGTGGCTGCACTACTACCGAATGGAGCCCGAGAATACCAGCATCGAATTCTGGCCGGGTGCTGAGACACCCGACCTCGGGCTTCTGGAGTGCAGAAGCATGAGCCAATCGACGCTACCGACAAATGAGGCTGTCGCTGAACCGCCTACACATGAACGACCGTTAGACCGGCCGCTCAAGAGCGCCCGACGGACCGTCCGGGAGACAATCCTCGAGGGCGAACTCCCGGACTTCGACGTCTACCGGGCGCTGTGTGACGTCTCGATTCCGGTTTCGGTGACCGACCTGGAGCGAAGGGATGACTGAGGACACGCGCCTCGCAGAATGTCCGGTGTGTGGCGCAGTTGGTCTCACTGAACGGATCAAGGACCACAACTGTCCGGCGTTCCTTGAACGAACCGATCGAACGACACCGTACGCGCATCGGATTCGCGCTCGACCCTGCGTTTCCGCCAGCCCCGAGCAGGTACTTGATGGCTATCCGCTGTCGATCGCAGAAACCATCTCCTGTCCCGGCTGTGAGAGGAAACTGACCGAAGGACACCGTCTCGTCGTCCTCGCGTACCGACCGCACTGGTCGTACGTATGGGCCATCGAGACCATCCGGTGTCGGACCTGTGGCTCCGATTCGATTCGGCCGACGGACCGGTCGGGACCGTCTCTCCTCCTCGACGGTCGGATCACGACCACCTGTGACGAAACGACACAGAGTATGACGCTTACGTTCTCCACACCGTCCATCCACGATCGCCGCTTCGTCGAGTTGCGCACGTCCGAGCCGTCGGAGATCGATCCGACGAGCGAACGACGTGGGAGAGAACGCGAAGACACGGAGGAACTCCGGAGATGAGTTCTGAGGACGAACGCGACGATCGGGTTCGGATCGACGGAATCGTCGAGCCGAGCGACGATCGACTCGCTGACCGACTCGATCGCCTCGAAGCCGAAACGATGAGGTTCGCAGATCGTATCCGACGGCGAGACGACCGCATCGCGGTGCTCGAAGACCGCCTTTCGGAACACGCCGCGCTCCTCGACGCGCTTCGGAATCGCTCCAGCGTCACGCGCGAGATGATCGCCGAGCTCCAATCACGAGAACTCGAGAAGCACGCCCACCTCCGTTGGGAGAGTGTCGAGCCGAACCTCTCGCTGCTCGCGGTCGACGGCGATTCGATCGAGGGATTTTGGAACGAGGACGGCAACCGGTACTGTCGGCTTCCGGATGGAGACGATCCACTGGCCGGGGACTCCGGGCGCTCTCTCACCGAGGGGGATCTCCTGCCGATCCAGCGGCTCTCCCGGATGGACGACGAGACCCTTCGATCGACCGCAGGTTCGAAGCCGATGCGACTGGCGGCGGAAGTCTGGCGCGAGCGCGAGGGGACCGGCCTCTGGAAACCCGGTCGGAACGGCGTTCGTCTGTATCTCGACGCGGGGGAGTTGGCGCGCTGGATCCGAGTCCGTGAACCCAGCGTCGACCAGTCGTACTCACAGAAGCTCGCAGGACGTACCATCGACGAACTGAAAGTACTCTCGAGCGGTCGGCTGTACGACAGACTGGAGAGTCGTAGGAAAGACGGCCTGCGGTACAAAGAACGGAGGCTGTATCTCCCGACGGATTCGGAGATCCCTGGAGAGCCGTCGAGACGAGAGGACACGGGGGAAGATACTCCGTAGACAGACGGTGTCGGTGGTAAGGGATGTCCGAGGGCGGTACTCTCCGTCCGAACACACCGCTCGTATCCCATCAACTACCTCAACGAGATCGCGAAACAGCTATGTTCGCCGTTCCGCTACCGTACAGTGAGTTTCTCGATCGGCTATCGTCGGCACCCGTGCAACGATAGACGGTCCGTTCACCGTCGACATCAAGTGTCTAGGGAGGAGTCATCCGATCGGGGTTCTAGAACCCATCGCGGAATGATGGATTCATTCGGTGATCGTCGATGGCGAGGCAGGACAACAGACGATCGAACCGGCGGTTCATTTATTCTCAAGTGGCTATACGATCACGAGGGGAACTCTCGAAACATCCAGTCGGGGAACAAACCGGTGAGCTATCGATGCAGTGAATTGTTCTCCAATCAGAGTGATCTGCATTAGTTTTGCATGCTCAGATTGAGGGTCCCACGACCAACTCTTGGTCTCTATCGATATCTCCACCAATCTACACCCTACTGTCCCTCGCCGGATTCAAACGTTGCACAGGACACTCTGATTGGAGAACAGTTTGGAGAAACAACTAGTATAACCGAGACCTATTCGAATATCGAGGGATCTGGAGACGGGTTCTAAGGTTGTTTTATCAACTCCTAATAATATGTCTTGGCTCCGTACCGAGCGAGTACGCATGCCGCACCCCGCCGACCACCGACGGGAGCCCTGATACCTAATGACGGATGACCTGGTGAGCGTAGTGATCCCCACGTACGACCGTCCGGAGATGCTCGCCCGAGCAGTAATGAGCGTTGTCGAACAGCGATACGACCAAATCGAACTGATCGTCATCGATGACGCCTCCCCGGAACCGATCGCGCCGATCGTCGAAGACCTTCCGATCGACTCACTCGAAGGTAGCGAAGTGATTCGTCACGAGACGAACCGGAACGGGGCGGCCGCGAGGAACACCGGGATCCGAGCGGCCTCGGGAGAATACATCGCGTTTCTCGACGACGACGACGTCTGGCACCCCGAGTTCCTCCGAACGCAGGTCGTGGCACTCGAACGGCTGGGCAACGAGTACGGACTCGTATACACGGGCGCGCGAGGAGTGACGACAGCCGGGGAGATCGAGTGGGAGCTCACGCGGTCGATTTCCGGAGATTCGTCCCGATCGATCCTTCTCGGAAATTTCGTGGGTGGGTTCTCGAGAATTCTGATACGTTCTGAACTCGCAGACCGAGCGGGGCTGATCGACGAGCGGTTTTCGGCATGGGTAGACTGGGGGTACTACATCCGACTTGCCCAACACTGTCGGTTCGGAGTGGTCCCGGAGCCGCTGGTTACCCGGTACGTCGATCATACCACCCGAACGAGCCACGACTACTGGGCAAAGCGACACGTCTCCGAACACCTGCTTCAAAACCTGCTGCTCCCGATCGCGTCTGAGCATGGATGGCGCTACGAGCGGAAGGTCGTCGCCTCTCTCTACCTCAACCTGGGAAAGTGGGCGATCATCGCGGGAGAGTTCGAAGAAGCCAGACGGTGGCTGCTGAAAGCGGTGGCGACCTATCCCCTCATCCCGGCGCTCTATCCGTATCTTGGTGCCGTTATCGGGGGGAAGCGGACGCTTCGGGCGGCGAGAGCGGTCAAACAGCGTGTGGGCGTGATCGACTCGCGTACGACGATCTCCTCCTGGCACGGCGGGGACTAACTGATCGTTCCGTTACTTGATCGAGTTTGTAGCGCTAAAATCTTGTAGATCGTCTCCAGAAAGCGGTAGAAGGGGACTACGGATCAGACGATACCGTGGTATTCGTAGAACCGGCGTCGTCGTGGGTCCGCGAGCAGGGGCTCGTGAATCTGCATGATGTCGACGTCGCTCGCGCGGTTTCCTTCTATCACCATCGGAACGCCGTCGCTCGAGAGGATGATGTCCCAGCCGACGTACTGCCACACGTGAGAGAACTGATCGGCGAGATCGAGGACGAGTTCGCGTATCGCCGGCCACTCCGGGACGGTCACTCCGGCGACTCGCTCGTCCGACGTGGGATGGGTTCTGTGCCAGGTGATCTCCGATCCACGGAAGGGAGACGAAACGGGACCCATTTTACCGGAGTCCTCATCGACGCGTGCGTTGACTCCCCCCAGCCGAGAGGTTGTCGAGCGGGGCTGACTCGGGCGTCCCGAACCGGTGGACGGCCATCGCAATGAACGGTTCCCGCGTCTCCGGGTCGACCATCGTCACGATCCGGATCGAGTTCCAGGCGTCGGGAAAGATCCGTTCGGCGTATTCGTGCTGGTCGACACAGTCGACGATCAGGTACTCGTCCCGCTTCGCGAGCCACTCGCGACCGGATCGCTCTAAGGTCTTTCGTCCATCGCTCTTCTAGCGGAGATTGTTGATACGGATCGTCGGCTCAAACGAAGAACCACAATCAGTAGAGTGACCATCTCTTTAGCCAGGTCTCGATTCAGTGATGTGCGAGCAAAATCGCAAGAGGGCGCTCCATCAACAATGTGCTACAGAAGAGCGTTGAATGAAATTGGAAATTCATCATTAAGAGAATAATTTCAATAAAATATGTATATTAATATCTTAGTATATAAAAATGAGTTTTTTATATTTTCTTATTAAGTATATAAATCATTTTTAATTTGCCGATTAATTCACTCGACAATGATTCCACCTGAGGGTTACTAACCAATAAAAATATCATTGATTCTATATGAACAGTCAATGCGAGATTTGATACGTATTTAATTGTCCAACTCCTGTTTCACATCAATCAATACACTATCCACGGTACTGTCTAGTCATCGGCTAATCACTTCCCCGGCGGGAGTGCAATTGTCGAGCGCCTGATTCGGTCGTTGTTGGTTATAGTAGTGGACGAAGGCGGTGAGCCAGCGCTGGGCGCTGGCTCGCCGCCCCATCCACGTCTGATGAAACCGGTCGATCCGCATCGCGAGCGTTTGGAACCACTTCTCGATCACATTCCGCTCAACATAGTCCAGGTGACCGCGCAGATCACACCGTGCCAGAGCGGTCAGGTACCCATTCCGTCGACGAGAAACGTCGCCTCGGACAAGTCGTGTTTCTCGGTCAGCCGGCCGAGAAACTCGGCCGCTGGATCGGTACCTCGACGCGGAGAGATCCACGCACCGAGCAATAGCTTCGTCTCGACGTCGATTGCGGCGTACAGCCAATGCTGCTTGGTTCCGATTTTCACCGCAGTTTCGTCGACGGCGACCCGCGAGGGCTGCGCCCTCGGCGAGTCTGGAACCTTCTCTGCAACCCGATGGACCCACTGAAACACCGCCTGGTGCGACCGAGTGATGCCAAACGTTTCAAGGGCGGCAGCTGTCTCACGGAGCGAAAGTCCCGAAGAGTGGATCCGCACCGCGAGCGCTCTCAGGGCGCTCGCGGTGCTCTCCTCAGCCCAGCATTGAAGCGGATCGGGTTCGAGCGTAACAGTGAGCGGTTCTTGGGTGTGCATGACAGCCAAACCCAAGAACTGCTCGTCCGTTGACTAGACAGTACCCTATCCACCGTCGTTTCGTATAAACCGCTCAATTAATTTTCTGTCGAAAAGACCGGTCAAATACGATAGTACACCTACAATTACCATTCCGAGCATGACCACAGAAAACAATGAGACGATTCCTTGTATCTGTCCTCTGACCAATATGACAATAATGCTCATAACAACCGTGATACCAAGCACATAGGTCAGTTGAGTACTGATCCGATTGAACTTAATCTCCAATTCCTTATTCATTATATATAAATTCAATAAGGTATATGCTCCATATGTAATTAGCGTCGCAAGTACTGCTCCTTCAACTCCAATTGTCGGTATTAGTAGAAGGTTTAGGCCAACGTTTGCTACAGAGGTGGTTGTATTTATTATCGCACGCTCGCGCGCTCGTCCTAGAAAATCCAGTCCAGCGCTCGTATATTTCATAATGGAATTCAATACTAAATATATAGAAAATAATTGGATTACAAGAACTGCACCCAAATAATCTGACCCGAAAATATACTCGATCATGGGTTCGGCGAGTAATGCAATCCCTGCAGCTGCAGGTAGATACAGCGCGAGTGTATATAGTACAGACTGTTCGAAGATACGAGATATCTTCTCAATGTTTTCGTCAGCTTTAGCCGACCCGAATGCCGGGGCAAGCGTGTAGCCGAGAGCACTAACAGGAGTTTCGACCATCTTCACGATCTTTTCGCCGAGAGTATAGAAGCCGACAGCGACCGGACCTAAAAAGAACCCCACCAACAATGTGTCTACGGTTTTCGAGAGTAGAGAGCCGCTTTTCGTGGCTATAATGGGGATGTTGTATTCGAAGATTCGTCTTGGTAACCCCGGCTCGGGCTCCTCATCAGGATCATAGTTCGGATATACAAAGACAAATAGTAGGAAGAAGGCCGTTAAAAAGGAAAGCGCGTACCCTATCGTATATCCCAACATACCTCCGAAAGCCCCAAATCCGAATATGACCAGCGCACCCGCCGCAAGGAGCGTTCCGACGCTGTTCACAATGTTAGCTATCGAGATTATCTTCATTTCTTCAAAACCTTGTAGTAAGTGGTCCAAATACGAATAAAGTGTAGAGAAAGCGAGAAAAATACTACCCAGTAATAGCAGGGGGGCCACGTCGGGATTATTCACTAACTCGGCGATTTCCGCATGAAAAAGTCCAAGAATAATCACTGACACTACGGTTGAAATTAATATAAACAGCGTCCCAAATCGAATAACATGTCTTACTTGTCCTGGATTAGATACTTTAAATTCGGAAATATATCGTGATGCTGAGCGTCCAAATCCCAAATTTGAAACGAACGATAGCATTGATATCACCGAAAACGCGAAAAAGAGAAGTCCGTATCCATTGGGATCGAGAACCCGAGCTAATATAATAGTCAATATTCCTCCCGTAATTGCGGTCACAAATTTAGAAAATAATTTCCATCTCAGACCCGATATAATAGATGACACTAAATCCATTTTTCTAGCTATGATTTTCTATAGCCACTCAATTAGCACTTTCGATATCCGGCACCCATCCTGGTTATTCATATATAAGACTACCGGAATTTAATATATGTTATTTTGATTTAAGGCCTGAACCGGTTCGCAAATCCCATATCAATTCATAAAAAGGGAAGCTACTACTCGTGTTCTGAGGGTCGATTTTAAATTACTGTATTTACCTGAATACCAATTGATATAAACGGTTCTATTAAGTCCGCTGATAGGGTCGAAGTACTCGGTGCTTTACAGCAATATAAAATAAAAGGTCGGTGGCAGTGTCTAGTTGAGGGGATTTGAGAAGCGAGCAGGTCGTGGTGAGTGGTGATCATGCAACTCGCAGACCTGCTCAAAGAGACTCTCGACGTGGAATCTCTTGAGGCTTGGGAGAACGAGCGCACCCCGACACCCATCAGGGTGTTCGGGGTGCGCCTGCACTCGATGGGATTGTCTGTGAGGGAAACGACCGCGGTCCTCGAATGGCTCGGCGTAGAACGGTCGCATGGAGCGGTCTGGTCGTGGACGCATCGGCTAGCGGATCGCCAGCCCGACCCGCCGTCGGCAACGCCGACGCGGGTCGCGGTCGACGAGACGGCGATCCGCGTCGACGGCGAACTCTGCTGGCTGTATGCGGCGATTGACATCGAGTCGAAGCTGCTGCTTGATGTGGAATTGTTCAGCCGACGCGGGACCGATCCCGCGTCGTTCACGAGAGCGCAGCTCTCGTGCAGCCCATCAGAACGCTTCGCGTTCTGAGGATGGCGTTCTTGCATCGACTCACACAGAACCACGATCTTTCGGAGGCGGTGGTTCTGGCGGATGGCTTTGGGTATCTGACTGCGCTTTCTCGATTAGGGTTGAGCGGTCGGCTCGATTACTCGGAGAGAAACCTGATTGAGAACTGTCCCGTTTCGAGTATTTAAATCCGGTGTCAGGCCGTCAGATTCGGCCTGATGGCGGAAACAGTTCAATCCCAGATACAGCGTTCGTTTGACCAGAATCTCGTCGAAGGTAGCCAGTCAGCCTCCACTGCGAGCGAATTTTACTCGCTGCTCGACGCAGTCGACAGCGAGTTCATCGCCGATCAGTTCGATATCGGCACCTACACGAACAAGCACGACTTTGAGAACCATCTCAAGGTCGGTATCTTCGAGGGAATCAACCCGTCTGACTCGCTTGCTGAACTCGCCGAGAAAACGGCTGTCCACGATCAACTGGAAGAAATGGCTGCATCGACGTTCTCCCGGCATACGAACGACCGCGACTACCGCGCGGTCGTTCGTCTCTTCTTCGAACTGCTTCACTCGCCCCAGCTCTATCACCAACGCGCTGTGCAGCGCAAGCGACTCGAATCGCTCGACCGAGCAGTCGTCGCTATCGACGGAGCAAACCTCACTCTCACCAGATCGGTTGCTGTCCCAAGCGAATTACATGACGACGAACCCATTGCCAAGATCAAGCCAGGCGACCGCGGCCTCAAATTCAACTTGGCCGCACGTGTCGACGGACACGCCAAGGGGCTGCTTGGCGTGTCCGTAACAGCGGGCGAAACACGCGAACCGACACAGTTCGATCATCTCCAAGACGACGTCGAGGTCTTCGCAGACCTCGACTCGCCGATTCGCGTGTTTGATCGTGGTTATCTCGACTATGACCGCTTTTGTGCGTTGAAAGAGCGAAAAGAGGAGTTCGTGTGTTTGTTGCAGTCAGATTCTCGGGTCGATGTCCTGGATTCGCTCCAGGACATCGACATCACTGACGAGGCGGGAACACGACACGTACGCGATGACCTGATTGAACTAGCCGAGACCGGCGAAACCTTTCGGCGGATCGTGTTCGAGGACGTGGACGGAGAGGAGATAGCGTACCTGACGACGCTATCTCCGGAGGAGTATGATCCGGTGGACGTGATGAACATCTACACGCTACGGACACTGATCGAGATTCTATTTCGGGAGTTGAAACAGTATACGAACATCGAGAATTTTCACTCACAATCGGTAAACGGCGTGTTGTTCGAGTTGTTCTGTACGTTGATTGGGTACGTGCTGGTCGAGTGGTTCCGGCACTGCCACCCGCTGCGGGGTGGCGTGCCGGAAGCGTTCCGGCTGATCCGCACACGCTGGAATCAGTCCCAGCGCGCGTACGGGTGAATCACCGATGAGTTGGTGAGAGCGCCGCCGCAGGAGCGGCGGCACTCTCCATGCCGGCAGAATCTCATGCCGGTGAAGCTGATTCGGAACGATGGTGCCTGATTGGGTCCGTGTTCAGCAGGTTCGTTGCCTTGTTTTGCCGCCGAGTGACGACAGTCTCAGACGTTCTCACAGCGATCTTCCGTCAGATTAACCGGGAAATGGACGCCGTCTGGCGATATGGTATCGCTCAGACGGCTTGCGCGGATGTGTCGAGATCTTGCCAAACACCACGTTGACGAGCCAGACGTACCCGCCGCGCCGGACGGCGCGGACGGGTACGCCGAGTGGGTACAGATCGCGTTAATTCTGTACCGCGTCGAATTAGAGAAGAGCCTCCGCGAGACGGAAGATTACCTCAACGAGATGCCCGGTGTCCTCGCCGTGTTCGGACTCGACGAGGCACCGCACTACAGCTCGTTCTGTCGGTGGGAACAAGACTACCGGATGCGTGAACTCCGCCGCCTGCTCCGCACGTCGGCGGAGCAGGCGGGCTGGAGTGGTGAAGCCGCGATTGACGCGAGCGGCTTCCAGCGCGATCAAACCAGCTACCACTACCGCGACCGCGCGAACTACTCGTTCCAGTCGATGAAGACGACGATCTTGATCGACGTGAACTCGCTGGCAATCAAGGACGTGCATTTTACGACGCAGAAGGCGTGGGACGGCCATATCGGGATGCAGGTCTTCCGCCGAAACGCGGAAGACCTGCGCGTACTGTCTGCTGACGCGAATTACTCGTGGAGCGACCTCCGAGAGGAGTGTCGCTCCAACTCAACGCGACCGTTGATCAAACACAGAGAACAGACTCCGTTGCAGAAGGCGCACAACGCTCGGATGAACGAGGACTACAACCAGCGCTGGATGAGCGAAACGGGCTTCTCGCAGTTGAAGGAAGACGACGGCGAGAAGCTGCGCTCCCGGAGCTGGCACGGCCAGTTCCGGGAGCTGACTCGGAAGTGCATCGTCCATAACCTAACACAGGCGGCGAGTTAGGGCTCGCCGCCTGCTCCCCTTCTCCGGACGTATCCGGGAGAGGCATCGCCGTCGTCACCGGAACAATGGAGCAAGATACCATAGTTTTGACCCTTCGATAAACACCGCTAGCGACAGCTATCGCATCTTCTGACTCCAAGAACCGGTCTCTGACGCCGTAAAACCGTGAATGATCGACCCCACCCCGACGCAGTCTTGCGTTCAACAAGGCAAGGTTCGTTCTACGTTGATCGTTTGGTGATCTGATGGATCACCGTCACTGGGGTCGTTGCTCGCTCGGTAAGCCTTATCAAGTCGAAACGAGACAGATTGAGAAGTGGTTTCAAACGCTTGCGATGCGCACCGACCGCTTTCATACCTATTGGCGGGGCAGTCGGCAAAGCGCAAGACGTTGGCTCCGCCGCTTCGCTTACCACTACAATTTTCATCGACCGAATCAAGCGCTCGACAACCGCACTCCGGTTGAGGAGGTCCTCATCTAGACACTGCCGAAATATGAATAACGCTCTTCCGTAGGAGATTGTTGATACAGTTCGGTTCATCGCTGGCTGAGCCGAGATCGGGGTGTAGAGTGGTTCGTAACCCATAGCTCAACTCTTAACACTCAGCGGAAAATCGCAAGACTGCGCTCCATCAACAATGTGCTACGCAAGAGCGTATGAATAATATTAAGTAGCCGTGAGAGGAGCCTCAGTAACGGAATGAACGTATTCAGCCACGTGTTGATCGAAGATATAATCGATTCTTATCTACCTTCCAGGAGGTTAGGCCACTTCCCTGATGTAATCGGCCAAGAACTACACCAACTACACGAAATTCATAATGGGTGAAAAAACGACGTCATCAACGGAATTCGAGAGCGGCCAGACACAAGAACCCCGAACATATCCAGTGACAAAGACGGAAATCACTCGAGAACTATTTGAATCGTTAAATGAGCTCAATCTGACGTATGTTGTGGCTTCAAAGTACAAAAATTTACCCGAAACTATAATTGGTGACATCGACATCTATGTCGAGGATCAAGATTTCGATAAAGCAATCGAGATCTGTAAAGGCTTGGGGCTTGAGAAGCGCCAATCCCTTCCAAAGCACATCTATCTTCTTAAAAAGGTGGTCAGAGACCCCTGGACTGCTTTTACCACCGTATTTAATTCCCCTCGAAAGATCCAACATCTCATACGCAACGAACAGAAGCGGGCGACGGGTTCGGAATATTCGTACCATCGTAACCAAAAAATGGTGAACGACGAACTGATGATCGACATCCGGAACAATCTCGCATACAAGTCTCTTCAGGACCGCACCCGTATTCCGGTGAAATCAAGCGTCACCAATCAATTCTTCAAGCGGCGACGCCCATATAATGGGTTCTATGTCCCCGCTCCCTGTGATGAACTCGCACATATAATCTCCCGTCAGGTCTTCGATAAGGACGGTGCTTTCTCTCATTACTACGTCAACCGGTGTGACGAGCTGGTCGAAACGCTGAGGAACGATCCGGAACAAAACAATCAATTCAGAGATTTACTCTGTGATATTTTCTACGACACTGATAAACTCATATATGATCTAATAATTAGGAGGAAATACGATGTGATCCTTTCGGAGCTATATCGGAATAGAGCCACTGATGAAATTTCGTAGAATGCAACCGTTTCAGCGTTTTAAATCTGATAGATATACATATATACCTGCCAGCGAATTAGTTAATCGTCTTCTGGATTTCCTTGGTCCGTGGATACCATCTAATAGCGTTATCAACTAATGATTTTTACTGAGAACGGCCGACAGAAGTCAAAGATAGAGTTATTAGTCAAATTCTATACGGACATTATTTCTTCACATAGCATATTAAATTTAATTTTATTTGCTGTCACTATTGATGGTGAGTGGACTGGATCAGAAGAGGTCTTCGACATAAATTTCATCGGACTTGGCTTGCTGTAGTGAGTAAGGGTTCCCTCAATTCCCACTGTAAAAGTCCAAAACAAGGAGGACCAATGCACATATGACTATTGAGATACACTGGTGACTCATGATAGAAGTATTCAAACACAAGACTGAGAAACCGTCATTGGGGCAAATCGGTTATAAAACGCTGAAAAATAAAGGGATATATCACTTTATATACGTAGTATTTAAATTTATTTTTTCTAAGATGGACGAAGCGATGCTCTCTCATTTTCCCATTTATCACGGTCTAAGGGTTAGCTATTACGAGTACAAAACAATCTTGACGAGCGATTACGATGCACCTCTTAACCCATATAAAATCGAATGGGTGGATCCAGACGATATAAACGAGTTTACTAGAAGAAATGTGAGGCCCGTACAAAGTTGTGGATTGATCAAAAACGGTAATTGGGATAGACGAGACGATTACGTATATTCCGAAGGGTATGGAAAGAGATATTGGCATAACCGTGCCAGAAATGGTATCTATTTCGAGGATTCACTGTTCTATCAAGCACTGAAGAACCATTTCGACCACGGTATTGATTGGAAAGAGACAGAATACTTTCAAGCTGCAAGCAAGGCATTCGAAATCGGTGAAAAAATTAGTAACGGGTATACCTCTGAGCAGGAATTGTTATTAGATTTCAAACGTACTGATGAACTGTACCACGAAATTAAGAATAACGGTTATAAAACACGTGCCGATGTCAATAAATGGCACGATTACGACAGGGGTGTGATGACATTTAAGAAATTAAAGAAGTCCGAGATTACTGTGGATATCGGTAGAAATGGAAAATTGTTGTTCGCATCTAGTGGTAAACATCGCTTGGCTATAGCCAAAATTTTGGGTTTAGATGAGATCCCTGTTATATTTATTTGTAGACATAGAAATTGGATGAACCATCGTGATTATATATATCGTAATGAGTTGAAGGTTTACCATCCTGATTTAAGTGAATTTCAATAATATATAGTTATATAAATATATAATAATAAATTAAAGTAAAATGTAGATATTAATATTTATTTAAATATATGGGGATTATTAAATAGAATAAAAAAGACGGGGCCAAGGCAGTCTCCAGCTGGTCGAAATAGTCCGATGAGTGAACGTTCGAGTCCTGTATTAGAAGTAAACGGCCACTCTTGGGGGCAGCGTGAATATAAGCAGGTGTTCCAGAACCAGCTTAACGGATGGAACGAGTGATTTGTCATTGTTATCTTCTTCCCGGAAAACGATGCGTAGAACGTGTCGATCCAACGTTTCAGCTCCTGAAGCCACCGCCCGATCTGATTTCTAAGTCAGTGCGGGATCACTACCTGGCGAATACAGACCCGCCGGATGGTGGCTCCGTATTCGCGTATCCCCTCGATAATCACCGTCCTCGGCAGCTCGCTGTACAATTGCTCGAACTCCGCGAAGAATAAGCGTGTCGTGAGATAGCTTTTCGATGGATACGCCGTGAGATGGACCGCCACCCATCTCTCCGGATCGACCGTCGCAAACAGCACGAACCGCTGACCACCCTGGCGAATCATCGTCTCATCGACCAGAATTCGACCGAGAAGCTGCGTGACAGGCCGGCGACCCGTCGCGGAGAGTCGACTTCCGAAACGTACGATCCACCGCCAAATCGGCACGTGCGAGCACTCGATCTTGCCTTCTTCTTGAACCCCCTCCCCCTGATTCTTTGGAGATGCACTAATAGACCCACTAGCGGCCGCTTCTGACCGTTAGGATTGAATGCTAGTTTTCGATGGCAGAGCCCGCAGAAGAGCCATGAGTAATCGGCGAGCATATCTCGAGCGGCATCTATCCGACGAGGAATTACACGACGCGATCAAGAAGGCGGACGATCGACGTGTCGTCCGCCGTCTCTGTTTCGTGCGGAATCTCTACGCAGGCGATACAATCGAAGAAGCTGCCTGGCGTGTCGGAGCGACCCAAGGAATCGGCAGTCAGTGGCTTCAACGATGGAACGAAAACGCCCAAAATGGATTGATCCCGGGCTTCGGGGGCGGCCAGCCCCAGAAGCTCTCCCTCCAACAAGCACGAGATTTCCAACGCCTCCTCGAAGACGGCCAACCCTGGACAACTGCCGAAATCAAACAGCTGATCGAAGACGAGTTCGGAATCAGCTATCATTCTGGCTCTATCCAGCGACTGCTCCGTAACACCTACCGTATGTCCTACGCGATTCCACGTCCAGAGACGCCGTCCCGACCGGAGAATGCAGAAGAACTGCTCTCCGAGCGCCTCTTCCAGGCGCTCGGCGAGACAGCAGATGACTCTCTCGAGGAGGCCGCTGATCCCGGCTATATTGGGCTTCTTTCGACGCGTCGTGGCCGATGCTGACGGATAATAAGCATCGAGTCTGGGCGTTCGGCACGCCCAGACTCGTCAAACAGATGCCGCAGGTGAAAACCGCCGCTGTTGGCTTCTAACCCGTGAACGGAACGAGCGTGCTCCGATCACTAGAGTCGTTGCATAAAGAGCGGATCGGCGAGGTGTTCGAGACGATCCGCGAGCAGAATCCGACCGGTCGGATTCTACTCGTCTTGGACAATTTCTCCTCGCACACGTGTACCTACACACGTGAGAAGGCCGAAGAACTCGGTATCTCGCCGGTGTTTCTTCCAGTTGCCTCGCCGCATCTCCAACCAATCGAGCCGGTCTGGAACAGCCTGAAACGGTATCTCTCCCCGATATCGACCGAGAGCGCGGACGAGTTCCGCGCTCTCGTCGAAGCAACGTTCCTCGAACTGACACAGCGACTCAGCTCCTTCATCGACATCAATCGCTTGTGCTAGACCCTAACGGTCAGAGTGGTACCGAATGTTCAATACTGAAAGTCGTTGAATTAGATAGTACCTATTACGGACAATATGTGGCTACCTTTATATTTTGAGTGGACATATACAGGCACAAAGTATGGGGAGAGTTAACACAGCCATCCGTCTTGGTCAACACGGTGGGGTAAAACCACTTCTTGATGAGACGGCCAAATACATCCATGAAGAGATTGTTAAAAAAGTTATCCGTCTACTATCCCGACTTGACGATCCTCGCCCGCTATATCGCAAGTATGTGGCCTTCAGGCGCCGGCTTCAGCCACAAAAATTCACCGATGCGGACCCATTCAAGATCATCTGGGTAGATCCATCGGAAATCGAGTACGGCGAGAAAACTACAACAGGGTATGGATGGGGGCGTGTTGAAGATGGCAATTGGGACCGATCCACCGAACTAATTGAAGGACTAGAGGGTATCACCGCCCATTTCAAACACGGCGTGCCCTGGACCGAAACGCAGCGATTCCAAAAAAAGGTAAATCGAATTCGGCGTGGGAAGACATCAAAAGGATGTGCAAGTGCTGAAGAGCTCGAAGCAAGGTATAAAGAGATCGATAAACTGTACGAGACGATCCGAAAAAATGGGTACCAGCCCCAACGCACAATCATTAAGGAAAATCCTTTAAAACACTCCCACTTGTTTTATAAATCGGGAGAAATTTTGCATCCTGAATTGGACGAAGTCAAAGTAACAATCGGCCGTGATGGTCAAATCTTACACAGACACGATGGTAGACACCGTCTCGCTATCGCGAAGTTATTAGATATTGAATCAATTCCGGTAGTTGTTAGGACACGCCACCTCCATTGGCAGGAGGTACGAGACGATTATGTTAACAAAATGAAGGGTAAAAGAGATAATTCTGATCGTTTCTCTCTTTATAAATGCCATCCCGATTTATACGATATTACCCAAGGTTCGACGGAGAAATAATTACGTGAATTATTTTTTCAACCGATATTCGCTTCTCTACATGGTTTGCCCACAAGACACATATATTGAAATGGATATTCGAAAGGTGAACGTATGGAGCCAATTAATAGCTTACAGACACAGCATCAGACCCTTCATTCGCGATTTAGGTACAACGATCGGCAATTAGAACACAGGGATCAAAATATAAGCGGTAGCATCCGATTTCGTTCTTCACGAAATTGTTTGATAGTGAAGGGACCATTAAGAGCGTTTAGCGAACACATCCGGTGTAACTTAAAGAGTAATAGGGAATAACTATGAGTGACGAAACCGAACACAAGGGTTACAACAAACCTGATCACGGCGAGCAGGATTGGCACAACCCCCTAAATGAAAACTTTGTTCTCATCGATAGCGACATTCACGAAATCGAACAACTGATCGAGGAAAGCGGTGACATTGGGGCGACAGCAAAATTCGAGAAGTTCCTTCATGATCCGACTGAAGCACCGGTTAAGGGCCCGATCACTGAAGCGTTCAATGCCGGGTCACTGGATCACTATGGCGACGAATCTACTGATTTGGACCGGTGGAGTCTAGTCACCTCGGATATCGAGGGAGACCATATGCTTCGTTTCGATGCACCGGACGGCCTCTCCGACACCGAATCCTATCATCTTATCAGTGACGTTTCCGAGACCCATCGGGGATTTAGCTACTCCGCGTACGTGCGTGGCGAGGACAACGGCTCGAGAGGCGAGTTCGGCTTCGCCGTTCTTACCTCGTTCTCCGACGGTACGATCACAGATGGATTCGTCCTCAGAATGAACCTCGATCGAGATTCGATTGAGATCATGGAGTATAGCGATGGGTTTGTCGGTGGGACGACCGCAGACGTCAACCTCTCGGCAGACACGCTTTACCGCCTTGAACTCGATGTCGAGTTCGATGGTCGACTCATCGGCCGGATCTATGACACCGACGACAACGCATTGCAGGACTTGATCGTTGATCCAGAGCAGTCCGATGTCCACAACGGCGGCTTCGGCTGGTACGCTCGCGTCGGATCGGAGGATGAATGGGCCGAATATGACTTCCTGACAAAACAACCACTCGCATCGACACCCGCCCGCGTGAGCGGGACGTCATCGAACGGCGGCGGGTCGATCGAAGGGACGGCCGCTCTCTCAACGGATATTTTGGTTTACGAGGATAACCCAGGAGAGTACGTTGTCCTCGATGATAGTGGTGATATAGTGCATAGCGGGTCGAACGCAGTAACAGCGCTCCAACAGGGTATCGACGCAACGCCGACACGAGGCACGATCTGCGTCCGGGGCCACTATAACCTCGATGATGAGATAGAAATCACTGACTATAAACATCTCATCGGCTACGGCGCGCACTTCGAGTGCACGATGTCGAGCGACCCGCATATACAGTGCGTGGCTGGGACGGCCTCCTCAGGAATCGAAGTCACCGACATAGATTTCGGAGAAGAAGAGATACTCACACTGGAATCAACTAGTGGGATGGAGCCGGGCGATCTCTTAGAGTTTTACTCTGACGAGGAGATCGATCGGATCGGAACGGGCGACGAGCGTCCGCTGGGCGAACTGCATAAAATCCAGTCCGTTGATAGTGACCCCTTTTACGGTATCGCATCTGGCGAAGTCCTGTTGATGGACACAATGGAATGGGAGTATGACACATCCTACGACATCCACGTCAATCATATCCCAGCCGATAGCGTCACGATAGAGGGGCTTCGGATGACCGGCCCGGAACCGCGCGAGAACTACCGAGCAATTCGTTGCCGGCAGCTCGAAAATCCCGTTATTGAATCCGTCGATCTGGAGACGTTCGGCGGTCGGGGCGTTATGATGGATAGGTCATATATGGGCGAGGTTCGGAACTCCCGGTTTTCGGATATGCGCGAACAGGGCGCTGGCTATGGCGTTTCGGTTCAGTACGGCTCGGCGCATACGAAGATCCACAACTGTCGGTTTTACGAGAATCGTCACGGTGTCGCTCACGTCTCCGGTGGATCTAATTCGATGAACCGCCGGACGCACGTCTCCAATTGTCGGTTCCTTCGCGGACAGAGTTCGCAAATCGACACCCACGGCGACGAGTGGAACTGTCGAATAAGCGATTGTATGTTCTCGCAACCGCGTAACTTTGCCATCCATACCGGAGCGCGCGAGATCGTCATCGACGGCTGTGAGTTTTACTGCGGTGGGTCTGCTGGCCTCACTTCGGACCGTGGCGAGTGGGTCGATCAACGCATCATCTTCATCAACAACAAAGTCATTCGAGGTTCGCGGAACTGGCTCATGCGACTCGACGATGATGGTTACGACCTCATCAAGGTCCATAACAACGAGTTCTTTGACATCTCCGTCCCCGTTCTTCGCCCGACGACGAGCGAAAACATCGACCATATTCACTTCACTGACAACTTTATCAAGGGTATTAACAACCAAGTTCTGCATCTAGGGAACCTATCTGATGGGAAAATAGGCGAAGTGACAGTTTCGGGCAACTACTCGGAAAACTGCAACTCGACCATGTACCGATTCAGAAATATAAGAAACTTAAGGTTCACGAATAATGAGATGGCCACACAGAGTGGCTTCAATTATATGATCGAACTCGAATCGGTTTCGGATTCGTTCATTGCGAACAACGTATTCAGAGACCATGGGAACAAGGGAGGGATCGAACTAAACGACGCTGAAGATTTCCAGAGCGAGAATAACGTCATCATGGGCAACGTTGGATATGATTTAGGTGACGATGTTATCGAGAATTCGTCGGCCGGTTCCCACGAGATCCTCAATAATTTCAATTTCTAGCTTCTAAGTTCGATATTCGTCGGATTTTTAGAATTGGCCATACTCTCAGAAATATTATGTAGGGCGCGCCAAATTCTACGGTTAAATACCCCTTCTCTACCCATGAGGAGAAAGTCGCGACTTTTTGGCCGGATCTTCTACAAGGACCACTTACTAATGGCTGACAATAAATTTAACGATCGGCCTACCATCGTATGATATTATCTTAATTTTCCCAACTAGAAATCATAGGGCTTATATCGGTTATTGGGATGTCATGTATATGTATCATTGGTGTTTGGTTAAGCACAGGATGGCCTCGTGAAGGCACCAGCCACTCATTCATTGAGAAATTGGCGTGATTTCTCTGTTGACGAGCGTCACATGAGAGTGAGAAGAGTTCGGGTATCACAACCTCTCCCACGCAGTCTACCACGATAACTTTGTCAACAGAGCGAAGATTCTTGGTTCCTCCACTTAACCGAACATCGATAGATATATAACCTTTGATATATGTCCCAATATGATTTGTATCCAAGACGTATTAGGCACATCCATCAAAGTGAGGTATCGATGTGTATTGGACACGAGAACGTTTACAAAGCTTGAAAACCAATGTCTTATTAAAGTGGCCTAGTGAACCGATGAAAGTTGATAATTTAGAACTAAGCGGGATTAAACAAAATTGAGAAGACACTACACAACAATGTTAAACCATACTGTTAGTGTTATATTACCAACATACAATCGACCAGAACGCTTGCGATGCTCCGTTAAAAGCGTTCATAACCAAACCATCGATAATATTGAGTTAATCATCGTTGATGATCACTCTACACCATCGGCTAAAGAAGCGATTTCAGATGTTGATCTTAGTAGTATTTCAGATATAGTTTACTTGAGGCATGATCGAAATATGGGACAGAACGTCGCAAGAAACACCGGAATCAAGGAAGCAGGGGGAGAGTTCATCGCCCTCTTGGACGATGATGATATTTGGTTAGAAGAGAAGCTGGAGCGACAACTAAATACGTTTCAACAATCAGATGATAAAGTTGGGGTCGTATTTACCGGGCATAAGCAAGTAAACGAACAGGGGGAAATCATAGGCTATAGTTCGTCCGACGCAAGCGGTGATCTAACCGAATATATACTCTCCGGTGGAGAACTATCGCCGACATCGGGTATCATGGCCCGGATGGAGGCAGTTGAGAAGGGGGGACTATTTGATGAGAACTGTCCGCTTTACACAGATAAGGACTGGCTTCTCCAGCTATCTACCTCTTGCACCTTCGAATCCATTCCTGATCCGCTTTTTATTAGACGAATAGGATCGCCAGATCGCATTAGTAATAACTTCGAAATGAAACGTGATGTCGCGATTCCATACTGGATCGAGAAATACCGATCAATGGCTAGAGACCACGGTTGGGTCTGTGAGCGAAGGTTTATGTCCCAGATGATGTTTCATGTTGGTAGATCAGGTGTGAAATACAAATATTTTTCTGACGCCAGGAAATACCTCTTTAAATCAATTCTTTACTATCCATTTCGTTTGGGACCTTATCTGTACTTTACAGTAGCACTATGCGGACCAAAGGGATACAGGCTAGGAATGAAGTACAAAAAGCTAGCTCTAAAACTAAATAAATAAATTGAATACGCAGAATGATTATTATTCTATAAAAAAGTATTGATGTTGTCGATCCCTTATCAATATATAAATATTCTTACTCTCAGAAGTGATGAGAAATGCCAACCAAATAAATGGAGCGGTTGAAATTTGTTTAGTATGAACACTTCACAAAAGCGTTAATTGAGGCGTTCACTTGCTGTGAAAGCGATAATCGGACCCGTCCTTGAGCAGACGGCATCAACAGAATATCATGTTTGCTTTTGTGACGGAGATTGTTGGTAAGTCATAGCGCGATTTCGAGGATGGTTTTAATGCTTCTATCCCTAGTCTTCGTAGAAGCGGCGGCGGAGGTGAAAGGCTCAGAGGTATGGTGTGGATTCATCCTTTGAGATACCTCATAAAGTAAGAGCCAGGATCGCACCAGCTGGTCATGGCTCTTGCAGGTACTCAGTGGACGTCTCCATCAACGTACTCGTCGTCACAATGGACGACCTATTCACCGGTACGCTTATCCGTAGAAGATTGTTGATACAGTTCGGTTCGTTCCTGACTGAGCCGAGGTTTGGATGTAGAGCGGTTCGTAGCCCATAGCTCAACTCTTGGCACTTAGCGGAAAATCGCAAGACTGCGCTCCATCAATCATGTGCTACGCAAGAGCGTCACCGGTAAAAGCGTGTCCTCATCCAGAGGTTCTCCGCGCGACGCTACGAGACACCTACTTGAATAGAACATCGTTCGTCGGGTGGCGTGTTCGCGTCACCCATGCCCGCTGTGACTTCCATCTACTGCAATAGTTGACCCAATCCTCAATCTAAGAGCGTTTTCCCTACGAACACATCACTTATGATTGGTTTCTAGCCAGCGAGTTTAGTTCCCGTATAAGTGTTAGTTTTGTATTAGAAAGTGAGCCGGTATTATCAATCCTGACAACCGTTAATCCACGTTCTTCAGCCAGTTTTCCAACTGTTGAAACACACTTGGCCATAGTTGCAAACCGCTTTTTCCGCGAGTATTCCGAAAGCTTCTTCATGCTACTCGGTAGCCCCTCGGGTCGTCTCCGCGCCCTCTGATATCCTACCTCAGGTCTGACATCAACATGTACCAAGATCCTCGGCAAAGGGACCACGTTCATGTATTGGTCGACCAACCGCTTCTCAGGTTCATCGTTTCTACGTGAGAACATCGAAACCGCACCCATCGCGAATCCTTCATCAAAGACAATTGATGAGTCCTCGTCTTTGATAGCACCATAATGCACAGCTCTTCTGATCAACAATCGACGAACGCGGTCATGGTCGTCAACCTCGATTTCTTCTATGATTTGTTCGACAGTCTGTGCGAAATCCGGGTACTCAGTTGCGAAATTGTGGTATGAGTATACAGGCCTATTTCGGAGTCGTGGATATGCACGTAGAACATTTCTTCCAATTTTCCCTGGCAAACGTAAAAGCAATGGCATGATATTCTTCGCGGGTCCATCCATTACCGACTCAAAATAAACGTCCCTTGCGGCGCGTGCGTCTGGAATATTCCGAACTGCGGTTTTCGCGAGCGTTGATTTTCCGCTCCCAGAGATACCAATGAACTCGTAGTTGGAAGGGGAGGTCATGACGATGTTGTTTTGTTACGTGATATAAATCAGTTTGCTTCTTCAGAACCACTTTACTATTCATAGTTAAACAATATTGGACGTCAGCTCCTTTGTAGTTTTAGCTTTTTTTAGGGTATTTGTACAATATGTTACCTACAGGATGGTAGATTTTTATTACAAATTAACCCATTTTTTTCATAGGACTTTTCTAAATTGATAAGGTAATTTATTAACTATTCGTTCGAGGACTCACGATTCTCAATCGCATAAAGGTTGAACCCACCGTTGTCCTGCACACGGTTAATACCTGGCTCTTGTTCCAGATAGTCTAAGTCCTCATCTGACCAACGGAGGCCGTTTATCACTTGGGTTTCATATATACGGTCTCTTTCCTTCACGTATAAGTATGCATATTCGCCATAAAAACCATGTAGGTCTCGTTGGTTCTCTATTTCGTCCGCACGTGACTCATCATTCGCAAAGTGATCAGGGACATTTTCTCTTCTGTAATCATCTTCGTAAGACCGATCAGTGTCATAGCCTCGTAAAACCGCATCCTGATACCGATACAGGTTCCTACGCATTGTGGTGTGTAGGGCTTCTTCATCCGCTATTTTAAGGGCGATGCTGTGGCCTTCTAAAGTCTGTTCTGGCACATGGTGTGAATCTTGATATATGTATGGCGAACCATATATAACCGGGACAGTCATTGATAAACATATTATTATGAAAATAATCGCAATCGGTTTTGTTTTGTCCACGGAGAACCGAGAAGCCAGAAATTTCAGTATTTGACCAACGGCGAGAGCACCCATGATCGTCACCATCGCCATAAGAAACCCATAGTGGCGCATATACTGGTCAGATAGGCTGCCTAAAATATAAACGAAAAACAGAGCCGACGTGACAAAGAATCCAAATGTCCAAAAAGCAAAGACGAGATTAGTAGCCCTTGATTTAAAAGAAATCGGCTGGACGAGCGATTGCAATCTTTCAAACCGAGTGAAGAACGTAGTAGTAACGCTAGCACCCATCAAGAGGGCACAGATTGCACAGTAAATTACGCTAATAAGAAATAATTTAATGAATATCTCTTCTATGGTGCCGCCAATTGCCTCAAGCGAAACTCCCCTTGTTTGAACGCTAGCCGCTGTTTCCGTATCGATAAACATAGAACCGATCATGCGGCTGAAGTTCCGCTCAAAGCGTTCGGCGATGATCGCCTGAGACCAAATCCAAAAGAATATGACAATGAGACTTGCGTGTATGTAAATCGGCATCACAGTCCCAGTCGTGGACAACTCGGTACGCCAGAAAGTGGCGTAGAGGAGGTGCGCGCCCGCAATTCCGAGGAATAAAAGAATGAGGCTGGCGGCATGCTGCGGATGCAGAACCACCATAGAAAATGAAACCAATATTAACAGTAGCGAAGTCCGATGATCCTGCTCCAGCATCACGAAAATCAAAAGGAAGAGAGCTAGCGTGACGTACAAAATCGCTTGGGCGGATGGTTGGGGTTCTACCCGACCCTGAATGTGATTTATAGGGAGAAGCAACATTCCCGAGAATAGGGCCATTCCGAGAATCCAACGATCATTGGAGAATAACCGAGCCGTCAATACTGAAAATATAATAAAAGTGAGCACAAAAGCCGGTACGACGATAAGGAATGTCCTGTTGAGTTCGACTCCGGTAGCCCCACTCAGGAACACTGTAACAGTGTGAATGAACGGATACTGCGAGTTGGTTATCTCGTTAACACCATACGCAAACTCCCGAGTGGCTCCTAAGTGTGAGAGGGCGTCGCTCTCCGCTTGGTAGTACCAACCGCGAATTCGTGGGAGCATTACTATACTCATGAATGACAACAGTCCAAGAACATACGATGCGCTTCGGATGGGACGCTTGCTTGCTGAAAAAGCAACGACGGTTGCGATGACTAGCGCTGCCATAATCGAGATCCAGTACGAAAACGGGGTCCCTTCTACATTGTGAACTGTACCATATATCGATACTTCGTACC
The DNA here is from genome assembly GCF_036429475.1 of Halalkalicoccus sp. CGA53. Classification (GTDB taxonomy): domain Archaea; phylum Halobacteriota; class Halobacteria; order Halobacteriales; family Halalkalicoccaceae; genus Natronorarus; species Natronorarus salvus. The sequence goes on from NZ_CP144125.1 coordinate 3,259,690, forward strand.
CCGCTGCCGGATTAAGATGAGCTATTAAAATAGCCGCGGAGGTGAAGATGAAGCCTACTGTGAGAAGAATTCCATGGATTTCAGCTTGGGAAACGGAGAACCGAGTCCGTTTTTTATATTTCATAATTTATTATAATTATATATTGGTAGTAATATGAAATAATTCACTGTACCACCATTCTCAAAGATGATCATTCCTCAAGTCGCAAAGTATCGTCTGAGAATAAAAACATAGCGGTTATATTCCCAGCATGAGGTTCTATCAAAGTGACCCAGTCTGTCATTCAGGTCAGTGTGAGACGCAATCACTCTCCCAAACTAAAAATGTTCTACACCAAATATTCTTGAGTAGACTTTCACTCATTACTCTGGCTCATCTTTATCAGTCGTAACATTTAGTTGTGAGTATTATACGATATTTAATTATGTTGGTATCGAACGAATCGGTTCCGGTATTTTCTTCGTTGCTTGAGGGTGATAGAGGGAAAGAACAACCGGTATCTCTTCAATTCCCAGTACCTGAGAGATCGCGAGCCGATGGCGACCTCCTCTGAGGTGAATCAAACGCCCCTTTCGGTCCATACCGACGATAATTTCGTCGGGAATCGTTGCAGACCCGATCTCATGACGGCCATCATTCAGGGGTGATTCGGAGCGGTAAAGCTCTGATTGGTAGCCGTGATTGTGGATCGATTCTATCAGCTCTTCGATTTCTGAGCACCGACTTTCGAACCTCTGCTGGTCATCGCTCTTGGCGAACAGCGGCGTTTCGTCCCATGCACTATCGTTTTTGAGTACAGTTTCGATGGACCGGTAGACGTAGTGGCGACTGAAGCTCATTTTAAACCGGTCCCAAGGACCTCCCGCCGCCCCCCGGACTGCATCGCTTCCAAAGAGTGGAAAGGCATTCGGCGGGATTAATTTAATGTAATCAATATCGATGGGATCCACCTCTATGACGAAAATTCGATTAGACGGGTTTCGCTTTGAGGATAAACGAGTGTACCTCGTCACCGGCCAGAGTACTAAAGACGAGTAGCCGAACATTGCGTATTGTCTAAGACTCATTTACGAACTCCAAGTCCGGGTGATTGCCCACGCGAGCCCCTTGTCTCGCTTTTTCACGCGTCCGCTGCCACTCACGGTGTCTAACGGCTACCCGGACGGGTATCGAGTCGAGATGCAGGATTTTTGCGATCGATAATCTATGTTTGCCGTCAAAAAACAATAACCTGCCGTCACGGCCGATATCGACGGTTACCTCGTCTTTTTTGAGATGTGTGAATCTGCGCAAGAGCCGGTACAGACGTGTTTGTTTTACCGCCCCCTTATTTTTGAGTTGTTCTTCCTGTGTGAGGTAAGCGCCACTTTCGATTGCAGCGTAGAGGTCGTCGAGTTCGTTACACTTGTTCCGAACTTCAACGACACTACCACAACCCCATGCGGAAGTCCCATTATCAATGAGAGCCATGACCTCCCCGATGAATGGCGTAGATTCCCATGGTATTCCATTGACAAAATGCGCTTCCAAGGATGGATAGATCGGCTTTTGAACGTTATCGTAGAACGTAGCGGATTCAAACGCTAGCGATTTTTTGTCCCAGTCACCTTCCTTTACGGTTCCTGCGGCCTCCCATTTCTGAAATGGTCGAAGTGAACAATATTGAATGTCTCCCGGATTGACCCAAATAATACTGAATATTTCCGCGTCTGTATAGTTGTTCGACAAGTGGGATAAGGCTTTGATATAATATGGATCTGAAGGCGGGTAATATTTTATCGAGGTAGCGAGGAACTTCGCTGCATTAAACAAATTCATGGGAGTTGTTTATAGAGACACCCGAGGTGATTGAGTCGTTCGTTCACCCTCCCAAAATCTACATTTTCGACTCCCTTTGACGGTCCAGCGACAATCTCTCGACACTCGCCTTGCTCGTAAACAAGCCACGTGATTATCACCAGTTGGTCTGTGTAAGTTCCCGAAGTGTGCCCCCACGCACGGATCGGTACAGGACAGGATTGTCCCCCAACGATATCCCCGTCGTCCGATGTAACGACGGTTATTCCTCTAGCTTTGTCCATAAGCTCTCGAACTGGTTCGAAACACCGTATTAGATTGCTCACATACGCCTCCTAAACGCCGTCTCTCGGCACATAGCGTTCGCCGTATACATAGTTACGAATCGACTCCTAGACAGCTACCGTATAGGGATTTGTGTTGAGCACCGATTTGTTCGATGGTGAACTTACTCATCGCGTGCTGAAAGGCGTTTTCGCCCACCCGATTTAGATCCTCGTTTAACATTGTTTCGATACACCGAGCAAGGGCTTCATAATCCCCGACTGGATAGAGATAGCCCGTTTCTCCGTTCGTTATGACCTCCGTCACCCCAGCTATTTCGGTCGATACGATCGGAAGTTTCGCCGCGCTTGCCTCGACGTGGGTCGTCGGAAGTCCCTCGTTCTCGGATGAGGAGACGAAGACGTCCGCTACGGAGAAATACGGTTCGATTGCTTCGACGTAACCCGTAACGGTAATACACTCCTCTAGGCTTTGTTCTGTGACTCTCTTCTCGATCTCTTGCCGGCAAGGACCATCGCCAACGATGTAGAGATGGACTTCGTCGTCAATAAATCGCATCGCCTCCACCAGATCCTGTTGGCGCTTTTGCTTGACGCAGCGAGCCACGTTCAGTAGGATTCGCTCCCCGTCGTGTTGTGCTTCCAGATCTGTCGTATCGGCAGCCTCTACACGCTCGCAAAATCCCTTGACATCAATCGCGTTGTAGATTACTGTCATTCGGTTCGAATCCGGATACGACTCGCGAACGCCCTTCGAGACGCAAACGATCCGATCCGAAAGTCTACCTGTCACCCGTTCAGCAAGGCGTTTCGGCCTTGTTTTGTGATCTCGAACGTTGTGATACGTTGCTACTTGAGGGATACGAATCCGAGCACACGCCAGCCGACCGACAACATGCGAGAAGGGCAGGTGGGAGTGTAGCAAATCGATCTCCCGATCCTTCAGAACGCGAGAGAGTCGCCACGTGGCGCGAGGAATCGACATCGTCGAAACGCTGGTCCCGAGGGAAACAACATCGATATCGCTTTCCTCGAGATCGGAGAACAACTCGCCGGTTGGGTTCGCGACGATCACGATCGGCTCAATGCCCTCGTATCCCTGCATTTCGATTGCCAGGTCCTTTACTAGACGCTCTGCCCCACCGGACCGAAGATCGTTGATCAAGAACGCCAGCTGAAGTGTCATACTGATCCACCATCTTTAATTGACTCAGGGATAGAAACGCTGCGGAAAACCTCCTTGTACGTTTCAGCACATCGTTCCCAGTCCAGACGCTCGGCCGAGTCGAGCGCACCCTCCTCGAGATCCTGACGTAGCTCCGGTTCACTGATCAGCTGTCTCATTCGTTTCGCGATCGCACCGGCGTCTTTCTGCGGAACGACATACCCGTTTTCGCCCTGTTTGACGACGTCTGGGATCCCACCAACTTCTGTGCCAATGACCGGGTTGCCGGACGCGAAAGCCTCGGCGATGACCGTCGGCATTCCTTCCGTGTCTCCCGACTCCGCTTCTATCGATGGAACGACTACGAAATCGGCCATGATGTACTGTTCGATGAGCTCTTTTTCGCTGACCCATCCTTTGAATGTGACGTAGCCGTTGAGGTCGAGTTTGTCAGCGTAATTGTGTAGCTCCTCTTGGAGCGGCCCCCTGCCCACGATCGAGAGGTGGAAATTATCTACTTCCGGGCTGACAATGGTCATAGCATCAAGCAAATAATCAACGCCTTTCTTTTCAGCTAGTCGTCCGACAAATAACCCCTGAATCTCGCCATCAACGCCGGTATCAACCCGTAGCTCCGATTTCGAGGAAACGTCATACTCGTTAACATGGGCACCCATCGGTTGAATCTGAAATTGCCCATCAACAGGAACGGTGCCGCCTCCGATTTCTAAGAAACAATCTCTGATATGTGTGCTGACGGGAAGAATCATATCTGACCGCTGGTAGACGTAGTTAACGATCAGCCACCCAAACGGTACTTTTTGTAATACGAGAACACCCCTGGCGTGTAAAGTTAGGACATGTGGAATACCCAGTACTGACGTTATAAAAGCCCCGATCAGTCCATTCGGGAGCAACCAGTGTGAGTTCACAACATCGACGTTTTCCTTCCTGATGACCCAAATTGTATGGAGTAGCAACGATAATATAAATATAGGGGCTTGAAATATCGCCAGCAGATTGGTCTTCATCGATGGAACGATTCCTCCCTTTCCTTGGAAGGCCAGTCTCTGATATCGAAATGGGACGAAGTACGGAAATCGATAAACAATTATACCCGAAATCGTTTCTTTTCGTCTTGCTCCAGGATAGTGTGGTGCAAGTACGACAATGTTCAAGTTATCACTTTGAAGTGCCTTCGTCAATTCAAACATAAACTGTGGAACTGTGTCCCCCTCCCAGCGGAGAAAGGTCGTTGCTAGTACCAGTACGGTCAGTTGTTCATTACGCATTATATACGATCCTGTAGTCGTTCGTGTTCGTCACAACCCTCTGTTGAATACCTGACGCCTCTTTTCCTCTTCCAATATGAATGTTGCACTCTGAAATAGCACACCAACAGTTGGACCTAGATCCTTTGAAGAGAACACTCCATAACATATCTGGTTTTCTAACTGAGAGGTTAATTGGTGGATACCACATATCAGTCTTTCTTGTTGGCTTGCCCAAAACAGGCCGCTCGGTAGAATCCATCGGTACAGCAAGTCGGTGTCGTAGTCGATGACCCGGTCTGGTATCTCCTCGTCCATCGCGAGTCGGACCAGAAGTCCCGGGATATCGACACCTGATCGAATCGTGAGGCCGACTGACATCCAGAAGCGCGGATTGACCTCGAGGAGTTTGTACGTCGCGTCATCCGGATCATAGAGCACGTCCATGTGCGCCGGTCCGACCCAATTCACCTCCCGTAGAATCCCGAGCATCCCGTCTACCCACGGCTCGACAGGGACACTCTTGGCCTCCACGGCAGGACCTCCGGAGACGGGGTACTGTTTCGTCTCTTCGTAGACGTGAACAGCAACCGGTTCGGAGTTCTCATCGAACAGCGTTCCAATGCTGAAGTGTCCCCCCTCGTGGCTAACGTACTCCTGAATGATCGGAACGCCATAGTCGCGTTCGACCTCTGTGTACGCCCGTTGCATTTCGTCCGCGGACTCGACTCGGACGATCCCTCTCGACCCCGAAGCGCGTCGAGCGCGCACCAGCGCCGGATAGGAGACTTCTTCCGCGATCGTCTCGAGTGGTGTATCCTCCGGGAAGTACGTCCGCGGGACTGGCGTTCCGGCGTTTTGGGCGAGCCTGATCGTCTCCCCCTTGTCGGCGAAACGCTCGATCTTTTTCGCATCGGCGAGGTAGAGCGAGGTCAGCGGATCGAACCGATCCCGGTGTGTCGCGAGGAGCCGCGTCGTCGCATCGCGCGTCGGAATCACGACGTCGTAATCGGTCCGTCGGAGTTTCCGCAGGAGTGCATCGACGAAGCCCGCCGGTTTCTCATCGGGAGACGGATACGATATCGTTCCGTCTACGTGCTTCGAAAAGCGCGTCAGATTCCACCGAAATGACTCACCGAGGTGGATCGAGTACCCCCCCTCTCCCAGCGATCGCGTGACCGACAGACTCGAAAGCGTCCGACCGTCGAGGACCAGCACCCTCGTCTCGGTCATAGCCTAGTCTCCTTCGTGATCGCTACCGTTCGATCGATCGACGTTCGAGCGGTTCTACACATCGTAGAGGCTCACCCTGATCTCTGAGCTACTGACTCCGGCTCTCGACCCCTCCTCACTAATGGGTTTGCACATCAGTACCTGTTTGTCGATCTCGATCCAGTCCTCTCCTGGTCGTTTCTCGAGCGCGCCGACCAGGAGGTCGTAACCCTTCTCTCTCGAGACACGTCGGATCGTCGCGAGCAGGACGTCGAAATCCGTCTCCTTGCGGTATACCACGTCGAGTATTCTGCCTTCGGTCACCGTATCGTTTCGCTTCGGGCCTACGACCGCGAACCCGGAGATCACACCATCCTCACGAGTGACGACCACGTCGCAGTCCGGGTAGGATGTCATGTGATCGATCTCCGCGGCCGTACGCGAAAACGAAACGGTCCCTTCCGCAAACCGTTCCTGATACAGCGAGCAGACCTCGGAGACTTCCGAAGGCGTCAACCGGTCCGTTCGTTCCGCGTTTCCGGTCGGGCCATCTTCCTGACCGAATTCCTTTACGTCCCGCTTGTATGGGAGCACGGTGGATAGCGCCACCTTTCCAACGGATCTGAACGTTTTTAACCGATCGCGGTTGCTCACGCCCTCAATGAGCTCGTCGATCGCGGATTCGTCGGGTTCGAGCCACACCACGGGGTCGACCCCGTTCGCAGGCTTCCCGTTGAGTATTTCGGTGACGGTTACCGTTCCATCGTGGAGCCGAATACCGACGCGGTCGGTCACCGCTGACGGGAGACGGCCGGCGAGTCTCGACACACCGGTTACCCGCTGGGCGTACCGTTTGATCACGGCCCCCGGTGAGAGCACGTTTACCCATAGTGGGACGGGACGACACTCGAACCCGCGTCGTTGATTCGCCTTGTAGGTCAGGTTCTCCTTGCTGTTGTACGCGAGGAGGACGTCTGCACCCTGTTCCAAACAAAAACGTTGAGTCGCGGCATGGAGATCCGAATAGTGTCCCCGTCCGCGATAATTCTCCTCGACTGCTCCGTCACCCAGGAGAAAGCCCTTGATCCGTTTCCCAGTACTCCCACAGCACAGCTCCTTCTCGTATAGCCGTCGATGTGCGATCACGCGGTCGTTCGAGGTCTTGTAAAAGACGTGATCGCTGGCGTCGAAACCGGGGTAGGCGTGATAGCGCCAGCGATAGTACCGACTGTCTCCCCACTCGTCGAACGCCGAATTGAGCAGTGCAAGTGACTTCTCTATCGGAGGAAGTCCTCGCTCGACATCCACCATCGTTTTCTCGATGCTAGCCAATCGGTTCATTTTCCGTTCGTATAGAGGTTCCTATCCATAGAGACGTCACCTATTCGAACAAAGAGACGTGCTGCCTGCGAGCGCGGCCGAATGTAGAATCGATGGGGGGATCTCATGGTTCGAAATCGATTCGTGAAAGCCCGTATCACTCAATGAGAACTTCCTGTGAATCGTCCTGATTTCTCATCGGTCTATGCATCGAATCGGTAACGGGCGGTCCGTTTACACTGTCCTACCGGGGGAACGTGAACCAGTAGCGGTAACCGAATAGCTCAGGCGAGAACCCCGTGGACCAACCGGTCCCTTGATTGCGACTCGCCGAATCGGGTATCGACGTCCGTCACCCGACCGAACCAGTACTCCCGCTCGCGTAGCAGGTCGATAGTCTCGGCGAACAACTCAGCCGAGTGATCCAGATTGCGTTTCATGATGAACCGTTTCGGGTGACCCAGTCTATCGTGTGAATCAGTTCGGAAGAGGTCCTGTAGATGGACGTTGAACACGAGCGGGGCCGGAAGCGGGGCTCTTCGTAAGTAGTGTCGGTACGGTCTGCCGAGCAGTTTGATATAGCTCTGACAGATAGGGACCCTGGTGTACGGCGTCGCAGCGATCGGTATCTCCAGGAGCTCCTCGACCTCCGCCGGTCGGTACGGATGGAGTGGTTTGTCCAAATTGTTGTACACCCCCGGCCGGTAGGAGGGAAAAACGCTGGAATCGAACTGGAACCCCTCTTGTTCCAATATGGTGAATTCGCCCGGCTCGATGTTCCCCTGTGGCGCGCGGTAGCCGATCGGATCGGAGCCGAAGTGAGATGCGAACGCCTGTTTACCGCATCTCACCTCCTCTCTGAAGTCGTAGGATTTGCTGGTGTCGTGTCCGTACGAGTGGAGGTGAAACTCCACGTCGAGTTCCGCATCGAACTGGTCGATCACCTCCGGGAACCGCTCGAGCGTCCTTCCGACGACGAAGATACTGATCGGAATCCCGAGGTCATCGATCAAACCGATGAACTCCTCGATATACTCGAAGGTGAGATGATCGTAGCCCGGTTCATCGAAATACCAGTCGTTCTCGAGGTCGAGGGTCACACACGCGAGTTTCTCCTCACTCACGCACCTGGACCTCCATGCTCTCGTTCGCTTGCATGTCGAAGAGCATCGCGAACATGATGAACATACTACCCATGGTGAAGATCATCAGGCTCATCGCCCCCCGCATGAACAGCGATCCGTCCCCGGTAAACCACACGGTCAACGACCAGATGCCGAGCAGCACTCCGATACCCACGTTGGCCGCGCCGAAGTAATAGAATAGCGCTAGCGGGTGGAAGTCCAACACCAGGTATCGTGTCTTCAATCGCCAGAGGAAGTTCCAGAGCAACATCCGTGATACTTTCCGAATGTACTCCGAATACCGGATAGAACTCGCCTCCTCCCCGTAAACGGCGGGCATCGCGACGTCTGCAACGCGCATCCCCTTCGCGTTCAGTTTCACCAAGAGGTCGTTGCAGTAGCCGTAGTACTCGTACATCCCCTCAATGCCGACGTTGTCGAGGGCGCGGAAACTGATCGCGGTGTAGCCGTTCTGCGGATCCATCGTCTTCCAGTAGCCACTCGCGATCTTGGTCAGGAAGGTGAGTATCGCGTTCCCGACGAACCGGAAGGGAGGCATCTCCTCACGGAAGTCCTTATACAGAAGGCGATTGCCCTTCGCGTAATCCGCATCTCCCTCGACGATCGGATCGAGCAGGCGTGACATCTGCGAGAGGTCCATCTGGCCGTCCCCGTCGACGGTCACGGTGACGTCTATATTGTCCATCAGCGCGGCGAGGTACCCGGTCTTGATCGCCCCACCAGCACCCCTGTTCGAGATGTGTTTGATCGGGAGGACGCGGCCAATCGGCTCGGTGACGATCGCCCGATTCATGAGCAGTTCCTCGTTCTGTGTGAAGCCACCGTCCGTCTGGGCATTTCCCTGAATACTCACTTCGTGATCTGGTACCATCTCCGGCGGCACATCGCCCAGTTCGACGTCCTCCTGAGCCGACGCGAGTACCTCTTCCCAGGTTCCGTCGGTCGAGCAATCGTCGATAATGTAAACCCGATCCACGTACCTCGGCATTCCAGTGATCACGTCACCTATCAATCCTTCTTCGTTGTACGCCGGCACCACGACGCCGATGCTGTGATCGTTATACATGGATCACTCCCGTCGCGGTTGCCTGATCGTTTCGCCTTCTCATTCTTTGTCGAGATCTTCTACGCATTCATTTCCCTCCCCTGACAACCGATCCTATTCGGTTGTCATCCCCGCCACTGAGATCCCGAGTTATACCAGTCGCAGTATTCGGGGACCTGTGTCATCCGTTGTTCACCATACTGGTACATATATATACGAGACATTTTAGATCAAATGCGAATTAAAACGTGGTGTAACCAGTGGTTTAACGAGCGCATCCTTGAGGTATCGGGGAGCGGGACCCCAGGTAGTTCCTAATTAATCGAAGGATTAAACGGTGATCTCCAAAGGTCATCCCCCAGCCGTCATTCCACGTCCACCCAAATATGTAACGACCGGTAGGCGTTCTCCCGCGTCGGTTCGCTCGGCGGGTCGTCTTTGTACAGGAGGTACGTGAGGCGAAGGTCCTCACCGGTCATCGTCGGTGTCACCTCGTGTTCAATCATCTCCGATTCATTGTGGGCGAGCGTTGTCCCGAGCCGGTCGACCTCCTCGCGTTCGACAACCGTCGAGTCGTTGCCCTCGGTGTCGACTCGTTGGAGCTGGATCACCACGCTATACTCGACGGTCTCGTGTTCGCGATTCTCGATACCAGCGACGAGCGGCTGGCTCTCCCCGGAGACGAACTCCTCGGGGTAGCCCGCCGCGACGTACTCCCCGTCGTCTCCCTCGGTCACGAGGTAGAACTCGGTGAAACGTTCGCCCTGCTGTGGCGAGGCGATCGCGTAGCCCATCGTGGCGAGCGCGAGGACGATCGAGAGCGCGAGCGCGACGTTTACCGCCGCCTCGACCCTGTCATCTGGATCGAACAGCTCCGTTCGTGCGCGCTCGGTCCACGTTCGCCACGGAACGGAAAAGCGCTCGTCGGGCGAGAGCGCCTGTCGTCGCGCCGCGGCGACCGCGACGCAGACGAGCGTGAACCCGCTCAGGCTGAGAACGATCGGTCCGAATCCGAGCCCCCAGGGCGAAAAGGTAAGCACAAGGCCGATCAGCGGCACGAGCGCGACGCTCATTCCAAAGCCGAGCGCGAGCCGTTCGACCCAGTCGATCCCCCGGTTCTCGTCGATTCCCTCGCCGTCGGGCCTCGGCGACTCGCCTCGCTCCGGAAAGAGCGCCGCAATGAACGCATACCCTGGCAGGAAGAGGACGAACACAAGCCCCGAGAGCACGCGAATCGCCGACTCGTTCACGACCGGAACGAGTGTCGATGCGACGGCGAGAATGGTCAGAGCGACGACACCCACGAGGTCCGCTGGGAGCCTCCGAACCGGCTCAGGTATGAGCAGAGCGAGGTCCCGACGATTCATCTTTTCAAAATATCCCCTACTCGGTCATAAAACGGATGCATCGTCTACGACTCCGCGAAACGTTCGGCATCACCGATCGCCTCGTCTGCCACGTCGGTTGGCGTCGAATACGGTGCGTATACAGCGGTTTCGTATCGCGTTGTGAGCGACTTCAGGCAATCGATTTCCTTCTCCGAGAGCCCCTCTGCGAGGCAGGTCTGGTAGAACTCCCAGTGGGTCATCGCTTCCGATGGTCCGCGCCCAAGCGCGAGTCTCGCTGCGGCGTACGCGGACTGGATCGCTCGATCCGTCTCGCCCGCTCGAAGTCGTTTGCGTGCGGCGAGGAGGAGCGCTCTAATCGCCTGGGCGTTCGTCGTTACCCCGGTAGCACCGGGTAGCTCATTCTCCCCTTCGATCTCATCTTCGGTCCCCCGGGAGGCTCTCCGTCGGCTGATACCCACGGCGAGAGCCACACCCATAACTGCCACGAGTGCGGAGAGGAGAAGTGTGTCTCCCGAGACCGGGATGCCATACGAATCCAAGAGACCGTCTAAGCTGCCTGCACCATCCCCGTCGTTCAGGTCGAGTGTCATCGATACTTCCGCGTCTTCGATGTTGCTCCCCGGGTCCGCGTAGGTGACGGTTACTGTGGCGGTAGGTTCGTCGGGGAGGGTGATCGTTCGTTCGAACGTCCCCTCATCGGTAGTTCGGACCTCGGTTCTGGCCCCCTCGACGTCGATTTCGATCGTTTGATTGGGAAGCGCCTCGCCAGCCGTTGTGCTTAGTTCTCCCGCAATGATCGCGCCGTCTTCACCCGTCGGTTCGACGCGTACCTCAAGGTCACTTTGGGTTTCCGTGATCGAAACCGGCACAATCGCTTCCGAATTGGAGAGGGCTTGATCCTCCAGATCGGTAAGCACGCGAACGTCGGCATCCCCGGATGGGACGTTCGCGGGAACCGTCGTGTTTACTGTGAACGTCCCGTTCTGGGTCGTCTCCGTCCGATCGTACTCCTCACCGTCGACCACGAGCACCACTGGCACTGCGTCAACCGCCACGTCGTCCGCACTTACCGTGCCGTTCACCATGAGGTCGTCACCGAACGCCGCGCTCTCCGTGTTCTCGGTCACCTCGGTCGTCGAATCGACCTGTTCGACAGAGACCGGTACGGTTGCGTTCGATCCCACGTACGGAGACCCACGCTCCGGTACGTACTCGACTTCGAGCGCGCTCGCGTCAAGCGGGAGCACCGTCGGTCGGTACGGTACGCTGAACGAACCGGTGGCGGTGGTCGTCGTGCTCAGCCGTTGTCCTTCGATCTCGAGGGCGATCGGTTCGTTCGTTACCGGTTCTCCCTCGACGGTTTGTACCGTCCCTGAGAGCGTCATTGGCTCACGAAACGAGATCTCCGTCGGATCGCCATCTACGCTGAGCTCCGTCTCTACGAACTCCCGTTCTCTGACTTCAGAATGTTGACTGTCGATCTCGGAGCGGATGTTTTCGACCGACTCACGTTCAGCGCTCGTGTCCCTGCCCGTCTCCTCTTCGATACGATCGTACTCGTCGTCCGCGCGGTCGGCTCTTTCCTCGATCGAGGCAGCGAGTTCGTCGAGATCGCGGGCGAGGTCTCGAGCACGGTCTCCATCGCCGTCCTCAACCGCGTCTTGGTACTCTTCGTACGTACGCTCGTACGCCTCCACGTCGTCGGTGAGGTTGCGCTGGTTCTCCACCGCTTCCTCGAACTCCTCCGCCGTTCGCCGCTCTTCGTCCTCGGTTTCTTCGTCCTCGCTGTCTTCGACCTCCGCGTATCTCCCGAGCAGTTCGTCGTACTCCTCTCCAACGGCATCGCGTGCGCCATCATACTGGCGTTCGCTCAACAGTACGGAACTCTCACCGAGGCGGTCGTCGAGCCGGTCGCGTAACCACTGGCTGACGGCGCTTTCGTTACCCTCCACCTCTGCCTCGTCTGGGTGTTCGTGTTCGGTCGTCTCGTTCGACGGGTCGGCGACCCCGACTGCTCCAAAGGCTCCGAGGAGGCAGACACCGACGATGAGCACCGAGCCCGCGAGGACCAGACGCCGGTTCGATAACACTGAACGTTATACATCGAGGACGGTAAAACATCTTACTATCCGGAAGGTTCAACTAGCGGACCGAGTTCTATCAGTGTATGCGGTTCACACGCCGGTACTGGGCGACGGCTTCGCTCGTCGCCGTCCTTTCCGGGGGAGCGGTCGTGCTCGTCCAGCCGGTGCTGTTTTTCGGTGCGGCACTCGTCGGAGGGTGGCTACTGGCGAGACAGTTTGCTTTCGTCGACGAACTCAACTCGACTGTCGAGAGCCTCGAACTGTCACAGACGCTCGAGAAGGAGCGTGCGGTCTCCGGGACGCCCGTACCTCTCGTCGTAACGGCGTCACTTCAGACCCCCGCAACGCTGGACATCCACGTCCGCGGCGGCGTGCCGGTTACCGCGAGTGCCTCGAGCCAGGCAGAGTTCACGATCGAACCGGGTGTGACCGAGGAATCGCGAGTGATCGACTTACAGTGGGGGGTCGCCGGTAAGTTCACTCTACAGGAGGCAGCGGTTACCGCTGCAGATCCGTATGGGCTGTTCACCGAGCAGGTTTCGATGGGGACCACACCTACGATCACTGTCGAGCCCCGGGGACCGCGGTCCGTACACCTCGGTCGGGCAGGGGAGCAAGTCAGGCGCGCACTCGGTGATCACGAAGTCGATCCGCTCGACGTCGGCCTCGAACCGGAGGAGGTCCGGCAGTACGTCCCAGGTGATGCCGTTCGAATGATCGACTGGAAGGCGACGGCGAGGTTCGACTTCCCCCACGTCCGTACGTTCGAGACGGAGACGGATCGAACGACGATCCTCATCATGGACCATCGGGGGCCCATGGGGATGGGCCACGAAGGCGAGACGAAACTCGACTACGCCCGCCATGCGGGCTTGCTGTTCGCGAGGGAAGCGCGAGCACGACGTGACCCGTTGGGGTTTTACGCCGTAAGCGGGGACGGAACCAGCCTGAGGCACCCGCCGACGGGGACGAACCGTGGCTACGCAGCGATCAGAGCCCATCTGTACGACCTGAACGTGAACGAAGCGGGCGATGTCAGTCACAGAGGAGGGCCGTTGATGAGAAAGAATCGGCGGACTGCCGGGCGCCTCATAGGCGACGACTCTCCGTTTGCGATCACGCTTAGGACGTATCTAACTCATGGAGATAGTTCAGTTGTGAACACGGAACGAAAGCCGTTACTCGCGTGCACCAGAATGCACGTCGACCGACAACAGGGAGCGACCCGGACGGTGATCGTAACCGATGACTCGCACGGAGAGGAGGTCCGTGAGGCAGCAATGATCGCTCGACGTGGGAACAATCGGGTGGTCGTCGTGCTTACGCCGACTGTGCTGTTCGAACCAGAGGGACTGGGAGACCTCGCTACCGCCTACGACCGATACGTGGAGTTCGAGAGATTTCGACGGTCACTCGACGTAATCGACCGCGTGGAAGCGCTCGAACTCGGCCCGGGTGAACGACTCTCGGCTGTCTTAAATGCCGGCGAAAGAAGGAGTCCGGAAAGAAGGAGTCCGGCGAGGTCATGACCGAGACGGATCGGTTCCCAGAGCGGACGCAGACACCCACCTGGATCGGCTCCATCGCGTTGCTGGCAACCGTCTCGGCGTTCGCACTCGTCGGGGGAATCCAGGGTGGAGTCGCTGCGACGGCACTTGTGCCGATCTGGTTACTCCTACCCGGGATATACGTCGTCGCGTTCGGTCACATCCTGCTCGCGGCGTTCGTCGGTGACCTCAGCGTCGTCTCGGTACTCGCAGTCGAGATCGGTTTGTTACTCCTCCTTGCGGACGCAGCGTACGCCCATCATCGACCTGGGACGCTCTTCGCGAACGCTGTCTTCGCCGCTGGTGGACTCGTCGTTGTCGTCGCCGTGATACTGGCTGGAGATGGGAGACTGTGGATCACGGCCGGCGGCCTATTATTCGCGTTCGGAGCAGCTGCATACGGGATTCATCGGTACGAACTCGTTTCATTGGGAGTGCTGACAGATGAGTAACCAAGACCAACTGAATACGGAACCGCTGGGGACACAAGCAGGGTTGGTCGCCCAGATCAGACTGCTGGAAGCGGAGAACGAACGGCTCAGGGAACGGCTCGCGGATTCACGGCGAGCCCGTCACCGGAAAGCTGCGCTCTCGCTCGCTACAATGGGAGCCGGCGCCATCGGAAGCGCGATTCTCTTTCCGGTCGCACGCGACGTCCTGCTCGCGCTCGGAGGCACCGGACTGTTCGCTGCGGTCCTGATCATCTATCTCACACCCGAGAGATTCGTCTCTGCTGCCGTTGGTGAACGGATCTTCGAAGCGCTCGAGAGTGACCGATCGGCGATCATCAGCGAGCTAGAGCTACGAGAGCAGCAGGTCTACCTTCCAATCGAGATGGAGTCTCGGAGAGGCGTTCGGCTGTTCGTCCCTCAGTATCGCGAGTACGAGCGCCCTTCAGACGACGAACTCGGTGCCTTCTTCGTCACCCCGTCGAACGAACTGGCCCGCGGGGTGGCGTTCGAGCCGACCGGGTACGCGCTTTACGACGAGCTTCGACGGACCGTTCGAGGGGGCTTCACTGACGACGTTCCAGTACTCGCCACCCAGGTCGCTGATGGAATCGCCGAATCGTTGGAACTGGTCGAGACAGCTACAGCTGACGTCGAAGAGGGACGGGTTTCGGTCGCGGTTACGAACAGCGCATACGGCCCCGTTGACCGCCTCGATCATCCGGTCGCTTCGGTCGTCGGTGTGACGCTCGCCGCGGAGCTCGGTACTCCAGTCACGATGGACGTAACGAGCACGACCGATGCGGATTACTTGATCACCGGTCGTTGGGAGTAGAAGAAGCGTTTTGGTCTATCTCAGACCCGCAAGCAGTACAGAGATCAGATTGCCATTCGACGGTCACACGTATCTCCGTGTCCCGACCGCACTCCGGACAGTGTGCTAACCGAGTAATACTCATCACTTGTTTAATGGGCGGTAAGAATATGACTCTAATTTAAATAACCAGGGAGGTTACTGCCAGCTATAAAAAACTACCAGGGGAGTTTTTCAGTTGAAATTATTCTTTCACTCCCTATGTTTTCTCCCATCACTAGTTGCGACAGCTCCATTCGGGCCATCAGTCACTGGGATCTCGACAGTCGAAAGCAGATCCTCGATCACATCACCGCTCGTTACACCGCTGAGTTCTGCCTCAGCTGTAAGCACCAGTCGGTGTGCGAGGACTTCGGGCACCATCGACTTCACGTCATCCGGGATGACGTAGTCCCTACCCCGGATCGCCGCTCGGGCTTTCGAGGTGTGGAGGAGCGCGAGGGAGGCTCGTGGCGATCCGCCGTACTCGACATCGGGGTGGTCGCGACTGGCCTCGACGAGCGAAAGGATGTAATCGTGTACCTCGGATACGACGTGAACAGCGATTACGACCTCCCGAGAGTCTAAGAAGTCGCTCGGAGAGACCACCTGTTCGATACTGTTCGCTCCGAGATTCGGTTGCGGTCCGAACCGATCGAGGAGCGCACGCTCTTCATCGTGGGTCGGTATGTCGACCGTGAGTTTCAACTGAAAACGGTCGCGCTGGGCTTCGGGTAGCTCGAACGTCCCCTCCATCTCGATCGGGTTCTGCGTCGCCACTACCATGAACGGGGAGGGAAGTGTGAGCGTGTCTCCTTCGATTGTCACCTGACGCTCCTGCATCGCCTCGAGCAACGCACTCTGGGTTTTCGGCGTCGCTCGGTTGATCTCGTCTGCGATCAGCAGGTTGGTGAATATCGGCCCGCGTTGGAGGACGAATTCACCGGTCGATTGCCGATAGACGTGCGTACCGGTGATATCTGCGGGTAAGAGATCGGGCGTCATCTGGATTCGTGATTCGTTTAGGCCGCTCGCGCGTGCGAACAGATTCGCAGCAGTCGTTTTCGCGACGCCCGGAACGCCTTCGAGCAGGACGTGACCGCCCGTCAACAACGAGATGGTGAGGTTCTCGATCAGGTCGGCCTTTCCGATTAAAACACCTTCTATCTCGTTCTGCAGCGCCGTGTACACATCGTCAGGATTACTCATTACTATCGTCTCTCTTCCGACGCGACATAACGGCTGTGACTACACGATCCCGCCGTTCGGCATCCCACTCTGGATACCGATCGTCGAGCATCGACCGCATCTCACGCTCTGTCGGAACGTCCGGCGTCCGCTTGCCAATCGTCGGTTTCAGCCGCCGTAAACGGACACCGGCCCGTTTTAGCGTCGACCATCGGTAGACAGCCCCGATACCCAGTATGATGCTCCCGCCGAGGATCGCCTGCATCGACATCGACTCGCGAAGGGTTAAAACCGCTGCAGTGAGCGGCGGGATCTCACCGGTATGAGAGGTGTCGAAGACCACTCGGTCGTGTGTCGAGAGGAGTCCGTGGACGAACGCCCTGTTGCCCTCACGTTCGAGCATCGCGTTGATGAACACGCTCGGATCGCTGACTGTGACGACCTCTCCATCGCCAACCGGTTCCGCAGTGACGACCGGGTAGGGACCCATCTCGTCGCCCTCGGTGAGTTCTCCGGTACGGGTTCGATCGAGATATGCGAACTCCGAACTGCGAACGAGAACGGTCGCATCGCCTTCATCGAGCGCAGACCCGTGATTGAGCGTCAGCTCTTCGACCCCGATCAGATACGGATGTGCGGCCACCTCCGGAGCGACGACGAGCGCGGGTGACCGATAGTAGCTGCGTTCGTCCCGGAGTGGATCGCCGTCGATACGTGCACTCGCACCGAGATCCTCTAGTAGAGGGTTCGTATGCGGTCCGTAGGCGTCCGCGACGACGAGCGTCCCACCCCCCTCAACGAATGCGGTAAGGCGGTCGCGGTCGGCAATCTCGTACGGCTCGTTCGGTGCGAGAACGAACACTACCGACCCCTCCTCCGGTAGCTCCTCATATCGCTCGGTATTAGTCAGAACGATCGTCTCCGCGTCCGCTGACTCCGCCTCTCCCCGCAGCTCCGACGTGCCCTCCCACGAGGGTGTGAAGGCGCCGAACGCGACACCGGAGATGCTCGCCGCAACGACAACCGTCACTACGACGACGGCGCCGAGGCCGATCGCGAGCAGTTCGGGGTACGTTCGGTTCGTAGGAATCCAGTCCATCTCAGAGCAACTCCCAGGGGATGACCTCGACGAGCCACCGTGCGACGATGTACCCGAAAACTGCGAGACCGACCAGGATAATCCACCGAAGCCGTCGTCGCCACTCTGGCGTGACGTTCACCGGCGCCGTGAGTTCGGTGACGATCAGCAGTCCGATCAGGGAAAGCAGGAAGAACAGCTCTGGCGAGAGGGCGTCGAACAGTGTTAGCAGTACAATGACCGAGAGCATCCACGCAATTTGGCCATTTAGGAATAGCCGTCGTCGCCGTGTAAGCATCTATCGGTCCCCCTCCCGCAGGTCGACTGGTCTACCGGTCGAGTCCTGAGACGGTCCTCGAACGGAGTCGAGGAGACGGGCAGTCCGGCTGTTACGAATCGCGTCGGACATCGTCACCGGTTGTATCCGATCACCATCTTCCTCAGATTCATTTAGTAAACAGCACCCAAGGAAGAACCCGAGTGCGACCGAGGAGACGCTCAGTCCACCGAGAAAGAGCGATTCGAAGCCCATGAACAGAAAGAGCGCAACCGTCGACCCGACGACGAACGCAGTCCACACCGACCAGCGCTTTCGGATTCCGTGGGCCAGCGCGTAGGCGAGGGAACCGAGATACAACGATCCAGCGATGATGCCGGTATTTAGCAGGGCGTGGAGGAAGGAGTTATGTGGACCTGAACTCCGACCGATCTCCGGACCGGGATCGACGAACCCGATTCCCCAGAGCGGATCCTCGGCAAGCCGTTCGAGATACTGTACCCATCGGTTGACTCGACTCATCAGCGTTGAGTCCATCACATCCGGAATGTGTCCGATACGTATTACCGCATACAAGGTGAGAACACCGACACCGAGCCCTCCAACAACCAGCCAGCGGTCGCGTCCGGAGAGTACTATCAGCGACCCAACAGTGAAGCCGAGATAGGCGGCGTCACCTTCGCTCATAAATAAACCGAGCACGCAGGTTAAGAATGCGAGTGCCCAGAGCAGGCCACCACGCGCCAAGACTGTATAAAGCGCTGCGAGCGAGACTATCATCATAAACAGACCGTAGCTGTTAGAGTTAGAGAACACCGACCGAGTGTGGATCGGAAACCGCTCGTATCCCATAACGTTCTGACCGATCGGAGCAGGGCTCGATCCCATGATCGTAAAAGGATCGCCCTGCGAAACCCGCCAGAGCATCCAGATCCCGAAGAGAGACATGAGAACACCTAAGAGGGTGAGTCCCATCGCGAACGTCTGTTTTCGGCCTCGGACCAGCCGTGGGAGGACAATTACGGTGGCAAACACCGCAATCGGCGTAACGACGATGTACTCGAACAGTTCCGTGTGGGGGGAGTAAAACTGGTAGTGGGCGACCAGCCCCAGCCAGTACCCTCCGATAAGCAGCAGGAAGATCGGATCAGTCCGAAGACGGATGTCCGTCAATAGAATGGCATATACGATAATGATGAGTAACACCGAAAGAGAGATCAGATATCCTTGGCGTGAAGGAATAAACCACGTGTTTGGAGCGACAGCGGCCGTGATGGCGAGGACCGCGAGCAACGGATAGTGTAGCGGAACGGTCGGCTGACTCTCGGACCCCCCTCCCCATATCAGTCGAGTACGGTCCATTCTCCCCCCTACGGCTCACGCAGTCTCGGCTGCCTCGACTTCGACCTCGCCGGTGATCCGGCGCTCGGCTTCCTCTCTGTCCTCGGGATAGCCGACGTCGATCCGCCAGCCGTCGATGCGGATCGCGTCGATCGTCCGGCCCGAGCGGATCAGCAGGTCGATCGCCTCACTGATCTCGTACTCGCCGCGGTTCGAGGGTTGGGTGAGGTGACACGCGTGGAAGATCGCCGGCGTGAACGTGTAGAAGCCGGTCATCACCAGGTTCGATGGCGGGTCCTCGGGTTTCTCGACGACCTCGATTATCTCGCCGTACTTGTTCGTCTCACAGACCCCGTACCGATCCGCTTCCTCCCAGGGTACTTCCTCGACGAGGAACGCTGCGTCCGCTCGGTCCTCGTGCTGGCGTCGAACGACGTCCGCGAGGTTCGCGTCGAAGACGTTGTCACCGAGCATTAGCATGAAGTCGTCGTCGATGTGCTCCTCGACGGTGAGCAACGCGTGTGCGAGCCCGCTCTGTTCGCGCTGGTGGGCGTAGGTGATCGGCGTGCCCTCGAACTCGTCGCCGTAGTGGTCGATGATGACCTCCTTCTTGTAGCCGACGACGACGAGCAGTTCATCCGCGCCGAGTTCGACGAGCTGTTCGAAACAGCGTGTGAGAATCGGCTTCCCGTCTATCTCGACCATACCTTTCGGTTTCTCGTCGGTCAGCGGTCTCAGTCGCGTTCCCTTCCCAGCGGCAAGGACGACAGCTTTCATAGTAGAACGTATCCATCCGCACACAAATAAATAATGACTTCGAAACGAATTTTCCACAGGTGACTGTTAGCACAGATCTCCGTTCTGTTTTTTTATGATAACATAGAACGTCGGGGAACAATGTCGGCGCACACCGGCGAGTTTGCAATCAACGAGAACTAGATTTTCGGTTATTGGAACGCCGATGCTCAGCCTACCTGGACGGAATTAATAAACTTGTATTAGTTTATATTTTTTACTGTTTTATTCAGATGAATAGTTACTATTACAGGACGGGGTCGGTTTTTTAGTGCCTCTTTAAATAGATTGGCACCGAAATCGTCACAATTCCTGTCAATAATATAAACACCCATTAGTTTATATTCCGAGTACGCGTCCTCGCTGCGGATTTGATCGACGCCGGGCCGTATCTCCTGAGTGAACTAAAAGTCGTTCGTCCTCGATGTCAAGAGTACGTTGAGCGGAATTACTCTCTTTGGTACCAGATTGGGCATCCCATTCCACGAATCAGAACCGGTGTGAAGTAAAAAAATATGAACGGTTGAAATTCAAGGTGGAAGGGAGTGTTCGGGTTTTGGTAACCCAACCCCGAGGTGCCTCAGCACGGACTCGATTGCGTTCATGAACAGGATGTATATTTATATCGCGGGGGCTTGGATGTCAATAACGAGCATGATCACTATCGGTTGTGGATGCGGGAGCGCACTCGACTGGATCGAACCATCGAGTAGACTGATCGAAGAGGGGCTAGATTACATGATACTCGAGACGATCGGGACGGCCGCTACCTGCCAAGCGGCAAAACGTGCACACGACGGCGGCGTCGGATATCACCCGTATCTGGAGGACAGGCTCGAGGTGTTACTCGGACCCGCCGCCGAGCATGGGACGACCATCGTTACGAATGCTGGCATTGTCGATCCGATCGGTGCGGGTCAACTCGCCCGACAAGTCGCCGACGACGAGGGAGTCTCCGTGCAGGTGATCTCGATCACCGGCGACGACTGTATGGACCTCATCACGGACGATCCGGATCAGTTCGATACGGCCTCCAGTGACGCCATCTCCGCCAACGCGTACATCGGTGCGGAGGAAGTCATCGGAGCGCTCGAGCGACTCGATCCGGAGTACGACGCACACGTCGTCATCGGCGGTCGGCTCTCGGATCCCGCGCTCGTCGTCGGTCCGCTCGTCCACGAGTTCGGGTGGGCACTCGACGACTGGGACAGGTTGGGACAGGCGACGGTCATCGGTCATCTCCTCGAGTGTTCCGCACAGGTGACCGGCGGCTACTTCTGTGACCCGCCGCGGAAGCCAGTCGAGGACCTCTACCGGATCGGGTACCCCTACGCGGAGGTGACGGAGGACGGAACCGCGGTCGTGACGAAGCCCGAGGGATCGGGTGGACGTGTGGATCGGCACACAGTACGAGAGCAGCTCTTCTACGAGGTCCACGATCCCTCCGAGTACGTTCAACCGGACGTGGTCGCCGATTTCACGACCGTCGAACTCGCCGAGGTCGGCGAGGACCGCGTCGAAGTGAGCGGGGGAACAGGACGCGAGCGGCCGGAGGACCTGAAGGTGCTGATCGGGTCGATCGCGGGCTATCAGTTCGAGAAGTTCATCCCCCTCGGTGGACCGAACGCGGTCGGACGCGCCGAGGTGATCATAGAGAACGTCGAGAAGCGACTGGAACATATCTTCGAGGTCGATCGCTCACGAATCGATCTCCGGATGGAGATACTCGGCGTGAACGGCCTCTACGGCGACGCGTACCGCGACGGCTCACGAACCGGTTACACCAACCGGACCGACGAACACGAGGAGGTGATCCTGCGGGTCGCGGGCAACGCCCCCGAGGAGGAGCTGCTCGATCCGGCACTCCGGACCGTCTCGACCACGCTGCCCGGACCCGGCGGAAGTGGGATCGCGATCCCCTACGCAGCTGGTGGAATCACCGAGAAGGCGGAGATCGAACCGGTCTATCTCCCGCGAGAGCGAGTGACACGAGGAATCGACTACGTCGAACTAACGAGCCGGAGAACGCGAGCATGAGAGCAGACGACCGAACTACGAACTGGGAACCGAAACCGATCGACGAAGCCGAGATCCTCTACGATGTCGCTCACGCCCGTGCCGGTAACAAACAGGACATCAGCAACGTCACCGTCGTCCCGTACGACGACGCGATCTACGAGGAGCTGGTGGCTATCCTCACGCCGGACCGAGTGAGAGCCCACTTCGCTGGTATCGTGACGGGGGAGGTAGAGCGCTACTGTATCGAAAACGTCTGCTCGATGAACTTCGTCATGCACGGTGCCCTCGATGGGGGGTGGACGCAGTCGAACAGGATCGACAGAAGTGGGAAGACACTGAGCACGTTCATGCTTCGACTTCCGCTCCACGAGTAAGGCAGTTCAAAGGAGGGCTTCCGGCGAGAGTCCGTGTGAGCTGGTGAAACGGGAGTAGCCCGAGAGCGATGTAGGTGAGTTCGGAAATGAGACTCGATCGATTCGGTAGTAGTCACCGAACAGCCATATTATTCGAGGAGGAACGTGACGAAAATAGGGACAGGGAGCGGGGCATTTCCAATACCTCCCAATAGATTTAAGCCATTGTACTATGAGGTGTGACATGGTATGCCCAAGCAACTGCCATCGAGAAGGCGATTCCTTGCAGGGACTGCAGGAATCGGTGCTATC
Organism: Halalkalicoccus sp. CGA53; assembly: GCF_036429475.1. Taxonomy (GTDB): domain Archaea; phylum Halobacteriota; class Halobacteria; order Halobacteriales; family Halalkalicoccaceae; genus Natronorarus; species Natronorarus salvus. The sequence continues at coordinate 3,282,575 of NZ_CP144125.1, forward strand.
GGATTCGCCGGCTGTCTCGGCGACAACGGTGATGACGACGAGGACGAAGACGACAACGGGAACGGCGACGGCGTAGTCGACATGCGTGTCGGCTCCTCTACATCCGGTTCGACCGTCTACCAGACTTCACAGGCGATCCAGCGCGTCTTGAACGACCACTCGGACGTCACGAGCTGGGATACGCAGACAACCGGCGGGGACCCAGCCAGCGTCAGGCTCTACGACCAAGGAGAGCTCGAGGCGTACGGCCTTCCGAACTTCATCATCAGGCGCGGTATGAATGGCGAAGATCCGTTCGAGGAGGAAAAAGAGGTCCCACACCAGGGGTTCACCTACTTCGAGCGTGACGACTTCTTCGTCGCTGTAGACGGCTCCGGAATCGAGACGACGGACGACATGCTCGGACGGGACGTCCACCTGCTTCAGCCAGGCTGGGGGACGCGGGAACTGTTCATGGATATCATGGACGAGGATCCCGACCTGAAAGAACAGTTGATCGAGAACGTCGTCGATATCGACGTCGACGACGTCGCAGGAGCGGTCGAGGAAGGACAGGTCGAGGCGATCCTTGGGTACGGCGCGAATGAGGTGAACCTCCCCGCGTGGTTGGCAGAAGTAGACGCAAGAGCGGACCTCCACGTTGTCGAGGTGTCCGATAGCTTCCGGCAGGTGTTCGAAGATTCGCCGCATGCACCGTATTTCGAAAAAGACGTTTACGGGTTTGAGCAGGACGTCACGAGTGTGACCGACCAGATCGGGGGGTACCAAATCCTCTTCCAGTATATGTTCAGTCCAGACCTCTCGGCTGAATCGGTGTATGAAGTTCTGGACATCTCATACGAGCACTATGAGTCCGTTCAAGAAGGACAGCCGGCATTCTTCAATTACGGAGAGGAGCCTGACCGGTTCACTACGGCGATCGAAGGCGACTTCGTCCCGGTCCACGCCGGTGCGGCCGACTTCTACGAGGAACACGACCTGTGGGAGGACGAGTGGGAGCGCGGTGACTGACGGGTTAGGTTCCTGACTCAACTAATCCGGGTCGCTCTATTGTTTCGTTCGTTCGATTAGACTGGATCCGAGATGGTGATACTCAGAATCGCCGATCCTCTCGGAGTGCCCGCGCAAAACCCACTCGATGACAGTTTCGGGAGTGTACGCGATATGTGACTGAACTCACATCTTCGAGCACGTCAGCCGACTCAAAACTCGAACCAGACGATATCGAGATAGTACGCCAGGCCCCAGTAAACGAGGAGAACCGTCAGGACGATAGAGAAGAACACTCTCACCAGGGATCCGACCAGTTCCGGATCGTTCGGTGTGAACGCATCGAACTTCCGCCTTAATGTAACAGAAGTAGCCTCCAGCTGCCGACCCGTTCGAGCAGTAAGATCATCGTCTCCCCTGTTCGAGTCGTCCGAGTTAGACGCCATAGTCGGGAGATACGCCCGACCGACATAAAAATTCGCCCACGAACTACAGCTGAGCTCTATCAATCCCGGTAGGTATGAGAGCGCTGGCGATACGACCGATCGATGGCCTCGTCAGTTTCGATGAACGTAGTGAGGTGCTCTCCAGCGATGAGGTAGTCGAACCCTGTTAGACGCTGCGGCACATATCAAAAAGCGGGACACAGAACGCGCTGATCGAAACCCACGTCCCGAGAAGAGGATCCTCCGCGAACCGCTTTCCTGACGTATCACAGTCGATCGGTTTCCTCGGGTTCGCCACCCTGATCCACGGTCGTCATCGGACCGTACTGTCCGACTTGAGAGCTACTTTCAGTGAACCTCGGTCTTCATCCGAGCGTGAGGAGGTGGATGCTGTCAGTCGTCTACTCGTCGTCGCGGTGAGTCGTTGATCGGTTTCACTCGTACACTCTCCGTCCCGTCTCGCGATCTTCGATCTCCTCCCAGTCGTAGTCGACGCCGAGACCCGGTCCATCGGGGACCGAGACCCGTCCCTCGTCGTCGATCGTCTCGAGCATATCGGAGTAGTCGTCGGCGTAGACGGGGGGCTGGGTGTTCTCACAGTCGGGGTGGACCAGCGCCACCTCGTAGTAGTTGCTGTTGCGCGTCGCCGCGAGACACTGGCGCTGAGCCGGTCCCGGTGCGTGATACTCGACATCAAGACCGAACCCCTCGGTGGCACGAGCGATCTTGATCGCACCGGTGATCCCCCCGTCGTACTCCGGATCCGCACGGACGAAGTCGGTCGCCTCCGCCGCGATGAAATCGGTGTGCGGCTCGAGCCCACGGACGTGCTCGGTCTGTAAGAGCGGGGTATCGATCAGTTGCCGGAGCTTCCGGTGGGCGTGCTGTGAGACGCCCCCGTCCCGATACGGGTCCTCGTACCAGAGGAACTCCGCCTCGTCACACGCTCGACCTATCTTCAGTGCGTCGGCGAACGTCTCCGGGTTGCACGCCGGATCGAGCATCAAGTCCATCCGGTCACCTACGCGCTCGCCGACCGCGAGGACCGTCTCGACCGTCTCGTCGGGATCGGTCCAGTCGCCACCCCAGTCGTGGATCTTGAACCCCGGGTAGCCCATCTCCAGACATTCCTCCGCGAAATCCGCGAACGCCCCCGGTGAGTCCAGCCCGCCGTTCTTATCGCCCTGATAGGTCGAGGCGTAGGCGGGAAACGACGTACGGTACGTTCCGAGTAGCTCATGAATGGGGGCGTCTCGATACTTCCCGGCGAGATCCCAAAGCGCGATGTCGAGCGGACCGATCCCCATCCAGTCGTACTTCCTGAGCGCCCGCTTCATCGCGCTCCAGTGGCGCTCGCGCTCTAAGGGGTTCTTCCCGATCAGGTAGTCGGCGACCATGTTGATCTGTGCTGCCGCCGGCGAGTTGCCCCCGACGTACTCGCCCGTCACGCCCTCGTCGGTCTCGATCCGGAGCGCGAACAGCCGTCTCTCCTGACTGTTGCCCGGATCGTACACGACGCTGAATCCGTTTGGGCTGTACCCGACGTCGGACACCTCGTAGGCGAACTCTATCGACTCAACTCTCGTGATCGTTGGTACCATAGTACACGCTACCACTCTCGAGAGTCGATAAGAACCTTCGCGTTACGGCGAGGGATACCACCGAGAGCGGGACCTCACCACTCGCCGTCCCACACGCTTGCCTGTGGCTCGCGTGGATCAGTGGGGATCTCGACGAGCGTCGGTCCCTCGCTCGACTGTGCCTCAGAGAGGACGTCCCGGATCTCGTCGGTGGAGTCGGCCTGAAGTGCCCGCATGCCGTACCCCTCGGCGATCGCCGCGAACGAGACCGGAGCGGATGCCCAGTCGTACGCACCCTCTTCGAAGCGGTAGTTCCGAGAGGCTTCCTCGCTGATGATTGCGTAGTCGCTGTTGTTGAGGACGACGACCGTAAGGTCGATGTCGTGAGCGACTGACGTATGGAGTTCGTGGACGCACATCATGAGCCCACCATCGCCGGTGAGTACGACGACCTCGCGGTCGGGGTTGGCCATCTTCGCTCCGATTCCCGATGGTAGCCCGGTCCCCATCGATGCCCACGACCCAGGGTTCACGTACCGGTTCGGTCCGTAAGCGTCGACGGCCAGTAACGCCCACAGCCGGAAACCCCCGGCGTCGACCGCGAGGACCGTCTCGGGGTCCAGCGAGTTGTTGACCGCACTCAGCGCGGCCACGGACGTCATCGGCGCCTCGGTGCGTTCACGGAGTGGCTTCAGATGTTCGTCGATCGCTTGTCGAACCGCCGCCGCCCGATCCTCGCCACCTCGTTCTGCCTCCTCCGTGTGCTCGGCGAGCGTACCGAGCGTCGCCTCGGCATCCGCGACGAGACCAACCGTCGGTGTGTATCCCACGCCGATATCCGACGCGTGCATCGTCACATGGATCAGCGACGATGGCATTTCGACGCTCCACTCTCCGGTCGTCACGGCGTCGAAGTCCGTTCCAACCCCGAGTACGGTATCCGAATCGGCCAGGCACTCTAACAGGGCTGTCGGTGCACCTCCCGAGAGAACTCCCGCATATAGGGGGTGGTCCGCCGGCAGCACACCCTTGCCCTTGTACGTTGATACCACGGGGGCGTCGATTCGTTCCGCTACCGCCTGCAGTTCTTCGCTCGCGTCCCCAGACCGGACACCGCCGCCCGCGACGATAACCGGTCGAGACGAAGCGTCGAGTATCTCCGCGGCCTCCGATACCGGTCGTTCGGGTGGTTCCGCTCTCGTCCCCGGTGATTGGGACGTCCGGTGGGCGAGCGAGACGTCCATCTTCAGGAAGTTCTTCGGAATCCCGAGCCTGACCGGGCCCGTCGGAGTACTCCGTGCGATATCGATCGCTCGGTCGAGTTCGGCGATCGTACTCTCGGGGGTTTCGACCAGGATGTTCTCCTTCACGACGTTGTCGTACGTGTCCGGCGGCGTCTCGTGGATACCGTCTCCACCCCGGAGTTCCGGTTCCGTCTCGATGGCGATATGCAGGAGCGGAACACAGTCGTTGAGCGCGTTCTTCAGTCCGTTCATCGCGTTCATATCACCCGGTCCCGGGATGACGATCGTCGCGGCCATCTCCCCCGACGTCTCCGCATACCCCCATGCCTGGTGTGAAACTGCCGTCTCGTGGCGGGCCACGACGAAGTCGATCCCCTCGCGCTCCTCAATGCTCTCGTTGAGCGGGAGGCTCTGCTTTCCCGGGTTTCCGAATACCGTCGAGATGCCCTGCTCTATCAAGCGGTCGATTACGGCCTCATTGACCCGCATGGTTTTTCTTCACACACAGTGTAGATAAGTTCCGCGATAAAGGGGGTCGACCGTGTGAAGACCCGTGCCGATCGCTCCCGATGACCCTTGGTGAGCGCTACGTCTTTCGGTGTTTCTCGACGACATCCCAGTCCAGTTCGATACCGAGACCGGGTTCGTCGGGCACTTGGATGTATCCGTTTTCGATCAGCGGTTCGTCTGAAACGACCAGATCATCCCACCACGGAACGTCTCGTGCGTGAAACTCGAGTGCGAGGAAGTTCGGTACTGTCGCACCGACGTGCACCCCAGCCATGGTCGCAACGGGGCTTCCGATGTTGTGCGGAGCCAATGTCATGTAGTACCCTTCGGCGAGTTCTGCGATCTTTTTCGTTTCGGCGATCCCGCCCGTCTTCGGGATGTCGGGGGCGACGAACGAGACGGCCTGGTTCTCGACGAGGTCTCTAAACCCGTGGCGGCCGTAGCGGTTCTCCCCCGTGAGAAGTGGCTGGTCGACCGTACGGTTCAGCTCCGCGAGTGCTTCCGCGTTCTCCGGGGGAAGCGGATCCTCCACCCACGCGAGGTCGTACTCTTCGAGTGCGCTACAGAGCTTCTCGACCGAGTCGCGGCTGAAGTTCCAGTGGAGATCGACTGCGATCTCCGCCTCGTCACCGACCTCCTCGACGACCGCCTCGACCAGCCCCCGCTTGTGCGCGATCTCGGGTCCATCGAGGTGTCTCGAAAGCGTATCGATATCGCGGCCGGACGGGACATCGAGATCGAACTTGACCATATTGAAGCCGTCGTCGACGGCACTCCGCGCCGCCCGGGCGTAAGCCGCTGCCTCGTAGGTCTCGGATGGTTGGTGACTCAGGGCCGCTTCGACCATCCCCTCGCCGGCATGGCAATCGGCGTACATCCTGACCTCTTCGCGCATCTTCCCGCCGAGTAGTTGGTAGACGGGTTGACCGAGTACCTTTCCCGCCGTATCCCACAGCGCGAGTTCGACGCCGCTGATCGCGATCGTCCCGATCCCCTGCTGTGAGCCGCGGCCCGAAAGGCTCTCGCGCATGAGGTTGTACAACCGCTCGACATCGAGGGGGTTCTCGCCCTGCAGCACCGGCGCGAAGTAGTCGGTGATCACCTCGTGAACACCGGGTGACGGATAGGACTCCCCGATTCCGGTAACGCCGGTGTCGGTCTCGACCTGTACGATCGTCCACGGGAAGTTTCCGTCCACGACGAGCGTCGATACGTCTGTGATCTCCGGCGTCTCTGTCGTCCGGCTCGGCGTCTCATCGAACTTCTGCCACATGACGGTGGCTAAACGTTCAGCGAAGTCTGAGTACATCGTGTCCTACGCTCACACCTCACCCGATTCGTCATAAAGCCTTCGGGGTCGAGCCCAGACGAACCGCGAAGAATCCGGTGTCGGGTCGAAACGCATCCCCGGGAAGTAGGGTCGTTTCCGGGCCCGTCTCCCCTCGAACGCCGCCACCAGCAGCTATATGCGAGGACCGTCGAAAAACGGGACAGGATGGTTTCGACTCTCGGGGTTGGATTGGCGCTGCTGGCGGCATGCTGTCTCGCCGGGCAGGCGCTCACGATCCGACTCGCGACCCGTCACGGGCGGGCGAACGACGCCCTCCTGGTCGTGATCGCCGTAAACGTCGTCGTGCTGTTCCCGCTGGCGTTCCTCCTCGACCCGAACCCGACGGTCACTCCGCGGTCGATCGCCGCGTTCGCGGGCGCGGGGATCGTGGGGACGATGCTCGGCCGGGCGTTCTTTTACGAAGGGATCAAACGCGTCGGGGCGAGCCGCGCGGAGCCGGTGAAGGCCTCGATGCCGTTACACGCGACGGTGTTAGCCGTGCTCTTTCTCGGCGAACGCGTGACCGGGCCCCAGTTCTTCGGGATCGTGCTGATCGTCGCCGGTATCGCGCTCGTCTCCTGGGAGCAGGCCTCGACCGACCGACTGGAGGGCAACGAGACGCCGTGGCTCGGCCTGTCGTTGCCGCTGGCCGCCGCGCTGTTCTTCGGGCTCGAACCGATCCTCGCGACGATCGGCTTCGGGGAGGGGACCTCGGTTCCGATGGGCCTCGCGATCAAGACCGCCGCCGCGCTCGTCGTCTTCGTCGGCTACCTCGCCTGGCGCGGGACGTTGCCGGGCCGGGCGGACGTCCCTCCGGGGGCCTTCCGATGGTACGTCCTGGCAGGGGTCACGAGCACCACGTTTCTCTTGGCGTACTACGCAGGGTTGGCCGTCTCGCGGGTCAGCGTCGTCGTCCCGATCATGCAGACGAGTCCACTGATCGTCGTCGTGGTTTCGGCACTCCTCTTCAAGCGAATCGAGAAAGTCACCCCGCGACTTATCGCCGCCGCCGGCGTGATCGTCTGTGGCGGGATTACGGTGACGCTGACCGGGTGAACACGGTCGAATACCCCTGATCGGTAAAGACGAAACGAGCGAGGAGGGCTGCCTACCGTTCGCCCACGGCCTTCGCGAGCCCCCGGAGGTAGCCGGCAGTGAACCCGCGTCCACGGTGGCCCCAGTCGGTGTCCCCGGTCATCTGAGGTACGTGGTCCGGGATGACGATTCCGTCGAAGTCGGTCTCGGCGAGCGCACACATCGCCTCGTGCTCGTCGTAGTTCCCACAGTCGACGAACGTCTCGTTGAACGAGTCGCCCGTGCCGACGACGTCGCGGAAGTGGACGAAGACGATGTCGTTACTATTGCCGAACTCCTGGATCACCCCCGGAACGTCGACACCCATCTCCGAGAAGCAACCCAGACAGAGCTTCAGCCCGTGGTTTTCGCTGGGAACCGCGTCCATCGCGCGGCGGAAACTTTCCGTGTCCCTAAAGAGCCGGGGAATGCCGCCGATCGGTTCGTCGATCGGCGGGTCGATCGGGTGGAGCGCGAGCGTCACGCCGGCCTCTTCGGCGACCGGGAGGATCCGTTCGAGGAACGCCTCGTAGTTCTCCCAGAGTTCCTCTTCGGTGTACTCTCGTTCGAGGACGGGCCCGCTGGGGAGGTCGATATCCTCGCGCTGGAACTCCGTCGCGACCGCGTCGCCTCGAATGCGGGTCGTTCCCGTTCGCATCGGGACGACACCTCGGGGGTTCCACTGGTAGCCGAGCGTCGTCAGGTCGGCCGCACCCATGTTCCGGATCAGCTCTTCGATCGCCGTGAGCTGTCCCTCTGCTCCCTCGCGTCCGAACTTGACGTCGCCGTAGACGTTGTAGCCAAGCGTGTGGATACCCGCGAGACGGATTCCGTGGTCAGCGCAGGCGGCCTTCAGTTCCTGCAACTCCTCTTCGGATGGGATCGTGTCGGGACCGAGCGGGAGTCGTCGATCCGTTTCGGTCCGATCGCTTTCGTCGACGAAGACGTCTCCACCGGTCCCCCCAGTAGGTTCGACCGGATTGACGAAGACGTCCTCAACCCCGAGCTGAGCGACGTATCGTAATCGCTCGTCCGAGAGGGTGTTCGTTCGGAACCCTACTCGTAGCATCGATTCGTTCCGTGGCATGCGAGAGACCACGCGAGAGAGGACATAACAGTTCTGGTCGAGAAGGGTTCCGATAGCTCTACCAAGTCACCCGTGAGCCGACTGAGCAGGCGATATCCACCCCACTTTTCGTTACCGTTTCAGCGTTCCCGAGAAGTCGAGGGTGCGTCACCCGTCGGATCAGAGTCGACGACGGACCGACGCACGAACGGTGGTGATATCCATCTCGTTGACTTCCATGATCTGCCAGAAGATCGCGACCCCGGCTACAACGAGGAGGGCGCTCCGGAGGAGATCACTCGGTGCAGCCATGATGACCACGCCGAGGACGACAAACAACCCCCTGAAGCCGAAATAGACCGTCCTCGAGGCGAACGCTCGGCCGTAGTAGTTGAGCCCGTGGACTAACACCGCGGCACCTCCGAGCAACACGAGCGACGAGTACACCTTGTGGGCGGTGAAGCCGCCGACGATTATCTCGGGGTTGTAGATGAACGCGAACGGGAGGACGAACAGCGGTGCGGCGATCTTGACGGCTTCTAATGCCGACGCCCAGAAGTTCGACTGCGCGATCCCCGTCGTCACGACCACCGCGATCGCGATCGGCGGCGTGATCCCCGATAGGATAGCCGCGTAGAAGACGAAGTAGTGGACCGTCAACCGGTCGAGCGCGAACCCCTCGACGAGGGCGGGCGCGACGAGCAGTGCGACGATCGTGTACGCGGCGACGGTCGGCATCCCCAGACCGAGGATGATACAGATGATCATCGCGAGTATCAGCGCGATGATCAGGACGCCGCCTGAGAGGTCCATCAGCGCGAGCGCTAGCTTTCCGGGGACACCCGTCGTCACCAGGATGTCGACGATCGCGTTGATCGCCGCGACGATGACGGCGATCGGGGCGAAGACGATCGCGCCGTATTTCGCCCCCTCGATCGTCATGCGGAAGAGGTCGACGATCGACAGCTCGTTCCATCCCAGTGCGCGCTCGCCCAGTGGGAACGCAACCCCGGTAGCGAACATCGCGATCGAGGTGTAGAGCGCGGCGGAGGTGACCGTCCACTGCGCGATACCGAGCGTGTAGATCAGCACGAGAAACGGGATCCCGAGCTTCACGGTCTCCGAGAGGAACTCGGCCTGTGACTTCTCCATCCCGACCTCCTCCTCGACGTCGATTGAGCCACCGTACATGATGTTCTGGTTGATCGCCTTGTAGTGGACGGCGATCCCCACGGCGATGTAGAACGTGAGCGCTGGGACGATGCCGGCGACGAGGACCTCGACGTAGGAGATCCCGAGGATCGACGCCATGATGAACGCCGCCGCGCCCATGACCGGCGGCATGATCTGCCCCCCGGAGGAGGCGACGGCTTCGATCCCGGCCGCGGTTGAGGACTTGAGACCGGCGTCTTTCATCAGGGGGATGGTCACCGATCCGGTCATAGCCGCGTTGGCGACCTGTGCGCCGTTGATCGATCCGATGGCGAGGCTCGCAACGACTGCGGACTGGGCGATACCTGATCGGATGTAGTCGGAGGCTCGGAACGCCAACCGCATCACGTAGTCGAACGCCCCGTAGCCGTGGAGGAGCCCCGCATACAGGAGGAAGAGCGAGACCCAGGCGGCGACGATTCCACTGATCGATCCGAAAAAGCCCTCGAAATCGAGGACGAACACGTTCAGAATACGGGTGATCGACAGCCCGCCGTGTCCGAGAATCCCCGGCAGGTGCGCACCGAGCCACGCGTAGAGGAAACCGCCCGCGATGACGGAGAGAAACGCCATCCCGAACGCCCGGTAAATGAGATAGAACATCGTCAGCGTGAACAGGAGGGCGAGGACGTACTCGTCGTGACGACCCACTCCGGTCCGTTGGAACAGCAACTCCTCGAAGTTCAGCATGAGATATGTCACCGTGATTACGACAGTTGCCAGACATATTAACAGGAGATAAATTTCGTTATACCGCTTCTCTTCGAGGGGCTGAATGAGCTCGTCGAGGATGTAGATCCCGAACGCGAGACCGAACAGCCCGAGGGTGAACAGCGTACGCGCCCACTCTAGCGTAAACGCGTAGTAGATCGCACATAGCCAGAGCACGATCGAAAGCACGTAGGTGAGGGCTTTGACTGTGACCGCCGGGGTGGATTGGACGTTGGCATGTGACTCGGACATCGAAGTTCGTTACAGACCTTACGGCCCCACTTGATAAAGATTAGGACGTCCTCCGAGACGACCGGAGACCCCGGTCTCGCTACGACTCAAACTTCATATCTCAACTGAACATCCAAACGGTTCGAACCACCACACCCGTCTCTTGCGGGCGAGTTCTCAGAACGGGGAGACGTCCAAGTGAAGCGGAGTTTCGGTTCGATAGAGCCGGAGTCCATCCACGGGTCGAATCCTCTCAGCCGTCGGGAACTCGGTAAGAACTCTAGAGAAGGCGACCATCATAGCTTTGGCGGCGGGCCAGAGAACGGCTAGTCGATGAAAGTCACGGTGCGTCATGACCAACCGATTGCAAAAGCGCTAGCGGGACGTAGAGAGGGGTTAGTTGTCGTCGGGGCGGATTCCGAACGAGAGGCGCTCGAGGCGTTACCGGAGAGCGATGCGTTCGTCATCAATCCGACCAACTGGTCGGACGAGTATCTCGAATCGTTCACCGGGGGGCGGTGGATTCAAGCGACGAGTGCCGGATATTCGGCGTTTCCGATCGAGGAGTTCGAGTCGAACGGGATCGCCTTCACCAACGCGAGCGGGAACTACGGGCCACCCGTCGCCGACCACGCGTTCGCGCTGGCGCTCGCGCTCGGTCGTGGGATCTCGCGCTGTCGGGACGATCAACTCGACAGCAAGTGGAATCGCGACATCGGCTCCAGTTTGATCGATTTCTCGGACCGCACGCTCACAGTCGTCGGACTCGGAGATATCGGCGAGGAAGTCGCACGCCGAGGTGAAGGGTTCGGTATGACGGTGTACGGGACGAAACGGGATCCATCGACGTACGACGGTCGCCTCCCTGCGGACCGCGTTCTGGCGTCGGGGAAGCTAGATAGTCTGCTTCCGAACACCGACGTCCTCGTTCTCGCCGTTCCTCTGACCGACGAGACTCACCACCTCGTCGACGAGAACGCCATCGAAGCCCTGCCCGATTCGGCGATCGTAGTGAACGTCGCCCGAGGTCCCGTTATCGACGAACGGGCACTCGTCCGAGCGCTCGAAACCGACCGGATCGCCGGGGCCGGTCTCGACGTGTTCGAAACCGAGCCCCTCCCCGAAGACTCACCACTTTGGGACCGCAAGGACGTCGTGATAACCCCGCACGTTGGCGGTCGATCGGCCTCCTTCGTCGATCGGTTCGTCGACCTCTTCCTCGCGAACCACGACCGACTCGAACGGGGGGAACCGTTGGTAAACCGTATCGTATAACCGTAGCCTCCGTCTCAACGGAGTTCGGCACAGGAGTCGGCCGACGGGCTCGAACCGGTTCCGGCGCGTAGATTTAATACGGTTCGTCGACGGTACTCGCACGATGAACCACGGAACGAGCGGTCGATCTGTCGAGGAGGAGACGATCGTTGAGGTGTGTGGCGATCGCGCCATTCCCCCTCTCGGCGTCATCGAACAGGTGTGGGACACCGATCCGATCCCGGTTACCGATATCGAGACGACGGCAGCCACGGCAGTGGATGGTCTCGCGTTGGATTCAGTTCCGGATGGCGGAACCGTCGCGATCGGTGTCGGTAGTCGAGGTGTCGCGAACCTGCCCGCTATCGTTCGGGGGACGGTCGAGGGGGTTCGCGAGAGAGGATACGAACCGTTTCTCTTTCCAGCGATGGGTAGTCACGGCGGTGCGACGCCGGAAGGCCAGCGCGAGGTGCTCGACGCGCTGGGCGTTTCCGAGGAAACCGTGAACTGCGAGGTCAGGGCAACGATGGACGTCGAGCGGATCGGTGTCACGCCCGACCGTGAGGTGCCGGTCTTCACGGATGCGGAAGCGGCGACCGCGGACGCGATCGTCCCGATCAACCGAATCAAACCTCACACGATGTTCGCAGGCAACGTCGAGAGCGGCCTGTCGAAGATGCTGGTGATCGGGATGGGAAAACAACGGGGGGCGAAAACCGCACACGAATGGGCACTCGACTGGAGCTTTCGGAACATGATTCCGGAGATAACGACGCTCTTGATCGACCGCCTCCCGATCGTCGGCGGGATCGCAATCGTCGAAGACCAGCGAGACGACACGGCAATCATCGAAGGAGTGCCCGCGTCCGGCTTCCTCGATCGTGAATCCGAGTTGCTCGAGACGGCCTACGATCTACTGCCGACGCTCCCCTTCGACGATCTCGACGTCGTCGTCTTCGACCGTATGGGAAAGGACGTAAGCGGTGCTGGGATGGATACGAACGTCACCGGTCGTCTACTGCCGTTCAACGAACCCGAACCGGAGAACCCGTTCATCCGGCGGATTTACGTCCGGTCGCTCACGGAAGCGTCCGGCGGCAACGCCACCGGGGTCGGACAGGCCGATTTCATCCACCGGGACCTCTTCGCCGACATCGACGTCAGGAAGACCGTCATCAACACGGTCACCTCGGGAAGCGTCGAGAACGCACGAACTCCGGCGACCGTCGAGACGGATCGGGCCGGAATGCTCGCGAGCGTCTCCACCGTGGGGATTCGCCAGCCTGAGACGATCAGGATACTCCGTGCGACCGATACGATGGACTTGGAGCGCCTGTACGCGTCCGAAGCCCTGCTCGAAGAGGCGCGCAGCCGTGAGGACCTCCGTGTGGTCTCGGAACCGGAGCCCGTCGAATTCAGTGATGGTGACCTGGTCGCACCCTCTCCAACGAGATTGGTCGAATAACGAACAGGAACCGAACCGCCGTTCGGCGGACTACCCTAGCCGTCCGTTACAGCGTTGCTTGTCCGAGACCGCCGTCGATCGTGACGGTCGTGCCGGTGATGAAGTCGGCTGCCGGCGAACTGAGAAACGCCACGGTCTTTCCGAGCCCCTGTGGATCCCCGATGTGACCGACCGGAATACTGCTCCCACGAGCGGCCAGCCCCTCCTCGTAGGAGTCGTACTCGTCTCGCTCGACGGCCTGCTCGACCAGAGATCTGATTCGGTCGGTCTCGTGCGGGCCGGGGAGGACGGCGTTCACTCGGACCTCGGGAGCGAATTCGCGCGAGAGCGTTTTCTCGAGACCGACGACGGCCATCCGAACGGAGTTCGACAGTACCAGCGAGTCGATCGCCTCCTTCACACTCCTCGAGGTGATGTTCACTATCGTCCCGCCACCATCCTCGCGGAGCGGGTCCGCACTCTCTCGGACCAGTCTGACGACGCTCATGACGAGCAATCGATGGGCCTCGTTCCAGTCTTCGTCGGTCGTTTCCATGAACGGCCCACTCGGCGGACCCCCAGCCGAGGTGACCAGGTGATCGATACCGCCGAACTCGTCCAGCGTTCGTTCGACGAGTGCAGAGACGTCACTCTCGTTCGTGATATCTCCCTGCTGTCCGACGACCGAGCCCTCCCCGACGCTCTCGAGGTGAGAGACGGCCTCATCTAACTGTCCTTCGTCTCGGCCGTTGATCACTACGTTCGCCCCTTCGCGAGCGAGTTCTGTTGCCGCAGCGCGCCCGAGCCCGCTACTCGATGCGCTCACGAGTGCCGTGTTACCATGGATATCTAGATCCATGGGCACACCGTCACAGCACACACACATTTCTCTTGCGGTCAGAGCGTCGAGACCCACGGCGTTCGCGTAAGCCGTCGGCGCCGGAGCCACCGTCCCGACCACCCGACTTTATATTCCGGCACTTGCTTCGGAGAAGTATGCGGATCACATCGATCGACGGCTACGCGCTGTCCTCACCGATCGACCCGGAACAGGAGCGAGTGTTTCACGGTGGGGTCAGAACGCTGCGAAAACGGGACGTCGTACTCGTGGTCGTCGAAACCGCCGACGGCACCCGCGGGGTGGCACCCTCGGGAGCGAGCAGTTCCGCGATGCGGGAGTACTTCGAGGACGACTCACAGGGCTCGTTCGCCGACCTGATCGAAGGACCGATCGCTGCTCGACTTGAGGGCGAACAGATTGACGACCCCGCTGACGTCGCCCATCTGCTCGAGGACGTAGACGTTCCTACGCGTCTCCGAGAGCAAGCAGTCGCCGCGCTCGACGTCGCACTATACGACGTGCGCGGTCGCGAACTCGGCGCGCCAATATACGAGTTGCTCGCCGAGCTGACGGACGAAACGCCGACCACGGACCTCCCCCTGTACGCGAGCGCCGGGATGTACATGCAACCGGATGCCTACGCGGAGCAGGCCGCGCTCATCGAGGACGCCGGGTTCCTCGGCTATAAGTATCGGCCCGGAATCGGACCAGACGGCGACCGGCGTATCCTCGAACTACTCGTCGAACGGACGGGAATCGACCCGATGATCGACGCACACACCTGGTGGAAGATCGAAGGTGATGCGTACGACAGAGAAACCGTCAGATCCCTCGTCGAACACGCTGGCGACCACGGGGCCTACTGGGTCGAAGAGCCGGTCGCGCCGGACGACTACGACGGATACCGGGCGTTATCGGACCTAGGCGTTCCACTCGCCGGTGGAGAGAGCGAACACTCAGCGGCCGGGCTCATCGACCTCGCCGAGACCGGTTCCGTGAGCTACCTCCAGGGCGACGTTCGCCATCACGGCGGCTTCACTGGCTGCTGGGACGCAGTGACCCACTGCGTCGGACGCGAGATCGAGTACGTCCCACACAACTTCGGGACCTGGCTGGGGCTGATCGCCAACGCTCACGTCGTGGCCGCCGCCCCCGAAACCAGTCTCCTCGAGTACCCGGTCTTCGAGCGCGATCCCGTGATCGACGTCGACGGCGATCCTGGGATGTACCCCTTCGATCTCGCCTTCGACGTGATAACCGGTGAAGTCGACGTTCACGACGGCTTCCTCCGAGTACCGGACGGTCCTGGCCTCGGGGTGGATGTCGATCTCTCGGTCGTTGAGGAGTACCCGTTCATCGAGGGGCCGTGGACGACGTTCGATTACGACGAGTAATACCACGTTATCAACCGATCGGTTCGCCAGGACGAGTTCAGGGTGGTGGGGCCGAGCCACCAGTACCAGTGTGTCGACGTGTTGCCGATATCCGTATCCCATACATCGTTCGACAGCATCGAACGAGAGGACTAGAGGAATCGATAGCAAGCGAGAAGCACGGCAGTCGTCGTGCCCAAAGCCAGCAAGAATTACGTCCATCTTCGACCGGACGGCGTTCGCTCGAAGTACGACGCTCGAAAGGCGTTTTACAGAGGGGAATGAATATTCCCCCATGCCGAACCCAGTTGCCAGATGCTCCGACGCGTTTGATTACAGGCGGAATAAAACTATCCCGACGAGCGGAGTACAGAATTGTTTCTCGGGCCGATTGCCCCAAAACGGCAGCTCAGCGAGGGTACGAGGGTCGGCACCAATAGATCGAAGGGGAGGTGACATTAAATTGTCCAAACACCGAGCGAGGTGTTCTCCAGGGGCGAATTCGAGTTCTCCTGTGGTTGGCAGATTTTCAAACAGATCGGAAACACGTTTGGTCGCGCGACTCGGGGTCGCCGAGAGGCGGACCCAGGGACGAACTCGAGATGGTACCGATCCGATCACCGCGTTTTCAAAACATGACCTTCCCGGCCGAGACGTTGAAATCCTGGCCGGTTATCCGGTCCGAATCCTCGGAGCAGAGGAACGCTACGAGGTTCGCGACGTCCTCTCTTTTGACAAATTCACCCCGTGCCGACGCCGACAGGGAGTTCTGTCGGAGCTCCTCGGGTGTGCGACCGGTCCACTCGGCCTGTTTCTCGAAGACTCGCTCGATCCGAGGACCGTCGACCGAGCCCGGACAGACCGCATTCACGTTGATATCATGCTCTCCGACTTCGGCTGCGAGAGATCTAGTGAACCCGATCAGCCCCATCTTCGACGCAGCGTACGGGGTTCGTCGTTTGCGAGGTCTCTTTCCGGTGACGGACGCGATATTCACGATCCGCCCGAACCCTTGTCGTTTCATCACCGGGAGTACCTCCCTGCAGGTCAGAAACGGTCCGCGGAGGTTGATCTCGACCGTGTCGTCCCACGCGTCAATGGTGGTATCCTCGCAGCGTGACGTCGGACCGGCGATCCCCGCGTTGTTGACCAGGAAATCGATCGAATCGAACGCCTCTAAGGAGGCTTCGACGGCGGATTCGACGCTTTCTGGGCGCCTGAGATCCATGTGAACGCCCAGCCCTCGCTGGTCGTTAGCCTCGACGAGCGACGTCGTTTCCTCGACACCCTCGTCGTCGATATCCGCCACCACGATATCGATTCCTCGGTTTGCCAGTTCGACGGAGATACCCCGACCGATACCGCGCCCGCCGCCTGTGACGATCGCCGTGTCATTTGAAGACATACGACGTAGATCGGCTCCGATGGCAATAAAGTACTGTCGGTCGGAGCATACGAGGGATGGTAGTACCCGTTCGTAAAATGATAGCGCAGGCACGATTCGCGACATCATTCGAACCGACACCGACTGATCACTACCCCTCGCGAACACAACCGGAGTCCTTTCTACATTCTCAGACCTCGAAGACCGGTGTCGAGCAGGTCCTCAGGATCTTCGAACTGAAATCCATCCGGATCGACGTCGATAAGTCACGAGTCGATCTTTTTCCTCCTCGTATGTCGGTTCCGGGTTGTGCTCGGCTATTACATACATACAACTGTAAGGTGGAAATGAGTTATCCGGATCACATAGACGTGGTTCGACCGAGCGGACGGGAGTCGTACGAGTAGACGAACTCACCCGTTCTCCACCAGTATTTCCCGAGAGATAGACCGTCGTACGCCGAACGGGACCAACCTGGAAGGAGACCGATTCCCCCAAAGTATCGGGTGAGGTTCATCCATCGCATCACGACTTTTACGAATATAGTACGTTAAGTGAAATTACGCGTGCACTGTTTATCAGCATATCAGGTATCTCCTCTTCACACAGCTCCTCACTCGCTCTCTTTTTCGGTATCGAGATGCTAAGCGCGCCGAAAACGGTCCCATCATCGGCGACGATCGGTGTCGCGACACAACAGATACCAGGGATCCGCTCCTCCCAATCAGTGGCGTATTTGCTCTGATTTATTTTGTCCAGTTCGTCGAGAAGGTCGTCCTTAGAGGTAAGCGTGTTCGACGTGTCTTTGGGCAGTGGTTCGGAACCGAGGATCTCCTCGCGCCGTTGCTCGCTCACATGCGCAAGGATGGACTTCCCAGCTGCGGTGGAGTGAAGGTGAACTCGAGAGCCGATGTGAGTATCGACGACTACGGCCCTCGCTCCGCGTGCTTGGTAGAGGAAATAGCCCACTCCATCCTGTTCGACGGTTATCTGTGCACGCTCCCCGGTTTGTTCCGCGAGGTCGTCCACTTCTGGTTTGGCGACTTGGTATAGCTTCCCGTATTTTCCGGCCGTCTGGACGTATCCACCGAGTGTGAGCGCCATAAGGCCGGTTCTGTACTCACCGTTTTCCTCGACTACGTATCCACGTTCTTGAAGCGTCTTTACATGCGCGTGGAGCGTGCTCTTCGATAGCGTTAGGTTGTCCGCGAGGACACTCAGTGAGCAGCCACGTTGCCGATAGATCTCTTCGAGAACGTCCAGAGAGTTCTGTGTCGCCTGAATTTTTTTCCCACTGGTTCCGTCCATTCTATTGGATGGTTACCGGGCATCGGTATTACTCTTAGTACTCTATTGAATATCGATCAAATCAGCCGATGTCGCGAAATTTGAAGGATGAAATCGAGGAATTCGATTTTGTAATGGAAATCGATGGCTGTGTTGACTCGCCATAAGGCGGTGGAGTTCACTGTTACGCGGCTCGCTTGATGTTTAAAACGACACACATCAGGGCGAGTTCTCGGATGGTTCTTAACTGTTCCTTCGAGTCGGTTCGACCCACTGACGACCACGAAACCGATTCGATCCACCGCACCCGTCTCATGGTTCGAGGCGGTTCGATGGACTCGCATCGAGCGACCGTCCGCGGTAAATATTTATCAGTGGCGTACCGTGCGTTTTCATGGAACGTACGATCAGAGGCAATTCTCCGATCATCGAAGAAAGTGCGGTCGTATCCGATCAGGCGTACCTCATCGGTAACGTCGAGATCAAGGACGAAGCCAGCGTCTGGCCGTTCGTCTGCATCCGCGGGGACACTGGCCCAGTCGAGATCGGCCGTCGAACCAACGTCCAAGAGTTCTCGATGATTCACGGCTCTTCGATAGGGGACAATGTGACCGTCGGCCACAACGTCGTCATCGACTTCGCGGAGGTCAAGTCGAACAGCCTCATCGGTATCACGAGCGTCATCTTAGACGACGCGACGGTCGAATCCAACTGCTTGGTTGCGGCGGGAAGCGTCGTGATGAGCGGACAGACAATCCCAGAAGGGCACCTTGCGTACGGGACGCCGGCACAGACGAAGGAACTGACCGACGAACAGAGAGCCATGATCGAGCGGATCACCGACCACTACGTCGAGCTGGGCCAGGAGTTCGCCGCCGAGGACGGGATCTAACTCAGTTCCGAGACTAAGGTGCAATTTTCGACGGGATCGGACTGGTGAAACCACGGCTCGGTCCTTCGATCGCGTCTCTCGTCGCTCGACCGCACAGAAGGGTTCCGAAGAGTCGGTGTTGACGAGGAGACAAATTCTTTATACGGTCCCCGTGCCGTGTGGGGTACGTGCGATGATACCAGCAGACAGAATCGGCGTAGACGTCGGTGTTCGACTTCCTCTGGAGGGCGCGGTGCAGTGGGCCGTGGACGAAGGGGTGACATATGTCGACGTGCGGCCGACTGATGAGATCCTCGAGAGCGGCGGCCTCGACGACGAGACCGAATCGAAGCTCGTAGAAACGATCGCAGACGACGGGATCAGCCTCGGGTTACACACGCTTTCTGCGATTAACACCGCCGCTTACTCACCCTACGTCGCGGATGGCGTCGAGCAGTACCTCGAGGCGTTCGTCGATCTCGCCGACCGGTTGAACGCCGATCGAATCATCGTCCACGCGGGATACCACTTCACGTCCGACGAGGATGCACGCCGCCGAGCCAGCATGGATCGATTAGCGAGACTCGCTGAGTACGCGGCCGCAAGGGACGTGAAACTGCTCCTCGAAAATATGAACCCGGAACCGGCCGACGCGGAAGTACACTACCTCTGCTCCGAACTCGACGACTGCAAGCGCTACTTCGAGACGTTGTTGTCGGAGACCGTCGCCTGGGCGTTTAACCCCCCGCACGCGAACCTCCATCCGACGGGCGTTCACGGATATCTCGACGAGCTAGATCTCGGAGTATGCGGTGAGGTCCGGCTGAACGACAACCGAGGCATCAAAGAAGAACATCTTCCCATCGGCGAGGGCAATATCGACTTCGAACGGCTGTTCGATACCCTCGAGCGGCGCCAGTATGACGGTCATTATATGCTCGCGTTCGGAACGCTCGAGCAGATGCTCGCGCATCGAAGCGAGCTGGCAACCGCCCACTAGCCGCTCGACACGAGCCAATACGTTGAGGCAGCCACCCGGTAGGTGCACCTATGGAAAATCACAGCCAAGCGTAATATTCCCATTTTCGATCGTCGGTTCGTTCTTACGACGGAATAATCGAACAACCTGCTGTATTATTTGATAATGTCGAACGAAGACTGGGATTATTATTTATGGTCATTTTCTACCTGAATTTCCTCCAATATCGATGCAAATTACATACATACTATTGTAATAGATGCTTCGCCGACTATCATCGATCGAGTACTATCAGCAAATTCGGATTTTCGGGAAATTCGATTCGTGACCGCATTATCCAATTACTGTAATCAGGAAGGAAATGCTAGTTCTCTTCTTTTGGACTCTATCGTGTGAAACAATCCGAGACCCAGTTCGACAATGTCGAATTCTGGATCACTCTCGGAGCGACTGGCTTTAAGAGCGTTGCCGGTACTGACCACTGCATGGAGCTGAACCCCACCGAGCACAACTCCAGAACGATATATCGGATCATGACGACGGTGACGGCTCCGAGGCCGATTGCCTGGATTAGCTCGATGGACTCCGATGGGAACGACAACCTCGCGCCGTACAGCCACTATAACAACGTCTGCGCCGCTCCACCCGTAGTGATGTTCTCTGCAGGAACGCACCGCGGCCTCAAAGACACGACGAGGAACGTCCTCGAGACCGAAGAGTTCGTGATCAACGCGGTTACGACGCCGCTCGTAGAGAAGATGGACAGCACGAGCGCCACGCTGGAGCCCGGTGACAGTGAGTTCGGCTGGGCGAATATTGCGCGTGAGGAGTCCACAGCCGTCTCACCCCCTCGCGTCGCGGAATCACCCGTCCACCTCGAATGCATTCTGTACGACTCGATGGACGTGTACAACAATCGGATGATCCTTGGCGAGGTCATACACATCCACATCGACGATAGCCTGTTGACCGAAGGCAAGGTGGACTCCCAGAAGTTCGATCCGGTCGGCCGACTGGGCGGCCCGTACTACACCGAGACGAGGATCATGGATGCCCAACGACAGTACTAACGCCGGCGCGGCGTCCGGATCGTCCGTCTCTCCGGTCTGGACAGTCACCGCGATGGTCGGGCTCGCCGAGATTTTCATCGGCGCCGTCGGCATCGTCATCACGGATGCGACGTTGTTCAGCGTCGATTCAATCTACACGATGTTGTTGTACGTGGGATTGATCTGGTATTCGATAACGATGTTGACGAAACCCTATGTTACGCGCGGCTGATCCGCACGGTCGGTATCACCACTCGGCGAACTGGTTCGCGTCGTCCAGTGGTGAGTCAAGCGAAGTGATACGCTTCGAGCGCTGCTCGGTGGTCGTCCGGAACCGGTTTTGACGTTTCGGTCGCTACATCAATGAAGACCTGCTTGGTCTTCGCCTCCGCGACGGTTTCGGCGCCGTTCGTGATCGTGTACGCCCTGGAGATGCTCGACCGTCCTATATCTGAGAGTTCGATCCCGACGGTGAGCGTATCCTCGATCGTGACTGGCTTTCGGTAATCGATCTCCAAACGGACGATGACGGAGTCGATCTCGTAGGGGAGCTTATCGAAAACCTCCTTGTAATACCGAGTGCGCGCTTGCTCGAGGTACGTCGCGTATACGGCGTGATTCACGTGCGCGTACGGATCGAGATCGCGAAACCGCACCTCGATCTTCGTGGTGAACTCTCTGGGCATCGTCGTTACCGGATGTCCGGGGTGGGATAGAGGCCACCGTTCACGTGGAGAATCTGGCCGGTGATATAAGACGCTTTATCGGACGCCAGAAAGAGGCAGGCGTCTGCCACCTCTTCGATGGTTCCCCGTCGCTTCAGTGCTGTCGTCTGTTCGACCTGTTTCATGTGCTCCTTCCAGTCAGCAGAACGGTTCGCGTGATCCCGTTCGGTATCGATCAATCCCGGCGAGATGCCGTTAATCCGGATCCCATCAGGCCCTAGCTCCTTCGCGAGCGCTCTGACCAGCCCCTCGATCCCGAATTTCGTGCTGAACGAGTGGACGCGACTTGGATCGCCGAGATACACCAAGGCACCGAGGAGGTTGATCACCGATCCGCTGCCCGTCTCGGCCATCTCCGGGGCGACTAACTGCGTCGTGAGGAACATGGAGCGAAGGTTGACGTCACAAACGTAGTTCCAATCATCGACCGTGATCTCGGCGAACGGTTTCTGCGGCCGCGTTGTCGCGTTGTTCACGAGTACGTCTATCGACCCGAGTTCGTCTTGCACGTTGTCCATCATTCGGGTGATCTGGTCCGGATCCTGTAACTCGCAGAGCGAAATATGGGACTCACCACCCGCACGTTCCACCAGTCTCGCCGTCTCTTCGCACCCCTCTCGATCAGAGTGCGCAGTCACGCCGACGTCGGCTCCGGCCTCGGCTACCGAGACAGCGATCTGCCTGCCGATATTTTTACTCGAGCCGGTTACAAGCGCTGTCTTGCCCTCAAGATCCATGCAAGAGAGTCACGCTGATACCAGTATAAGGTTTTCTCTCACGGTTTCAATTCGAACGCGCACGCTCAGATACCGAGACTCCGTGCGGTGAGCTATGCTGCCGTATCACTGATCGTTTACGTATGACCACGGCGGAAGCGATATCATGTTCGGCCGGGGTGCGGTGGAGGCCGTCGACGAGACCCTCCCCGACGGTCCCGATGCGAGCGCGCTGCTCGTTTGCGACTCGAACTCCTCTAGGAAACGGACGGCGACGTGATCATTGGCGTCGGCGGCGGAAGTACCCTCGACATAGCGCGGCAGATGAGCGTGTTTGTCGCCGATGGGCGCTCGTATGCGGACTTTATCGACGAAGCTCGGAAAGGAATCCTGCGACCGCCGGATCCGACCGCCGTGATGCACTCCGTCGTCGTTATCCCGACGACGTTCGCCGGCGCCGCCGATTCGAGCGGCGGCTCGATCGAAGTGCTGGGCATCGAGGGATCGCCCACGGAATACCCGATTCGAACGGGGGATCGAACCGACCGATCGGGATGGTCTACGATCCAGACCTCTTCGAAACCACGCTGTGGTCGGCGCCCGCAGGATCGGTCATGAAGGGGTTTAACAAAGGCCTCGAGACGATTTATTCGAACTCGTCTACGCCGATCAACTCCGCGACTGCCGTACACAGACTCCGGTTGGTGACGGATTCGCTCCCGGTGGTCGGAGCGGACGACGATTCCGAAGCGCTCGATCGTGCCGTCGTCGGCATCGTGTTAGTGCAGCACAAGCGGCAGACGGACGTGCTGCACGCGTTCGGTCACGGGTTTTCTCGACGGTATCCGGTCCAACAAGGGGTAATTCACGCGATCGTCCCACCGCACGTGCTGGCGTACCTCTTCGAGGCCATCGACAGGTCGAGGGAGCTGCTGGCCGAGGGGCTCGGGATCGATCCGAGGAACCACAATCGGTCTGAGCTGGCGGACGAAATCGTGTGGTCGGTGACGTCCGTCCGAGACGCGTTCGACCTCCCGACCAGGTTTCAAGACGTTCCCGAGATCGATCGGGGTGACTTCCCGGAGCTCGCCGCGTTCCTCGAGGACGCGCTGATGCGTCGAGCCCTCGATGGGTTCGACCCGAACGCGACGGACATCGAGACCGTACTCGAACGGGCTTGGTGACCTATCACGCCCTGGCTTTCGTGAACGATCACGACCGGTACGCTACTCGGGTAGGTCGCTCAACCCGAGAATCTCCCGCGGATTTTCGTAAATAACCCGGCGGACGTCCGCCGGAGAAACGCCGAGTCGAAGCAGGTCGAGTATCGCCTCCTTCATCGCGAACGGGTTTATTTCGGCCATTCCGGTGATGTCCGAGTCGATCAGGATGCGATCCGGACCGTATCGGTCGATCGCATCCGCGACCGCCTCGATGTTAACCTCGTGGATGGTGGAACCGACGCTGAAGCTGAGGTAACAGCCAGTCGACTCCAGGACGAACGGGGTGATCTGCGACGAGGCGTGATCGATTACGAGTTGCTCGTCGGGGAGGCCGACGTCGTCGGCGATCTGCACAGATATCTCCGTCGCACCCCGCTTTGCGGTCTCCGCGGCAAGGGAGTCGCCCGCTTGTGACCCGGCGTCCGGAGCGTGGTCGTGTCCTCCCTCGGTTTTGCTCCGAATGAATGCAGTCTCGTTCGATTTCATATCGGATGGTGTGTGACACAGCACCGGCAAGCCGGTCTCTCGGGCGACTCGCATCTGCTCACCGACGACCATCCGCTGTTCCTTTAGGGTCCAGGGATCCGCGTCGCCGGCTGTCTGCAGCGAGATGCCGGTTTCGCCGATGGCAACGACCTCGTCGAGCGTCGCGTACTCCGAGAGAAGTTCGACCAGCGACTCCCAGTTTTCGGTTCGCGTCCGCGTCGTGTGAACGGCTAGCGCAACATACGCGTCGAAGAAGTGGCTCCGGGACACCGCGTGGCTCTGACGAAGCGTGCCATCCCAGAGCAACCGCAACTCCTCGGCTGCCATCGGTCGGTACGGACCAGCGGTCCCACCGATAAACACGACCGCGTGGCCGCCGGAGAGGTCGATCGCGTGTCTGTCGTTCCAGGAGGTGTTGTGTCCGTGCTGATGGATGTCGATCCACGGAAGCTGCGCTTCGCTCGGCGTGACGTTGTGTTCGAATCCGACGTCCTCCGAGCGAAAGCGACCCATCGGCCGCGCGCTGGGATAATCTCCGGGCATGGGTGTTGACGACGGATCGTGCCGTATAAATAGCTTGCCGCGAACTGGTTGTCTCTTCCGTACGAGGGGAACGGAGTCTGTTTCGAGTGATCGCGACGAAGCACAGGTTTAAAGGCTATTCGAGGCAAGCTATCAGATATGTCATTGGATGACATTACCATAGTGGATTGTACACGCGTCCGCGCGGGCCCGTGGTGCACGCAAATTCTCAGCGAACTCGGAGCGGAAGTGATCAAAATCGAACGTCCTGGCGTCGGCGATTCGGCCCGCGGGAGTTATCCGGAACAAAACGGCATGGGGGTTAACTACATCTCCCGAAATAGAAATAAAAAGAGTGTTACGCTCAATTTGAAGGACGAACGCGGACAGGAGATCGCGAAGGAACTTATCGCGGACGCTGACATCCTCGTCGAGAACTTCAGCCTCGGTGTGATGGAGAAGTTCGGTTTGGGCGCCGAACACCTCATTTCGGAGGTCAATCCGAATCTCATCTACGCGTCGATCAAAGGCTACGGGGAAAAGGGACCGCAGAAGGATCAGAAAGGGGTCGACTTAGTGATGCAAGCCGAGGCAGGGATCATGAGCGTCACCGGCCAGGAAGACGGCGATCCGGTCAAAGTGGGGCAGGCAATCGGCGACATCGGCGCGGGCCTCTACGCGACGATCGCCATCCTGACCGCGTTGCACCACCGTGACAAAACCGGCGAGGGGCAGAAGGTGGAGACGAACCTCTTTGGGACGATAGTCTCGTTCATGGAGGAATACATCACCATGTACGGTATTACGGGCGAAAATCCGACGCCTAAAGGAACGCGGCACCAGACGAGCGTGCCGTATCAGCTGTTCGAAACGAAGGACGGCCACGTCGTCATCAGCACGCTCAGCATGCCGTGGGACGAGTTCGTCACCGAGATCCTGGAACTTCCAGACCACCCGATCTCCGAGTACGACACCGTAGAACTCCGCCAAAACCACTACGACGAGATAATGACGGCGATGGAGCCGAAGATCAAGGAGCGAACGACGAAAGAGTGGCTCGAAATCAGCAATGAGTACGGATTCCCGTGCGGGCCGCTCAACAAGGTGAGCGACGTGGTGTCCCATCCACAGGCGCGGGAGCGCGAATACGTCTTTGAGTACGAAGACGAGAACGTTGGCAACGTGCTCCTGCACGGCCATCCGCTCCACTTCTCGAAGCTGAAGAAGGAAGTGCGGTCGGGCCCACCGCGACTCGGACAGCACACGGACGAGGTTCTGTCCAAGGTGGTGGGCCTCTCGGAGGGGGAAATCGACGATCTCAGGAACGACGGCGCGATCTGATACGGCACCACGGAGGAGGCGCAGAGCCGTAATACCGTAGCGCGGGCGACGTCCCGCGAGAGCCGTCAGTCTCTCCGGGGCACTTCCGCGAGTGAAGTACCGCCAAACCGCAAACGCTTATTGCATAGTATCCGCAACAGGGGGCCATGACTGGTTCAGTCACGACAGCGGTCAGTAACGGTGTGTGTACCGTAACGCTCAGTAACCCGGGTAAGCGGAACGCAATCGGCTTCGAAATGCTCCGTGACCTGATCGAAACGTTCGAGTCGCTCAACGTGAGCGATGAACACCACGTCGTCGTTCTCAGAGGGGAAGGCAACAAAGCGTTCAGCGCAGGGTTCGATCTCACCGTCGATCGAACGGAGCAGACGGAAGAGGAAAAACAGCTCTGGCCGAAGATGATCCAGACGATCGAGTCGTACGACTATCCAACGATTGCGATGATCAACGGAGCCACCTACGGCGGAGCGATGGAGGTGATCTCGACGTGTGACCTGCGGATAGGCGTCAAGGATGCGACGTTCGGAATTACGCCTGCGAAGATCGGGCTGGTCTACAAGGGAACCTCCATCCAGCGGGTGGTACGAGTGGTCGGCTTCCCCAACGCGAAAGAACTCCTGTACACCGGCGAAGGTATCGATGCGGAACGGGCGAAGGAGATGGGCCTTTTGAACCATCTCGTGTCGAGAGACGAACTCGAAGAGACCTCGTACGAGCTTGCGACCACGATCGCGAAAAACGCACCACTCTCGCTCAAATACATGAAGGATATCTTTAGGAACTTAGAATCGACGGGCACACCCTCCGAAATGGAGCAAATGTGGGTCAGAAGAGTTCGCGACGAGGTGTTCGCGAGCGAGGATCACAAGGAAGGTATCGCTGCCTTCAGCGAGGGACGGGAGCCGAATTTCATTGGGAAGTAGCGGCGGTAGTTCGAGATCACGCGGACGACTTGCTGATTCGACGCTGTTCGCGCTTCGGGTGCCGTCACGATCCGAAAGAAGACCATGGGAACAAACGATACAGTACGTAATGCGTCGGCGTTCGTGGATAGCGATCGAATTTAATATAACTACCACTTATTGAGTTATTCCCCAAAATTTATAATCACTAGTTCGTAATAATCGTGAATCGTTAAGTATTTATTTAGGGGATTCATGTCTGACACTGTCATGCGAAGACGTAGATTCGTCCAAGCAGCAGGCAGTATCACAGCAGTCGGTCTGGCTGGCTGCCTCAGCGAGGACGATGACGACAATGGCGCCGACGATGGAAACGGAGCCGACGATGGAAACGGCGCCGACGATGGAAACGGCGCCGACGATGGAAACGGCGCCGACGACACTGACGACGGCGATCTGGAGTATCCGACCGACGATCTCCGTTTCGTGGTTCCATACTCGGCCGGGGGGGGCAGCGACAATTACGCTCGCACCATCGCCGAGACGATGGGAGAGATCATCGGCGAGAGCATCGCTGTCGAAAACCACGAAGGCTCCGGCGGAATGGTCGGCACTAACGAGGTTGCGGATCCGGACCGAGGTGGACACGATTACCTCACGCACAACCTTCCAACGATCGCACTCGAATACCTCCAGCAGGGAATCGACATCTTCGACATCGACGACTTCAGAGGGATGGCCCTCGGCGTGTACGCGACGACGCCCAGGCTCATCGTCACCAATCCGGATCTCGAGGTCGACTCCTACGAGGAGTTCATCGAGATGGCTCCGGACCTGGACTACGGTCACCCCGGTGGGACCGAACTGGCCATGCTCCAACTCGCCGAGGAACACCACGGGCTCGAAGTCGGAGGGTCGATCACGTACGACGGCGGAGCTGACGTGGCGCAGGCCGTCGCATCCGGCGAGCTGGACGCCGGATCCGCCCCCGAGAACAGCTTCACCGGACCGGTCGACTCCGGAGAGATCAACGCCTTCGTCAGTTGGGTCAGCACGGGCTCGAACCTGTGGCCGGACACGCCGACGATGGCCGATGAAGGCTACGAAGAGTTCGACTGGATAACGAATACGCAGCGAGCGATGTGGACGAATCCGGGAACGGACGAGGAGATCCTCGAATACCTGGAGGAGGTCCTCGAAGAGACCATGACGTCCGACGACCTCCAAGAGTGGTCTGACGAAACGGGTAACCACATAACGTTCAGGTCGAGAGAGGACGCAAACAACGAATTCGTCGAAGCGCTCGAAGGGCTCGAAGAAGAAATCGACTTAGACGAATTATAGCACCGCCTTGCATCTTTTTTATCCATGAAGCCAATGTTAGCAAATATAAAAAACATCATCTCCACGGACGATCAGATCGCGGTGCTTCTGGGAGCTGTCGGTCTGTGGGCGTTTTTCATCGCCTACGCGGAGTACCCGTTCAGCGAAGGCGTGTTTCCGATGATCGCCTCGGGCATCATGATCGTTTCCGCTTCGATTTGGCTGTTGCGCGGGTATCTCCCCGAGCTCATACACAGTTCGTTGATCGAGTACGAAGAAGGTGCGAAAATCGAGGAGGAGGAAGTGGGGGCCGACCCCGTCGAGAGCGGTTCGGAATACGGTGACAGCAGACTGTATCCGCTAATCTTGGCGACTATCGGGTACGTGATACTGGCTTACTTGATCGGCTTTCTGTGGGCCACGCCGTTCTTCGTTCTCGTCTACGCCGTGATGAATAAACTTGATCGGAGATCGACCGCCGTGGTGGTTGCGGTTTCGTTCGCTGTGGTGTTCGGGTTCGCGTTCTTCACGCCGGTGCACCTCGATCAAGGGATCGTGTGGGGATACAGGATATGATCGATGCGCTAGCTGAAGGCCTCTCGATCGTCCTCTCCGGTCAAACGTTACTGTGGCTCGGTCTCGGCATGATGATCGGCATTCTGCTAGGGGCGATTCCCGGCGTCGGAACCGCACTCGGCATGGCGATCTTATTGCCGCTCACCGTTCCTTTAGAGGGACAAGACGCGATAATTCTCCTCGCTGCGATCTATTTGGGCGGTAACTACGGCGGCAGCGTGGCGGCTATTCTAATCAACGCCCCCGGGACCGCCGCCGCCGCGGCGACCACACTCGACGGCTACCCGATGTCGAGGAAAGGCGAAGCGTCGAGAGCACTCGCGGCGTCGGCGTTAGCGTCCGCGCTTGGCGGCTTCATCGGGATCGGATTCCTAATTCTAATCTCGCCGATCGTAACCAGAGTCGTTCTGATGTTCCGGTCGCAGGATTACTTCCTGGTCGCGCTGTTAGGCATCTTGATGATCACGTTGATCACGAGAGGGCCGCTAATCAAAGGAGTGGCCATCGCGGGCCTAGGGTTGCTTTTAACGACCGTCGGCGTGTCGCCGCTCGGACTGCAGCAGCGGTACACCTTCGGATCAATCCACCTATTCGATGGGTTCGACTTCGTCGCGATACTGATCGGGCTGTTCGCGGTGTCCGAGATGTACAAACTGAAGATGGAACCCGGCGGTATTTCGAAGGGTGGGTTCGAAATGGACGGTGCAATACTACCCGGCATCCGGGACGTCCTACAACGTCCGAAAACCGTCATCAAGTCGTCCGGAATTGGTATCTTAGTGGGCGCCATCCCCGGTGCCGGCGCTTCGATATCTACGTTCATCGCGTACGGCGAAGCGGTTCGGAGCTCCGGCGAAAAATTCGGCGACGGAAACCCGACCGGCGTTGTCTCGGTGGAGTCGTGCAACAACAGCACGGTGGGCGGATCGTTGATCCCGACGTTCTCGTTCGGCATTCCCGGCGGCGCCGCCACCGCCGTTTTGCTCGGCGGGTTGCTCATGCACGGGCTGATCCCCGGACCGCAGCTGTTCGCAGAGGAGCTGTACCTGACGTACTCAATCTTCCTCGCACTCTTCTTGGGGAATTTCGTCATCCTCGTTGTCGGGCTACTGGCCGTCACCCGAGTCGGAATCATCACCAAGATTGACACGAAGTACATAATCCCGGTCGTGATCGTCGTCGCTCTGAGCGGCTCGTTCATGCTTC
Source organism: Halalkalicoccus sp. CGA53 (assembly GCF_036429475.1). Lineage (GTDB taxonomy): Archaea > Halobacteriota > Halobacteria > Halobacteriales > Halalkalicoccaceae > Natronorarus > Natronorarus salvus. Next base: position 3,312,471 of record NZ_CP144125.1, read on the forward strand.
GGTCCAACTGGGTCGACGTGCTGACCGTGCTGTTCATGGGAATCTTCGGCTACTACCTGCGCGAGAACGATTGGTCAGTGATCGCTCTCGTCCTAGGCGCCGTCCTCGGCGGGCTGATGGAGTCGAATCTCAACCGCGCCCTGCAGCTATCCGACGGCTCGTTCGGAATTTTCGTCTCCCGACCCCTCTCGGCGATTCTGGTCATCATGTGCTTTTTAATTCTGTTCGGAGCTCCGATCAAACGAAAGATCAACCAACGCATCTGAACGGCTACGTTACCCCATTTCTTTTCCACTCTTCGCACTCTCTTCGAGACGAATCCGACGATACGGGCGTAGACCACCAGACGGTTCAGGAATTGCCGCGGTTCGATATGCTGGATCGGATGGCGCACGACCGAGTCGAGAACACCTGTGCGACGAGCGGATACGCGCTTGACGTACTCAACGAACCGCTGGCCGTAACCCGCCACGCGACCGGACGAGACCCCGCGTTCGCCGGTTGACGGACACCGAGAAGCTCGAATCAGTTGTTCTGCGGTCGCCTCGGAGTCGATTGTCGGAACCGTGATACCGTCGACGCCGACCTCGAAGATCCGCTCTGTCCTGACCAAATCGTTTTAGCGGTCGAAGGACGCCGGCGAGAGCTTCGGGGTCGCAGCGGACAATCTGGGGGAACAGTAAAGATACTGCGTCCTAACGCAAGGATATGGCCATCGTTGCGGCCGTAGACCGGTCGGGGAGAGCAGCTCACGTTATTTCGGAAGCGGAGTCGCTTGCACGCGCGTTCGACGAACCGATCCACGTCGTTCACACGCTGACGCGCGATCGGTTCGTCGAAATCGAGCGCGTGAGTGTCGACGAAACCGGCGAAGCGGTCGACTTAGATCGGATACGTAATGTTGCGAGAGAAATCGCGGCGGATGCGGCCGCCGCTACGGACGTCGAAACAACCGCCGTTGGACTAGTGGGAGATCCGCCGTCGAAGATCGTAGAGTACGCCGACGAACACGACGTCCGATACATCGTTGTCTCAGGACGGAAACGATCACCGGCGGGCAAGATTCTGTTCGGGAGCGTGACACAGTCGATTCTTTTAAATGCGAACTGCCCGGTCGTTTCGTCGATTCCGCACTGAACCCGGGCGAATGAATCGAGGTCTCAGAACGTGACCTCTTCCGATGCGTACCGTAACCGCAGCTGGATCTCGTCTGCAATCCCCATCAACAGTTGCGGAATTTCCGATCTGAACCGGTCCCCGTTCAACCGACGGACGGGGGCTGCAACGCTCAGCGCGCCGAAAAATCGATCGTCGGGATAAAACACCGGTGCGCTAACGGACCGAACGCCTTTCATGTGTTCTTCGCGATTGAGCGCATATCCTTGTTCTCGTATCACCTCCATCTCCTCAAACAGCGGCCCAATCGACGTGTGCGTGTTTTCGGTCAGCTGGGGGAGCCCGTGTCTCGATACGATATCCCTCGCATACGCCTCCGGGAGGTGTGCGAGTACGGTCTTTCCGGAGGACGCGGCGTGGAGACTCGAGCGACGCTTGTATACCCATTTTCCAGGCTTGATCACGTCGGGCGGCGTCTCGACGAATACGTAGATCCCGTACCCGTGCTCTTCGACCAGAAACATCGTTCGTTCCCCGGTTTCTTCTGCGATCTCGTGCACTTTCGATTCGACGATTTCGTATTTCCAATCGCTTTTCACGTAGCGTCCGAGGTTGAGGAAATCCAACCCGAGACGGTATTCACCATCGTATTTTACCAAATAGCCCCTGTTCACCAAGGTGGTCAGGTGGTTGTGGACGGTGCTTTTCGGCATCTCGAGGCGATCAGCCAGTTCGGATACACGGGCGCCATCAAGCTCCTTTATCTCTTCGATGATGTCGAAGGTTCGTTCAATAGAGGAGAGGCGCCTGCCAGATCCGTCGTTTGGCATCGATTGACGTGATCCCATAGATGAGTCGATGATTGGGCTGCGCGGTACTTGAACTCGTGGGTGGACGGTCGTATGCGGCGCTGCACGAGCCACTGTTCATTACTAGGTATAATATTATAAATAAATAATTTATTGGTGGTGTATAAGTATTTTTCTCTATTTGGCACGGTCTAGTCGAGTCAATTTCAGGAGTGAGCAGATCGTAAAGTTGGCTTGACATGCTGCTCGTAGACCTGCTCAGTGAGTGCTACGCGGCGGACTTCGATGAATCTTGGGAGCGTGAGCGGACGGCGATCGCGTCAGGGTGCTCACCGCCCGACTCCACGCATCCGGTTGTTCACTTCGAGAGACACAAGCAATTCTTCGCTTGCTCGTCGTAGAGCGCTCTCATCAACCAATCTGACAGTAGGTACATCGGCTGGCTGACGGCATCACAGATCCGCCGACGCAGGTCGCGATTGACGAGACTCCTGTCAACATCAACGGCGATTGGTCTTGTCTATAAACTGCAATAGACCATGACACGAAGTCAATTCTTGACGTCCATTTGTTCGGACGCCACGGCACTGATCTGGTGGCTACGTTCTTGCATGGACTCCATCAGAAAAACGCTCTCTCCGAGGTAGTGTCTCTCGTCGATCGGTTCGGTTATTGAACTGCCCTTTCTCGATTAGGACAGGACGGCCGAGTGAACTAGACTGACCGAAACCGCATCGAAAAAACGGCTTCACACTCTCAAATCGTGAGTCGACCGTTTCCAAAACTCATGGGTGGGCAGTCGGGCGAGCGCACATAAATGTATTGAATGTTTCGTGCATTACTGCAGCCATTAGAGACCCATCAATTGCTCGATGGACGAACGCCAGCCGACGAGGTCCTGAACTAGCAATGCCGTGTGAGAAATGACCTAACGAGAGATCATCTAAGTGAGCACAGAGGATCTCAAACCGTCACGGCTTCAACGACCCCTTTATACTACACTATAACACGATCTGATGACGCGAGTTTATCGGGTGCTGATCCCGTAACCTCAGCTCCCCCCACTCCTGCAGGATCAATTCGAATCTACGTTTAGCTCCCCAGGTACTATTGAAGCGCAGGTATTCTATAGATGCTGGAAGGGATGCTGACGACGAGCCGCTTGATCCTGCATGGAGTGGGTTTATTCGTCTATTCTCCAAGCGTACACCATGCGTCGACGAACGTTCGTCGCTCTCTTGGCTGTCGCTGCGCTCGCCGGCTGTGGCGACGAAGAGGATCCCGAGGAAGTTCCCGAGGAGGAAGAGCCCGAAGAGGACGAACCGGAGCCGGAACCGGACGACGAGGATGACGACCTCCCCTGAGGGGCGAACCGAGTCTGACGGGACGGAATCGGCCGATGCGAAACTCCCACCGGTCTAGTCCTGGTCCACGACCGGAGTCGCGAAGGGGGTTGGACCCAGCATCGGTACGTTTGTAGCGAAAGTCGATAACAGTCTCAGGACTCGTGAGTCGCCTTTCTCCTCGCCCTCGGTCTCCTCGGGAATCACGATATCCCGACGGTCACGGCTCTTCCGCCGACCGGTGCAGAAAACTTCCCATTCGAAACGTAGAATCGAGCTATCGGTCGGTCTCGCACGATCCCGCACCTATAACATCGTGGTCGGTATCTCCGCACCATGGCCACCGAGTACGAACCCATCGAGTCGCCCGACGAGACGACCGTCTTTCCCTACCACGATCTCACGCCACCGACGACAGCCGACGTCTACCGTGCCCGCCCGGTCGTCGCGAGACATCTCCCGAGGACCCCGCTCGTCAGGTGCGAGTGGCTCTCGGACGAACTCGACGCCGACGTCTACATGAAGCGCGAAGACACTCTCCCGACGGGAGCGTTCAAAGTCCGTGGCGGAGTGACGCTGGTCTCCCGCCTCGACGACGAGTTCCGGGAGACCGGTCTCATCGCCGCGAGCACCGGAAACCACGGTCAATCGATCGCTTTCGCCGGCAAGACCTTCGACGTCCCGGTCGTGATCTGCGTTCCGGAGGGGGCGAATCCCGGAAAGGTCCGCTCGATGGAGCGGTTCGGTGCCGAGGTCAGACACCGCGGCGAAACCTTCGACGACGCACGCGAGTACGCCGAAGAACGCGCTACCGAGGAGGGCTACCGGTACGTCCACTCGGCCAACGAGCCTGCGCTGATCGCTGGCGTCGGGACCGCAGGGCTGGAGATCGTCGAGGAGCTCCCCGAGGTAGACGTACTCTTCTCCCCGATCGGTGGCGGGAGTAGCGCCTCCGGGTACTGTCTCACCGTCGGCGAACTCACTGACGCACGGGTCGTTGGTGTCCAATCGAGTGCGGCACCGGCGATGCACCGAGCCTGGAAGGAAGGGGCGCTCGAATCGCACGACCGGATGGAAACGTTCGCGGAGGGGTTAGCCACCCGGGTCCCCTTCGCCGTAACTGCGGAGCTGCTTCGCGATCGGCTCGACGACTTCGTGCTCGTGGACGATGACACGCTGCGAGAGGGCATCCGGGGAATGCTCGCCGAGGAGCACGTCCTGATCGAGGGCGCGGCTGCGACGGGCGTCGCTGCCGCGTTCGAGCGTCAGGAGGAACTGGCCGGGAGGACCGTCGTCTTCCCCGTATCGGGCCGGAACGTCGCACTCGAGACGCTCCGAGGGATACTACGCTGAGAGCGAACCGGACGGGCCGAGAACCCGATCGGAACCGGACGGTTTCGACCGATTCAAGCACCTTCGTATCGACCGACGCTCATGAACGTCTCCGTCGTCGGGAGCGGCTACGTCGGCACGACACTCGCCGCCTGCCTGGCCGACCTCGGCCACTACGTGACCGCGATCGACATCGACCCCGAGATCGTCGAAAGCCTCTCGGAGGGGCGTGCGCCGATCCACGAACCCGGACTGGACGACCTCCTCGCCGAGCACGCCGGCGAACGGCTCACCGCCAGCACGGAGTACGATCTGGTCCCGGCAGGAGACATCACGTTCCTCGCGATCGGGACGCCCTCGCGCGAGGACGGCAGCATCGACCTCGGCGCGATCGAAGCCGCCGCGAGAAGCACGGGCGAGGCGCTCTCCGAGACCACCGAACGACACCTCGTCGTGGTGAAGAGCACCGTCACGCCAGGGGCGGTCGAAGAACGGGTCGGGCCTGCGATCCACGAGGGTGCGGGCGAGGCGAGCGAGTTGATCGAGGTGGCGATGAACCCCGAGTTCCTGCGGGAGGGGACCGCCGTATCCGACTTCTTCGAACCGGACAAACTCGTCTTCGGCACCGAGAGCGAGTGGGCTGCCGGACGACTCGACGCGCTGTTCGAGCCGCTCCTCGAACGACACGACGCGCCGGTCGTCTACACCGACCCGCGCACCGCATCGATGGTGAAGTACGCGAACAACGCGTTCCTCGCGGCGAAGATCAGCCTGATCAACGAGCTCGGGAACATCTGCAAGGAGTACGGCATCGACTCCTACGAGGTCGCCGACGCGATCGGTCTCGACGACCGAATCGGCGAGCAGTTCCTCCGTTCGGGCGTCGGCTGGGGCGGGAGCTGTTTCCCGAAGGACGTCGACGCCCTCAGGGCCGCTGCACGACAGAAGGAGTACGACCCGATCCTCCTCGACGCCGTCGTCGAAGTGAACGATCGCCAGCCCGATAGAATGCTGGAACTGCTCGAACGGCACGTCGATCCCGAGGGGAAACGGATCGCGGTTCTGGGACTGGCGTTCAAACCTGGAACAGACGACGTCAGGAACTCGCGGGCGATCCCGATCATCGAGGGATTGCGTGAGCGTGGTGCAGAGGTCGTCGCCTACGACCCCGTGGCGACGGAGGAGATGCGAGAACGGTTCCCTGATGTCGAGTACGCGGACTCCGCCGCCGAGGCTCTCGAGGGAGCGTCCGGGGCGCTCGTCGTCACCGACTGGGACGAGTTCGCGGCGCTCGATTCGGAGTTCGACGCGATGGAGCAGACAGTAGTGGTCGACGGACGTCGGGTTATAGAGGCGAGTGAAGGAATCACGTACGTGGGGCTAACGTGGTAGGAAACCCAAGATGTCAGTATCAGGATACTAGAAAATACGACCAAAACCGTTCGAACGAGTTGTAGCAGTAGCCCCCTAGACTAAAATAGATATAAAGCCTGTTTATCGTTTTATGAACTGCGGGATTGGTGGAGCGGGCGGCAGATTCTTTTTAACGGACCCTAGGGATCTGTTCCCAAACGGGTCTTTTTTGAGTGCTGCCATCCGGTAGACCCCTTTCGCGAATTTCAACGGAAGGCCATTCGACTCGATAGTGTAGTACGGAACGAGGTTCCCTCCGAACGAACTCTTATATCTGACGAGTCTTTCGTCATTGGCCGTATACAGATCGTACTCGAGGATTGACTCCAAGTCAGGGTCAGTGAGTATATCTTCTATTATCTGCCAATGAAGCAAACTGTTAGGACTCACACCAGACCTCGTTTTCGAACTCTTGGTACCCCCTTTCCAATTGTAGGCTGTGTCATTTGAATATAAAATAATCATTCCGCTTAAAAACTCTCCATCCTCCGATTCAGCCGTGTAAACACGGGCACGCTCGCCTAACCCAGCCACTAACTCGAGAACGAACTCCTTTGAGAGGGGAACGTCTAACCCTTGTTCTTCGTAGCGATCTATCATCGAGTCATAAACTCTCTCCGCTCCGGATTTCTCGTTAATTCGAATAACGATCCCCGATTCGTTTCGGTTTCGAGCTTCCTTTCGACGGTCTCGACTGAAAGAACTCATCACCTCGTCAGAGGTAGTTGATTCAAGGTTAAGTCGGTAAGTAAACGATGGAATGACGTTAAACCCGGCCCATCCGAACGGACGTGGATCGGTACACCAAGTGCCACAAGACATGCGAAAGAGTGTCGACTTCTCGGAAGCGTCCGTCGCTTCAATCAGCCGTTCAGTGAACTCGCGGGTGACTTCCTCAATTTTCCGTTGTTTTGGACTAGTTGGAGTGACAATCGTACCGAGTCTCCCGACCCCCAAACCAGGTGGCGGTGAAGTTACAAGACGTCCGACTCCATGTTCTCGAACAAAGATCGGTGCCAGGCCGATTCGCTGTTGACCTTTGAAGCCCCCAAGAAGGTGTAGGTCAGATGAAGTATGCTCGTTCATCACCTGAAGAGCTTCCCTCGTATGAAATACGTCGAAGCCATCTCTTGGCAGCGCATCCTCCCACTCCCCGAACCCCAGCTCCTCAATGCGCATATCCATAATGATAGTGTGGCTACTATATTAGTAATTTGACCGTATGTGCTAACAATCCCGGAGTATAGAGCGTCACTTTAGCAGTTTTTATCCTAATTTAAGTATAAAATTCGTGAATTCCCACTATAGAATCCTGTAAAATAGCTTGACCGAAGTAAGTTTAGGCTCTTAATAAGTGGTTAAGCAGTACGGCCGGTTGAGAATGCCAGACGTGACCTCAAGAACCAAAGTACGACGAAGCACGAGAATTCTATATAGAACAATGGGGAACGTACCGTTTACTCTCAGTCTAACCGAGATACCCTAAATCAGAGAGACGTTGCTCTACATCACTGTCGTCCGTGGTGACTACATCACTCGGCTCGAATTGCGGGTATTCAACTTTCTCCGTCGGTTCAACGACAGGTAACGTGGATCCATCCATTCGCTTGGCGACCGGGAGTCCAAACGTCGCCAGAATCGTCGGAACTACGTCGAACAGATGAGGCTCGCCAAGGGGCTTCTCTGTATCAACCCGGTCACCAGAGACCATGATCACCCCCTCTAGTTTGTGTTCCCAGGGTTCCGTCGGCCTGCCGAATATATTCCCTTTGAGATTCGCCACGAGGAAGTGTTGAAAATCGTCTGGGACGGTTACGATATCGGGTGCGTCTTCCAGATACGGCCCGGCGAAGACATCTTCGCGGTTACAAACTCGTTCGAACACCTGATCGCCTTCCGGTGTCACCGCCTCCTCTAAAACAGATATTATCTCCTCTCTGATCTCCTCGTACTCAGAACCGGGGACAATCCCATCCGGTTCACGCCCCTCGAGATTGAGACGTACGCCCATCTCGGTTCGTGAGCGCATATAGGCGACTGATTCGGGAAAATTCACCTGCTCGGTCCCTGCTCTAATGAGGTCGGATGGTACGATCCGCAGGACCAATTCTTCGAGACCCAGTCGATTGATCACTAGAGCGATCCGTTGGCTGGTGATACCCACTCGGGCAAGAACCTCGAACGCTTTTTCGGCGGGAGTGGACTCCGTCCGATCGCTGTACTCACCCTGTCGGAGTCGCTTTCGTGAGATGCTTTTCCACGAGGGCATCCCACCACCCGCGGCCGTCGTGACGACGTACTCCTTCTCCTTGAGGAGATCGTTCACCCTAAACTCGTGGCCGGTCATCTCACCGAGTCCGTGGTCGCTGAGAAGGATGGTCGTGTCGGGCTTACACGTCTCGATGATAGCGCCGACCTCTGAGTCTACATCGCTGTACACGCGTCGAATCGTATCTTGCTCATCTGGGAAGTCGTGAAACACCGTGTCTGTTTGTTGGAACTGTACGAACCCGAAGTCCGGGTCGTATTCTCCGACAAGGTACTGAAACGCTGCACCTCGCATTCGAGTCAGTTCTCCGTATCCTCGTTTTCGCTCTCTCTCCGACGCACCCTGACCCATAGAAACGTTATAGATTCTGTACTCGCCGACCTCCTCGACGAGTTCGTCCCATACGCCTGTTGGATGGCACTCCGGTGCTTCTGGGGAGGTATATCCCGGGACAAGCACCCCATCAAACTCTCGAGGAGGACCTGTAACCGGAACGTTGACGACTACACTGCTATACCCCGCATCCGACAACAGTTCCCAAACTGCGTACTCTTTTACGTGAGATCTGTTAACGACGTCCCACTCGTATCCATCGAAATGTAAGAAATCATAAACCCCGTGTTTTCCAGGATTGACACCGGTGTACATAGACGGCCACGCACTCGGCGTCCAAGGGGGAAGTTGTGATTCGAGTGGTGCTACTGCACTCCGAGACCGAAGCTCTGAAATGTTTGGTAACAACCCGTCTTCGATCATTGGATTCAGAACGGGAGCGCAGGCACCGTCCAATCCAATTACGAGAGTTTTCATATCACTTTCCCTCAACAAGCCACTTCGTCTTTCAGGACGAAAAGAGTACCTCAAACGTCACTACGGGAAGTACTTGAAAAATATATGATGTGTTTCCAGTTGCCAACACGGTTGTCATAATGCATCTATTACTTCTTGCTCAGCAGTAAATACGGAGTACGGATGTATGTGATAACCGTTCGCTACTAATGTCCGTGAAATGGGAATGTACGGACTGGACTGGGTCGGACCTTCCGATTTCTTCCAGTAATTTGCGAGCGATGAGACCACAGTACGCAGCGAAGTGTCCCGGATAGAGCCAAGACGAGTGGCTCGGTCAAATAGACGGAAAGCATATAATTTGCAGAGATTAATCTTGCCTTACTTATGTCGTTCGATCGGGAAACAGCCGACCAACCGACCGATTCGCTCTGGATGCGCAGACGGTCGTATCTGAAGATAGCGAGCGGGAGCGTCCTCGTAGGTGCGACGGGCACCGCATCGGCAGAGGAATCCGGATACGGTGCCGGTGGCTATGGAGAGGGCGGCTACGGTGGCGACGACGAAGTCGTGGACCGGCCGCCAATGGTAGCGACCGGTCAGGCGACGGCGATCACCGAGTCCTCAGCGACCCTCATCGGGGAGGTAGAAGACCTCGGCAGCGCCGACGACGTGACCACGGCGTTCGAGTGGCGCGAGAGCTCCGAGTCGGAGTGGAAGACGATACGGTCACAGACGCTCGATGCACCCGGGGAGTTCGACGCGGAGATCTCCGGTCTCGGCGCCGAAACGGAGTACGAGTTCCGCGCAGTCGGGAAGTCCGATCACGGGACGGATAGCGGCGAGGTTCACACCTTCGCCACCGACGAACCCGAGATCGAATCGCCGGTAGTGAAAACGGTTCGGCCGACCGGTATCGGTGAGACGTCCGCGACCCTTATCGGGGAGATAGAGGACCTCGGCACCGCGGACAGGGCGAACGCAGCGTTCGAGTGGCGCGAGGAGGGCGAGTCCGAATGGGAGACGACGCCGTCCACGACGGCCGAGACACCGATAGCGTTCGAGGAGGAGATCTCCGGTCTCACCGCCGATATGGGGTACGAGTTCCGTGCGGTCGCCGAGACGGAGGACGGGACCGATTCGGGCGAGACGCTCTCGTTCGTCACTGACGAGCCCGAGATCAAACCACCGGAGGTGACCACGACTCGGGCGAGCGACATTGACGACGGGTCGGCGACCCTCGGCGGTGAGGTGACGGATCTCGGCGGGGCCGACGACGTGACCACGGCGTTCGAGTGGCGCGAGGCAGGTAGCTCGGAGTGGCAGACGACCTCATCGGAGACGCTCGACGCGGCTGGAACGTTCGAGGAGGGAGTATCCGGCCTCGAGCCCGATACGGGGTACGAGTTCCGCGCGACCGCCTCCACGGACGGGGGAAGCGACGCAGGCGATGTCGTCTCGTTCGTGACGGACGAACCCGAGGCCGTGACAGAGCCCGCGATCGATCGGTTCGACGTCACCGACAGGAGCAATCCGGCCTGGTCGAGGGCGAGAGTCGAGTGGGCGGTATCGCACGAGGGAGCGGGACTGGACCGCGTCGAGACGGCGCTTCGACGACACGGATCGGTGAGGGATGCGGAATCGTCTTCGGTCGGTGGATCGACCGCCGACGGGACACACGACCTCCGGACACGGGATGGAAGCGGCAGTTACACCGTCCGGATCACGGTCACGGACACCGACTGGAACGTGACCTCCTGGGAGAAAACGATCGATCTGTAAGTCGCTGTACTGCGGTTCTCGGAGACGCGAGCGATCGGTTTTACGATCGAGAGCGTTCGTGAGGAGTCGAGTGGAATCGACAGAGATCAATCCTCGGACGACGCGTCGAGACTTCCACGTTCGTGCATCATCGAGGTCCCCCGGTCGACCCAGCGCTGTCTGTAGAATATCGCTCCGATGTAGAGGGTTCTGAACGCGAAATCGAGGACGACGGCGACGTACGCCGCGAGAACTCCATACCCAAGGAGAACGCCGAATACGTAGGTGAACCCGAGTAAGAAGACGAAGGTCCCGATCATCCGGGCGACGAACGGCGTGAGCGTCTCGCTGCCGCCTCTGAGCGACCCGGCGAGGACGACGTACGCCGCGATGAACAGCGCGGCGATGGCGAACGCCTGAGCGAACGCTGTCGCGTAGCCCACCGTGACCGGATCTCGCGTGAAGACGAGGACGAACCACTCGGCGTAGAAAAAGAGCGCGGCACAGAGCCCGCCGATAGTGAGGACGCTGAGAGCGGTCGCCGCGATGCCGTAGTAGTACGCCTCCTCGGGCTCGCCCCGCCCGAGCGACTGTCCGACGAGGACGTTCGCGGCGACGCCGTAGCCGCGGGCGAGCGGCGAGGCCACCTGCTGGTACATCCGGCGACCGATGTGGTACGCCGCGTTCACCTCGGTGCCGAACGCCAGCAGGATCGCGTTGAACGGGAACTCGGCGATCATCTCGGAGAGCCCCTCCGCGATCCGGGGCCAGCTGATGGTCACGAGCTGTTTCGCGATGACGAGCCGTCGGGGGCGAACGTAGGTGATCTCGGAGAACGGCGTCCGGATGATCGCGAGGAAGGTCAGCGCGCCGAGCGAGTCCGAGACTGCGGTCGCCGCGGCGATGCCGACGACCCCGAGTTCGGGGATCGGTCCGAGGCCGAACGCGAGCGTGACCGTCGCGACGATGTTGAGCGCGTTCACGACGCCGTTGACGTACATCGGTGTCCGCGTGTCACCGGTCCCCTGGATCGACCGCGCGGCGATGAAGTTGACGTGGACCGCGGGCGCCGAGAGCATGATGATCAACAGGTAGACGCTGCCGTACTCGACGACCTCCGCCATCGCCGCCTGGTCGGCGAGACCCCCGAGGACGGCGATCGCGTACTCATTGAGCAGTACTCCGAAGATTATGAACGGGATGCCGCCGAGGATCCCGAGGAGAAGCGCCTGCGTGACGGCCTGGTCGCGGTTCGCCGTCGCGTCCGCGCCCGTGTCCTGACTCGAGAGCGCGATCGCGCCGTCGCCGATGCCGATGCCGAATCGGAGGGGGAATCGGGCGTAGATGTCGGCGAGGCCGACCGCGGCGACCGCGGCGGGCGAGAAGAACCCGGCGACGATCAGGTCGGTCGTTCGCATCAGCGTCCGCAGGACCTGTTCGGTCATCACCGGCCACGAGAGCGAGAAGACGCGCTTCCAGACGCGCCAGAACCGGTATCGTACGAGCGAGAGGAGGAGGGCGAGCACGTTCACGTACGGTCCGCGACGTTCGTTAAGCGTTGAGTTTGCGGAAGCGGGTTCCGTTAGATAGAACGGCTCTGAATCGGGGTCGAACTCGATATCGAACGAATGAGAAGGTGGGAGTGCGACCCTGTCGAGAGACAGCAGCCGGGAGAGTTTAGGAGATTACGTACCGTTGGCTTTGTTGAAACCCTCAGAGTGTAGTAGAAATGGCGTGCTGAATAGCGAGGATTCATCAGGAGTAATAAAATAATCAGGTCGGGTAGTGGTGGGATGGGTGATCACTCTCGTCGGGCGGTGTAGGTGTTCCCGATATCATGACACCTCACTGCCCCCATTGCAATTGCCCACCACATCTCGCCCTATTCGATGTTTGCGTCAGCGAGCGCTTCGATGAGCGCGCAGACGACTTGGAAAGTAAGTGTAGTGGTAGACAATTCCGGGCGGCAGGTTTGGTTGTTCAGGCCGGTTAAGCGTTATTCTGCCGGCTCAACTCCGTTCACTGAGAGAAGATTGCCATTCTCGTCGAATTCGAACTCCAATGAAACCCATTCGTCTTCGTCAACCTCGTAGTACCACTGGAACGTGCCCTTGTGCTGGATTTCGCCGTGTGCCTCGGTGATCCCTAACCACGCATCGTTGAATTGGTCGGGTTCTTCATCCACGTGGTTTTCGCCGCCGATTCGGTTCGGTTCACGCTGAACGAGCGTCGTGTAGCCGTCGTTTTCGGCCGCGATGTTGTGCTGAATGCGTGCATACGGCAGGCCGTTGAGCTCGTGGAATGTAATGTCCTCGGGCTCGAGCTCGACCGGCTCAGCGACTCCGCTCAGCCAGTTGCCTCGCTCCAACCGCCGCGCCGAGACTGGATTTGCTACCAACCCGAGCGCGAAGAGGCTCCCCGTTGCCGTCATCATGGTTCTTCGTTTCATAGTTTATTCCCGTTTCCCGATGGGAACGTTAACATTATAACTTATCTTTTATAAAAAGATTATTCATGATCCGAATGACTGTATGTTCAGATTTCATGAATACCACGGATCACCGGAGTGTCTAAAATTCACTCCTTCGTCAGGAAGTGAGTTTTCGTCAATTCAGCCCGCTTAAACCACTCCAAACCATCGAGGGTTCGTGCGCTGAGTTATTGAATTCCTGGCGATTAAATATGCGCTCTGTAGGCAACAGACACGCTAAAACCTATCACCGATGGAGGGGTTCAACAAGGCCGTACCGTTCGAATAGTCTGTAATTCAGGTCGAAGGTCGGTAGTACCGACCGTAGAGTACGATCGTATCTAGAAATATTATATCTGTCATAAGAAGTGACGTGAACGGATGCTATAGCAGCCATCCATCTCGTACCAGTATGAGAAACACGGTGCCGTCGAGGCCGTATCACTTCCCCAGAAGAACCCCATTATCCGGAGTGGATTGAATTAATAGAAAGCTATTTGACCCGAGCCAGGGATTCTCTTGCAGGCAGATCTACGTCGATTCTGCTGGGGCCGAACGGCTCGGACAGGGAGACGATACCGTGGACGAATTCAATCCGATCGGGGACGTGGGACGTACCCTCAGATCCCTCCTCCACGATGGGATGGAAAGCTGGTCCGTCGACGAGCACCAGATCGCTCTGGTGTCCCCCGATCGATTCGACCCGGACGAGGTCGGGTTATCACTACACCTCTATCACCTCGAGGAGAACGCGCATCTGGCGAACGATCCACCGGCCGTTGCCGACGCTGATCGGCCGGGAGGCTCTCCCCTCATTCTCCAGTTGTACTACCTTCTAACGGCACATCCACCGGACGGAGAGGCGATCGATACGTCCGATACCCTCGAACAGCATCGCATTTTGAGCAAGGCGATCCAGACCTTCCGGGAGCGGTCGATCGTCGGTGGACCCAACCTCAAAGGCTCACTCGCGGGGGGCGACCCCCTCCACATCACGATCGATACGGAGGCGACCGATCACGTCCTGGACGTCTGGAGTAGCTTTCAGGACACGCCGTATCTCCCGTCCGTCTCGTACGTGGTGACACCGGTGGTCATCGAGACTGCGGGCGAAGCGGCCGCACCACGTGTCGTCGAGTCCAGAATGGAGTACGTCGACAAACGAGCCGAACCGTCGTCGAGGACGACCCGATGAGCCAGCCCGAACGGGTCGAACTCGGGACGACGCGTACGACGCTGTCGGTCGCCATCGGGTTGGAGGACGCGTTCACGGGTCGACAGCCACGTGGTCCGCGCGTCCGGCTCGGCGACCGCCCCGAGACGTTCACCCGCACGCCGAGCGGCTATTACGTCCTGACAGACCTGCCCGAGGACGCCGCCCCGATTACCGTCTCTGTCGACGGCACCCCTGACTACCTCCCGGAGCAGTTCACGATCGAGTCGCCGGACCTCGATTCGCCGCCCGTGATCGAAACGATCGAGCTGGTTCCGTCGCCGGCGTACCGATTCCCGGCCAACGCGACGCTCGTGCGCGGTTCGATAACGGAAGGGACCGACGCCAGTCCCCTTTCCGACGTGACCCTGAAGATCGAGGGAACGGACGATGAGGGGCCGGATGCGCCGGCGTTTCGGGCACGTGGCCGAAGCGACGAACGGGGTGAGTACGTCCTGTTCATCACCGGGATCACGGCCGACGACGTGATCGAGTCGTACGACGACGAAAACGGAGAATCCGATGGTCGGGTGGTCCACGTCGCCGAGGAGAAACCGACAGTGCGGGCCGTTCATCCGGACACCGGGCAGGTGATCGAAGAATCGATCGCCGTACCCGTAGGCGGCACCACCCGTCTGGATCTCGCGTTCTGAGGCAAGCGACGGTTTCGAGAGGGGCCGGGTCGCCGATAAGTTTAATACTGGCATAGATTGTCATAGTACTGAGTCTCATGAAGCGACCACACCCCACCCAGACCGCGGTGTCGCATGGCTGAGTACCTCGCCCCCGGCGTGTACGTCGAGGAGGTCGAACGGGGCGCGGCACCGCTCGCGGGAGTGAGTACGAGTACGGCCGGATTCCTCGGTCCGACCGAACGCGGGCCGACGAATCCTCGACTTCTGACCAGCTTTTCGGATTTCAGACGGTTGTACGGCGGGTATCTCGAGGATTCCTATCTCCCGACGGCCGTGAACGGCTTCTTCACCAACAGCGGCAGTCGCTGCTTCCTGGGTCGGGTGACGGCCGCGGACGAAACAGCCGACGGCGAGTTACCGGATGACAGTCCGGGCGAGAGCGGTACCGGCGTCGTGTCCGTCGAGGCGCTCGGGCCTGGACAGTGGGGCGAGCACGTCGCCCTGATCGTCTCGAACGCGTCGATGCACGACATGGACGAGGAGTTGTTCAGACTCACCGTCCGGTACTGGGCCGACGAGGACGCCCTCGAGGACGCGAACGCCGGCGACGCCGACCCGGATGACGACGACGTCCCCGACCCGGACGTCGAGGAAGTGTACGACGACCTCTCCATGGAGAGACGCTCCAGCAACTACGTCGAAAAACAGGTAAACGGCACGTCTGCGCTGATCGAGGTCACGGTCGAGGAGGAGGGCGAGCGTCCCGCGAACTCGGTAGACGACGACGGTACCCCCACGGACCCGGTCTGGCTCGAGGGGAGCTTCGATGACGACGAATCCCCCGATGTCGAGGATTACACAGGATCCGAAGACGACGACCCGGAGGACCGAACGGGGTTCGCGGGGTTCAAACAGGTCCCGGACATCTCGATCGTCTGTATCCCGGACGAGGCGGAGAACGAGGCGCTGACGGACGAGCTGATCACGCACTGTGAGACCATGGACGATCGGTTCGCCATCTTACAGGCCGAGCAATCGGGCGTCGATATCGGGAGCCTCATGCCTCCGGACGACACCGACATGGCGGCGTTCTACTACCCCTGGCTGAAGGCAAGAAATCCGGATACCGGGATGGTCGAAGAGATCCCGCCGGGTGGCCACGTCGCCGGAATATACGCGAGAAGCGACGCCCAACACGGCGTCCACAAAGCCCCGGCGAACGAAGTGATCCGTGGCATCTCCGACATCCAGCGTCCGGTGACACAGGGTGATCAGGAGATCCTGAACCCACGGGGGGTCAACTGTATTCGTAGCTTCCGCGGTCGAGGGATCAGGGTGTGGGGCGCACGCACCGCGTCGAGCAACCCGCAGTGGAAGTACATCAACGTCCGTCGTCTCTTCCTGTTCCTCCGGGGATCGATCGAACAGGGAACGCAGTGGGTGGTGTTCGAACCCAACAACGAGGAGCTGTGGGCCCGGGTTCGCCAGACCATCAAGAACTTCCTCACCGACGTGTGGGAGGACGGGGCGTTGATGGGAACCACCCCGGAGGAGGCGTTCTTCGTGAAGTGCGACCGCAGTACGATGACACAGAGCGATATCGACAACGGCCGGCTGATCTGCGAGATCGGCGTCGCCCCCACCAAGCCGGCCGAGTTCGTGATCTTCCGAATCTCGCAGTGGACGAGCGACGCAAGCTAAGAGGAGACCAATCATGCCAGACAGACACGGACCATACCGCAACACCCGATTCCTCCTCGAGATCGACGGCATCGTGCAGGCGGGATTCAGCAGCTGTACCATCCCGGAGAACTCGACGGAGGCAATCGAGTACAGAGAAGGAACCGATCCGCCCACGACGCGGAAGCTCTGGGGGTTGAACGACTTCGGGACGCTCAGTTTGGAGTGGGGCGTGACCGCCGACTCGATCGAACTCTTCGAGTGGCGCCGACTGGTCGAACAGGGCCAGCTCGACGACGCCAGACGGGATATCGCAGTCGTCGTCCTCGACGAGGAGGGTGAGCCGGGAGCCCGCTGGGAGTTTCGGAAGGCGTGGCCGACGAGCTACGATGCCCCTGAGTTGGACGCGAGCGGGTCGGACGTCGCCATCGAGAGTCTGGAGATCGAACACGAAGGGATGGAACGGGCGGCATGAGCGGGGAGGTGCTTCAGACGGAGTTCGAGTTCACGCTCCCACAGGGCTACGTCGACGACGACGGTACCCTCCACCGCGAGGGGGTGATGCGCCTGGCGACCGCGGCGGACGAGATCAAACCCCTGAAGGACCCGCGCGTACAGGCGAACAGCGCCTACCTGACAGTCATCCTCCTCGCCCGCGTGGTCACGCGACTCGGGACGCTCGAGAACGTGAGCCCTCACGTGATCGAGAACCTCTACGTCTCGGACCTGGAGTACCTACAGGACCTCTACGAACGGGTCAACGTGGGTGGAGCCGACGTCGTCGATACGACCTGTCCGGAGTGTGGAGAGGAGTTCTCGCTCGAACTCCACCCCGGCGGAGAGGTGGTCGCTGGACCACCGGCGAAGTGAGGTGGAGTGATGACGGGCTACCCACCGGATCAGCTGTTCGAAGAGGTCGCGTACATCGCCTACCACTTCAACTGGGACCACGACACGATCCTCGAAATGCCTCACTGGGAACGCCGGCGGTGGTGCGAGGAGATCAGCCGTATCAACGACCGGATGAACGAGGCGGTAGAGCGATGAGAGGGCACTCGCCCGGATGACGACGGGCGAACGGACGGATCCGTACCTCGACTTCCGGTTTCACGTCGAACTCGACGGACTGATCGTGGGCGGTTTCTCCGAGATAGGGGGGCTGGATGTCGAACTCGAGACCGAACCGTACGAGGAAGGCGGGGTCAACGGGTACACACACGTACTCCCGACGCGATTGAGCTACCCGAACGTGACGCTACAACGCGGCATCACCGCCTCTACGGAGCTCTGGGAGTGGATGAACGAAGCGCGGTACGGCCCTCCAGAACGAAAGACCGGGCAGGTCATCGTCCTCAACTCGATCGGCGAGGCCGTTCGCGGGTGGGAGTTCGTCGAGGGCTATCCCGTGCGATGGGAGGGTCCGGAACTGCGTGCCGATCAGGGTGCCGTCGCGATCGAGGCGCTCGAGATCGCCCACCACGGTCTCGAGCAGTTCACCGTCTGATCATGAGTGAGCCGACAACCGCCGGCGTGTACGCCGACACCCGCGAGCACCTCCTCGACGAACTCGTCCGCGTCGACCTCCTGTTGCGACGGCACCTCGAGGCGTGCTGGGCCGATCAGGACGGTGGAGCCGACGACTTCTCCGGGCTCTTCGTCTCCGACCAGGAAGTCGACCGGTTGCTGCTGAGGGGGTGGGAGGCGGAAGCCCGCGTAACCAGGAGTAACGACGCCCGAAACGAGTCCACACAGCACCATACCGACGAGGAGACCACCCGGCTCGAACCGGTGACACGGACTATCCGACGCCGCGCGTCACGAAGTATCGAAGCCGGCGTGGACCTGCGGTTGATTTCACTGGCCGCCGAGTTCGACCTCTCCGAACTCGAGGTCGACGCACTACTGCTCGCCCTCGCGCCCGACGTCGACCCGAAGTACGAGCGGGTTTACGGGTATCTCCGCGACGACATCACCAAGACACGCCCGACGACCGACCTGCTCCTTCGAATTCTGATGAACTCCGACGCGGAGCGCCTGTCGGCGATGGAGCTGTACTCCCAGCGGTCGACACTGGTTCGTGAACGGCTGATTCTCGTAGAGGACGGTACGACGCTCCCCTCTCGTACGGTCCGGGTCGAAGAGCGCGTCGTCGAGTATCTCCTCGGCAGCGACGCGGTCGCGGGACCGATCGACGACGTCGCGACCGTCGTTCAGTCGGAATCCGCGGATTCCACGCCTTTCATCGACGACGAGCGCCTGGAGATCGTCGACGAGATCGGCCAGCGAGTGCGCGATCCCGGAGACGGACGCACACCCGATTGGATCCCTTTGGAACCGGCGACCGACGCGTCACCGCAATTCGCTGAGGACGCTAGACGGGGAGTCTCGAACGAGTCTACCGAGGCCATCCCACGCCCGAGCGAACGGCCGTCGTTCGCGGCGTTCGTCGGCCCGGACGAGCGAACCGCCGAGATGACGATTACCGAAGTGTGCGCCGACGCGCACGTCCCGATCCTTCGGGTCGATGGGAGAGCACTGCCGTCTTCCGGTCTCGATGAGGTACTCGAGATCGTTCGTCGTGAGGCTCGTCTCCAGTCGAGTGCGATCCACGTGACGTCGGTGGGGACGCTCGAACCGGAGAGGCGATCTCCGTTCGGTGAGCGGTCTGACGCGGGAGATCTCGCGCAAGCCTCCGACGACAGGATCGACCGGCTCGTCGTCGGGCTCGATGAATTTCCGAGTGACGTCTTCCTGACGGGCGACGCAACGATAGCCGCCGACCTCCAGCCTCGTCTCGACCACCACCAGTTTACCTACGTGGCCTTTCCCCGACCGAACTACGAGCAGCGAACGGCGATCTGGCGCGCCATCGAGGATCTCCCCGCCGGAGCGGATCCTGCGATGCTCGCGGGTGCGTTTCGACTAACTCGAGGTGGTATCGAGGATGCCGTGACGACTGCGCGGTCGCTGGCAGGCGGAGCACTCACCGAGACGGCCGTTCTGGAGGCGTGCCGGTTGCACTCCCGACAGGGACTCGACGAGCTGGCGAGGGAGATCGAACCGACCTACGACTGGGACCACATCGTCCTCCCGGAGGATACGCTCGGCCATCTCCACGAGATCGCTGGCGCGATTCGGCATCGTGGGACCGTCTTCGAGGAGTGGGGGTTCGCGGACAGGTTCAGTCTCGGCAACGGCATCAACGTGCTCTTTACCGGGAAGTCCGGCACCGGGAAGACGATGGCCGCCGAGATCATCGCGAACGACGTCGGGCTCCCGCTCTACAAGCTCGACCTCTCGAGCGTGATGAGCAAGTACATCGGCGAGACCGAGAAGAACCTCCGTCGTGTGTTCGACGCTGCCGAGAACAGCAACGCGATCCTGTTTTTCGACGAGGCGGACGCCCTGTTCGGCAAGCGAACGGAGATCAGCGATTCACACGATCGCTATGCGAACGTCGAGGTCGACTACCTCCTCCAGCGCATGGAGGAACACGACGGCTGTGTCATCCTCGCGAGCAACTTAAAGGAGAACATCGACGAGGCGTTCCGGCGGCGTATTACCGCTGCTGTGGAATTTCCGAAGCCCGACGAGGAGGCGCGACGAGAGATCTGGGAGTTGATTTTCCCCGAGGAGACTCCGACCGAGGAACTAGATCTGGAGTTCTTAGCGGGGTTCAAACTCTCGGGTGGCGACATCAAGAGCAGTGCCCTGACCGCAGCGTTTCTAGCGGCCGAGGCGGGCGAGCCGGTCCGGATGACTTACGTGGTACGTGGGTTACAGCGTGAATTGAAAAAGATGGGGACGCTTTACGACCTAGAGACGTTCGGTGGGTACAGGGAAGCCATCGAGTAACGGGCACGTTTGGACGTAGCGCACCCGATTGACAGGGTAAGGGGCGATCGTCGGAAAAACCCATTCCACACCCGCTCAATAGTATTTGCTGAGCGTATAAGGTGTGTCACCGACATGAACGAAGAGCACCCCTCGACTCTCAAACTGGTAGATGGACTACTATTCCACCAGCACCGAAGGTACTGGAAGCGGTCAAGCTTCACGGCCATCGAGTCAGTCCGAATCCGAGGAGTTCGGATGCTCGGCGTTCCTGTTCAGAAGCGTCTCCGGTACGTGAGTTGAAATCCACCGGTACCAAAGTGCCCGTCCGGGGCGAGGAAGCCGGGCAAAAAGAGAGGTGAGGTGTAATCCGATGTAGAGGCGAAGTCCTCTAAGCCCTGCGCGGCTGGATCGGTGCTCATCAGTGCGTTTCCGAACACCTCGACGCCGAAATTTCCGATATCGAGTCCGATCCGGGTTTCGATATCGTATTCAGCACCGGCGACCGTCCCTTCACGCTGGTCTCCGTAGCGAGCAAATAGCCTCCCCGAGCCACCGACACCTCCTTTCAATCGCCAGTTCGTTCCCAGCCAGGACCATTCGCCCGTGTGCAGTTCCAAGGTCGCCGAGAGCTCACCATGACTTCGGTGTGTACTCAGAAGGGCGTCTCCGCCGAAGACAATCTCTCCCCGAAGTATCGCCGAATCGAACACTGACTGGCGTCGTTGGAACCCAGCACCGACACCTCCGTACGGTTCGATTCCGGAGGGCCAGGGGAAGAACGGACTATCGCTCACGTATTCGTGAACGAGATCCTGGATCACCTTCCCTGCGTCCAAGCTGTTGGCACCGACGTGCCACGTGACGTTGAGATCGTAATCGTTGACACTGGCGATGCGATACTCGAACGTGGCGTAGATGAGTCCCATCCACAGGTCATACGGCACCGCGTATTGCTGTGTCGCATCCCGTGGGGCACCTTCGGGAAGCATCCCCGGGGGTGTGAACATCTCCATTACGTAGGCTGCGTCCGTATACCCCCGTCCTTCGGGATTCCACCGGCACCCGAACTGCAGGAACGCCGTGAGCCAGTGATCGGATCCGGATCCGAAGTTGGGGAGATTGCCGTCGTTAGAGTAGATGACGTACCGTTCCTCACAGCCCGGCTGGCGGTTCGGGATACCAAATCGGTCTTTGACCTCTTCGACGTCGACCGCCGTGAGTGGCCCAGCAACGAGGAACTCGGCCTCCGGGGATTGAGCGCCGACCAGCGCCGTACCGGATACTGACTCGAACTCGAGATCCTTGTCGAGACGAGAGAGGACCCGTGTCGGATCGAGATCACTGTCGAAATCGCTGTCTCCCTGTCGATCACCCACGGTTGGGAACTCGAGATCCGGCACTCCCAGATCGAACTTCCGCGGTGGTAATCCGAGTTCAACATCGATTGTCGGGCCGTTGAACTCGAACTCCCGTGACGTATCGTCCTGCTCTTCACTGGCCTCGCTTTTGCGTGATGCTTTAGGCAGCAACTGTAAGTCGGTATCTACGCCAAGACTCGGACGACGCGGTTCGCCTCCGAGCAAGGGTTCTCGCAGGCGCAATTCCGGTATGAAAAAGTCCCGTTTAATACCCCGCCAGGACTCCAGTGCGATCACGAATCTATCGACAACCGTTTGGAGAGCTCGTTCGGACCCCTCCACCGACGGGACGAACGGAAACTGACTTCTGAGTTCATCACCCCGTCCACCCATTGCGTCCTTCGCCTTTCCCCTCACCTCGTCGATGGTGTAGGTGTCGCTGAACGAGAGAGGATCTCCACTCCCGACCAGTTCGGGGCCATCCCCGCTGAAACGTATTCCAAGTCCGATCGTACCGACCGGGAGACCCGGCTCTCGAATCAGGAGTTCTACGCGCCCCTTTTGCGAAACTCTGAGCAAGAGAAATCTGGCGTTTCCGACGGGTGGCCGCTCCGGCAGGTGACTGATGCCCTCCGCTTGACGCTGGATCGACGGGGATTCGACCGGCCGCAGATCGAGGCCCTGGGAGGAGTGAGAGGAAGATTTGTGATCGGTCACTGTCCGATCTGGTGGGGAAGTGGATCGAGTCTCGAGGTGACGTGGAGACCACGGCTCCACCTGACCTTGTTGAACGACGTGTGCCAGTTCGTGAGCCATCAACCTCATCGTATCTCTCGATCCTAAACTATCAGCCCCAGAACCAATGTAAATGTCACTCCCGAAAGTGAACGCTCGCGCATTTAGCGTATCACACAGTCCTGCCGCCGTCCCACCCTCGTGGATTCGTACGTTCGAGAAATCACGTCCAAACCTCGGTTCGAAAAACGCTCTCATCGAACGGGGAATACGCCTGCCACCGGTGGCAGATGAGTGGGGTCGGTCCTGTTGAACGGAAGATACTGATACACGCCGGGATGGGCCCGAATCCGTACGCTGTACATTCGGCGGGTTCCTCTCCGACGTGAAGGGGTCGCTCATATCCAATACCTCGTCGGCAATCAGCTCCGCCTCACGCTCGGCAGGATCCGTAGGACGACTTGCGCCGAGTTTCGTCTGCAGTTTCCCCTGATCGTACAGACGTTTGAGAGTCTGGTTCCCTAGAGATTGTTGAAATCGGCTAATCGGAGTTGAGGTTTGCTCATCGATCGAGCCGTCCTGCCTTTCCGACTGATCGACTCGGTCACGTAGCCGGGTGTCCGGCGATCGAGTGTCAGTCCGCCGGTCAGAGTCACGAGCGGTTGACAACGCTTGTCTCCACTTGGGATGTACGAACAGATCTATAATGATCTTATCGCTCTCGGGAGTTCATTCGATCAATAACGGGCGCAAGTATCTTTTAACATATGCATATATAAAGGAATAATGTATAGATGGAACTCCTCCGTATGAGCTTCGCAACGATGAATCACTGTTCGACAAATTCCTAAACTGATAGCTTCAGTCCTACTCAAGTAGAACGCAGATTCGGTAAGGGCGACGGGGGAACGTGCGACACCGAATCGAATTTTTCCCCGTCGTAGGTGAACAGGCGTCTCAAGTGTCGTTTCAAGGGAGAAACACCTAAATAATATCTGTGTGGATAGTTACCATGGTGGAGTGTGGTATATCATTACTAACCACGGAGTGGATCAAGTGACCACGGGATCCGAACAGATCGAACTCTCACGATTCGTCCGCGACGTCCGGGTGTTTCACCGCGGTAGCTTCCGAGATGCTAACGGCCGGCCGCAAACGGCTGGTGGAATCCTCCGTCCCTTCTCTGGCGTGCTCGGTCTCGAACCGTGGCGGTCGGAGTGGCCGCTTCCCGCCCTCTCGTTTCTCCGCCTGACACCACAGGTACTGCCGACGCTCAGAGAAACCAGGTGGTCGCCTTCACGAGTCGAAGAACCAGATACACCCGAACGGGAAGCCAGTGAGCGATCCGAGGGAGACGATGATTCGAGCGATGAGGAAGTACGCGTTCGCGATCTGCTCTCGATGGGTTCGCGAGGGCTCGACCAGAGCCATTCGGATGGTCAGGAGGAAACGTCCTCTCCCGAGGTCACGACTCCCGGCCCGTCCGGGCTCGAAAGCCCCCGGATCCCACGATCGTCGGTCGACGACGGCCCGGGACCGACTCGAGTACGCACTCGACGGGTGAACGACCGAGACGAGGGTCGTCGGTCCTCGATGGGAGTCCGACGACATGAGGGTGCTGAGACCGATCGGTCCACCCGAAACGTTCGTGAGAAAGCTCGAGGAGAGACCGCATCGACGGGTACGGACCACTCGGAGCGATCAACCGTCGGCACCTGGAATGTGGACCGATTCGTCGAACCGACCCGCGAGGGAGGTCGGGAGGGATCCGGACGTAGTGATACGGGTGAGTCAATGCGGTGGGATGTAGACGATACCCATGTCGATCCACCGACCCGAACCCGTGGCGTGGAGAATCGGCAGGAGACGAATCCAGTGGTCGGAAACCCTACCCAGCGATGGCGTGGACGCGACACTGGTGTGTTGCGGGTCCCTCCTCCGAGTGACGCGGGGGAACGGGGGGCGACGTCCCCTCGGACCGTGGATGTCCAGAGTATCACCGATACCGAACTGGATACCGCTCTCGTAACGGACCCTCCTTCCATGGAGCCGCTTCGAGGCGTGATCGGCGCTTCGACCGGTCGATCATGGAACTCCGGCAGCGAGGGCGGTCAGCACGGCCAGTTCCGGAGTTTTACAGGCTCGCAACCGTCACGCCGACGTGCGGACGGGCGGTTCAGTCGACGAGGGACTACCAGTAACTCTCCCCGACGGGGTGACTCCTCGAACGGCGACCGGTCTCGAAGGGAGCGTCGAACCGATCCGAGCGAACCGCGTC
This sequence comes from Halalkalicoccus sp. CGA53, assembly GCF_036429475.1. GTDB lineage: Archaea > Halobacteriota > Halobacteria > Halobacteriales > Halalkalicoccaceae > Natronorarus > Natronorarus salvus. Next base: position 3,337,509 of record NZ_CP144125.1, read on the forward strand.
ACCTCGACGAGCTCGTCGACGTCGACCGACTCGCGGATCGTCTGGCACGAGCGTTCGAACGGAAGGCGAGGATCGAACGGGAGCGACGCGGACGATGAGTCCGGCCGCCACGAACGACTCGTACGACGACGCCCGCATCAAGGTGCTCGACGCGGACCTCGAACCGGGCGAGGAGATCGAGGTGCAGTTCAATCCGGGCGAGGTCAGCGTCGACAAGAGCGTCACCTATTCGGAACAGGACATTCCGGGGTTGGACTCGCCGATCCAGCAGTTCGTGAGCGGCACCGCCGAGACGCTCTCGGTGGAGCTCTTTTTCGACGTCTACGAGGATCGAGGAGAGGACCAACCGAGCGACGTCAGGGAACTGACCGACGAGATCAACCGGCTCCTGCTGGTCGATGGCGAGCGCCACGCGCCACCGATCGTCAAGTTCGCGTGGGGAACGATCTCGTTCACTGCGGTGGTCGAGAGCGGGAACACCACCTTCACGATGTTCCGACGGGACGGGACGCCCGTTCGTGCATGGATCGACCTGACGTTTCGCGAGTACACGCTCCCGAAAAAACAGCTGCAAGCCGAGCCTCGGCACTCGGCGGACAGGACGAGCGTTCGCCGGGTGATCGAGGGCGACACCCTTCCGGGTATCGCGGGAGACGAGTACGGCCGTCCGGAGGAGTGGCGCCGGATCGCCGACGCGAACGAGATCGACAACCCCAGACGACTCCTCCCGGGTGAGGATCTCGTCATACCGGTCCTGGAGCGGACATGACCCTCGAGACGCTCGCCTCGATCGGGCACGAACTCGACGTGCCACGATTCAGCGTCGAGGTCGGCTCGGAGACGTTCGAGGAGACCTCGGGGCTCTTCACCGAGGTCTCGGTCGACCGGACTATCAGTGGGGCGGATCACTTCTCGCTCGCGATCTCGACTCGATTCGATCACGAGACGGGCGAGTTCGTCGACGTCGAGTGGGAGGACTTCCCGATCGGCGAGTCCGTCGAGATCCACCTCGGCTACGGAGCGACCCTGCAACGTGTCCTCACCGGCACGATCACCGAACACGGGACCGACTTCCCGGCCGGTGGGGCGCCGACCATCACCGTGCGCGGCTACGGCCGCTACCACGAACTCACGAAGGACGTCGTCGAAGAGCAGTGGGAGGAAAAGACCGACGCGGAGATCGTCGAGGCACTCGCGGACGCCTACGGCTTCGAGGCCGTCGTCGATCCCACGCCGGGGGGCGAGACCAAAGTCGAGAACGAGTACGACTCGGACGCGGCCTTCCTCGAGGAGAAACTCGCTACCCGTAACGAGTCGGGAACCGGTCCGTTCGACGTCTTCGCCCGGCTCGACGAGCTGGTCTTCCGTGCGCCGCGGGACGGCGGAGAGCCCCAACTGACACTCACGTACGGCGAATCCCTCCAGTCGTTCGCACCGACACTGACAGAGGCGGAAACCCACGGACGCATCGAGGTCCGACACTGGGATCCGACGCGGAAGTCGGAGATCGTCGGAGTAGCGGAAAGCGAGGACGGAACGGGGAAACGGGTCATCCGCCGACCAGTCCGCTCGGAGGACGAAGCGAGACGGATCGCCCAGGCAGTGTTGCGTCGAGAGAGACGGGATCGGCTCCGCGGGAACGGCACGACGATCGGGCTTCCCGAGTTCGAGATCGGCGAGCCGATCGTCCTGTCCGGGCTCGGAGAACGATTCTCCGGAACGTACTACGTCGAGGGGGTCACCCACACCATCGGGAGTGGGGGATACTCCACCGACTTCGACGTTCGAGAGGCGATGGGTGGGGTGCTCTCGTGAGCGCACCGGGGACACCCACACGAGACGACCACGCCCGCTCGTTCGACGGCGTCTACGTGGCCATCGTCAGGGACAACGCGGATCCACAGGGGCTCGGTCGGGTCCGACTCGAGTACCCCTGGCGGGAGTCGGCCGCGGAGAGTACCTGGGCCCGAATCGCCGTGCCGATGGCGGGCCACGAGCGAGGGACGTACTTCCTGCCCGAGACGGGCGACGAGGTGCTGGTGGCGTTCGAGCGGGGTGACGTCGATTACCCCTACGTCATCGGCGCGCTGTGGAACGGTCAGGACACACCCCCCGCCGCCAACCGGGACGGGAACAACGACATCCGCCGGATCACGTCCCGAAACGGCCACCAGCTGACGTTCGACGACGCGGACGACGGAGGGAAGATCGTCGTCGAGACCGCGGCCGGCCACCGTGTCGTCCTGGACGACCAGAGCGGTGGCGAGACGATCACTATTAAGGACACGGGCGGAAGCGAGATCGAATTCGACGGGACGACCGGCAGTTTATCGATCTCGAGCGGGGGGACGATCACGATCGACGCGTCGATGATGGAACTCAGCAGCGCCGGTAACCTCGACATCGACGCCGGCGGGGTGCTGACGCTGAACGGCTCGCTCATCAAACTCAACTAACGTACCAATGCCACCAGCCGCACGAACCACCGATCCGACCGCCCACGGAGCACCGCTCTCGGGTCCTGGTAGCCCGGACGTCCTCATCGGCGGCCTACCCGCCTACCGAGCGCTGATAGACTTCCACGCCTGTCCGCTGACGACCGGAACCGTCCCGCACGTCGGGGGCGTCGTCCAGCCCGGCAGTGCCACGGTCCTCATCAACAACGTACCAGCCGCCAGACAGGGCGACACTATCGTCGAGAGCGGGCCACCGAACACCGTCGCCGGGGGAGATCCGAGCGTCCTCATCGGGTAGGGAGACAGAGCATGAGGGACTTTCTCGGACGCGGATGGGCGTTTCCGGTCGGGACGGAGAGCAGCGGCGAGATCCGAACGGCTACAGAGGAGACCGACATCGAACAGGCGATCCGGTTGATCCTCTCGACTTCACCGGGCGAACGCGTGATGCGTCCCGACTTCGGGTGTGGTATCCACGGCTACGTGTTCGCGACGATCGACACGACGACGCTCACGTTGATCGGGGACGAGGTTCGAGACGCGCTGGCGGAGTGGGAGCCACGGATCGAGGTCCTCTCGGTGGATTCGGACCTCGCGGACGCGGCGACGGGACGCCTGGAGATCGAGATCCGCTATCGCGTCAGACGAACCAACAACGAGTTCAACCTCGTCTACCCGTTCTACCTGGAGGGGGCCTGATCCATGGCAGGACCCCCGGAGATCGACGGGCGACGTCGCGCCGACCTCCGTGACAGGATCTCGTCGCTCACCCCGTACTATCTCGACGAGTGGGATCCCGATTCGGAGGACGTCGGAACCGCGCTGGTGGAGCTGTTCGCCGAGATGGCCGGCGGGCTCACCGAACGGGTCGATCAGGCGCCGAGGAAACACCAGGTGGCCTTCTACGAGGCGCTCGGGTTCGACCGCCGGCCCCCGCAGGCGGCGACGGTCCCCGTGCAGTTCTCGATCGACGAGGACGCGCCGGGGAACGTCCCGATCACCGGAGGAACGGAAGTCGAAGCGGAGACGGACGGCGACGAGGAGGTGTTTCGTATCGCGTCGGAGGACGCCTTCGAGGCGACCCCGGCCTGCCTGACGGACGTCTTCAGCGTCGACCCGTCCGACGACAGCCTCTTCGAACACCGCGGTCCGATCGACGGAGCAGGATCGTCGACCCTCTTCACTGGAACCGACGTTCAGGAGAACGTCCTCTACGTCGGCCATCCCGAACGGTTCTCGGTCTCCGCCGGGTCGACGGTCGTCCTCGAGATACGGACAACCCACGATCCGACGGCGCTCGACTGGGAGTACTACGGCGAGTCCGGGGACGGCGAGGAGGGATGGCACGGGATTTTACCCTCGGACGTTCGCTGGGACGACCCCCGACTCGCGCTCACCCCTGACGGTCCGATCCTCGAGACGGAGGTCGACGGCCGGGAGAGCTCGTGGATCCGCGGTTCGATCCCCCCGGACGAGCAGTCGACCGAGCGCTTCGCGTTCGAGTTCGATCGCCTGCTCCTCGGCGGGAAGAAGAACGAGGCGAAACCGGATGGACTGTTCGCGAACGACGTCCCCCAACCGGTCGACGGGACGAAGATCTACCCCTTCGGATCGATCCCGCAGCAACGCGATGCGTTCTATCTCGCCTGTGCGGAGGCGTTCGCGAAACCCGGTGCGGACGTGACGATCACGTTCGGCGGACGCGATCCGATCGCTCCCGAGGATCCACCCCGCCTCTCGTGGGAGTACTACGACGGCCGATCGTGGCGACTCCTGGCCGAGGTGAACGGAAACGACGTCTTTCACGGGGAGAGCGAGGAAGGCGAGGAAGCCAGTGTCGGGTTCACGGTCCCCCCGGATATCGACTCGACGTCCGTCTTCGGACAGGAGGGCGTCTGGATTCGGGTGCGATTGGTCGGCGGTGAGTACGTGAAAGTCGTCTACGAGCACGACGACGATGACGATCCGACCGAGAGCCACCGACGGGTCGACGGGGACCCACCCAGTTTCGACACCGTTACGATCGCGTACGAGTACGCGGGAACCGAGGCCCCGACACAGCTCCTCGCCGAAAACGGGCTGGAGTACACCGACGACCTCGTCGGGACGGAGGGACCCCATCGGCCGTTCGAACCGTTGCCCGACGACACCCAGACCGTGTACTTCGGGCTGAATCGGCGACTGACGGGCGGGCCGATCCAGCTCTACGTCGACGTCGAAGATCGCGAGTATCCCGGCGAGTTCAGCCCCCGCGTGCGCTGGGAGCAGCGCGTTCTACCCGGGTCGGAGAGCTGGGAGCGCCTGTCGAGTGACGACGGGACGGAGGGGTTCACGCGCTCCGGAATCGTCTCCCTCTCATTCGCGGACGACAGCGAGGCGTCGCGGCGGTTCGGAGTCGAGCGTCACTGGGTGCGTGCTCGCGTCCGTGGCGACGCGTTCGAACCCGAAGAGCCCGAGAACGAGACCGAGGAGCGGGGCCAGAATCAAGAGCATTCGTCCCGCGACCTCACCCTCGCCACCACGACGGCCGGCGACGGCTCGCTCGAACCGTGCCGGTCGTTCCTCGAGACCGACCCGGGTGGTATCGAGGTTCGACCGGCAGTCCCGCGGATCGACGGTATCTACCTCGACACCGGCGTGGCCGCGAACGTCACGACCGTCGAGGACGAGGTGCTCGGTTCGAGCGACGGCTCGCCGAACCTCACGTTCGCGGTCTCGCGACCGCCGACCATCGAGATCGAGGTCTGGGTCGACGAGCTGACCGCACTCTCGAGCGATCGACGAGAGCGTCTGAGAGCGGAGCGGCCGGAGGCGGTGGCCATAGAGACGACCACGACGGGCGACGTTCGTGCCGCCTGGGTGCGGTGGGAGGCGGTGGAGGACCTCGAGGGAGCCGACGAGTCGGATCGACAGTACGTCCTGAACCGCGTCGACGGGACGGTCACGTTCGGCGACGGAACGGCGGGGCGGATCCCCCCTGCCGGCAGGGACAACGTTCGCGCGAGCTACCGGACCGGGGGCGGGAGCGCCGGGAACGTCGAACCGGGCGCAGTCGTGGATCTCTCGACCGCCATTCCGCACGTCGATGCGGTCACGAACCCGGTCGAAGGCTCGGGTGGCGCGGCGGCGGAGTCGACGGCCGTGGTGCTCGATCGTGCACCACGGGAGCTCCGGGACCGGGACAGAGCGGTGACCGCGGTCGACTACGAACGCATCGCGAGGGACGCGGCACGTGAGCTGGCCGACGTGCGGTGTCTCCGCGGCATGAACCGAGCTGGCGAGCACGAACCGGGCTGGGTGACGATACTCGTCGTCCCCGACGAGCGACGGGAGACCCCGGTCCCGAGCGTGGGGCTTCGCGAGACCGTCCACCGGCGCGTGAGTGAGGCGGCGCCGCTTCACCTCGTCACACGGGACCGCCTGGTGGTTCGGTCGCCGACCTACGTGTCCGTCGACGTCGAAGCGACAGTGGTCGTCGACGGTGTTCGGAGCCTGGGGGCGCTGGAGACCGCAATCGAGGACCGCCTCACCACGTTCTTACACCCGTTGTCGGGGAAAGGTGGTGATGGGTGGCGCTTCGGCGAACTCGCGACGATCGCCGACGTGATCGCCGAGATCGAGGGGTGTGACGGTGTCGATCACGTCCCTAGACTCGACCTCCGGTACGACGGTCGGGAGACGATCACGAAGGGCGAGACGCCCCCCGACGTCGCACCCGACGTGCTGGTTCACAGCGGGACCCACGAACTCGTCGTTCGCCAGCGGACACGCCCCTGTGTGGAGGGCGACCGATGAGCCTGGACGTCCCGGACCTCGACGACCGCACGTACGAAGAGCTACGAGCGGACGCGGTGAAGCGCCTCCCCGTCCACGCACCGGAGTGGACCGACCACAACGTCCACGACCCCGGGATCACGATCCTCGAACTCCTGGCGTGGCTCGTCGAGACGTACGGCTACCAACTCGATCGGGTGACCGACGACCACCGACGGAAGTACCTCGAACTCGTCGGCGTGACTCCCCACCCACCGAGGTCGGCGTCGGTCGATCTATCGGTCGCGACCGGTGACGAGGCGGTCGCGGGTGAGCTTCCCGCACGGACCCCGATCGTGGTGGAGACGCCGGACCGGGAGGTGATCCGGTTCGAAACGGAGACTGACATCGTGCTCACGCCGGCTACGATCGACGCGGTCGTCTCCGAGCACGCGCGGGGACGGACCGACCACACGGTGGCCAACGAGAGCGAGGGGCGATCGTTCCTGGCGTTCGGGACGGAAGCGAGCGTCGGGAACGCGCTCTACCTCGGGTTCGACGGCGACCCCTTCGCCGAGGGGAACCGACTCGACCTGGTCGTCGATTTTCACGACGACGACCTCCCGGATCCCGCGGGAGACCCGCACGACCCGATACGGTTCGTCCCCTCGATCGCCGTCGTCTGGGAACGCCTGACGGATCCGGAGCGCTGGTACCGGGACGACGCGTGGGAGGAACTGGACCTCGTCCACGACGGGACGGACGCGTTCTACACCGGCGGACGTGTCGGGCTCGCCGAACCCTCCGACCGGCAGGGCGAGGCGGAGGCGGCGGCGATCCTGGCCCGGGACACGCCGCTGATCTGGGTTCGCGCGGTGGCGAGGGCACGGGAGGACGACGAGGACACTGAACGGCGGATTCCGACCTGCGCGGAGCGGTCGGGCGTCGTCGGGTCGGGTTCACAGACCGGTGTGAGAGATCGCACTCCCACACAAACCGAGCGATACGAACTCCCACCGACGTTCGATGCGATCCGCACCAACGTCGTCGCCGCGAGACAGAGAGAGCGGGTCCCGAGCGTGGGGTTAGAGCGCATCGATCGACCGGGTGACGAGCGACCGGCGTACCCCCCGAGCGAGACGGCGGCCACCCGATCCCAGCGGTTCGCGTTTCCGACCGCGCCCGTCGTGGACGCCGAGGTGGTCGTGGGCGATACCCGCTGGACCGCCGTGGACGACTTCGGCGCCGCCGGTCCGGACGACCGGTGCTACGTTCTCGACCGAGAGCGTGGGGTCGTCACCTTCGGCGACGGCCGTCGGGGGGCGATTCCGCTGCCCGGACAGACGGTCTCGGCGGGCGACGTCGTGTACGGTGGCGGGCCGCAGGGGAACGTGCCCCGTGGCTCCACCTGGATGATCGAGGGACCGAAGGATACACTGGAGGCCGACCCGCTCGCCCGACCGGCGGGGGGGCGGGGGGCCGAGTCGATCGCGGCGGCGTTCGACCGGGCGCGGGACCAGCAGCGGATCCCGTATCGGGCGGTCACGGCGTCCGACCACCGGGCGATCGCGATGCGCACGCCGGGTGTCCGCGTCGGCCGGGCGGCGGCGGTCGTCGACTGCGCCGACGACGCATCCGGGTCGCCGAACGAGGTCACGGTCGTGGTCATCCCGTTCGGCCCACCGGGCCGACGCCCGATCCCCACGCGCGGGTTCCTCGAGGCGGTCGAGTACCAGCTCTGCGCTCACTCGTTGCTCACGGACCGGATCTCGGTGTCAGCCCCGACGTACGTGAGCATTCGGGTGACGGCGGAGGTGGTGGCCGTCGAAGGGATCCCACACGACGACGTCCGCGACGTCGCCGCCGAACGGCTCGAAACGTTCATCGACCCGCTCGTGGGGTACGACGGCGACGGCTGGCCGTTCGACCGGCCGGTCCACCGCTCGGACGTGTTCGAGGTGCTCGCGAACCTCCCGACAGTCGCGGACGTGATCGACGTCTCGATCGGCGTCGGTGACGAGGCGGACCTCGAGGCCGATCACACCTCGGTGCCGTACCTCGCAGCGGTCTCTATCGACGTGCGCGAGGAGCGAGAGACATGCGGGAGGGGGCTCTGATGGAGTTCACCCACCGCGGGACCGACGTGACGCCCTCCTGGGAACGGTGGGAGCGGGAGAACGTCGCTGTCTCGGGAAATCGAGTTCGCATCGCCAGGAACCCGTTTCCGGCCTATCGGTCGGTCGAGCCCGTCGTCGAGGGCGACGACGGCCAATCGAGGCTCGTCGACCTCGCGGTCGACGACTGTGGGGAGGTGTTCCTCCTGGGTGCGGACGGTACCGTCTATCGACACAGCCCGGGCGAGGGGTGTGACCGTCTCGCTCGAATCGACTGTCTGGTCGACGCGACCGCCGAACCGCGAGCGATCGACGTCACGCGGGACAGCCTCTACGTCGCGAGCGGGAACCCGGGGCGAGTGCAGGCGTTCTCCCGGCACGCGGGTGGCATGCGGTGGTCGCTGACCGAGGGGGTCGACGACCCGGTCACGTTCGTTCGGATCGATGGCGCGACCTGCCTGCTCGATCGGGGGGACCGCCCGGGCCGAGGGGCCGTCCGACGCCTCACTGCGGACGGGCGTGTCGTTCCGATCGTGACCGACCTCTACGAGCCGATCGATATCGACGCGGACGACGACGGGGCGCTCTACGTTCTGGAGCCGCACACGTGGACCGAGGCGGACGACCCCGATCGCTACGTCGTCCGCAGGCTCCCCGCCCAGGCCGTCGCGAGCCCGCCGATCCCCGGCGTCGATACCGTGTGGATCCCCCCGGAAGCGTTTCGCAGCGTGGGCAGTGCGGAGCCCGTCGTCCCGGCGTGTCTCACGTCCGGGGTCGCGGGGGAGCTCGTCGTCGGCACCGCCCGTCGAACCGTCGGCGAGGATGCGGTGTTCGGCTTCCGCCCGAACCGGGCGGGGTTCGCACACCAGACGGACGTGCCGGCGGGCTGTGAGGTGCTGGCCCTCGATCGGTCCGGGGCGTCGGCTCGGCTATACGTGATCGATGGTGACGGCGCACTCCTCGTGAGTACGGCGGAGACGGAACGACAGCGGAATCCGACGACCGACGCCTACGACGGGCGGATCAGGACGCGCCTCGACGCCGGGGTCTCGGGCACGCAGTGGCACCGCATCCGGCTCGCACGCGAGCTGACGGATCGGGACACCGAGCTGAACGTTCGGTATCACGCGACCGACGCACCCACACCGGATCGGCTGTCGCCCGATCCCGACGCGCTGGCGTCTGACCTCACGGCCGTCGGTGGCATCGGCCCGCGCAAGTCGTGGCGCCTGCGGCGTGCTGGGGTGATCACGCTCGCCGACCTCGCAGCGAGCGACCCGGAGACGATCGCCGCGATCGTCAGCGTCGAGGAGATCGACGTCCCGGCCGACCGGGTCCGGGAGTGGCAGTCGGACGCCGAGTCGATCCTCGCAGGGGGTGACGACGCCCTCCGGGCGGTCGACGGGATCGGGCCGGTGTTCGCCGCCCGGCTGCGGGTGGCCGGCATCGAGAGCCTCGAGGAGCTCGTCGACGAGGAGCCGGAGGCGGTGTCGGCGCTCCTCGGAAGCCGCCTCCGGACCGTCTCCACGGGGCGGACCGCGACCTGGATCGCCGACGCCGACGCGCTCCTGCCCGAGACGCCGGATCCAGAGACGTTCGACTGGGAGACCACGCCCCCGAACCCGGAGGAGGTGCTGCTGTCGGATGCAGTCGGACGGTATCTCTGGGTCGAGGCCGAACTCGTCGGCACGGCCGTCGAGACACCGGCGGTCGATGCCACCGACGTCAGCTATCCACGCCGGTCGTATCTCGAGGAGCTCCCGGCGGTCTATCGGTCGGACGGGGCCACGAGCGACTTTCTGGAGCCGTTCCTCGCGCTGTTCGAGAGCGTCCTCACGGAGGTCGGCGAGTCCATCTCGGACCTCCCCCGGTATCTGGATCCGGAGACCATCCCCGCCGACGCCGAACACCTCGAGTGGCTGGGAGGCTGGGTGGCGGCCGAGATGGATGCCGGCTGGCCGGCCGCCGTCAAACGCGCGTTCATCGCGAACGCACCTGCGCTCTATCGGATGCGGGGGACCCGGCGCGGTCTCCAGGCCGCCATCGAGATCTACCTCGAACACGTCAACGTGGATCGGGAGGCGTGGGACCGGCTCCGTGCGATCGGGGACGACGACGCCGAGGTGGCGCTGGTCCGCGTGTTCGAACACGCAGATCTGGCGTGCGCGAGGGACACCGACGCCTGGGAGTCCTACTCGAGGCTCATCAGCTGCCCGCAGGGATTCCTCGTGTTGCTCCATCCCGCCCTCGAGGAGCGCCACGTCACCGCGATCGGCCGGATCGTCGGGCACCAGCGCCCCGCACACACGAGCGGGCGTGCTGTGGCGCTCCGGCCAGTTACCGTCCTCACCGGCCACGATCGTGGCGAGCGCGGGTTTCACTCGTATCTGGGCATCAACACGGTGCTCTCGGCCCGCGAGTTCGCCGTCGAGAGCTCGACGCTGGGCCAGGAGACCGTCCTGCACGAGCGCGAACCGCACGGCGCCGTTGGCATCCGCTCGCGGCTCGGCGAGGACGTCCGACTTTCTTGAGCTGGGGAGACCGAATCCATGAGTCAAAAGACACACACGAACCCGACCGGCGAATCGATCGACGCGTGCGAACTGACCACCTCCGAGCGCAACCGATACTTCCACGGGAAGCTGATGACGGCCCGCGATATGGCGGCCGAGCAGACCTACCATCGCCGGCTCTTCACGCGGCGGTCCCGACACGTGACGGGCTACGGGGTCGTCGACGGGCTCGAGGCAGAGGTCGAGCGCGTCGACGACGGGCTGGCGGTGACCGTCGAGCCGGGGTACGCGATCGACTGCTGTGGCCGACCGGTGGTCGTGTCGAAGGAGACGACCGTTCGAATCGGGACGGAGGAGTTCCCCGGGTCGGATCGACTCGGGCTGTTCATCGAGTACGCCGAGTGCGTCACCGAATCCGTGCCCATCCCCGGCTCGGAGGACGCCTGCGAGCGCGAGTGTGCGTACAACCGGGTCATCGAGACGTTCGACCTCCGGGTCGAGGGGGTCGAGAGCGACGACCGACCCGCGAAGCCGGTGCCTCCCGTCGACTTTCCGGACCGAGACGGCTTCGGCGTCGACGAGGACGGGACCGAACGCGCCGAGGAGCTCCGTACCGAGATCGACGAGATACTCGAGCGCCGCGAGAGGCTGCTCGAAGAGGGCGACGAGGAGCGAGCGGAGGAGCTCCGACACCGCGCGGAGGAGTTGGAGCGGGATCTGGAATCGTTGGAAGAGTCGGGAGAAACGGAGGGTGGAACGACCGTCGACGGCATCGATCGCTACCACCCCGAACTCACACGGATCGCACGGACGTGGGACACGGGTGCGGAGTTCCCGGTGGGCTGTGTCCCGAACGGAACGCACTCGGTCTATCTCGGCTCGTTCTCCCAGCCGTCGGAGGAGACCGAGACGGTAGACGTCGCGTTCCGCCCGCGAGTGTACACCAACGACATGCTGTACTCGGCGATCACTGGACACACCACCGATTTCGGGAACCCACACGACGTTACGGCCGGACAGACCGGTGCCCTGATCAGCGTCAAGGGTGTCGAGAACCCCGGTGGCGACGTCGACCTCGCCTCACCGGACGGGAACGTGTCGTTCACCACGGATCCCGACGATGTCGGTGAGCACACGGTCGGCCTCTCGGTGCCCGGCCTCGCGGACGTCGACGACGGTCTCCAGGCGCACCTCGGGGACACCGACAACCCCCACGAGGTGACCGCCGCACAGACGGGGGCGCTCGAGAGCGTCGCCGGCGTCGGGGGTGACGACGACGGAAACCTCGATCTGGCCTCCCCGGACGAGACGGTCTCGATCACCAGGGGCGACGATGCGGGAGGCGACCATACGGTCGGTCTCTCGGTCACCGGGCTCGCAGAGCTCGAAGAACGGGTCTCGGAGCTCGAGGCGCGGCATAGGCGAGACATCGAACGGATCACCGACCGATTGATCCGTGTCGAACACTACGTGATGGAGCGGTCCGTGTGGGGCATGTGCAGTTCGTTCGGTGTCGTCTTCAGGCGGTTCGACAACCAGCAAACCGCTGCTCGAGTCATTCGCGCGGCGCTCGAGTTCCTGGGCCGTCACGACGCCGGTGAGCGTATCCAGCCGGAGGAGTACTTCGATTACCTCGTGGGTGTCCTCGAACTTCAGCAACAGCTGTTAGCGGAACTCGAGCGGAACGCCGGGCCTCAACCGAGGGTTCAGGTCGCGTTGGAGGAGCTCGGCAACGCGATCGAGCGTCGAGACGAAGAAAACGTGCTGCCGGCAGCGGCGGCCCAGAACAAGGCGCGGAAGCTGTTCGAGTGTGTGCACCCTCTCGTAATCGAATAACGGGACGGCGCTCGATCCAGCAGTTACAGTATCGATGTCCGTGTCCGAGCGGTGAGTTCGGAACGGGTTCGGTCACCGCTCGAGACGTGGACAGCGACCGCTCCCCGTCGCTCCGACCGGTACCTATTAGCGATCCGTTAGCGATACCCCGGTCGTGGGAATGGGGTCGTACGACGTACTCGTCGCGGGAGGCGGTCCGTCTGGATTACAGTTCGCCCGGGAGCTCGGCCGGCGGACCGAACACTCGGTCGGCGTCCTCGAAGCGAACGACGAACTCTCCGAGAACGACAAGTCCACCGGCGGGACCTTCCACCAGGTCGTCGACGGGTTCGACGTCTCCGAGGAGGTTGTGATGGACTCCAGTCCGGAGGTGGTGTTCGAGGGCCCGGACGCGAGCGCACGACTCCCCATCCCGAACCACGTCCTCGACTTCCCGGCGTTCGTGGAGTTCCTGGGAGAGAGAGCCGCGTCGCACGGTGTCGACGTGCTGACCGGGGTCAGAGTCCTGGAACCGATCGTCGAGGACGGGCGGGTCGTCGGCGTCCGGTGCCGACGCCGACGACAGCGTGAGGAGGTGCGGGCAGACCTCGTCGTGGACGCCACGGGTCCGGCGGGCGCGCTGACGAGACGGCTGGGGATGTGGGACCGGACGAGGGCACAGCGCGGGATCGGAAAGGAGTTCGAGGTCGAGGGGCGGTTCGAGGAGGACGCGCTCCTGTTCCGTTTCGATCACCGGTACGCACCGGGCGGCTACGCGTGGGTTTTCCCCGCCGGGGAGGGCGCGTTCAAGATCGGCGTGTGCTGGGTCGACGACTTCTACGAACGACACGCCCGGGACGAGAACACGAGCATCGACGCGTACATCGAACGGTGGATCGAGAGTGACTCGCGGTGGTCGGTCGAATCGATCCGTGCGGTCCACGCCGGGGAGGTGATCTCGGACAACTCGATCCACCGACGAGCAGGGGATGGGATCGTCGCGGTCGGCGACTCCGTCTCGAGCATCAACCCGTTGTTCGGTGAGGGGATTCGGCCGGGGATGGAGTCGGCCGAGATGGCCGCCGACATCGCGATCGAGGCGCTCCGCGCGGGAGACACCTCGCGAGAGGCCCTCCTCGGATACGAACGCCGGTGGAACCGCGAGAAGGGAGCGAGCTGGCGAAGACAGCGGATCGTCGGCGAACTCCTCTACGACTTCGACGCCGGCCAGCAGAACGGGTTCGTCCGGAGATGTCGATCGCTCTCCGAGGAAGGGGCCGAACGGCTCCAGCGGTACGAGCTGACGATCGGCGACCTGTTCGGGCTGTATCCGTTCAGAGCGAGCGACCTCCCGAAGCTGCCGCGTCTCCTGCGACACCTCCGGTGACGGTTCCGCGAGCGTCGCCCACATCCTGGCACCCGGACACCAGGGACGGACACTCGGCACAAGAGCTATCGTCCCGTGTCCGGGTGCTGAACCATGGTCGACGCCCACGACTCGGCCGGTGCCGATCGATCGTCGGTCGAGCGGGGACTCGCGGCGACCGAGGCGTTCTCGCTGCTCGCGAACGAGACACGGATGGCGATCCTGCTCGCACTGTGGGAGAACCACGGTCCACAGTCGTTCACCGACCTCGCCGAGAACGCGGGCATCGCCGACACGGGGAACTTCAACTACCACCTCGGAAAGCTGACCGGACAGTTCGTGATGAGCCGCGAGAACGGCTACGACCTCACCCGCGCGGGACGGAGGGCGCTGACGGCCGTCCTCGCCGAGGACCTCACGGCGCTCCCGAGGATGGAGCGGACGACCGTCGATCGATCCTGTCCGTACTGTGATGCGACGGTCGAGATCGTCCCGGTCGACGACGACCTCCGCGTCTGCTGTACGAACTGCGAGGGGGTGTTCGGGGGGACCACGACGTCGATCCGGACCGACACCCCACATCCCGACTCGACGATCACGATCGTCCCGCTGCCGACGGCCGGCCTCCGCGACCGTACCCCCGAAGAGATCCTCGACGTCGGGGTCGCGTGGTCGATCCAGCGCGCGCTCTCGTTCGCGAGGGGTGCCTGCCCGGAGTGTTCGGGCACCGTGCGGACGCGGATCGAGGTCTGTCCCGACCACGACGATCGGGGGATCTGTGACGCCTGTAGCCGACGGATCAGCGGGCGGGTCGACTTCCACTGTGACACCTGCCAGAACGGGATGGTCACGAACCTCACGATCGTCGCGCTGCTCGACTCGCAGGTGCTGGGCTTCTTCGACCGCCACGGCTACGACCTCCTGCGGCCGTCGTTCGAGGACGGCGGTGCCCTCATCTCCTCTTCCGAGACCGTGCTGTCGGAGGACCCCCTCGCCTACGAGGCGACGTGGACGTTCGACGGCGACGAACTGACGGTGCGCATCGATGACGCACTCGACGTCGAGGTCGTCCGGTAGAAGTCACCGGTCGATCGCCTTGCTCCGCTCCGAGTTCGGATGACCGCCCGAAGTGCCCGAACGCCCGGCGAGACGGGTGGCCCGTTCACCGGACGTCCAAGGGTGGGGATGGGTGGTGAGTACTCCGTTCGGATCCGTACACGGATCGCCCCGTCGGCGTCCACCGACAGGGGGAGTGTTCCACCCACGTTTCCCTCGCACTATGATAGTATAAGTAACAGGTCATTGCCGATTCCTAACCGGTGGTATGACCACCCTACACTACCCGAAGGGTAGATCTCCGGGTGTCAGAAAGAGAGAGAGAGAGATCTATTTCGTTTGTTCGTGAAGAGCCCCGTTTCAGTCTCGGGACGATTGAGCACCTCCGCCTCCCTTCGAATCCCATTTCGAGAGCGACCGGCTACGCGGGGACGCCGTCGACCGTGTCGAGGATCTCCTGTGGGACGTACGAGAGCTCCCAGTTCAGGCGGGCTTCGAGCTCGCGGCGACCCCGCTGGGTGAGCGTGTACTTGTTCGTCCGGAGGTCGTGTTTCCCCTTCTCGACGAGCCCCTTCTCGACGAGCGCATCCAGGTTCGGATAGAGCCGTCCGTGGCGGATCTCCTTCCCGTAGTACTCCGTCAGTTCGTCACAGACGTCGAGTCCCTTCGGCTCGTCGAGGCCACCGATAGCGGTCAGCAGGTCGCGCTGAAATGCGGTCAGGTCGTTCATCGATACCCGACCGAACGGCAGCCGACGGTAAATAGCATCGAGATAGTTCACGGGATTACCCACACCATAGTGTGAGAAAAAGGTAACCAGCCGTGGGGTACGAGTTCGGTAGATCTCGGATAGCACCATCCACCGGCCCTGGGGACACGTCATCCGAGTCGACGACCGCGAGGTCGCACGCCCGGCCCCCGGAGGACAGGAGGACCGATCCGGTCCGATTCCGGTGGAAAACGGCGTCTACGGTGCCCGGTCGGCAGTCACTCCACGGTGTCGAGCATGTCGGACGCGGTCAGTACGTCGACCTCCCTCGCGTCGAGGAACGCGAGGAGTTCGCGGAGGTACGCGGTCGAGGCGGTGTCATCGGCGTCGACGCGGAGCGCACCGAAGCGAAGCACGAGCAGCTGATTATACGTGAGCACCGACTCGACGAGTCGCTGGACCGCACTCGAGTCCGTCCCGTCGACGGTCGAGATCGTGTGGGGATCCGAGGGGGGAAACGCGTTCGGCGAGCCACCGAAGACGAAGCCCGTCTCGTGGACCTCACGTACGACCCCGAGCGTCGAGGCGTCGAGTCGGTCGTACGGGGTGAAGAAGTGTCTGGCACCCGCTTCGAAGCCGAGGTCGACGAGCGTCCGGTGTTCACCCTCGATCACCGCCCGCTGCTCGTCGGTCGAGAGCTCCGGGAGCGGCTCGCGTCGCAGGGGAAACGACGCGACGTCCCACCCTTCCCTGTCAAAACGCTCCAGACGGTCGACCGAGAGTCCGCCCGGCTCGTCGATCAGCGACGGCCGCACCGCGAGGACGCCCGCGAGACCGACCTCGTCGGTGATCTCGAGTATCTCGTCGTACGCGGAGTCCAGCCGACCGTCGAACGTCAGGACCACCCCGCCGCGCTCTCCCCCCGGCGTGGCTCGCAGGTCGTCGAGCGAGAACGCGACCGGCTCGTCGTCGGTCCCGTCGACCCAGATCCGCATCCCCTCGACCCCACGTTCGTCCGGCTCACCCTGCCGGTCGGTGTAGCCCACGTCGATGCGGATCCAGTCGTCGAGGTCGCTCGGAACCCGACGCCTGCTGATCAGGCCGTGATCGGTAGAGGGCGCCTGGAGCTCGACGGTCACGACCGCGCCCGCCGGGGAGTCGAGCGCCAGGGCCACCGAGAGATCCCTCTCACTGAGATCGATCGGGTCCTCGAACGCCCGGTAGACGCCGGCGCGCCGGCCGTCGGCGTCGGTCACGCGGAGCGCTCGATCACCCACCAGGGCGTCGTCGCTTGTCCCCGATCGCTCGCCGGCCAGCGGGGCCCAGACGCTCGGTTCGGCGAAGTCGTCGAGCAGTTCGCCACGGGCGATCGCGGGCGGGGTGATCTCGCTCTCGGGGATCGCATTGGGGCGGTACTCCCCGCCCGGATCGCGGAGTTCCTCCTCCCACGGCATCTCGCCTGTGCAGCCGGCGAGCCCGACGAGCGAGGAGCCGACCGCGGCGAGCATCGCTCGGCGGGAGCGAGCCGATCGCTTCGTCACAGTCGGTTTCGCCCCGTGGTGTCGGTCGTGTTTCGTCCCGTCGTTCGCCACCGCTCGAGAGCGACCTCCCCGACCCAGACGAGGGCCACCGAGAGCAGGTAGAACCAGACGATCAACAGTAGCGTCGCGACGGCCTGACCGCCGCCGACCCGCGAGTAGACGGCCCACCACGGGATCCCGAGGTTCAACACCGGCGCGGTGAGCGCGACGACCAGCGTGGTCCGCCCCACGTTCAGCACGACGAGGTTGCTGACCGCGAACCAGGCGAGGAGGGCGAGCGTCGTCTTGAGGACGGTCCCGCCGAGAAAGCGCCGTCGCCACGGAGCGAACGCTGGCGCTCGGCTCCCGTGGCGAGACCGTCCGTTCATGGGTTCACTCCGTCCGGAGACACAGGTTCGTCGAACGTGAATCTACGCCCCGGACGGACGGGGGACGGCTCCACGGCGAGGTCGGGAGACCGTACCACCGGCGGTCGCTCCAGGTTCATCGACGGTAGGGCGATAGTGGAGACGGCGTTTCGCGTCGAGGTCAATAAAGCCGCCCGATCAGGGTGCCCACGAGATACACACCGCCCCCGAGGACGACCGCGATACCGAGCGCGTAGATCGGACCGTGTGTGAGCCCCTCGATCAGTTCGCCCCTCGGATGGAGTTTGTAGCCCAGCGCCCGGGGCGGTGTGTAGCGCGTGTCCATCGACGAGCGAACGTAGCCGACGAGCGGCGGGAAGACGAACCGCCAGAGCACGGTGAGATAGACCGTGCCGAGACCCACCAGGGCTCCAGCACGTCTCGCCCCCGCATAGAGGGCCACTACGAGCGACAGTGTGAGCAGCGTGAATCCGAGGACGACGTCGACCCCGAGCAAGAACGCGACCGACGCGAGAGCCGGAAGCGTGAGAGCGAGGGCCGCGACCCGCCGTCGTGGTTCGGGCTCCCCGAAGAGGACACCCTTCGTATCCATGGATCGTTGTTATGATTCTAACACAAAACCGTTGTGGCCGGAGGCGACGGAAACGGGATGGAAGACGAGAGACGTGATCGCGCCCCGGGGAGACGGCAGTGGAGCGGTCGTCGTCACACCGTCCGTATCCTCTTTTCGTGTCTCACACCGGTTGCACCGGAGAACGACTCGTCGACACCACCCTCCGAGAGGGCTTCGAAATCGCTCTCGATCGATCGGTTACGGAGTGAGGAGTCAGCGATCTCGCGTAGCCGAGAGAGCGCGTCGTTCACCCCTGGAACCCGGTGACGACGTGAAAAACTGGCTCGTCTATTGCTAGTTAATATCTCGCAATCAATATCCCCGCAGCGCGCCTCCGTATAGGAGGGTAGAGAGATGGCAACGACCACATCGGTAGAAGAGCGAAACAGGGAGATCGTCGAGCGCGTCTCGTTCGAGCCGTACGTGACGGGCGAGATGGACGCCATCGACGAGATGGTGAGCGAGGGGTTCGTGCTCCACGACCCGCTCAGCCCGGAGGAGATCCGCGGGCCCGAGAGGTTCAAAGAGTACGTCGAATCGTTCCGAACCGCCTTCCCCGACCTCCACCTCACGACGGAGGAGATCGTCGCCGAGGACGACCGCGTCGCGGTTCACTGGACGGTCGGCGGAACCCACGAGGGACCGATCCCGAACCTCGATCTCGAACCGACCGGGGAGGAGTTCGAGATCTCTGGGATGGAGTTCGACCGGATCGAGGACGGGAAACTGGCCGAGACGTGGCTGGTGTACGACTCGCTCGGGTTCATGCAACAACTGGGGGTGATCCCCACCGAGGAGGACGCTGGGGCGCAGTAGCCCGAAGCGATCCTCACCTCGATCGGCTTTTCCAGGGAGTCGTTACAGAGTTCGAGCGTTTTGTGGGGACGAATCACGTCACACCAACACCGGTGGGGCTTCCGTCGATCGAACGCCACACGCGTGTGTTCGAGACCACGGCGACTCGTCGGCCGTCCTCACGAGAGACGTCGAGCGAGGAGATCGACGGCTCCCGCACCACGACACGAGCGTCCACCAGAAATTCGACGACGAGACGGAACTCACTCGTCTCTGGGAACCGCGAGCGCGTCGCCCGTCCCGCGCCCATCCGCGATCGCGGTGTACTCCCCGTCGATGGAGAGCGCCTGGACCTCCCCGAGTTCGGTCGACTCCGCCTCGGTCTCGTAGCCGAACCCGTCGAGTTCGCCTCTCGTCGCCTCCGTGAGACCGGACTCCCACCACACCGTCGAGGAGGCACCCGCGAACACCCGCGGTTCGGCGACGGCCGCCGCCGTGCCGGCACCGTCTTCCAACACGCGGTGGACGACCTGGGCGACGACGCTCGGGACCACCGCGCCGCCGGAGCCGCCGAGCGCGAGGATCGGCGCTCCGTCGTCGAGGACGATCATCGGACTCATCGTGCTCATCGGTCGCTTGTTCGCCGCAACCGAGTTCGGCCCTCCCGGGGTGAAATCGAAGTTCGTCAGCGAGTTCGCGAGGGAGATCCCCCGACCGGGGACGACGATGCCCGAGCCGAACGGCTGAGAGAGCGTGCTCGAGTACGAGACGACGGTGCCCTCGCTGTCGGCCACCGAGACGTGCGTCGTGCCCGACTCGCTCGGGAGCCCTCTCTCCTCGTTCGGCTCCTCGCGTCCGTCCTGGAACGTCCAGGGATCGCCCGCCTCGACGCGCTCGCTCACGACGCCGGGTGCGATCACGTCACGGCGCCGCGAGAGGTAGAGCTCGTCGAGCAGTCCCTCGACGGGGATATCGTCGTGTGCGCTGTCGCCGAGGTACGTCCAGTTGTCAGCGTACGCGAGGCGGGTCGCCTCGAGCAGCGCGTGGTAGCGCTCGGCCGAATCGCCCGAGTGGTCCGAGGCGAGCGAGGCGAGTATCTTCAGGCTCTGGACCGCCGTGATGCCGCTGCTCGGCGGTCTGGGGACGAGACACGGACAGTCGTTCACCCTCCCGACGATCGGTTCGTCGACCGTCGCCTCGTAGGCGGCGAGGTCCTCGGTGGTGAGGTCGCCGCCCGCCCCCTGGACCGTCTCGGCGATATCGCTCGCGATCGCTCCGGTGTAGAACGCCCCGAGTCCGTCGTCCGAGAGGATCCGGAGCGTCTCGGCGAGGTCCTCCTGTAAGAGCGGATCGCCCTCGGAGAGCCCCGAGAAGGTCGACTCCGCCTCGGGCGAGAGCCGGTCGGCGTTCGCCTCGATCGTGCGTTCGAGGTCGCTCGTCACGTCCCGGATCCCCTTCGAGAGCGAGATGGCCGGCGCGATCAGTTCGGGGACGCTCGCCGAACCGAAGCGATCGAGTGCGACCTCCAGTGTACGCGGCGTTCCGGGGACGCCAACCGAGAGGCCACTCTCGGTGATATCCGAGCCCGCGTCCTCGAACCGATCCGGCCCCGCTGCACTCGGCGCACGGACCTGCCCGTCGATCGCGTGCGACTTGCCCGCTGCGGTGTCGTGGACGAGCATGAACCCACCCCCGCCGAGGCCCGTCGCGTCCGGCATCGTCGCACAGAGGCTGAGCTGCGCCGCGACGGCCGCGTCGATAGCGTTCCCACCCTGCTCCAGGACCTGGGCGCCGACCTCGCTCGCGATCGGATCCGGCGTAGAGACCGCGCCCTCCTCCCCGGTCGCGACCGACGGCTCGAATCGGTCGGACGAGTTCCGTCGGGCGGCTGTGAGCCCGGTCACGAGGCCGCCCGTGGCGAGCGCCGCCGCACCGGCGAGCAGCGGCCGACGCCCCACTCCGGACGCCTCCGATCGCTCGCCGTACGCCTGTTCAAGTCCACCGCCGGGGTCGGTACCGCCCCTCGTGAACAGGGTTGGTTTTCTCACGGGAACGCGTTCAATCGCCCCTCTAAAATAGTTACGTCAGACGGAGAGCGGACGGTATACCACTCGCGCGACCGGCGGACCGACGAGTGCTCGCTCACCGAGCGTGGCGAACGAGAGCTCTCTGCTCGTCGTGAGTGGGGAAGGAAGTATCTCGAATCAGTGGTCGGCCAGTCGGTCCATTGCGGAGCCGGGTCAGATTCTATGGTGGTACGCTATTTCCGCGAACTGTCGTACATCGCCCCGAACTCCTGTTCGCCACTAATGAGTTCGTCGACACCCTCTGTGAGCGTCACCTCGCCGAAGACGGTCGCTCGATAGTACGTGTGCAATCCGTCCTGCCCTCGTTCGGTACGCTGGCGTTTTTCGATGAGGCCGACGTCGAGAAGCTTGTTGAGATGATAGTGGAGAGTACTGTCATCGATCGTGATCGTCTCCTCGAGTTGTTTGGGGCTCATCTCCTCGCCATGGACGAGACGATAGAGGATCTCGTAGCGGGTGCGATTGCCGACGCTTGCGTGCATGTCGAGATACTCATCGAGGCTTAGGATACTGTCTTCCGGTAGTAGGTCCTCCGGGTCCTCCGGCCTGTGTTCCCTGCCATCGTGGGTATCCCGTGTCGCCATCTCGTTTCGCAGTAGGCGAAGAAGATACTTAGCTATTGTCAAGCCAGCATATCCAAAAATCGCCACTCTTTATAAGCATGGTGCGAGTGGCGGGTGATATGACGACCGAGAGTACGCGCGAATCGATCGCCGATCGTCTCGGGAGCGTGAAATACGACCGTTTTCTCTTCTACGTGATGGGACCGTACAAGTCGTTCAACCTCAACTACGTTCTCAGCGAGGACGAACGCAGTCGATTCGATATCGAAGAGCTCCCGGGGCCGTTGCGGCGTCTCTTTCGGAACAGAGAGGACATCGATGCGGCACAGGGGCTCTTACGACGAGTACAGGGCGAACTCCGAACGGATCCCGGTGTGAATGCGTTTCTGGCACTCGACGTGGATATCGAGACTGATGACGTAGATGCAGTAACCCAGAGTATCGAGTTCACGCGGTGTAGCAACGCAACGGCGTTCGTCGTTCCGTTCCTCGGGCATAACTTCGGCGTCGGTGAGGAGGCAGGTAGCATTCTCGAGACACTTTCAGAGTCACACGGCGAGCGACTGCTGTTCATCCACGAGGCCAACGTAACGAGTGCGATGATACGATCGGCGAACGTTCGGTGGGATCTCCGGATCGAAACGTACGACACCGAAGCCGAACTCGTCGAACGGCTCCGTCGGTTCGCGGGTGGAATCATGCACCGCGAACGGCGAAGCGACCTCCAATACTTGGATTGATCGACTGACGACGAGTGTTTTGTCCCACGGAACGAAGCCGATGCTGTTTCCTCGACGAGCGTACTTCCTCATCACGAAGAGGGGGCCCGCCATCGGCAGATATAGTTCGCGTAGAACGCTCCGTCATACGTAGCCTCGAGATCCGAATCACTCGCTCTCCGTCTCTCGATCGACTGAGTACCTCAAACGAGCAGATCCGGCCACTGCAAGCAGTATTCTCTATACCATACCTGGCGTGGTAGTCACAACCACAATCATGAAATCAGATTACGCACGAAGATTCGAGAGTGGATACGGTAGGGAGCCGGACCAATGAGCGCGGTGAGCGCGATGTTCGTCATGTCGCTCTGGTCGCTCGCCGAAAACGTGGTAATCCTCCAAGGGAGCTTTATCGAGCTCGCGATTCTCTTCGCGATCCTCGCGATCGTTGCTGCAGCGCTCGGAGCCGGAGGTGTCGCTGGAATTTCGATGAATATCGCGAAGTGGTTCATCATCGCCTTCGTCTTACTCGCGATCATCACGGCGCTACTCTGAGGAGATCCACGAATACGACGAGAACTGACGAACAGCCGAATCGAATGGAAGTCACGTATCGGTGTCTTCGGATCGTGAGTGTCACGACCAGAAGCGTAAGCAATCCGATAACCGTGAATGCAGCTGCAACGAGAGTCTGAAATCCGGTGCTGACCGAACGGGGAGCAGACTTCGTATCCGTTGTCGACCTTCGCGATAATCCATTTATTTACGGCCCTCGATCAATTCTGGAACCGGTAGGCTCCAATCACGATGAGGATCAGTCCGATGAACGTGAGCTCTTCAGTCACCCGCTCTTGCAGGGAGGAGATTACGAACCGACTGCCAGCACTCCCAAGACGACCGAGAGGTGCAGCCAGTGCATCGAATGGTCCGTTTTCGTTTTTCGGATTCGGAGGACACACGGCGCATAGCTCCCGGATAGTGAAGAAGAGATCGACCGAAACCCCCGGAGTTATGCTTCAGCTTGGGATGCTTTCATAACGACCGGGTTGATCGGTGCCCCAGTTGCCATCTCGACGTGGAGGGGGGCAGCAGTGAAGAGGAACTCATAGATACCGTCGTTGGCACAACTCGCAGCGAGATCCTCCAGCCAAAGGATCTCGTTGAGATAAACGCCGAGGTTCCGAAGCATCGCGCCGTGAAGCGGAATTACGAAGGGTTCCCCGTCGATTTCCTGATTCACTTTTTCGACGGCGAGGTTGTCTGCTCCGAGCATCGGGACGTCCATGTCGTGAACCCATCGGACCAGTTCGTCGCTATAGCAAAGCCCGGGTTCGTTCGCTGGATCCCACTCTACACCGGGCTCACGGACTCGGGGGATCGAGCCCGTACGAATCAGCAGAATATCACGCTCTTGTAACTCTACGCCTTGTTCGTCAGCTGTAGTCAGGAGATCGTCCAGGGTGATACCCTCGCAATGAGCGAGCCGATGGTCTTCATCGCCCATCTGGCGACCGACGTCGAGCAAGACTGCCCGTCCAGTAATTCCACTGCTCGCTGCGGTACTGATGTCCGCTCTCGCGTGGCCTCGTGTTTCGGTGATCTCTTCGACTTCTCCCTCGGGGCACCCCTCGAGGCCGCGTTCGAACGTCTTCGTCTCGGCGGTAGTCATCGCGTCGAAGCCATTGTAGATCTGATCACCGTACCACGCGTGTCCAAGCGCATCGAGGTGCGTCGCTCCGTGTAAGAAGAAATCGGTGACGAACTTGTCGTCGCTGGTCTTCATGCCCCCCGGATACGGCTCCTGTTCGCCGTCTCTGACGGCCTGTTCGTCCCGCCCGTTACTACGACGTGCGGGGGTTCGACCAGGGAACGCTGGATCGCCAACAGTCGTCGTTGGAGTTTCATCCTCCTCGATAAAGGCGACTTCGCCCGTCATCGGCATCTGGAGCGTAAAGGTCTCGACGCTCTGTTGGTCTCCCCCTGTCACCGCATCAATGCCTCTCAAAGCCTGCTCACCGTCGAGAAGATTGAGCGCGCCGAGTTCGTCGTCCTCGCCCCATCGTCCCCAGTTGTTCGGTAGGTCGTCAAGCAGTTCTCCCATACCATTGGTCTGTGCAGCAACCGTTTCTGCGGTCATCCCAGCAGCAGTAAAGGCGGCGACAGCACCGCATCCCTGCATGAACCGTCGCCGGTTGACAGACCCTTCCGGACAGCACCGGTGCTCGTTCGTGTGATTAGTCATGTGTTGTCTCATGCACTGCCAACGTGCAGAAATCCAATTCGATGCCCACCTAATTAATTGTTAGGGACCTTCCAACATGCTACTAGTGGTGTTATCTGTAGATAAAATCCCTCAATTATCTCGATGTTATGAAAATAATACGTCCGCTCCAGGCTCACTCATGCGGAGGCAGAGCTCGGGTCGCCGAGAAACCGGTCGTAGAGTCGCAGCGCGTCTTCGACGAGACGACGGCGCGTCACGAGATGGTCCCGCTCACGGGCGGTCCGGCGGCGTTCGCGTTCGTCAGCTTCGTCCTCCGCACTTGCGAGGCTTGCCCGCAGTTCGTTCGGTGTTTCGACGTCGTACCTGGGCTCCCAGGTGTGAATCTGCTCGTTCATCTCCTCAGACCCTAAGCCCCATCTGTGTGTCACCGTACTCTTACCTTCCTCACCCTCGACTCGGTGAGTAGAGGCGATGATGGTACCAGAACGATTATCAGTTTCTCCGAAATCTGTCAAGAACCACCTGCTGACGATAGCGGGTGTATGCAGTAGACGACCAGCGTTAGTGTGCATAAACACTATGATTTATCAGAGCTGCTCTCCTTCTCTCGTGTATGAGTAGTGAGAGCGTCGACTCCGAAAGCAAGGTTTCGGGGAATCAAGCGAACATCCCCGCTCGCATCCGGCGGGAACTCGACATCGACGACGGGGACAGACTCCGCTGGCATATCGAGGACGACGGCACGCTCCGCGTCCAGGTCGTTCAACGGCGCAGCGGCACGTTCAGTGACTTCGATGGCTACGACGGCGAGGACGAGACCGACGTCACGACCGACCACGACACCTGGGGCGTCGACAACGAGTAGATGCCACGCGCACTCGTCGATACGACCGTCCTCTTCGCTGCGGCGTATCGCCGCGACGGTGCACACCGGGACGCCCTCCCGATCCTCCGGGGGATCGACACAGCGGACCTCCCGGAAGCGGTGATCCTCGATTACGTGCTCGCAGAGACGCTCAACGGACTGACCACGCACGCCGGCCACGACGCCGCTGTCGACTTTCTCGACCGGATCGAAGAGAACACGCGATTCCATCTCGACTCGCTGACCGCGGACGCGTTCGCGACGGCGAAAGCGCTCTTCCGGCAGTTCGAGCGGTTCTCGTTCGTCGACGCCTGTATCGTCGCCTACATGCAGACGGAGGGTCCCGGCTATCTCTACGCGTTCGACGACGACTTCGACATCGCCGAGGACGTCTACCGCCTCGACACCGCGACGAACCCGTATCAACCCGAGTGATGACAGAAGCTGTCACTCAGTTTTGTGTCGAACGAACCCAGAGTCCAGCTCGAAAACCGGTTCACGGGTAAACCCGGTGAAATCTACCGTCACTCGTTCGAGTCTTAGGACCCGTCCTCGGGGTATACTTTTCCTCGGCTATCGCTATTGGCCAGTATGACCGAACACACACCCAAAGACGTCTCCGATTCCATCCGCTATCAAGGAAAAGCGATCGATGACCCGGCGTGGATTCCTGCATTTCTCGCCAGCCAAGAGACCGGTGTACTCGGTCTCGTAGACGGAGACACCCCTCACCTCGTGACGCAGCTCTTCGTCTACGATTCCGAGGTGAACGCTATTTTCCTGCACGGTGCACAAGCCGGGCGTGCTCACGATCTCATCGAGACCGGCGGAGAGCCACGGGCCTCCTTCACGACAAGCGAGAAGGGACGGTACATTCCGGCGGACGAGCCGGTGAACTTCACTGTCGAGTACTCGAGTGTGGTTGCCTACGGATCGATCGGCTTCGTTACCGGTCGGAAGGAGAAACGACGCGTCCTCGAGCGGTTCATGGAGAAATTCGCTCCCCAACTGACGGCGGGCGAGGATTACGAGGAGATATCCGAGGAATCGGTCGCTCGGACGGCTGTGTACCGTCTCGACGTGAACTCGTGGAGTGGCAAAGAGGGGTGGAAAGACCCCGATCATCCGGGTGCCTACGATCTGGATTCCATTCGGTAACAACCACTGAGACCCGCCCAGTCCGGTCTCGATACAAGAGCCCGTTCACGGCCAGTACGGCTCTGTCAAACGGACCGCGCCTAGGGAGGCCGACGAACCGGCTGACGACGACGAGAGATACCCTCACGCCGACGTCTCGGACCAAAGGTGGGGTCGTGTTCGACCTGGATAGTGAACCGTGGAGAGGAGAACGACGACCCGCCAGGCGTCGAGATCTACGACGGCAAGTGGGTGTGTGTCGTTACGGGTCACCACGTCGCCGGCACTCCCCTGGACGTCTCGCACGACACCGACCGCGTGAGCCACCGATCGACTGGCACGAACAAGACTGGTTACTCATTCTCGAGGGGCTCGATCACCTTCTAGAGGTTCGCCTCGAACGTGTCCTTCTCGACCTGGTCTGTGACCTACCCGAGACCGTTGGTTATCCACTCGAAACGGTTATTCAGCGACCTGCCTCGACCAATTGACGATTAGATGACGTGGATCGGATCGTCCACCCGGATCGTTCCCGATGAGACGATCCGCGCGTTTAGCCCTCCGCGATGAATGAGTGCGCTGAGTACCCCTTCCTCGGTGAGCGACTCCAAATACGCACAGGGTTCACAGAGATCCACCCCTTCACAGACCACCTCACCGATTTGAAACCGCTCGTCGACCAGATGGCTGACAGCCACGTTTTCGGTCGTGATATTCCGCCGGTGATCGGCGTCCGTGAGCGAGATGCCGGCATCTCGTTGAACAAGAGCGAGAGTTTCAACCTCGAATAATGTTAGGGCTCTGTCCCCGTGAGTGAGGTTCCGACCTCGCTCGCCCGACCACGAGCCTTCTCGTTCGAAGTATCGATCTCCCTTGAGTCCGCGCCCCTCGACTGCTGATATCTCGGTTCTCGATTCCATTTCGGCGCCGGCCTCCGGTGCGATATGGATTGCTGCCACCCGGCCATCCCGATTTCTGCTCATCGTAGTACGCATCGACGTACAATTATATAACGGCTCGTCACGGCCGACTATCGGTCCGGATGGACTCTGCGTTCAGAAAGCGGAGTTTCGACCAGGGTTCCTCCCCATCCCCGGTATCGGTCTCCTTGATCGTGTTTCGCTCTTGGTAGAGGATCGTTGGTCAGGCCTCAGCTGTAGCTGGAAGTCACAGCGGGCAAGGGTGACGCGAACCCGTCACCCGACGAACGATGTTCCCAGTCAAGACGTTTGACTCGGAGCGTCGCGCCGCATCGAGGCGTTGCCAAAGATAGACTCACACCGTATCTGCGAGCGCTCCAACTCCGCCGTCGTGTCTACCGAAAACCAGGGAAAGAAGCACTGAAAACTATCCTTGAAATGCGCTATGACTTACCAACAACCTCCGTCACAAGAGCGGTAGCGAAAATGCAGAGCCAATCATTGCTATTGAGTGCGAACGTTCATAACAACGGTATCTGTGTATCATATATGCGCGATCACTTTGACGTGGTCATCGCTGGTGCTGGCCCCGCTGGAGCTCAATGCGCACGAGACCTCGCTGCAAGGGACTACGCTGTCGTCGTTCTCGAAACCGAATCAGAAGACGACTTTCCCCGTCAGAGTAACAAATCGACTGGCGGAACGTTTCCGCCTATGCTGGCCTCGTTTGGTATTCCGGACGATGTCGTAATGAACTTCACCGACAGCGTCGTGATTGAATCCCCGAATGAATATTTTGTCACAAAGCATGCCGGCGCTGTCCTAGATTTTGCCGCGTTCAAGAAGTTCCTCGTCGAGGATGGTCGACGAAAAGGGGCTGAATACCGATTTGACGCTCGGGTTTCGAAGCCTATACTGGAGAACGGAGAGATCATCGGAGTCCAGTACAATGGGTCACAAAAAGTATACGGAGACATCATCATTGACGCAACCGGGCCAGCCGCACCACTCGCGAAGGCCCTCGGTGTAAGCGACCTCAAACGCCGGAAACAAGCGATCGCGATCGAGTATGAACTCGAAGGAGTCGTGGTCGACCACGAGGAGTATGCTGATCTAACTGATGCGATGATGCTCCGGCTTGATCACAGATTTGCACCGGGAGGGTATTCATGGATCTTCCATACCGGTGCTGACACAGCGAAAGTAGGCCTCTGTTACCTCCAGAACACAAGGTACCAACAGTACGCCGACACTCGTCGCACTATCGATGGCTATCTGCAACACTGGCTAGACACTGATCCTCGCTTCGAAAGTAGTGAGCAGATCGAGGGTCGACACCATCGAGGATCCGCACACATTCAACGTCCTGGCCGTCTGAGTACGGATAATTTCATGGCGATCGGTGATACTGTCCCAACGATCGATCCGCTCTGGGGCGAGGGAATTGAAAAAGGGATGCGATCGGGACGTGCCGCTGCCATCACCGCGGACCGCTGTCTTATTCCCAACCAGCCAGACACGTCGGCCGAAAATATCTCGCTCTATAACACTCTGTGGAAAACTGAAGTTGCGCCTCGGGTGAACACACGACTGTTAGTAACAGAATTACTCTATCTCGTGCCAAACGATCGATACGACACCTTGGTGCGAGACTTTCACCGGTTTACTGGGGAGACGTTAAGCGAGGCAAGTCAGGGAGACATTGTAGCAATCGCGAAGATACTCCAGCCTAGCGACGCCCCGTTACTTGCGCAGTTTATGAAACACCAGCTTTGGGACTGGGGTGAACGACTGCGCTCTGCTCGATAGATAGCGCAACACCTCAGTGAGATTTCTGTTGTGATGCCGTGTTGAACGCAAGACAGCATCGGGGTAGGGTCGATCACTCACAGTGTTACGGTGTCAGAGACTGATTCTTGGAGTATTCCGGCTTTACACGAAGATGGGAAGCTGGTTGCACAACAAAGCACGCGTAATGACTACGCATCAACACGGATTCTGAGTACGGTGATCGGTGAGTAGAGGAAACGGAGGTATCGGCATCAGATCTGGGCTATCTAGCGTTGTGCAGATCGGAACGCTGAACGATGAGAAGACGTTTATAACACGAACGCTCTTGTGGAGAGGATTGTTGGTGAACCGCTATCTGGCTGAGTTAGTTCGCTAACCCCAGCTCTTGGCTCGATTGACCCCCGATTCGGAGCAGACCACTCTGACAGGAAAACCGCCAGACGGCAAGCCACCAACAATCCCTTACCCAAGGGCGTCGTGTATAGGTCCACATCAGTCCTGGCATCCAAGGTCTCTCCATCCGACCGTTCTCAATCGACGGTGCAAGACGATCATTCAGTGAGTCGAACACTGTCCGATCAACGAACCCTGATCGTTCGACGAGTTCACCTCCAGCAGTCGTCTGAAGTCGCGTTTCATCGGGTTCATCGCTGGAGAAAACAGCCAGCTCGAGTCGTTTCAATCGATCCGATCGATTTTCAACCCCGGTTTTCCGGAGCGCTCCTCTACCGAGGCGGGTAGGTCATTCGCATCGAGCGCACCATTGAGATACGAGACTCCGTGTTCGGAGAGGCGGTATTTCCACGATTCTCCCTCCGTTTCGACGAGTCGATAGTATAGCAACCGGTCTAACCGGGCGTCGATGTACTGCTTCGGGTACTCGAAGTGTGGTGAGAGTTCTCCGAGACGGTCTTTGATCGCCTTCGAGCGCAGCGCTCGATCCTCCGTTTTCAGGAGTTCGAGAATGCGTTCATCGATCAGTCGCATCCATTCTGCATGTCGGCGTATCATATTCTCACTAATGACTACGCCAGGCAGCGTTATCAAAGTGATTGCGGTGATTTCAGGTGATAGGGGCCTTGAGAATAGTAATTACCCATTGCGCCCACTGGATGTCTCGACGGGACTCAGTTCCGGTCGGTGGAGGTCCTGTAGCTCCTCACCAACAGTCTGTACATGGAGATCACAGTCTCACACAGCTAGGTCATCGACGTGCTCTCTGTGAATCGATGTTGCAGGTCGATTAGTTTGCGTGGATGGTAGTCTCCACCGTCTCCAATCGTAGGAAAGTATACCAGCGGGGACGGAGATTCCTGTCTTCGTTCGAGCTCTTCTTCAGAACTCTCATAATCAATTAACACCGAAGGCGGACAAAGTATACCACCCTGATTCCCACTGATTTTCTAATCATTAGAACAGAAATAAGTGGAAGCATACTACATATGGCGTCAATTGAAGGTGATTCGATAACGTATCAGACAGATTGCGATGCGGTTATATACGTGTAGTTAGCAGATGTCGTTGTGACACCCACTATCAATCCTACCACGCGCAGAACTGTCCTGGGAGCAATTGGTTCTGGGAGTGCGCTCGCGCTATCGGGCTGTCTTATCGGCGATGATGATGATGATGGCGATGAGGACGTCAGACCGATTGATCTCGAGTCGATCCCACCGGATGAGTACGAGTCGACGGTAAACGTTTGGAACTGGTACACGGATTGGGTCGATTGGCACGTCGACGAGTTCCAAGATACCTATGAAGATATCGATCAAATAAATACACAGGCATATTCGGGCCCCAGTGAATGGTACTCCCAACTGGAAGCGGGTAACGACGAGATCGATAATATCTGTGCCACGAATGAGTGGGTCGTTCGGGCAATGAACAACGACTACTTAGAACCATTACCGGTAGACATCATGGACGCGTGGGATGTTTTAACTCCATTGGCTGCTGAAGACGCCGAAGAGTACTACAGCATGGATGGAGAGATCTATGCGATCCCAGAGTCGATCGTTATGCAACCCTCGCTAACGTACAACGAGGATTACTTCGATAGTCCACCGGATTCTTGGAGTATTCTTTGGGATGAGGAGTTTGACGGAATGATGTTCATGGAAGATTGGGCCGAGGTCTCCTGCCGTGTTGCCGCACTCTATACTGGTCAGGATCCGAACGATCCCGACGATTTCGAAGAGATCGAAGAGGTCCTCATGCAGCAACGGGATTTCAACGTCACCTATTGGAACGAATTCTCCTCTGCGATGGAGATGTTCATCAACGAAGAAGTCGTCGTGGGGCCACTTCGGGATGGCAGGACCTGGATGGCACGGTATCTCGAGGATTCGCCGATAAATTACGCCGTGCCCGAAGAGGGGATGATGTACACATATGATAACTTCGTCATCCCGGAGGGAGCGCCAAATCCCCGAGCGAGTACAATGTGGATCGAACACGGCGGACAGATCTCATCGAGGATTCAGCTCTTCGCGCAGATGGGGTATGTACCCCCGATCGAGAACTTAGAAGACGAGTTAACCGAGGTGGTGTCAGAAGAAGAAGCTTCGTTCGCTGACTGGCTCGATCCTGATGAACTAATCTTCATCGAACCACTGGACGAA
Source organism: Halalkalicoccus sp. CGA53 (assembly GCF_036429475.1). Classification (GTDB taxonomy): domain Archaea; phylum Halobacteriota; class Halobacteria; order Halobacteriales; family Halalkalicoccaceae; genus Natronorarus; species Natronorarus salvus. The sequence continues at coordinate 3,369,538 of NZ_CP144125.1, forward strand.
GAGACTCTAGAGCGGTATGACGAGATCTGGACGACTGTGGTCGCAGGCTGAGTGGAAAATATATGCCAGTATTACGCGTCGAGAACCTCAACAAGAACTACGGAGATGTCGTCGCCGTCAAGAACGCCTCGTTCGAAATAGAAGACGGGGAATTCGTCTCTATACTCGGACCGAGTGGGTCTGGAAAGTCGACGATGCTGCGGATGATCTCGGGATTTGAGACACCAACCACCGGTGAGATCTATATCAACGGTGAAAACGTCGTTGGGACACCTGCCTTCGAGAGAGATACGAACATGGTGTTTCAGAATCTCGCGTTATTTCCTCATCTTACCGTCTCCGAAAACATTCAATTCGGTCTCAAACGAAGGGGGGTCGAGAAGCAGGAACGGAACGAACGGACCGAGCAGATCCTTGAAGTCGTAGAGTTACGTGGCTACGGCGATCGCGATATCGATCAACTGAGTGGCGGCGAGCAACAGCGGATCGCACTCGCTCGCGCGCTCGTCAATGAACCCTCGATGATCCTTCTCGATGAGCCGTTGGCATCGCTCGACCGAAAGCTGCGCCAGCATATGAAATTCGAGCTACAGCGAATTCAGAATGAAACTGGAATTACATTTCTGTACGTGACCCACGACCAGGAAGTAGCGATGTCGATCTCCGATCGGATGATCGTTCTCAACGAGGGAATCATCGAGCAGGATGGCCCGGTCAGGGCGATATACGATCGCCCAGCTACTCGCTTCGTAGCGCAGTTCATGGGAGATCTAAACGTACTATCCGGTACGGTCACGAGAGTAGATGAACGAACAATCGAGATGAACATAGGCGATGAGGCGGTGATGGTGCCGACAGTCAGTACCAACCCTGCTATAGCATCCGGTGAGACTGTCGAGGTCGGAATCAGACCATCTCATATTCAACTCTCAAAACAGAACGGATCATCCGCTGGTATATTGACCGGAATCGTTGAGAACGACATCTATGCTGGAGATGAGACCGTCTACAGTGTCGATGTCGGTGAGAAAGTCTTCAAAATAGAATCTACAGAAGACGGTTTCAACATCGGAGACCCCGTCGTACTGCGCTGGGATAGAGAATCGACGTTCCTGTTTGTCGACGGCGAGAACATATCTCAGGAGGGCTAATTCCAGTGGCAACAGACACGTCTCAATCTCCTCCCGATGGACTTCGGAAAGCGGGCAGAAGGCGGATTAGAAGCGTACTGAACTACCTTCGTGATCGGCCAAGAACCCGGCTTTTCTTGCTGGTCGGAATTCCAGCGATCGTCTTACTGCTGTTTTTCCTTCTACCTCTCGCCTACATGCTGTGGCTATCGTTTCTCGATGGAATGCCACCGGCTTCACCCACCCTTCAGAACTATCTGAACGTCTTTACCACCGATCTCTACTTGCGGGTCGTTTGGCGAACAACGGTACTCACTGTTCAGACTACAGCTCTAGTCGTCATCCTCGGATACACCTTAGCGTACAGTATGGCTCGGTTCTCGCGACGTACGACACTACTGCTACTCTTGGTGATACTCCCGTTTTGGACGAATTATATCGTTCGGATGTATGCATTGATCAACATATTCAGTCGGAACGGATTACTGGATTGGATCCAGCTATCTGCCGGGTTCGCTCAGGAGCCAAGCGGGATCATGTATACACATACAGCTGTCCTCCTCGGATTGACCTATGTGTGGCTCCCACTGGCAACGCTTCCCTTCTACGCCTCGTTAGCAAATCTGGACGATAGTTTGATCGAGGCCTCGAAAGACCTCGGTGCAGGTCCTATCGAGACGTTCTTCACCGTTACTCTCCCGCTGACCAAAAACGGGGTTATCGGAGGAATCGTTCTCGTTTCGATTCCTACATTCGGTGCGTTCGTTACGCCAACTCTACTAGGAGGAACGGACCAGATCATGATCGGAATGGTCATTGAAAACCAGTTCACGGAGGCGTTCAACTGGCCGTTTGGATCTGCACTTAGTGTTCTCGTCTCCGTTTTCGTGATTGTAATGCTAGCCCTCGGAGTGAAATTCGGAGCTGGTGACGTCATTAGCAAGCAAGGTGGTGGGGAATGATCCCAGCGTCTTTTGAGCGATTCGTAGATAGCTATGGGAAAAAGGTCGGTCAGGCCGCAATGTGGATTATTCTACTCCTCCTGTGGATACCGATCGGTATTGTGACTTTGATGTCGTTTGCACCCGATAGAGCGCTCGCATTCCCACCGGATGGCGTTACGCTCTACTGGTACAGTACGTTCCTGCGGAACGATTCGGCCATTACTGCAGTTTTGATGTCCGTTCAGATCAGTCTTATCGCGACACTGATCACTGTGGTACTGGCAACTGCTCTCGCGTATGGGATTGCAAAGTACGATTTCCCCGGGAAAGAGCTCCTACAGATCGTTGTCACCCTGCCAATAATCGTCCCACTCGTAGTTGTGGGGGTGGCGTTAGTGCTCTTTTTCGGGACGATCGGCATCGGAACCGGGTTCTGGAGCGTGGTGATCGCCCACGTGATTCGGACTATTCCCTTTGCAGCCCTCATTATCATCCCGACGATGTTGAGATTCGATGAGAGGTTAGAAGAGGCCGCTAAGGATCTTGGCGCAGACGAGCTGGACGCATTTATCAACGTCCGGCTGCCCAATACTCTGCCCGGCATAGTTGCAGGTGGGTTGCTCGCGTTTACTATCTCATTCAATGAATTCGTCTATACCTACTTTGTTCGGGACACGCAGACTGAGACGCTCCCGGTCTATCTCTGGAATCAGATCAGATTCGAAGCGACGCCAGAAGTCAACGTAATTAGCGTCGTCTTCCTCTTCGTCGCTGTGTTGATGATCCTCATCGCTATGGCTCTGACCAATGTTCGGCGAATCACGATGCGCTGAACCGAGTTTCGTCGAATCGAGTCACCCGTCTCCAAGTCGACTGAGTAGGCTCCCCACACGGAGAGTGGGTACTGAGCGAGAGGATTGCAGTATCTTTATTCGGTGTCTTCATGACTGTCACTACCATGGAAGATATTCCTCCACTACGAGTATACTGGCATCGAGAAACGATCCTTCACGAACCACCCGATGGAGCGTTCAAACTTCCTTCGACCGATCTACTGGCCGTCGATGAACCCCATCCCGATCAACCCGCTCGAGTGAAGAACATCCGACGTATCATCGAAGAAACCTTCGTTGACCGTGCACATTTTATACCCGTTGAGCCGGCCTCTCGATCGAGACTCGAGGCAGTACACACCGCCGAGTACCTCGATTGGCTCGAATCGTTCTGTGCAGACGGTGGTGGACGGATCGATGGTACAACAACCGGAGCGAACGATATGACCTTCGTCGCTGCCCGGAGGGCAGCAGGCGCTGCTCTGGAGGCAACAGCCCACACACTCGAGGATCGACGAGGGATTCCGTATGCACTCTGTCGGCCGAGTGGTCATCACGCCCAGAGCGATAGAGCCGATGGGTTTTGCTTTCTCAACAACGCAGCAGTTGCTGCTCAGTACGCTTTGGAAACGAGTTGTGAGCGAGTCGCAATCGTCGATTGGGACGTCCATCACGGGAACGGCACACAAGAGAACTTCGAGGAAAGAGATGACGTCCTATATATCAGTATTCACAACGATCACGGAGCCTGGGATCCAACGTATCACCCTCAGACCGGAGGGTTCGAGGAGGATGGAGTCAGTAAGGGGAAAGGATTCAACGTAAATATCCCGATTCCATCAGGAACTGGTGATCACGGGTACGAGTTGATCTTCGAAAACCTAGTCGAACCGATCATCGAGTCGTATAACCCTGATCTCATCGTTTACAGCGCTGGCCAGGATCCTGGAATTTCGGATCCACTTGGGCGCAATGTAGTCTCCCGTACTGGATTCCGCACACTTGGAGAACGCGCTCGAACACTTGCCGACCGCACAGCAGGGGGACGATACGTTCTCGTTCAGGAAGGTGGGTATCAGATCAGCCATCTCGCGTTTGCCACACTCGGTGTCCTCGAGGGTGCTATTGGTTCGACGTTTGATCTCGAAGCGTATGGTGGTGATGACCCGTTTGCATGGTTAGACGAGGAAATCGAGCCTCTTGAGAAAGCGATCGAACAGGCACGACAGTATCACGCTGAGTACTGGCCTGTATAGTCGCTTCCTCTAACTATCGAGAGAGGGCAGTCAGATTGCCGTAGCCATCGACGAGAATCATCGTCTGGGAACGCGTACAATCGCCCCCGTAAAATGGTTACGTCAGACGGATCACACCGCTCGGACGTGGCCCTCCCTTGGTTCAAGACGCAGAGATCGATACCACGTGCATCGTCGATCCGAGGACGTCGATGGGGCTCATCAGTACTCTCAAATTTCCCGACCTACTGGATGTGCGGACCTCTCGACTTCGGCGTGAGTGATCCGGTGGAGCTATTCGAAAGCCCGTATATCACAGTGAGGGGTAACACGACTCGGCTGGCCAGAGACCCGGCTCACTGCGTCCGGAACACGGAGAGAAGCGGGTCGGGATGGGCGAGTTCTCCGTCAGTGGCCGATCAGAAGGTTTAATCGGTTGATATTCACACTCGGACATAGATGGTTTTTCCAGGCAGTCACGTCGCTGGCGTCGCGCTCGCGACGGTGACCGCCGTCGCCTTCGCGGCCTACTACCTCAGCGTTCGTCTCGGCACCGAGAACGGCAGCGTTCTCGACGTGATGTTGATCTCGCTGTTGACCAACGTGGTGATCATCGTTCCGCTCGTGGGGATCGTTCACGGCGTCCCCCTGATCACGGTGCAGTCGTTACTCGCGTTCGTTGCGGCCGGCGTCTTCGGCTCGTTACTCGCCAGGATCACGCTCATTAAAAGTGTGCAGGTGATCGGTGCCAGCCGGACCTCACCCATTGCCGCCTCGAACGTGTTCTTCGCGAGTCTCATCGCTATCGTCCTGTTCGACGAACAGCTGACAGTGATGCACTTCACCGGAATCGTCCTGATCGTCGCCGGAGTCGCAGCCATCACCTGGGAAACGGCCCACGAGGCCGACCCCGAATCCTCGCTTCGAGAGCTGCTACCGTCGCTGACGCTCCCGGTACTGGGAGCGGTCCTCCTCGGATTCGAGCCGATCTTCATCACGCTCGGACTCTCTGGAGGGACTGCAGTGCTCCCGGGTGTAGCGATCAAAGCGATCGCGGCAACGACCGGCTTCGTCCTCTATCTCAGGCTCAAGACCGAGCTACGATCCGATATGCTCCAGTGGAGCCCCCACATGAAGTGGTATCTCGGCGCCGGTCTGACGAGTACCGTAGGTATCGTCGCGTTCTTTGCCGCGTTAGAAACCGCCCCGGTCGTCCTCGTCGTGCCGCTGGTACAGACCTCACCGCTGATCGTGGTCGTTCTGTCGGCGCTATTGCTCCCACAACACCTCGAGCGTGTTACCGTTCGTCTCGTGGCGGGTGCGGTCGTCGTCGTTGCCGGCGCGGCGCTGGTGTCCATTTACGGATGAGTGGTGTCGTCCGACGAGGAGACGAGACAGAGGACCGTCGTCGGGTGCAGTCTCCGAATCGCCGATCGTCCGGCGTACTCCAAGAGCCATCAGACCTATCTCGGGCGTGGATCAACGGAGAGTACGACGACCCTGGTGTCCCCACCACCGACGCTACCGATGATCTCGACACGCATGAGACCGACTCGCCCCGCCCTGCAGATACGGAGACCACCGTGAGAGAGCGTTCGCCGATGACGTGGGAACGGTACGTCATCGGGACCGCCATCGAGGAGGAGCCGACGGTTCCCCTTCACTACCCGCTCGTAGCGGTGCTCGCGATTATAGCAGCCATTGCGCCGAACACCTGGTTTCTCTCCTCACAGCATGGTTACTACGTCTCGGGGGTCGTCCTCTGTGCGATCGTCGTCTACGCCGTCTTCCTCACGAGCGTCCGTCTGTGGACCGATTCGAACTTCCTGCTCCTCTTCGGCGCCTACTGGGTCGGTCTCGTCGTCCAGTATCACTACACCGCACAGCCGGAACTCCTCCAGTACGTCCTCGTCACGCCCATCGCGGTCGTGGCGACCGTGATCGTCCTCCCACGGTTCGTCGTCGGTCGAAAGGAGACGTTCGCGATGGCGCTGACGGTCGTCGGCGTCTGTACGGCGTTAATCGGTATCTGGCTCCTCTGGCGGACGACACAGGGCGATCCGGTGACGATCGCCGGCTCCTCGCCCGGATGGATCGGCGAGGAGGTGGGGGACTACGACGGGTTCGCGAACATGCGAACGGTCTCGGTGTTTCACAACCAGAACACCTACGGCTTCTTCATGATGGTCACGAGTCTCGCCGCGCTCTACACGCTGTTGGCCCGCCGGGGCCTGCTCTGGGTCGGCGCCTCGGGCGTCTGTCTGCTCGGGCTGTTCATGAGCGAGGGCGACGCCGCCTACCTCGGCTTCGCGGTCGGGGCGATCGTACTCGTCTCCGGCTACGACACCCGTCTCGCGGTAGCGAGCCTCGGCGTCGGTGTCGTCGCGCTGTACTGGTTGATCAGGATCGGCCACATCCCCGAGGTGATGGAGACGACGCTGATGAGCCGTGTCGACCAGTGGGTGCTCTCGCTCGAACGGATCGCGGAGGACCCGCTGTTCGGGATCGGCTTCCTCGACGCGGCCCCGGAGATCGGAGCCAGCTACGGACCGCACAACTCGTTCGTTCACGCGCTGTTGAACGCGGGTATCATCGTCGGCTCGCTCTATCTCGGTGCGCTCGCGTACGCGTTCGCCCGTGGGCTCAGGCGGAAATGGACGCCGTGGACCGGCTTCGTCGTCGGCTCTACCGTCGGCCTGTTCGCGTACATGAGCTTCGAGTCGCTTTTCCTCGGTGGGTTGGGCGTCTCCTCGGTCGTCCTCGGGCTACTCGTCGGCCTGCTCGTCATTCCGGAACGGGACGGCGATACGGGACCGGTCACCGCGGTCGAAGCCCTGAGACGAAGTCGAGGCGCGCGAGCGGTCGAACGGATTCAGGACCGGAGCGATAGTGCAACAGATTCCTTACCGAGGGGCGAGGAGGGGTAACTAATGCAGACACGTCGCCGTCAGCGGTTCATCTGCGGCATGGTCGCCTGGATGCTGGCCGTCATCCTCCTTCTCGGTCTCATAGAGGCACTCACGTTCGAACTCTATTTCGTCCTCTCGTTGATCGGACTGCTGGTCGTCACCCAACTCACCGCACCAACGAACGTCACGCCAGAGTGGCGGGGTCGGCTGAAATGGCTCATCGCAGTCGGGTTGGCGATCCTTGGCTACATCACCGTCCAGCGAATCATGGAGATCCTCCCTACGGAGTTACTCTGATATGAAGTGGTGTTCCCTTTCCACGAGTCGGTCCTACCCGGAAATACTCCTGATCGTACTCGCTGTCACCGTTTTCGCCACCCTGGTCATCGCCGCCAGCGTCTCCGGGGCGGCGTTCGGATTGTTTACCCCGACGTGGGAGGGGACCTCGGACCTCCGCGCAACTGCTGACGATACGGGGGCGGAAACGGTGGTCGTAACTGATAGCACGACGTACGAGAACGAGCAAGCAGAAGGAACCGTCGCGCTGATCCTCTCGCCGGAGGATCCGTATGACGAAGCCGAGGCTGAACGGATCGCCTCGTTCGTTGATTCGGGCGGAACGCTCGTCGTGGCCGATAGCTCTGGCCAGCATACGAACCCGATCCTTGAAGCCGTCGGCGCGAGTTCGCGTATCGACGGCGACCTGCTCCGTGACGAGCGCGAATACTACCGCTCTCCAGCGCTGCCGGTCACCACACCGACCAGCGCACATCCGTACGTCGCCGACGCTGACGCCCTCACACTGAACTACGGCTCCGCGCTCTCGGCGGGGGAGGCGAACGTACTCGTTCGGAGTTCGGAGTACGGTTATCTCGACCGGGATGCGAGCGGAAACCTCAGTGCCGGCGATGAGATGGCGGCTCACCCGATCGTAACGCTCGAGCAGGTCGGCGACGGGGAGGTGATCGTGGTGAGCGACGCGAGCCTGTTCATCAACACGATGCTTGAACACGACGGCAATCAAGGTCTCGCCACTGGACTCTTCTCGACCCACGACCGGGTGCTATTCGACGTATCACATTCCGGAGAAATTCCACCGCTCACGGCCGCTGTGCTCACTCTACGTGAGGCCCCCCTGCTCGGAGCGGCCATCGGCCTCACACTCGTCACCGCGATCGGCCTCGCGTACAAACGGCCGGCGTGGGCACGGAGTCTGCTCAGTCGAGAGCCGGACGGCAGGTCAGAGGTCGAACTCGACGAGAGAGAGATGGACGCGGAACTCGAGGCACGATACCCCGACTGGGAGACTGAGAAACGCGAGCGCGTTGTCACAGCGATTATATCACGTCGAATAAAAGACAAAGATAATGAGTGATCCAGAAGAGATCTACACGAGGCTACGCGAGGAGATAGACCACGTCCTGATCGGAAAGAACGACCTCACCGAGAACCTGACGGTCTCGCTTCTCACCGGCGGCCACGTCCTCCTCGAAGGGGTCCCCGGGGTGGCGAAGACGACTGTGGCGACGCTGTTCGCTCGTGCAAGCGGCCTCACCGAGGCACGTATCCAGATGACACCCGACCTGTTGCCGGCGGACATTACGGGTACGCACGTCTATCAGGAATCCACCGGCGGGTTCTCCCTCCAGACCGGTCCAGTATTCTCGAATATCGTCATCGTTGACGAGATCAACAGGGCAACGCCGAAAACTCAGAGCGCGTTGCTCGAAGCGATGCAAGAACGAAACGTGACGATCGAGGGCGAGACGCTCAGCCTACCCTCGCCGTTCATGGTAATCGCCACACAGAACCCGATCGAGATGGAAGGCACGTTCGAGCTTCCCGAAGCACAGCGTGATCGCTTCCAGCTTAAGCTCACAGTTGATCTCCCGAAACGCGGTGAGGAGCGAACGCTGCTCGACAACATCGATATCGATCCTACGCTGAGTCCTGAACATCTCTCACAGGTCATCACACCATCCGATCTCGACTCCGCGCGAGAACGAGTCATCGATGTCCATATCGGCGATACGGTCAAGGAGTACGTTCTCGATATCGTCGAAGCGACACGGACCCATCCTGACGTCTCGCATGGCGGCTCCCCACGTGCCTCGATCGCCTTCCTGAACACCTCAAAAGCCAGGGCAGCGATCCGGGGACGTAGGTACGTCACCCCCGATGACATCAAGACGATGGCACGGCCGGTGCTGACCCACAGACTGCTTCTGACCTCGGAGGCGGAGTTGAGCGAGGTGACGAGCGACGACGTGATCGACGATGTCCTTTCGACGGTCGAGACACCCGGAAGCTCGTTCGAGAGAGAGTCAGCCACCAAAGACGGTACCCAGTAGAGACCGACGACGCAACCGACACCGTAATCCGTACCAATAAGATGAAACTTACGCAAACCGGAAAAGAAGCGCTCAAAACTATCCTCGAAACCGCACTCTAACTCACCAACAATCTACGTCTCAAGAGGGGACCTGTGTTATTCCCACCGACAGGTGATGATCGCTTCCTCCTCGGCCGACTTGACGTCAACTGTAATCGGCGTCTCGAGCTGTGAGGCGAGCGTCGCGGCAGTGAGCGAGACGACCGGGTGATCGAACCGATCGACCGGGCCGAACGCGCTGTCTGCGACCACGACTGAAATCCGACCCGTCTCGGGGTCGGCGTCCGCACTCGCCCGCTCGACGAGTTCGAACGTCTCGGCGAGGCCGTCGGCGATCTGGTCCCCGAGCTCGCTCGGCTCTTCAGCGAACCCCCCGGTAACGGTCTCTTCGAGGTCGTCGACGAGCGCCCAGCCGATCGGTGCGAACGCGACACCGCGCTCTCGCTCGGCCGCCTGGGTGACCAAGAGCGTTCCGAGTGCGTCGTCGTCAGGTATCGCATACTCGGCGTGCTGGGGGACGAACAGCCGGACCGTCTCGCCGGTCGAGGTCTCGACCGGGAGGTAGATGCGATCCGAACGGAGCTGGAGGTCGTTGATAAGCGCGAGCTGGTTCTCGCTTAGTGTCTCGAAGACCCGTTCGCCGACGGTCGCAGAGACGAACCGTTCGGGCGTGAGGTATACCACGAGAATCGACGCGAACACCCCCGTTGCACCGAGCGTGAGCAGGACTGTCCGTGCCATCGGAAAAACGGCGCCGCCGAGAATCGCGATGACGCCGACCAGCACGAGCGCACGGGAAGCCCGGACGAACTTCGTCCGTTGAGCCTCGGAGAGCGCGCCCCGAAGCCGGTCGTTCTCCGTTTCGAGCAGTTCGATCTGTGCTTCGAGCAGCTCTCGTTCGGTGAGATCGGATTCTGAAACACTCATGACTCGGTCACCAGACCAAGCGAGACGAGCTCGTAGCGATGGAGGCCATAGGAGGCGACCCCGAACGTGATGAGCAATACCCCGGTGGCGATCCACAGCGATAGGTCGACGCTCAAGACGACCGCCACCAGCAGGAATCCGACGGCTGCGGTAAAGGTGGTCGTCGAAAGAAGCGTCCCGGTCCACTCGAACGTCGACGCTCGCCCGGCGATAACGAACAGCACCCCGAGTTCGACGAAGAGGAGGTCGATGACGGTCGCCGTGTGGAGTGTCGCGAGCAGTACATGGGCCGCCGCGACGGTGAAAACGATCGGGAAAAACAGCCATATCGGGATCAACGTGAGACCGACGATCGCTCCGGTCGGTCCGGCGGCCAGTCCAAGGGCGCCGATCGTCAGCGCGAGGCCGACGCCACCGAGAGACGTGCGGTTTTCGATGGCGGGGTTCATGCCGTCACCCGTCTGCTTCGTCCGATTGACACCACGCTCGCCAGACGTTGGCGGGGAGCTACCTCAAGTGCGTCTACCCGTTCGAATTCGGCTAATGACCGTCGGAACCGTTCGAACTCGTTGTAGCGTTCGTACATCGTGTCGACGTCATAGATGCCCTCCTCCTCGAAGAGAACGGTCGGGGTGAGCGCGACTAAAACGTTCCTCCCGCCGCGCCGGGCAGCCATCACCGCGTCGCGGATCTCCGACCGGTTCGTATCATCGGTGATGATCACCGTCCACGTTCCACCGGGGAGTCGCGAGACGTATCCCTCGATCGCTATCCGAAGCGGGGTATCGGTACGGCCGGTCGACCGAATCGCCGCACGTGAGCTGTCGCGAAACGACCGGATCTCCGTCGCGAACACCGAGTCATCCCCCGCGAGCGTCGCTACCGATGGTGCTGCCCGCTCGGTCGCCTCCGCTTCAACAGAGGCTCTGCTGCCAGCCGTTGGCTCCAGATCGTGAAGCATGGTCTTCACGCGCGTGTGCTGATGGGCGGTCTCCGCGGGTTGGATCGCCCGTGTGATCTCACCATCTCCGACGGTGTAGAGCCCCAATGGGTCACCAGCCCGAAACGCACTGTCGGCGATCTGGAGCGCAACGTTTCGTGCGAAATCGAGTTTCGTGGCGTCGGCTTCGCCGTGAGCCATCGACGAGCGGTGATCGACGACGAGCGCTGTCGTCCAGTCCGTCTCGGACTCGAACGTACGAACGTAGGGACTTCCCTGCCGTGCCGTTGCCTTCCAGTCGATCATGCGGGCCGAATCACCAGGGAGGTACTCACGGATCTCTCGAGGTTCGAGCCCGGTGCTGGGGGTTTCGGTATCTCGCTCGCCAAATGCCCGGTTGATTTTCTGTCCACCGCGGCCGACGTGTAGATCGAGAGTTTTGGGTTCGACCGTGAGCGTCGGGGCCGGGCCGTGTTCGAAACGTTCTTCGAACAGACCAGCCGGATCACCGACGGTCACGGTCGGCTTCTCGAAGTGATAGCTCCCAGCGACAGGGAAGACGACCTCGGTCGTCACCCCGCGTTTCGCCCCTTCGGAATCGATACTGAGCGGCGATTCCCCCAGCGAGCGCGCTGCGATGGGAACTCCAGCATCGATACGGACGTCGAGTGTCGTGGGCCGTCCGAGCGCACCAGCGATCGTCACCGCCACCGGTTGCGCCGCATGTACCCGATCTCGTTCGAGATGCTGCTCGACGTCGAGATCGGCGCGGAGGTCCTGGAGCGCGAGCGTGAGAGCGTACTGGCGTGCGAGCAGCCAGCCGGCACAGATCGTAGCACCGACCACCAACACCGGATCGTCGAGGACGACGGTTCCGACCGCGAGGGTACACACCACCGAAACCGCGGCCCAGTACCGGCGTGTCGGTCGCATATCTTTAAGAACCGGGTCCGATAGTTGAACCTTCCGGAGCGCAAGAGGTAAATTCCAGCCACCACATTCTCGTATAGACGTGGAGCCGAGACCCCGTACCGTTCTGATAGTCCTCCTCACGGGACTCTGTGTTCTCGTCATGGCCGGTAGCGTCGGCCTCGCGGAGGACGCGACCAACGAGAGCACGCCGGACCACCGACACCCGGAGGAAGTAGATGAGCACGGTGACGACGCGGCAGTCTCCGCCTGGCTTCGGGAGAGACTCGAATCGTCGCTCGAAGAGAGTTCGATCCGGCTGAGCGAGGGTGAGTACGAAGAGGCACGAGAATTGATCGGTGACGATTACGACGCGACCCTCGAACAGTACGCCGAAGTCTTAGACGAGGACGACCGACAGGCGGCAAAGGAGATCGAATCGGCACGTGACGACCAGCGAAACCTCACCGACGACGTAGAGCGGTACGATCGACTCTACGAAGAGTACCAGGAGGCACGTGACGAAGGCGATCAGCAGCGGGCGCTCGAACTCGCACGCGAGTTGGAGTCGCTTTCGTCATCGATCGAGGAGCGAAGTCGGTCTCTCGACGAACGGTACGAATCGATGAGCGAGCGGACGGGCACCGACATGAGTACCGAGCGCGAGACCGTCGACACGATACGCTCGTCCGTCGTGGACAGACAGTCCGAAGTTCGGGAAGAGGAGTTCGATGAGACCGTCCTCGATCTCGACGGCACGCCGACGGAAGCGAGTTTCTCCGAGCCGATGACGCTCAGTGGCTCACTCACGACCGAGACGGGCGAGCCGGTCGCGAACGAGGAGATCGTCCTCGCGATCGATCACGACGAACGGGCACCCGACCAACCGCGCCAGACGCTCTCCGCGACGACCGACGGGGCCGGCTCGTTCGACGTTGAGTACCGACCGACGACCCTCCCACTGAACGTGACCGAGATCGACGTCGAATACCTCCCGGAGTCCGGTTCGCCCTACGCTGGATCGAGCGCGAGCGTTCCGATCGATCCGACACAGACGGACGCCGACCTCGAGATCACGGCGGTTAACGAGTCGGTGGCATTCGGAGACGAGCTCGTCGTCGACGGGACCGTGCGTGCAGGTGGCCTCGAAGCCGAAGCCGATGCCGTCCCGGTGACGGTGACCCTCGACGGCCAGACGATCGCTGAGTCTTATACGGACGAAACCGGCTCGTTCAGCGCGAACGGAACGGTCCCAACGAACGTACCTGTGGGCGACACGGAAGTTCAGGCGACCGTCTCCCAGCAGGATCGAACACTCTCGAGTGCAACCGAGAGCGAGACGATCGCGATCGAGGAAACGCCCGCCGGGTTGACGCTGACCGCAGAGCCCGTCGCCGAGGACCGACTCTACATCCATGGACGTCTCACGACCGCGGAGGGAATCGCGCTCGCAGAACAACCGATCGTTATCGCCATCGGCGAGCAGAGCACGACCGTCCGAACCGACGAGAACGGCGAGTACGAGGCGACCATCACCGTCCCGGAGGAAGCCGGGTCGTCGGTAACGGTCACGGCGTACTACGGCGAGGAGGGGACGAACATCGCGGACGAGGAGGCGGAGATCGTACTCGAACTGGGTGGTGGAGACGGCGTCGGTCCGCTGGGTAGGGTCCTCGGGGTTCCACTCGACGAAAGCACCATCACCGCCGGGGCTCTCACAGTGATCCTCCTGGGCTCGGGTGGATGGCTCCTGTTCCGACGACGCGATCAGGAGGGAAGGGAACCGGTCGAGACGGCCCCCCACGAACCGGATTCCTCGAGTGATATGCGTGGCGAGATCTCACGGTCGTTGCTCGTGTTCGCCCGTGAGAACCTCGACCGTGGCGATGAACACCGGGCCGTCGAGGCTGCTTACGTCGCGGCTCGGCAGAGAATAGACCACGGTTCGAATGCGCTCACACACTGGGAGTTCTACGACGTCTGTCGGTCGAACGGGCTCGAGGCCGAGGAGGTAGACCGCCTGAAATCGCTCACCGAGCGTTTCGAACGGGCTGCGTTCTCGCCGGCCGTGATCGCGCGCTCCGATGCGGAGGGAGCGATCGACGACGCAGAGTCACTGGTATCGTAACCAGCCATCGAATACGACGAGTCTGTCCTCGACAGCGAAAGACGACGGGGGTGTCCTTGACTGGGTGGGTGCTATACGGCCCACGCACGTTCTTTGAATCTCGAACATGGGGAACATATCAGTTCCATCGTGCCAGCGCGACGACGAGATGGTGTGGACCTCGGATTATTCGGAGAGGCCCTGCACTGGAGGCAGCGAGCGCGCCAGATCCGGATGCCTGGACGTCGTCCGATTCCGATCGATCCGAGGATCCAGGAGACGACGCCCCGGTCCGGTGTAACCGACTGACTTTTCAACACGGGGAAGATATCAGAACTGAATGGACCGCCGGAATCTCCGCTTGCTGTTGCCGGAGCCGATACGGACGTTGTCGGCGGACCTCGCAGTCGTCGTAGTCCTGACGCTCCTGACGGTAGTAGTCACCACGGTTCCGGTCATCAGAGAGACGCCGATTCGGATCCTCCTCGGCCTGCCCTTTCTCCTCTTTCTTCCGGGGTACGCGTTCGTCGCGGCGCTCTTCCCGGAGGCGGGCTCGCCGTCGGGCGTCGACGAAGAGGCGCGAACCGAGGACCGGGGCATCGACGGGATCGAGCGCATTGCGCTCGCCTTCGGGATGAGCATCGCGCTCGTCCCCCTGCTGGGACTCGCGCTCAACTTTACGCCGTGGGGGATCGCGCTCGGACCGATCCTGCTCGCGGTGAGCGGGCTCACACTGCTCTGTGTCGCGGTCGCAGCGAAGCGTCGGCGTGCGCTACCACCCGAAGAACGGTTTACGGTCCCGTGGCGGGGATGGATCGCCGCGGGGCGTACGGAGATGTTCGAACCGGACGATCGCGTGGATGCCGCATTGAACGTTGTGGTCGTACTGGCGGTCGTACTCGCGCTCGCGAGCGTCGGCTTCGCTGTCGCCTTCCCCCAGTCAGGTGAGCAGTTCACCGAGTTCTACCTCCTCACCGAGGAGGACGACGGCGATCTGATCGCCGCGGACTATCCCGAGGAGTTCGTCCAGGGTGAGACGCAGTCGCTCGTCGTCGGAATCGAGAACAACGAGCACGAATCGGTCGAGTACACGGTGGTGATCCAGCTCGAACGGGTCGACGGCGAGGGCAACGAAACCGAGGTGGTCGAACGCGAGGAACTCGATCGGTTCGAGGAATCACTCGCCCATAACGAGAGCGTGCACAGGACCCAGGATGTCACGCCGACGATGACCGGCGAGGAGCTCAGGCTCACCTTCCTGCTTTATGACGGCGAGGTGCCCGAAGAGCCCACGCGCGAGAACGCGTATCGTGACCTCCACCTCTGGATCGACGTCGAGGAGGTCTGACCGGGTGTGAACTGCCCGGTGGATCGAAACCCTCCATTCGAAGCGAAGGTATGGTGAACACGCCCGGGCGGAGAAACACGACCGCTCGGAAGCCGTGTTTCCCGTCGACGGTACGGGCTCTCCGAGCTCCAGCGCGACGCGAGCTGTGCGGTCATTTGGGCTCTGTCGTCCGGAATTCGATCGAGAAGTGGTTCCGAACGCTCGCGATGCTGTTCGACCGGTTTCTTCGGACGTGGATGGGGTCGTTGACGGGTTGTGCGTCGCAGATGGAGGAGTGTCAATACTCCTCGACGTCGATGACACGTTTCGTTTCTGGGTGTGTGAAATCTCCATCCACAGAAACAACTGGGGCATCTAACTCCCGGCTGACTGCCGCGATCAGTGCATCCATCCCATCGAGATACGGTCCCTCCGGACCGATCTCATCCGTGATTTCCGCCGCAGCGATCGCTGATTGCTTATCGACGTCGTAGACGTCTCCCCACGCCAGTTTTTCAATGGCTTCGGTAACGTCGGCATCGGGAAGATTACCGACGCCGACGAGAGCCTCTGCATAGGCCGGGACGGGCATTACCCACCGCTCGTCTCGACCACCCTCCGCTGCGTAGAACTCTTCTGTGGATCGCTCTCCGTTCAAATAGTCGATGAGAAAGCTCGCGTCCAGGACCTTCATGCGCTCTCGTCGGCGAGTCGTCGCATTCGGTCTTTCCGTCTTTCCTTTGCCGTTCGTCGTGCTTCGCGGATACTCTCGGCCTGGTCGTCGGAGAGCATCCCGAACCCATCGTAGAAATCGACCTCGGGTTTCTCCTCGAAGACCCGTTCGAGGACGTCGTTGTAACTCTCGCCCTCCCGCCGTCGGCGCTCGATCTCGCGTTTCACCGCTTTGCTCACCCGAATCTGCTCGTCGGCAACGCCCATTACGCGTTGACGTTCGGCGTTGACGCACGTGTGTCTTTCGGTCGTTTTGGCCACTCCTCAGTACGCTCTTGTGGCGGAGATTGTTGAGGTATTCTGAAGGGTAGCGGTGGTTCAAGCGATTCCGGTCGATAGCGGGGTTCCTACAGTACACGAATCGTGGCAGATGGCGAGCCCACGCGTCGACTACGAGGTCACTCCGACTATGACCGGCGAGGACCTCAGATTGAGATTCCTACTCTACGATGGCGAGGTGCCCGAAGAGCCCACACGCGAGAACGCGTAATCGCGACCTCCACCTTTGGGTCGACGTCGAAGCGGACTCGTAGAGCCGACCGGATTCGACGAGAGGTACCGCGCCCACCCGGACGGGTAATTCGTACTGAGGGGTCGAAGTGAGAGACTCTCGAACGAGTTTCAGTCGTGGGTCACGGATTCCGGTAAGATAATACTAGCAAATTCAGTCTAAATCTTATTGTTTAAGTGTATAGAGTAGTTACTCTCTAGTCATGTCCCATCCAATAGAATGGACAAGTATATATTACCACACTACAGTAATTGCTAATGAATATCCGGATTAATATATGACCGAGAGTTTGCAACGAGGGGGGCGGACCGAGGATTCGGCCCCCGTCCACCCGAACGATCGTCTGCCGTACGGCGCTACCGAGGGGGTAGTGTACGCCGAGCGTACGGTCGGCGGGGTCGTCCCCGCAGTTGTAGAAACGGGACCCAATGGGGTTGCACTCCGGGGGATCTCCGACCGTATCGCTCGTTCGGGCGCGTGCACCGGGCGAGCTACCGGTGGGAGTCAGGTCCGATCTCCCAGGATCACGGTTCGAGCGAGGGAGTTACCATGAGCGAACAGATTGAAAGCGTCCTACAGGAGCGAGTCGCAGACGTCCCCTCAGTACGGGACGTGCTACAGGAAACGGCCGACCCCGAGGCCGTCGAGGAGCGGGTGATCATCGGAGTTCCCGCGTACAACGAGGAGATCGGGATTGGGAGCGTGGTGCTCGCCACGCAGCAGCACGCGGATCGGGTCGTCGTCGTCGACGACGGGAGCAGCGACGAGACGTCGCGGATCGCGCGACTGGCCGGGGCGGAGGTTCTCGAACACGAGACCAACTACGGCAAGGGGAAGGCCGTTCGGACGCTGTTCGAGCACCTCCAGTCCGAGGAGTTCGACGCATTCGTGATGATCGACGGCGATGGACAGCACACCGCCGAGAACCTCCCGGAGGTCGTCGAACCCGTCCTGAACGGCGATGCCGACATCGTCATCGGGAGTCGGTATCTCGAGTTCGACGGCGAGGATGAGACCCCACGCTACCGACGGTTCGGTCAACAGGTGCTCGACAGGCTGACCGGTCGGGCGTCGGGAGCCGATCTGACCGACACCCAAAGCGGGTTCCGTGCGTTCACCCCCGACGCGGTGACGAGCCTCGACCTGCGATCGGACGGGATGACCGTCGAGAGCGAGATGATCGACTCAGCAGTCAGAGAGGAGCTGACGATCGAGGAGCGTCCGATCTCGGTGCGGTATGAGGGGGTCGACGGGCAGACGCTCAACCCGATGCATCACGGTCTCTCGGTCACCCTCTTCGTCCTGAAGATGATACGCGACCGTCATCCGCTGGTGTTCTTCGGTCTCCCCGGGCTTGTGTTGTTGCTCGCGGGGACGGGCGTCGGCCTCCACTCGGCGATCGTCTACCAGAGCACCGGGGTGTTTCACTCCTGGCGAGTGCTCGTCGCGGGGCTCGTCACCATCATCGGCTTCCTGGGCGTGTTCTGTGGGCTGATCCTGAACCGGATCTCGAATATGATCTCGGAGCTCAAGGTGGAACTCGGATGACTGCGTCGTCGGTCCGTCTCGTGTCGAAAGTTGGAACTCGGTCCTATGAGCGTTAGAGAATGAGCAGCAGTCAACAATCCCTCGCGACGTCCAGGGAGGATCCGACCGAATCGATACCGGTGGGGAGTGACGAGCCACTCAAAATTCTGCGAGTGGCGAGTGATCTGTACCCGGAGGTAATGGGTGGGTTGAGCCTCCACGTTCACGAGATGTCCCGTCTCCAGGCCGAGTGGGGTCACGATGTAACCGTGTTAACATCTGATCACGGCAATCGCGGGCTTCCCTCAAAAGAGAAACGAGATGGATACGAACTGATTCGGCATCGAGAGGTCGTCAGTCCACTAGATAATACGATAACTCCGGGGATCGCTCTGACGGTTTGGAAACTGGCGGATGAATACGATATAATTCATGCGCATTCACATCTATTCTTCTCAACGGATATCGTCGCAGCGCTCAATAGAACCCTTGAAACACCGTTGGTCATTACCAATCATGGCTTAATATCGCAGACGGCACCAAAATGGGTGCAAAAAGTGTTTATCCCAACGGTTGCAACGTTCACGCTGAATTCGGCTGATAGAGTCTTATGCTACACGGAAACTGATAAACATCGTCTACGAGAGCGGGATGTCAATACAGCGGTCAGCGTCATTCATAACGGTATTAATTGTGAGAAGTTCATTCCACGAGAGACGGAGAACTCTAAAAATCCGCAAATTCTGTTCGTAGGCCGGCTGAAACCCGGGAAAGGAGTCGATAATCTTCTAATTGCATTTGAGGATGTAGTTGAGAAGATTCCACAAAGTACGTTGAAAATCGTCGGTAATGGGCCACTTCGAAATGAATTAATTCAGAAGGCGAAAACAAGCGGAATATCATCACAGGTTCAGTTCGTGGGCCAAGTTCTAAATGACCGAATGCCCGAGATCTATGCCGAAAGTGATGTCTTTGCTCTGCCTAGTATGAATGAGGGGCTACCGCGTACGGTACTTGAAGCGATGGCTTGTAGTATACCCGTAGTAACTTCTTCTCTTCCGCAACTGGAGCCCTTAGTCGATACAGCTGGATTCGTTGTTGATCCCAAGGCACCTGATCAACTCGCAGATAGTCTCTTAGATCTACTTGAGCATCCTGATAAACGGGAGCGAATGGGAGCTGCTGGGAGAAAGAAAGTTGAGCGGAACTACTCTTGGCAGGAAACAGTACGAAGAACAAACGAGACCTATACTGAACTCATAAATGATAGCTGAAGTCAACGAACTGCACTGATGATCCTCATGAGAGTACCAATCTCTGTGAATGGACTTAAAGTCAATAGGATTAACTCGAACTATTTCATCAGAGCTCTTAACTTATGACAAATGTCGCCATAATAGTAATGGACACCGCTCGGTATGACGAATCGTTCGGGCCAACGGCTCCTCCCAACATATCTCATGCTTGTGAAAACGGAACTGCATTTACTGCTGCCTTTTCTGCAGCACCATGGACGTTACCTTCTCACGCGAGTATCTTTTCCGGCCAGTATCCGTCAAAACACGGCTCAAATGCTACCGCGAAACGGTTTAACCCCAATGTACCAAGCGTTGTTGAGGTTCTTAATGACGCTTCATATGAGACCGTTGCCGTCTCCAACAATACGTGGATTAGCGGCGAATTCGGCTTTGATCGTGGATTCAACGAATTTAGAAAGAACTGGCAGTACGTCCAAACTGATGCTGATCCCGTCAAGATCGCACGCGAATACAACGGTACAGAGCGATGGCTGCAGCTCGCAAAGCATATCTTCGACGGAAATCCGCCGCTCAATGCTTTCAACGCACTTTATGCCCTCTTCCAACATCGTCAAGGGTTTGACGACGGGGCAAAGCGAACCAATGATTGGATAGACCAGTGGTTGGCTGAACGTGATGATTCGGATCCGTTCTTCCTCTTTGTGAACTACTTGGAACCGCATCTCGAATATAAGCCACCTCAGGAGTATACTGAAGAATTCCTGCCAGACGGTGTGAACTTTAAAGAAGCCATGCAAGTTGAGCAGGACGCGTTCCGATATATCGCAGGAGATCTTGAGATGTCCAGTCGCGATTTCGAAATTCTCAGAGCGCTGTATCGAGGTGAGATCGCCTATTTAGATGCACGGCTCGGTGAACTCCAGGACCATCTGAAACAAGCTGGAGAGTGGGAAGATACTGTTTTCGTTATTGTCGGCGATCACGGTGAGAACATCGGTGATCATGGACTGATGGATCACCAGTACTGTCTCTATGATACCTTGGTCCATGTCCCACTCGTCATTCAAGGGGGAGCCTTTACCGAGGGAGACGATTGCGACGACCTCGTGCAGTTGACCGACCTTGCTCCTACACTGCTAGATGCTGCCGACATCGAAGCGCCCGAATTCAGAGAGCAGATACAGGGCCGTTCGTTCTATCCCTCATCTACTACCCCATCGCGTGAGTATATTTACGCGGAGTACATGGCAGCACAACCGTCGATGGAGGCACTCGAAAAACGCCTTTCTACCGTGAGAGAGGATGCCTATGACTACGACCGCTCGTTACGTACTATCCGAAGTGAGGAGTGGAAGCTCATTCGCGGGTCCGATGGTACACGAGAACTGTATCGGGTAGAAAGAGATGAGGGAGAGATTGACAACTGTGCCGACGACTATCCAGAGCAGGTTGACCGCCTCGAAAGCCAGTTGGATCAATGGCTCGAATCGTTCTCCCCCGGAACGACCAATACCGACGCAGCGATGGATCAGGAAACGAAGGATCGGCTAGAGGACCTCGGCTATCTACAGTAAGACTATGAGTACGCGAATTCAAATCGTCTTTTTTCACGCCGCGACAGACACGTTTTCCGGTGGCGCGAAGATGCTCCATCGACTTCTCACTAGACTTGACAAAGACCGTTTTGGGCCGACTGTGCTAACTAGGTATTGTTTGAAATGTTCTTGGCTACCCACCTATAGAGTGTCTTCAGGATCAAACTCTTTAATACTAAGTATAATCCAGAGATAATGATTTGACTAATTGGTTGCAGATATTGATTTTATCTCCTGATCGTACATGCGTAAAACCTTGCTTATATGGTAGTTCTCATTGAGGTAATTTCTAGACTTTTTTCCTAATTTCTCCCTATATCTTATGTCTTCGTAAATCCGTTTTATGTCTTCGATAAATGAATCAATATTCCCAGATACTATACCTATATCTTCGAAATTATTATCCAGTCTAAAATGAGATGACACTACAGGCGTTTCATAACGCCAAGCCTCCAAAAACGTGTTCGGAAATCCTTCATAATCTGATGTGCATACGAGAAGGCTTGCTTTTCTAAAATACTCATGTATCTCCTCTGGTGGAACACTTTCAACAAATGTTAGATTGTCTATTTTTAGGGCCTTTTTAGATAGCGATGCATAATACTCATCGCTACTCTTGTTTCTACATATCATTACAAAGTCTATATTTGGTAACTGGCGAGCTATTTCAAGCAATCTATCTGGCCTTTTTTGCTCATAGTCACTTGTACCTACCCACAAAACAAAGTCTCGGCTAGAGTGTGGCAAGATATCTTTCTTTTTTGGGAGTGTATATCCATTTGGAATAACTATAGACTCAGACTTATAATTATTTTCCATCATGTTTTTCTGCCGTATTGTTTGAGCAATTCTTAAGTCTGATCTCTTTATTGCTTGGTCGTACAGCTTAAGAAGTGCTGAATTATATTCTATCTTTTTTGAATTACTCAATCTCTCTGGGTCTACATCACGATCATTAGCGATACAGTATACCGTAGACTTACCAATCAATTCGCAAAGAATTTGCGTGATCGTAAATAAAGGTGGTGCCCCTCGAATATAATAAATATCTGCGTCGACTCTCTTAATACCCAAAAATAGCGATAATATATTAGTAGGTATGTCCTTCATACTTTTTACAGGACCTGGGCATCCTTTGACTATATCTACTCCTTCCCTTGTTATTGTGCGTGGCTGTCCATAATCGCCTACAAGAGCGGTAACCTGGTATCCCTTTTTTAGTAGTCCTTTACCAAGGAGATACTGTTGACGCTGTGCGCCACCTGCTGGTTCATCCGAGTTTGAATAGTAATTATATAGTTTTTCTGATACAAAACAAACGTGTGGTTTCTTCTTCATGACTGTTTATATTACGGTGTTTGGTTCTCTATTTCATCATCATTTGGCTGAGATTTCCACATCTGTGTTTCACCATTACCATATAATTTAGCTACGGTAGGATCTTCACCCAAGCGTGCTATATCATTCTCGTTGTAGTGCGATAGCTCGTCCTGCTGATGAGCTCCAAATGGTTCTGATCGATCAAGAATATACTGTTG
The DNA here is from genome assembly GCF_036429475.1 of Halalkalicoccus sp. CGA53. Classification (GTDB taxonomy): domain Archaea; phylum Halobacteriota; class Halobacteria; order Halobacteriales; family Halalkalicoccaceae; genus Natronorarus; species Natronorarus salvus. The sequence goes on from NZ_CP144125.1 coordinate 3,392,353, forward strand.
AGTGATTATATAACTTTCCCCTAGCGCTGCACCGGTATCTTCTCCACTATTAACTCCTAGATTCGGTGGAATTTGGTTCTGCGGATTCTCTGTGTTAATTGCTGGTGGCCATACGTCTTGATGCGTTCCAAGAATATATCTATATGTTTTGCTTGAAATGTCGTGTGATCGAATTGGGACTGAAGAGTCATGATATTCGATTGTATATTCTATACCATCATGCTCCATGTGACTCATGTGATAATTTATGGGGTGTAATGAAAATACACCGATTATTGCAACAAGAACCATCCCTACAAAGATGACAGACACTACTACTGATTGATATTTTTCTGTCGAATCATGATAATTAACCAAAACGAACCCAATAGTGATTATCGACATAATTGTAGTATAACGTACAATACGAATCGGATTCGATCCAGAAAGATATACAACGAAGAATGTCACTGATAATATAATCCCAATAGCTATTTGGAAAACTAAAAACTTAAAATCATCTTTATTCGTGTAAATCTCATAACTTTTATCGAATAGAGATAAAATCAATAATAAAAATGCAAGGGCTATTGGAATTAATGGCGCCCCATACTGTTCGATTATCCGTTGGAAAAGAAATACAAACGGATTTTCAGCACCAGCGATCGCGCTGGATGCAGTATCTGTAGTCTGACCAGTTGGTGATGTCGATTCAATAATACGTCCAATTAATGCAGTGCCTACTGATTCAAAGGATGAATACCAAGCAACCCAGAGTAAGCCTGCAATTATAACGAATGTTGCCAACATATTCACTGAATATTCACTTACTAGTGATTGGTGGCTGATAATAATTACTGATACTAGAAAAACTATGGCCAAAGCACCTGTTACTGGATGACCAATTATGATCCATGCGAGAATGAGGATAGTGAGTAATATATTACGTGACGTATCTATCCTATCTGTGGAGATTATAAGATAAAATAAAACCGGTAGTCCGATAGTCGACAAGAAGGCAGGGTGTACATGGGTATGAAAGTATGTGAATGGGAGAGGAAGAGCTACAAAGAAACAGAGATTCATATGTTGTGTAGAACTTATTGAGCGTATAGCCAATGATACAAATAATATAAATACTATAGTTGTTACAAAAGATATGATGAGTGCCGATGTTTCTATTCCGACCCAAAAGCTGGTTATACCTACTAATATGTGTGTGATTGGATACCAAGTGTCTACATGCCCTGTGGCTAGAATTGCTTTTACCTCTCCCATATGGACCAATATATCTGCACTACCACGACCGTGAAGACGGTATCTGCGAACGTATGGTAGCATATAAATTATGCCATATAAGAATATGATATTTATGAAAAAGGCCAAACCTGACCCATATCCGTCTGATCGGAATAACCCAGTAAACGATAGGATGAGGGACGTGGTAAAGAATATCCATAACCATAGTGGGTACGCGCTGTAAATAGAGTTCTCGAATCCAGATGCAGCTGGCACAAGGTTAATACCAACCGTAACAATGAACGTGCAAATAACAGAAATAGTTAGTATCTTTTTATGGAGGTGATTTGTATTATTAGTAGGCGGTTTTATATTTGTACTCAGGACGTTATATATATTTTTCATGGTTATTTTGGAGTCTATGTACGAGCCTATTATATTTTGGACTTTTTTGAGGAATTGGAACAGGTACTTGATGGTTGTCATCCCTACATTTATATGTAACGATTCACATTATATTGATGATGACAACAACAAAAGTCTGCTTCATCTCGCCGTCTTCATATGGCTATTTTACTAATAATAAGAAAATCGCTGGCGGTGGGGCCGAACGACAGTTGTATTTATTAGGAAATAATTTGACTGATGATTTCAATGTGTCCTTTGTCGTCGGTGACTACGGTCAGGCATCTGTCGAAAGTCACGAGAATATCTCTCTTTATCGTGCTCATCGTCCTGATCCAGAAAAAAATCCTGTTTCAAAAATATTTTTGTTAGCAAAAGCAATGTCGAAAACTGATGCTGACCTCTATATTACTCGTGGTAATCCGCAATTAGCTGCTATTACTTTCTTGATCTCAAGAATGGTACGCTCTGAATGGTGCTTTCATGTAGCAAACGACGTTGATCTCACTTCCCGAGTCAACTCACTACCTCTTCCAGTCAGATACCTATTCTCTTATGGTATTAAAAATGCTAAATTTATAGTGGTGCAGACAAAACGGCAACATCGATTACTAACTGAGAATTTCAACCGGACAGGATATCTTATTCCAAATGGATATAATATACCTTCGGATTATGACGGAATGGGCACTCGCAACTTTTACCTCTGGGTTGGAAGATTAGATGCAGAGCAAAAGCGACCTCATTTATACCTTGAGATTGCAAAAGAATTGCCAGAAAAGAAATTTGTACTTATTGGATCGGATGACAATGATCAGAAATACAGTAAATTGATCAAAGCAAAAGCTTCAAAGATACCAAACCTTACGTATATTAACGGAGTTGCTCCAGATGAAATACAGAGTTATTATGAAGGGGCTATTGCACTTGTAAATACTTCATCATATGAAGGATTTCCGAATACATTCCTTGAGGCGTGGCGAGTAAAGACACCTGTTATAAGCCTTGATGTAGACCCCAGTCGTTTTATATCTATAGACAAAAATTTTAATTCTTATGCGAAAGGGGAACTTACAACTCTTATTCGATCTCTGAGAGCTATCGACAAGGGTAACCAAAGAGAGATTATTGGCGTTCAATCATACAATCAATTTGTAAATAATTACTCAATCAACGAAATTTCTGACCTATATGCTTCCGCAATTAGAAATCACTGTTGCTAGTAGCTACAAACTTGATCTCCTCTTTTGTAAATCCGTTCACTGTGTAAAGAACTAAAAAATAGATGATGAACCCGGTGAGTGGATATATTAGGATTGACGCGATATTCCCTGAGATGGGAATAATATATATTGTTATTGTCATAATTCCTGTCGAAAAAACTGCTTTGATAGTCGGGGCTATTGGAAAGTCAAATTTCACGCTGTCGTATGCTATATAGATTATGTATGCAGTTTTGGTGAATTGCATAGTAATTGTTGCAGTGATAGCTCCTAGAAGACCAAAAAAAGGCAAAAGAAGTATGTTAAGTAAAATATTACCAATAGCAACCACAACAGTAATTCCTGCTATTTTATTAGTCTGCTCATTAGCTGATAGAATATATGCAAGCGGATTTTCTACACCCCAAATTAGATATCCAACTGCTAAAAGTGGAAGTAAGTCTGCACCCCTATCAGCGATCTCAGGTGTAGACAGAAGCGTTAGAACTGGCGTCGCAAGAATAGTTAATCCGGCAAATGCTGGAATAGCTAGTAATACGTAGCCACGTAAGATGGCACTGTAGAGTCTGCAAAGCTCTTCATATTCTCCGCTTTCCCATGCGGCTGTAACTGATGGATACAAGGTAGAATTTAAAATACCTGTCATCGTTCTAAATAATGTTGAGACTTGATCAATAATGGCGTAAATAGCAACTGCTGTAGGCGATATAAACAATAATATGAGATATCGGTCAATCTGGGAAAATACTCTACTTGATAATTCTTTTGGAATCATTGGTATGGCATACCTTAGAAGATCTTCAAAATTGCTTGTTGCAGGGAGTTGAACCCATTCGGGGTAGTAGTATAATAGCAGACCAATAGATATTCCTCCATATAAAAACACTAGAATCCATATTCCCACAAGTATACTCCTAGAAATCAGGAAACCAACTGGTAAAGCTATTAGATATGTAGACATTTCTATTATTTGAATAACTTCATATGTTTTCACTTGTCCTTTCGAACGTGGATAATTCTTGATGAAATTAGAACTAATAGTAACTATTATGAGTAAAGACACCGATATTATTACGTGCCACCTATTTCGAGCAACCTTTTCAAACGGAAGAACATCTATGAAAAATGACGAAATGACAAAGACTGTAAGAAATAAGCCGCTTATTGCTGCGAGTAGAAAGCCTGTATCCACAAATGTCTGTCCCGTTGTTTTTTCTACTGGCGTGTAACGGATCATAGCACCATGCATATGTCCTCCTCCTGCAGCTGCGAAAATTGCTACAACTGCTAGTATTGACATCCACAATCCATATTCAGATTCTCCAACATATCTAGTAATTATGGGTATTAGTAAGAAAGAACTCAGCATTGTGAGTGCATATCGTACCAGCGCGATCTTAGAGTCTGAGATAATTTTTATAAATTCCATATCAGCCGGTTTCTATGATAACATACTTAGACCCTGCTAACTTGTGCTTCATCAATGGCTCTATTCAGTACCTTCAAACGAGGGGTTATGAATCCTCGTCTAGTTGCCTGGAAAATTAATGAATTGTCATCAAGGTATCTGCTTCACTATCTTCGACCACCAACTGCAGTTTTCGAAGAAGATTGGGATAATTTAATTATTCTTGACGCATGTCATAAGGACTTGTTAACGGAAAATACACTTGATTTTGGAGACTACAAAAAGGTATGGTCTGGTGGTTCGGATTCAGAATCTTTCTTGTCATATAACGTTGGAGATAGGCAACTTGATGATGTTGTTTATATTACTGCGAACCCCTGGGTCAGTGAATACGAAGATCAAATTTTTCGGGTTCTACATGCTTGGGAAACAGATTGGGACGAAGACTCAAAAACAGTACTGCCAAGTTCGATGGCAAAGATTGCTGAAAAAGCTGAATCTGAATATCCAAACAAGCGAATTGTCGTTCATTTCATGCAACCGCACTACCCATTTTTGGGTCCAACTGCTGATAAGCTTCCAAATCATCGAACGTTCACTGGTGGTGGGAAAGTGACAACCGATTCTGCGGATTCTATTTGGGATCTACTACAAGAAGGCGAAGCTGATCCAACAATGGTATGGCAAGCCTACAAAGAAACACTCGATATCGTCTTACCTGTGGCACTCGACACAGCTCAAAAACTAAATGGAAAATCTGTCCTAACTTCTGACCACGGTAACGCATTTGGCGAACGCTCCTTCCCGATCCCAATTCGGACCTACGGACATCAAAAAGGTAACCATATCCCTGCGATGTCACAGGTTCCTTGGATCGAATTTGAAGCCGATAATCGACGGGTTATAAAATCGGACTATATTGCTTCGTCGGATTCCTCTGATGACGATCTAGTTCAAGACCGTTTAAAACACTTAGGGTATAAGTAGCAATCTTATCATGAATATATGTTGGACTTTGCTGCCGCATGATATTATATGCCTATAGCATGGGTTGCGGAATCGGCATCGAATTCACTCATAACCGGTGGTAATGCCTTTAACGCTCTGACCAGCAAGTGGGTACTTTTGCGCTCCAGTAGGAAGTTGGCACGAGAGAGGAACGAACCCGTACCAGTCAACTGCTCGAACTATAACCGAAATAGAACCGCTGCCGATACAACGCCGAATTGTTGGAATTGCTGGCTCTATGCAGTACACTGCAAAATCCAGTTGCTACCTTTGTCTGTTATTTCGTATAGTCCTGTTTCTTTATGATGATATCTCACCAGGTCATAAGTTCGTAGCCACTTGAGACTCTCTCCAATATAATTTTCGTGTTTGTCAATCTGGCCCGCTCATGATCCTCTCGTTTCTCGCCCTTCTGAGAGTAGGGTTAGGATTTCTTTATCGGTATCATTGAGATCGGAAGGTGACTCCATTTAGCAAGTATTTGGCTGCATTCGATTTCATACTTGTGTACACTACTTACTCACTAACCCACTTTTAATAGAACCGTTCTACAGAAACACTTGTACCACAAAGTTTCATAGAGAATATCCCCTACTATGGGCTCCAAAGTGCGGTATCGCCAGGAAGTAGAACTGGCCCGGTGGTGCTACACCGGACCGCGCTTCCCCGATCAGGAGAAGCAATGAAATCTAGCCACTCATCCTCAGAAAACAGTATCGCCTTCCAATACCCAATTACCGGACCCCACATGGAACCACCGACGATCCCCAACGCTACCACCTACTGGCGCTGCAGTTCCTGCGCTCGAGAATCCACGCGCGAACGGGACCTCTACCGAACCACGTTCCACGCCCTGAGCTGCGAGGTCCACGAATGTTGATCACCGCCCCTGCCGAACAGCTCCTCAAGGGCTACCAACTTCGAGAGGAGAGCTGTGGTTACTGTAAGACCACCCTCCACGAGGGCGACCGTGTCAGCGCCTACGCGGTCCAGTACGCGGGCGACGACGACTGGTCGGTCCCACGGCTGTACTGTCGGGACTGTCGACCGACCATCTCCAATACACTCGGCGCGACCGAGCTGCTCGCCGACGGACGCCTCGGCTTCAGGGTGTCTGCAGAGCCCCCTCGATTTTAGAGTGAACCTACTCCACCGTCACACTCTTCGCGAGGTTCCGGGGTTTGTCGATCGACCGACCGAGTTCGGTCGCGACCCAGTACGACACCAATTGTAGCTGGACGTTCGCCAACACCGATCCCACGAGTTCGCCAGTCGGAGGGATCCACAACACGTCTTCTCCGTACTCCGCGGCGTCGCTCTCCCCGTCGGTTACGACGACGACCGGTGCGCCCCGCGAGGCGACCTCGCGAACGTTCCCGATCGTCTTACGCGCGCTCTCATCGTCTCCGGTAACGACCGCGAACACCGGCGTTTCGTCGGTGACGAGCGCGAGCGGGCCGTGTTTCAGCTCGCCCGCGGCGAACCCCTCCGCGTGCTCGTAGCTGATCTCCTTCATCTTCAACGCGCCTTCGAGCGCGACCGGGTGGTTGTACCCTCGCCCGATGAAGAAATACGCGTCCGACTCGTCGTACCGGCGGGCGACCTGCTCTGCGTTCGACGTGTCGAGCACCGACTCGAGCTGATCGGGTAACGCCAACAGATCCGATAGTACCTCGTCGCCCTCACCGGTCAGCGCGCAGGCGAGCATCGCGAGCGCGACCTGCTGACTAGCGAACGTCTTCGTTGCGGCCACGCTGATCTCCGGACCGGCCCGGACGTACAGCACGTGATCGCACTCGCGGGCGGCACTCGAAGCGACGACGTTCGTCACCGCGAGCGTCGTCGCGCCCGCTCGATCCGCCTCGCGCAACGCCCGGAGGGTGTCGGCTGTCTCCCCGCTCTGGGTGACGCCGACGACGAGCGTCTCCGAGTCGATCGGTATCGATTCCGTGGTGTACTCGCTCGCGAGGAACGCCTGTGCGTGGACGCCACGCGTGCGAAACAGTCGAGCGCCGATCAGCGCCGCGTGATACGACGTCCCGCAGGCGACGAACTGGACCGGTCCGTTCGCGTCGAGATCCTCCAGTCCCTCGAGGTCGACCGATCGATCACGCCCGTCGATCCGACCCCCGAGACACTCGCGGAGCGCCCGCGGCTGCTCCATGATCTCCTTGAGCATGTAGTGGTCGTACTCGCCTTTCTCGGCGTCCTCGGGGTCCCAGGATACCGTGTGGACCTGCGGCGACAGCACTCTTCCGTCGTCGCTCGTCACCTCCACACCAGCTGGTGAAAGCCGGACGAACTGGCCGTCCTCGAGGTAGATCACCCGGGCGGTGAACTCGACGAACGCGGTGACGTCGCTCGCGATGAACCCGCCCGTGTCGCGGCATCCGACGACCAGCGGCGAGCCCCATCTCGTTGCGAGAACCGTGTCCGCTCCCTCGAAGAGCACCGCGATCGCGTAGTTCCCCTCCAGCCGGGAGACTGCCTTCTGGAACGCAATCTCGGGGTCCACACCCCCACAGAGGGCGTCCTCGATCAGGTGCGGAACGACCTCGGTGTCGGTCTCGCTCTCGAACGTGTGACCCGCCTCGGTCAGTTCCGACCGGAGCGCCCGGTAGTTCTCGATGATCCCGTTGTGGACGACGGCGATCTCGCCGGTGCAGTCGGTATGCGGGTGAGCGTTCGCGTCCGACGATTTCCCGTGTGTACTCCAGCGGGTGTGACCGATCCCAGCCCACGCCTCGCCCGATCGCGACATCGAGTCGAGGGCCTCCTCGAGCGCGTCGAGTTCGCCCTCGCGTTTCACCACCGTGAGTTCGTCGTCGACGAGCGCGACGCCCGCCGAATCGTACCCCCGATAGTCGAGGCCAGAGAGACCGCTTCGCAGGACCTCGAGGACCGCTGGCCCGTCTGCACCATCGATGTAGCCGACGATTCCACACATCAGAGAGTAGGTGCAGTCCGGGCGAAGAGTCGAACCGAGTTATCGGTGTGAGAACCACCGGTCGGTCCGAAAATAACGGTACCGTCGTGATGAGATCGCCATATGTTTAATCGAGATCGTACTCCAGTCCATGCTCGCATTACCCCGAATGTGAAATACAGATATAAAGTCTTTCTGAGGGTAACTGTAGTGAGCGCTCTCCCGACGCGCGCCGTGAGACCACAGTGACGTATCGGCCCTGCTGTGAGAGAACGTTGAAGTAAACGAGACCACCCGGCTCTCCGGGCGGCCCCGACATCGACCTACCCACGGGCGAACACGAGCAACGATAGTGATAGTGAGGACTTCGGAGAGACAAGGTAGAGAGCCGACATCTCGTTTCTCAGTAACTGATACTGGACAGGGATCGAAGCGAGTTCCGTACCGTCACCGGCGTTGGGTGTTACGGATGTCACAACGGCTCAGGATTATTTGTCAAATGTGTATGCTATAAACAAGTAAGTTAGGAACTATTATTATGCGCGACGATAGGATAGACCTACTGTGAGCTCCAGAGCGTTGTATCGGTCGCTGAGTGTGGGGGGGACCGTGGTGATCACGGTCGCTGCCGTGCTCCTCGCGAACCACGCGGTCGTCCAGGAGCTCGTGACGACGTACATCCCCATCGTCGACCGACTCACACCGGAGTTCGTCGGGGGCACCCGGCTCTGGTGGGCGCTGGCGCTGACCGTCCTCACTGTCCTCGGAGCGCTCTCCCCGATCGTGACGCATCGACAGCGGCGATCGATCGACACTGTGATGCTGAGCCTGAAGGGGGTCACCATCGCGATGATCACCCTCGCGGCGATCGGGTACTTCAAGTGGTCGATCAGGCTCCCACGGGGTACGCTCATCGCCCTCTCGATCGTCCTCGCGATCGCGATACCGATCTGGTTTCTCTTCGTGAGCACCAGGCCGAGGACCGACCGTGTCCTCATCGTCGGCGCCAACCCGCTCGAGATCGATCGGGCGGCGCATGCGGCCGCCCACGACGTGATCGGCTATCTCTCGCCGCGTTCGGCTCTCAGATACGACGTCAGAACGGCGGTCAAACACGGGAACCGGCCGATCACTGACGGTGGAGGGCTGATCGAGCGGGTGCCGACCGAATCGGGATCGTGGTTCGGCGGCCTTGAGGCGAACATCGACCGGCTGGGCGGGATCTCCCGGCTGGAGGATGTCCTGATCGACCGGGACATCGACACGGTGGTCGTCGCGTTCAGCGAGAGCGATCGTGGCGAGTTCTTCGGAGCACTCGAGGTCTGTCACGAGCGTGGCATCCGTGCGATCGTCCACGAAGAGCACGCAGACGAGGTGTTGATCGCGGGCGACTACGGCGAGGGGTTCGTCGAGGTCGACATCGAGCCCTGGAGCTGGTGGGACTCGCTCGGAAAGCGAGCCCTCGACGTCGCGTTCTCGGGGGCGGCACTACTCGCTCTCTCGCCGATGCTGGTCCTGATCGCCGTCGCGATCAAACTCGACTCGTCGGGACCGGTGCTCTACGCCCAGCGACGCACCGCCGGGTTCGGCCGCACGTTCCCCGTCTACAAGTTCCGGACGATGCTGCCCGACAGCGAGACGATCGACCCCCTCGACGACCACGAGAACGACCGGATCACGCGCGTCGGCCGGGTCCTCCGGAAGACGAACCTCGACGAGATCCCCCAGCTCTGGTCGATCCTCATCGGCGAGATGAGCGTCGTCGGCCCGCGTGCGACGTGGGTGAAGGAGGAAGAACAGATCGTCTACGAGGTGTCTGGCTGGCAGAAACGCTGGTTCGTCCCGCCCGGACTCACCGGTCTCGCCCAGGTCAACGAGGTGAACAGCACTGAACCCGAGCGAAAGCTCCGCTACGACATCGAGTACATCCGCCGGCAGTCGCTGTCGTTCGACATCTGGCTCATCCTCCGGCAGTTTCTGAACGTCGGACGGGACGTACTCGGTCTCTTCGTCGGTGAGGAGGAAACGAACGAGTCGAAAGCGAATCTCAGGAACGACTGAGCGTGAGAGACTTTCGCGCATAACTGCTGAGTGGTTTTTCAATTTGATTCGAACGCTACTGGGGCCAAGCGCACAGATCGGGGGCGTCGAAGCGGTAGAGGGCTTGAATTCGGATAATAGCCTATTTTAGTCAAAATTCTTAGAGAAGGTTTAATTCTCGGTGTTGTGTCGTGTGAGCATGCAGATATCCAGTCGTGGACTTGGTCGACGGGCGCTGATGGCAGCGTTGTCGACGGCGGCGATCGGCGCGAGTGCTACTCCTGTGACTGCGAACGCGGAGTACGCAACTCTGCCGTTGAGTGACGAAGAGGCCGAGGAGGCTGGGCTCGTGATTACATCATCGGCATATAACGTAAACGAGACGATATCACGGCTCCGCCAAGCGATTCGTGACGTCGAGGGGGCCGAAGAGATCCACTACGTCGACCATACGGAGTTCGCCGCTGGTGTCGACGAACCACTTCGGGAGGTACGAGTGTTTCTGGTAGGGATGCCTAAGGTCGAATCGGAGCTGGGTGAAACAGCCCCGACCGTCGGTCTCGACGTTCCACCTGTGATCCTCGTCTACGACCACGAGGATAACGGTGTGGAGATGGTCCACAACACCCCGGAGTACGTTGCCGCTCGTCACGGGCTCACTGAGGGAATGGATGCGATACAGACGATGGACGACCGACTAACCGAAATAGTGGAGACTGTCAATGAGTGAGCAGCCGCAAAGGAATCTCTCGAACGACGACGAGACGGAGACTGAAGAACGCTCGAACGGGTTGAGACGGAAATTTCCCGAACTGATCGGGATCGGTGCCGTGGCTGGTCTTGCTGGCTGTGCCGACGAGCAAGACGAGCCACCGGACGACGGCGAAGGCGAAGACGACGTAGAGGAGGGGGACGAGGACGGGCCTGATGATGACCCACTCGATGACGATCCGGTCGAGGATGACGAGGTAGAAACCGACGATGACGATGGCGAGGACGAAGGTACTGACGTGGGCGATGATCCACTTGATGACGATAATGCTGTCGATGATGAAGATGACGACCCCACTGAGGATGAAACGGATGAGCAGGTCGACGAAGACCAAGCGGAAGACGAACCGACCGACGACGAAGACCCAGCAGACGACGATTCAGCTGATGACGAAGCGGACGAGGAGTTTGACGTCGATGATGAGACGGCTGACGACGCCCCCACTGGAGTCGTGACCGTTTCAGTAGACGGTCGAGTCGCCGACATCGTCTCAGAGGTAGAGGACGCTATCTCCGACGAAGAGGTCCTGCATCACGCCGTATCGATCAGCGATCGAGTCCACGGGACGGCGACGGTCGTGTTCCACATCGCCCGCGTAGATACACAGCTGCTACAAAACGGTTGGAGTGCCGGGATTGACATCCCACACCGTATCGTTATCTACGAGGCGGATTCGGACGAGGCGTTCCTCTCCTACACGGACCCCAAATATCTCTTCACCCGTCACAAAATCGACGACGATGAGACGGCCGAACTCCTATCAGAGCGGTTGGACGAGCTCATCGGTCAAATTCGAACCTAAAGGACGAAACACACGATACCGAACGGAAACGTGAGAGAGCCTCCAAGGGGGCAGGTCGGTCTACCGTACGATACGCCCCAGAACGCTCCTCGGAATCGAAGTTAGAGTCCGAAAGAGCCCCGATGTAGGGTCCAGACGTACTCTAGTAATCGATAGGGAAACCGAAAGAGAGAGGGTAGCACTACGGGTCGAAGTCGGGTTCGATCTGTCCGCTCATCTCGCCAGCAGCGTTTTCGATACCGACGTTCGCCGAGTATACCTCGATAGACGCGTTTCCATCGAGCATCAACTCGACGAGCTCTTCGAGCGGCGCGTTACCCAGTGGGCCGACGAGTTCGTCTTCGCCGATAACACGCTTTCCGAGGAACCCGTTGTAGACGTCGGCCACGGACTCCCCGTCATCCGCCACTCCAGGCTTTACGCGGGGTGATCGGTCTGTAGGATAGAGCCAGACCACGATCGGCCCCGTACTACCCCCCCTCGTGAGATGGATCGTCGCCTGGGTCGGCTGGCTGACCCCCTCGACGTGGAGTTCGACGCCCATCTCCGTGAGGTCATCGTCGATCGCGATCAGTGCGTATCCCCGGGCGCCGCCCGGACCGGAAACGTCCGCCTCGAACTTCCCCGGAAAGCCACGGTCGTCGAGTGCCGACATCCTACGTACTCACGTCTCCAGTCGCGGTCCGTCGGACGATACAGTTCGTCGGTCTGAAGACCCTGTGGATTCGGCAGTGGACCATCTTCTGAGTATATGTTGGTCATTTCCTACATTAACCTACCTGTCGAGCTTTTTCTCAGCTCACTCTACATCAGGGCGCAAAAATATCAGGAGGTCAAATTTTATTGTGGATTAATGATTCCCACTTCGTAGAGATTTCTACATCTCTTGATAGATAAATATATCCGTCAACACTCGGAGTACCGTATAGCGTGTTTCGAAGAACGTTCATGGCGTCGACCGTCGGTGGTGCGTTTGCGACCTCTGGGACGGACGACGAGTGGATGCAGAACAGTATACAGACGGTCGAGGGTGGTGACGTTCGGGTGGTCGGCGAGGCGAGCGGCGCCGATTTCTCGACGATCCAGGAAGCCCACGACGATCTGCCGGAGGGAGGAACCGATCGACGCGAGGGAAGCGGTGGGATTATCGTCGACGGGACGTACGATAGCTCTCAGGAGGACTTTCCGGTCAGGATCGAGAAGTACGTCGACATTCGAGGAACGTCGTTAACGCGAAGCCGGGTCCACACGACCGATCCGAGCGTCGACCTCTTTCACATCGTGAACCCAAACGACGTGAACTTCTTCCAGCGGATCAATATGTCGAATCTCTATCTTCGAGGTGGCAGACACGGAATCGTCGTCGACGGCCTGACGCTGTTCAACGGTCGGAACCTCATCATGCGCGACATGGCCGGCGACGGTTTACGGACCGTCAACGAGGAATCCAGCGGGGGTCTACACGCGGGCTACCTGGAGAACGTCTACGCCTGGGCGTGTGGCGGCTACGGGATCGACCTGAATCCCAACACCCTGCCACACGGCTGGGTGTTGAGTCGGTGTTCGGCGACGCGGTGTGAGGTCGGGATCCGGATGGGTGGGTACGCCGGAACGATCCTTGGGGGTGCCTATCAGAACAATCGCGATTACGGAGTGCATCTGGAGAGCGCCGGGGCGATGGGCGTACACAACGCGTACATCGAGTTAAACGGGACGCAACAGACGAACCCCAGAGACGTGTTGTTGGGGATCAACGCGCTGGGTGCGAAACTGCACAACTGCTACATCCACGGCGGGCGACTCGACGACGGTGCAGAGACGCACGCCGCGATCGAGAGCGGAAACAACAACTACTGCGAAGTCGATCACTGTACCTTCCGTGGATACGACCGCGTGAGTGATACTGGACTGTTCGACCTCTCGAACAACTCCGATAACTTCGAGGTGAACTTGGGGACCCACCAGTACATCGGCGACCGACCACCCTTTTTCCAGACCGAACCGAGCACGTATCTCAACAACGGGGTACTGTTTTCGGACGAGATCGACGAGGTCTCGGGACGGTATGCAGGGCAACAGGGGTTCTCCGAAGGGCAGTATTACTCGTGGGACGGTGACGAGTGGGTGGAGTTTGGGGAGGTGGTTGGAGACGATGACGACGAACTCGACAGAGCAACCAAGGAGTTGATCGACACCTATATCGACGATAATCGAAGTACGCCTATCGACTACGAGGCGGATATCGGATCCATATACGATACGTACGCGATCGAAGCGAATTTTTCGCCACAAACAGGGACCGTTCCCGTATATATGCGTGTAGGTAACATCGAAGACGATGTTTACGAATACCGATCTTTCGAAGGGACAGAGATCACTACAACATCCGGTGAATCCGAGTGGACGCTCGCGGTCCTCACTGCTGGCGGTCGAGGAGGGGCAGTACGTCTCGCGGGACAGGTAGCGATCCGTCACGACCCGACTGCCCCACACAATAGAAACACGATCAGTAGCTCGTTCAATCTCTCTACCGTATCCGATGATGAAGTAATGGTGAATGGAAACATAGCTCAAGCCGTAAATCTCGCGAGGGCCCTCAGGATTTGGACTGAGCAAAATATGACCGCGCGGATAAATCTATACGGCATTGATCTTGAGTGATTTCCGTTTTACACTTTACGAGCGCTATTCTTCGATATAGGTATAATCCTCTGTGAGTGATGAGGTGATACAGTGATTACAGTACGTCTCATCGCGTCACAAAAGACCTTCGTTCAAAAAAGTCGTTTCGGGTACATTAAAATACATCCATGAAAATACTTCGAGTCGCACAAAAGGTATATCCTGAAGTTACTGGTGGCGGCCCGTACCACGTCCACGCAATGAGTCGCGATCAGGCTGCGATGGGTCACAACGTAACAGTGCTAACTGTTTCAGACGAGGTAGAAGAGGTAAGTCACCAAAACAAAGCCGGCTACACGCTGGTAAAGCACCCTGCCACTGTTAGCCCTCTTGGGAACGACATCTCATTACCGTTAGCGCGAACCCTGTGGAACGAGTACGGTTATGACGTGATTCACGCGCACTCACATATGTACTTCTCGACGAATTTAGCCGCTCTCCGTCGACGTCTCGGGTCACCTCCACTCGCGATCACGAACCACGGTCTCTACTCACAAAACGCTCCTCGAGCGATCTTCGGTCTCTACCTCCGCACCGCAGGTATATGGACGTTCAACTCGGGAGACCTCGTGTTCTGTTACACCGAAGAGGGGATGCGACGCGCCCGGAAATTTGGCGTGAAGAGCGATATCGAGATCGTCGCGAACGGGATCGATCAACAGCGCTTTACATCGAACGGTGAGCGAAGCGCGGAGATCGATCCTGACCGGCCCTCCGTTCTCTGTGTGGTTCGATTGGTCGAAGGGAAACGACCAAAAGACGCGATAGAGGCGATCGAAGGGGTTATTGACGACCATCCCAGTGTAGTTCTCTACCTCTGCGGTGAGGGACCGCTCCGAGAAAACCTCGAAGGGTACATCCGTAGAGAGGGAATCGAAGATCACGTCGTGTTCCTCGGGAACGTCGATTACGACGAAATGCCGAAACTATATCGTTCGTGTGACGTGGTTATCCTGCCGAGCGAAGCAGAGGCAGGGTCACCTCGGGTGCTGCTCGAGGCGATGGCGTCCGAGAAGCCGTACGTCACGAGCGAACTCTACCAGGTCACCTCGTTGATCAAAGACCTCGGCAAGACAGCACCAGTCGGCGATATCGATTCGCTCGCCGAAGGTCTCGACGAGCTACTCTCGGATGAGGAGCTTCGAAACGATCTGGGAATCAAGGGACGGGAAATGGTCGAAGAACAGTTCACCTGGGAGTCGACGGTCGATGGTGCGACAGAGGCGTTAGAGCGGCTGGTTCGACGTGAGAAGCGATGAGCGATGACGGTCAGATTCGTGTCGTGTTCTTTCACATCTCACACGACTCATTCGGTGGCGGGTCCCAGATGCTTCTCCGCTTGTTGAAGAACCTCGATACCGAGCGATTCGATCCGATCGTTCTCGCACAGTACGAAGACGAGTTTTGCAAGCGCGCTCAACGACACAAAATTCCCGTACGTATCGTGCCATTTCGCGGAATACTCGACTCGTACAACAAATCACTTCTCGATCAGCCCACGTACAAACTCCCACTCTTGGGCCTTCGAATCGGCCAGTTCGTTCTCTCCGCTCGATCGCTTCTGTCCTCGGCGGACGTGATCTGGTGTCAGAACATCAGGGCACTCTTGACGATACTTCCCTACGTGCTTTTCTCACGAACACCGACGATATGGAACATCGGACTCGGCGAGCGATCGACCGGGCTGATGAGGCGATTGAACTCAATCGCGCTGTTCGCCTCGGATTACGTTTTTATCGAATCCGAGGCGCAAGCGATGGACGTATTCAGCGACCGTCAGCTCTCCCGCTACAAAGAGAAGTTCGTAATATTCTACAAGGGGATCGATACCGAGGAATTCAAGCCGTCCTCAGACGATGCTAACGGTAGCGAAGTGTTTCGTGTCGGCACCGCAGCACTACTGGTTCCGCGGAAAGGGCTCGATCAGTTTATCGATTGTGCCGAGCAGATCATAGAGCGACGCAGCGACGTACATTTCTATATTGCAGGGGATACACCTCGCGACGGGGACAGTACCTACGAACGGAGGTTACGACGCCGGGTAAAGGGCGCAGGCATCGAAGACAGAGTACACTTCCTCGGGTGGGTCGAAGAAATGCCGGCGTATCTGAACTCGCTCGATCTGTTCGTACTCCCCTCACACAACGAGGGGATTCCGGGCTCGGTTCGAGAAGCACTGTCGACCGGGTTACCCGTTGTAGCTACGGACGTCGGAGGGACATCGGAAGTGGTGATTAATGGAAAGACTGGGATACTAGTTCAACCGGGGGAGACATCTGAGCTAGTCGAAGCAGTAACGCATATACTTGAGAACAGAGAAGTACGAAAAGAAATGGGTGCCCGAGGACGCGATCATGTCACTAAAAGTTTTTCTCTTAAAGGCTACGTCGACCGGTATGAGATGTTTCTCCAGAGAATAGAGAGGTCAAAGGGATGAATCGACCGAACGATCTCCTGATCAAGATAAACACCACTCGCGTAACGAACGCGTACGATCCAGAAGTGATGCTAAATCTCAATAGGAAAGCTTCAGGGGGCACGCGATTCACGAACGCGTTCACCACAGGTCAGTGAACTCTCTCGTCTCATGCGTCGATGTTCACGGGACAGTTAGGGATTAGCGTCGGGTCCAAAGGTTGTGCCAGCCAAAACTGGCAGATGCTGTTGTCTAGAGGGACAGCCACACTCCGATTGGCGACGCTAATCCCTAAGTATACAAGCGACCACGATACACGCGCAGGGACGAAGCAGTTTGACCCAGAAACACCGACATTGGTCGAACTATTTCTAGAGGATGATTACCAAACAGTCGCGATCTCGAACAATACCTGGTGAGTCCAGAATTTGAGAAGGCATTACTTTTCAACACCTAGCGGTCCCATCTCTTGTTGATTTAATATGTCACTATTGCTATTTCGGTACGCTATTAATAGAAGAATGGTCAAAGCAGGCGTCAAAATAATCAGATCACTCATGAGTGCCTGTAAGGCATTATTCGTCAAACCTGAGTTTCCAATTCCACTAAGAAAGAGGGCAAAAAACAAGATAGACAGTGGGCTAACTGGATTCCTATCGATTAGTCTGTAGAGTAATCTAAGTAGAGCACCATAAATGAGACTTATTAGTAAAATTCCAGGATATCCAAAATTGATATAATAGTCGCCCATTGTTCCTGGATGCCTTCCTCCGGCTGCATCCGGTAGTAACTCTCGACGGAGAACTCCGCCAGGAGTAAGGACGGGCTTGTCCGGCCAAATAGCTCGAGGAATGAAATTGAGGGGAACACGGGCATAGAACGCTCCGAATTGATATCCGATCTGCTCTGGGACTATCTCCGTCAGTGCGAGGAAATTATCGAACTGATCGTTGTGAACGCCTGCTGATGCGATAGACAAGGAATCAACACCGAGAAGGGCTTCGGAAAAATTCTGACCTAATCGAAGGGACCGCAGCAGAACAACACCAATAGCAATACCGATACTGATCAAGGGAAGACCGAGAAGTACGACCGCTGGAGGTATCGATCCGGAAAGTCGAGCGAGAATACCTCGATGAAGATCAATGAGTTCTTCAACAAAGACGAGATATAATACTATGAATACTAAAATCAGAACGCCGAGTGCTCTACCCCGTCCCCCGAGGAGTAAAAATAAACCGACAATAGGTACGACTCCCAAGATCTCAATTGGATTCGGAGCCCGTCTTTCAGCAAGCGCACCACAGATCCACAGCAGGTACCCGATATAGAGCGAACGGGCACCCATCACGAAGATGTTCGACCCACTGAACACCTCGCTTCTGGGTGTGTTGGTCTGGAACATGTAGAATGGGTTTGGTTCCGGAAAGACGAACAGGAGGACACCTATCAACGAACCGAATCCGATAATAAAGTAGAAGATCGAAATTTTCCGATATACACTACCAGAAATCGCCAGGAGATCGGGGAGATGACTATGAATCGAAAGGGAGTCAGTGATGGACGGGACCCGGGGACCGAGAAGATAATATCCTACAAGAGTCGCTGCGAGCATAGCGACGAGTACGGCCGAAACGATCGTCATACCTGTCTCGAACGAGTGACTAATGATCTCATGTCTGAACTCTCGATTGGAAAAGTACGAACGTTCAAGCAGGGCTGCACCGATCATCAGACCGAAGGCACAATGGAATATAATCGGCTCGAAAATATTGAGCTCGCCGCGATAGCCGGCAATAAGGATCGGCACAAGACAAAGTGCGAACCAACTACCGATCAGCAGTGGTAACAGTGAATTGGTCGTAATAAACGCCCATACACCCGCAAGGATTATGACAACGAAAGCAAGTGCGGAGAAACCTAACGCAGTGAGACGCTCAAAGCTCCCTAGCCTCATTCGTAGCGTTTAACGTCCCACATGAAAATAAAACTACGGATTTAGAATTAATTAGTTGGCCATTTGAAGTGACTGTACAGAACATACCTATTTTTGGAGTTAGTGGGGGCGCATTTAATTTAAATTAATTAAATAATAGTACAAAATAATTTGGATTTGCCGGTATCTTGATGGTTGGGGACTCAGAGCTGCATAGCCTTGTTCTCATGGGCGTGATTCGTGACTTCTTAGTCCTTACGTTCACTATCGTCGGCAATTTTTAGGTTACTCAATCACGACCCGAAGGCTAATCTCGGAACGGTTATTATTGGGTAGAAAATCACACAGCATAATGTCCGCAGTTTTTACCTTTGTTGGAGCGATCGTGGTCGCCATCGTCGCGACGCTGGTTGAGGTCATGCTCTCCAGGCGTTTCGAGAGTCATAGATCGCTCATCATCGCCGATAGCGAGT
Organism: Halalkalicoccus sp. CGA53; assembly: GCF_036429475.1. Lineage (GTDB taxonomy): Archaea > Halobacteriota > Halobacteria > Halobacteriales > Halalkalicoccaceae > Natronorarus > Natronorarus salvus. The sequence goes on from NZ_CP144125.1 coordinate 3,411,662, forward strand.
TTGGCGAGGATAATAAATGACACTTGCCTCGAAGATCTCGACGGACATTCTCACAACGGCGATCTTCAAGGCCTCGATGAAGGTCCGCGGGCTCGTTTTCATCCCCCTGCTGACTATCTCTCTTGGGGTTTCTGATTACGGCGCCTTCGTTCAGGTCAACGCGATCGCGACGCTCGTCGCGCTGGTCTGTTTGCTCGGTTACGACACGGGCTACGTTCGATACATCCACGAGACGGACGAAGAGGGGCGGCTGTTCGGCTCATTGTTAGCGAGCACGCTGACCGTTGCGACCGCCGGCGGGGCGCTTGTCGTCGTTATGTCGGAATTACTCGCTCGCTACACGCTCCAGACGACGGCGTACACCACCCTTTTCGCGATTGGCGGTGCTTACGTCATCGTTCATTCGCTATTCCAACTCTCACGATCGCACTATCAGGCTACCCAACGCGTCAAGACCTTCTCGCTCATTGAGGCGATGGATGTTTACCTCTCGGTTGGCGCGGTGGCCGTCACGGTTCTCGTCTTAGGTGGGGGTGTTGAACTCGCATTTGGCACGTTCGTCGGCATCCATCTCTTAATGACGCTGTCGATGGTCGGGGACATTACTCACCGAGGTGGGATCGGAGTGCCGACATCGGCCCACGTGGTCGACTGCACACGCTTCTCACTCGGTGCGATGGGTAACACAGTCTCAGGCTCCTTGCTCTATAAGACCGATCGTGTGCTGATCGGCTTTTTTCTCGGCGCGTCTGCAGTCGGCATCTACTCCGTAGCCTATTCCGTTGGCCAATTGATTAAGCTCTTCTACCAACCGATCAGTATCTCGTTCTTCCCGGAGTTTTCACAGCTCTGGACTCGCGGGGACCAGGACCGGATCCGGGAGTACCTCCTGCGCGGGATACGCTACGCATTGCTGATCGGTATCCCGTCGATCGCCGGATTCGCACTGGTGGGGGAAGAGGTGATGGCGCTGCTCTCAACCGACGAGATCGCTGAGGCCGGCTCCCTTCCGCTGATCCTCATCGCCTCGGCGTTGCTCATTCGTGGGATCGGATTGTTTTACAGTAAAATGTTCTACGCGAAGGGAACATCTCGGATCCCGGCCTTGATCCAGTTTGGTGCAGCGGTCGTGAACGTACCACTGAATGTGGTGTTGATCCCGATTGTCGGGATCATCGGCGCGGCGCTCGCCACGCTCATTTCGTTTTCGGGCGTCGCGCTGCTGACTGCGTCGCTCTGGCAGTATGAGTTCCGCGTCGTCCCCCAGTGGTCTGAGATCGGACTGATGGTCTTCGCCGCCGCTGTAATGCTTGTCGTCTTCATTCTACTGCCATTGCCCTGGCCAGTCGTGGTCTTGACCGCTCCACCAGTATATTTCGGAGTTTTCGTCGCGCTCGGTGGGTTGACGGGGGAGGAGCAGCGGTTGATCAAGCAAGTCGTTCGGTAACCACGCATCAACATTCGAAGTTATAGGGCAGATCGTCATCGGTCCACTCCGAACCCTCCTTCCAATCCTTCTCCGTCTATTGTGATATCCTATTATTTTTAAGGGTCATTCGTCGTTTAACAGTCGCAAACGACCTTATTTCCTTTCATTTATATAATCAAGATGGAATAGTGGCTGTAATCGCACTTATGGTAGTATACGTTGCAGCGCAATGCATACTTAATAAGCCCCGATCTCAAGGGTATCGTTAGTTCCGTACGCCTGCTACAGTCGCCGCGTGTTGCGTTGATCGGTGCGTAGGTCTCAGAAAGCGTCGTGATATTCGAAGAATCTTCGCGTTCGTTTATCAGCTAAGAAAGGGCGATGTACCTGCATCATTTCGATTGTGGGCCGTGAGTTTCCTTCGATCACCTTGATGTTCCCATGAGATAGCACGATATCCCAGGCATTCATGGGAACGTACCAGAAGGTTTCTGCCATTTCGCAACAGGCGGTACAAATCCTGTCCCACTGCGGTATTTTTATTCCCTCAATTTCCGCGCCCGTATTGGGGTGTTCTCGATACCACTCAACGACGGTTGATTCAGGGAATCGGACAGCCTGTAAAAGCGTGCCACTGTCCAAATCAACCCCGACGGAAAGTCCGCCACTATCCCAGTTGTCGACTGGTGCCGACCCGTCGTTTCCAAATCGATGGATCGCATCGGCGACGTATGGTTCGTCTAGGTCATAATCCCAGAGTGTGATCAATCGGATCGTGTTCACCGAGTCGGGATAGATCGACGCTGCATAATCAGCCTGCTCAACGAACTCAACAGCGATATAGACGCTATCTCCAATCTTAGACATAAGATCCCCAATGGTTTCAGGACCACCGGTGATTGATACGTCGCTTCCGTTCCATACGAGGACATAGACGCCGACCCCTCCGTTCCCATTCTCTGGTTTAATAACTATCTTTCCATGTACTTTCAATTTCCGCCGGAGCCAGTCCTCGGCGTCCTCATTTTTGAGGACTAAATCCTTGGTATAGGCCTTTCCCTTAGTGACCAAACCATAGAGTTCGGGAAGATACTCTGGATGGGAGCTCTCCATTAACAGATGAAACGGATATTTTCGAGTTGGAAACGCTTGTTCATGCCCATTTGCCCGTTTCCGATGGCGCATATTAACGTCGTTTAGGTAATCCTCAAAACTGTACTTATCGAAGTTATAAAGAATGCCTGAGGATGTAGCAAATCCATTCCGATAGAAGGAGAGACGCTTTTTTAACGGGATGTCGTCTCTAAACTTTACTTCCTTTTCTTTCATTGCCAAGTCTGTCCATCCTAGTGCCTTTCGCTGGGCAGTTTTCGCCCCATTCCATGAGAGGGATACGATGTCCGCACCGGAAATCATGCCGACTGTCGAATGCCAAACCGTATTTATGTTCCGGAAAGTCATTCCGGTTTGACGGGGTGGGACCGTTGATATATAATTTAGTTATCAAAATTTCTAATGGCTTTTCACACAGTCTGGCCGGCAGTTTGTGTAGTAAATTTTCAATTGTGCTAAGTATGATTATGTGCTCAATACAAAAATGAAGCGCTTTCTTAATTGTGGCAGAATGAATTTCGTCATCTAGTTATCACTAAGGCGCTTGAGATGTTTGCCAATGAGAAGGATAAATACTGTTGTTGAAGATCTAATAAATTTTGGGTGTTGGGTGGACAAGGGATCAGTCATCGGAAATCTTCAAAAATATATGATCTTTAAAATATTGGTAAAAAGTAATTAATTTTATAAGTAAACATAATTTGGCTTGTGTTTTTAATTGGCTAAATTACGCCGTGACACTCGTAGAAATGTCGTACTCTATCGTTTCTGAGGAGTGGTTCGTGTACTTGGATAGAACGGGTGTTAGTATGGTTATTCGCTTCAATAATCCTGAATTCACCCGGCCCAGTAACTATGAGATCCCAGCCGAGATACGGGATGTGCGAGAGTTCTGCAGCGATATCGATTAGTCGATCCGTGATACGATTCCATCCAGGAATGACAGTCCCTGTTATCTGTGCGCCTGTATCGGGGTGAGCGTCGTACCAGGTTCGTTCACCACTGTATGGGAACTGAACGGCCTGAGAGAGCTCTCCCGTCCTGGCATCAATACCTGCCGAGAGACCACCCTGAGAAAAGTTATCAAGCGCTCCGGAAAGTGATGTCCCCATCCGGTGCATCTGACCAGCGAAGAAGGGTTCGTCCGCTTTCTCATCGTACATCGTTAGCACGCGGATTGAATTAGGAGTTTCAGGGTAGAGGTCTCTAGCGTAGTCTGCCTGTGAAACGTATTCTGTGATAATATACTCCTCAAGGGTCTGAACGTGCTCAATGAATTCACGTTTTGAATGTAAATCACCGTTGATTAGGTAGCCAGCACCTACTTTTTGAAGGATATAAACGCGTGATCCACCACCCCCTTTGACGTACTTTGCGACGAGCCTTTTGTTTGAGTGAAGCCGGTTCAGTATCCACTCGGTAGCATCACTTGTGCCCGTCCCAATCGCGTCAACATGATGGAATCGTCCAGAACGGAGATAGCCGTAGAGGTCGGGTAGGTGTTCGTTGAACTGGGACAGTGCGTTATGAAAAAGTAATTTGTTTCCAACAACAATACTCCACTGACCGTTGATCCGAGGAGTCTTGACGTATCGCTGGTAATCCGTGAGATATTCCGAATCATCGACATCCTGCAACTGGTAGAGGGCGTCGCTCTGGCTGAGAAACCCACGCCGCCAAAGCGATAGACGACGTACTTTCGACATAGGAAATCGATCTTTCGTCGTATATTCTGTGTGCGCAAGCGTGAACCATCGGTTGACTGGATGGGGCGGGACGTTTTTTCCCGCAGCGACAGCCAAAGAGGTAAATCCTTCTGATTTTAGCATTCGAAATGCTTTTGAGCTTCGATAGGACATCTGTTCGACGATCCTGCCTAGTCAAAGTTAAAGATTCTTAACTTCGTATCGCTATAAATGTCAGCTTATTTATCACATTCCCAATCTGGTTTAATATATAAAATATATAATATTTTCTGGTTAGTTATAATCGGTTCCAGGGTCAAGGTTCGAAGGTCTTTCGTTCAGTGATCAACTCAGTAGAAGGGTTGTTATCGGCATCTCAAGAAACGTGACAAGGGGGAACAACTCCCCCCGGTTGTTTTCTCCCTCCATATGCCGTCTATAGGTTTCTTGTACATTCTCCCAATGTAGCCAATCGATTTCCTCAATTAACTCTTTGTGTTCATTAATTGTTCCGGGGATGAACTCGGTCGATCTAATGAGTTCATTGTCATCCGTCCACGAACCGGTAGTATGATGGGGTTCCGACGGTTTTTCTTCCCGTCCGAGATATCGCTGATTGAATTTGTATGCATAGGTTCCAAAATGACGAATCAAGAACGGATGTGATGGTTTGACACCATTATTTGCGTGTGGAATCGAAGCGAGTTTCGGGCTCAGTTTGCAGAGTGCGTCGTTGACTATATTAGTTCGTGCGTGGTACTTAATTGGCATTCTATGTTGTAAATGGAGTAAGCGAATGTCTAAAAATGGATTTCTATAAGGAAACATTTGTACAAGGCTTTGATGGAAAAAGTACGACCAAGCGTTGGTAATGGGATAGTAGTAGCTGGATCGGATAAGCTCAATAGGGCTCGGGTAGTGTACTCCATGACTCCTGATCCCATTTCGTCCTTGACCAATTTCGTTCCGGAGTATTGTTTCAAGGGAAACAGGCGACTCAATATACAATGGAGGGATGGACTTATCCGGGCGCGTGTAGTGCCCGTTAAGCAATAGGTCGATATACGTGTCGATACTGTCGTGACCTCGTGACAACGGAAGAGTAATCGTTTCCCCAAGAACTGGAATATCGATGTTTCGGGTTGGAACATAATTATGTTGATAGAGAACGTCACTATACAATCCACTCATAACGACGTCAAGTTCGTCCGCGATCTCGTCTCTGAAGTTCGTCGCCTGCCCCTGATCAAATGAGCTGATGAAACTCATGTGAGAAGGATTGCGCCTGAGTGCCCGTTTCTGATAATCTTTGTCACGCTTGAGAAACTTATAATCGTGTCCGGCCAAACTCGCGATTTCTTTTGCGATCTCAGCTTCCCGGTTCTCCCACTCATTCATATGGTAACCCGTCACTGACGAACCGAGCGTCGCAGCAGCAATCAATCGCGAGTCGATTCCTCCACTCAATAACACACCGTACTCCGCGTCTTCCGAAGTACGGTCGGCGATAGCACGCTCGAAACGATCCGCGAACTCACGGACGAAATACGAATAGGGCCGGTCCAGCGGGCGGTACTCCGGTCGCCAGTAGACGGCCGTCTCGCTCTCGCCAGTCGAAACGTCGATCGCCGTCCGCGAAGCCGGCGGGAGTTTCTCGATCCCCTCAAGCGGCGTCCGCGTCCCGAGCACTCGCTCGAAGGCGAAATACTCGTAGATATACCGATCGAACCCTGTTTCGATGGCCGGATGGCGCGCGAGTGACTGGATCCGCGAGGAGAACACGAACCCGCCGTCCGAGGTCCGCACGTAGAAGACAGGCCGGGATCCGAGCCGGTCCGTACAGAGCGTCACCGTCCCCGCAGCCGCGTCGTAGACGAGAATCACGAACTCGCCGTTCAGATACTCGACGAACTCGATACCGTACTGCTCGTACAGCCGAGCGCAGTACGCCGCATCGGCCAAATCCGGGTGGATATCCCGCCGCTGGGTATATCCCTCCGGCCCGTCACAGCCGACGATCGAACCCCAGACCCAAAGCCGCACGCCGTCGACCTCGGCAGGCTGATCGCCATCGTAGAAGTCGTGCCGCGAGAGGTGAACGGAGAGCGCGTCGTCGTCGTACCGACGCACAATCTCGTCGTCCCACCATCGGAGAGCCTCGCCGAACGATCGGTCTGATCCGGCGTCGCTACCGATCGTTCCGCAGATACCTACCATACGATCACACCTTTCGATCCGTGCATAAACCTTGCTGAAGACGCAGTTAGACGATACAGAGGGGTGAGTGATTCAGTTGATACCGAACCGGATGCTCGGATCGCCGCCATGCCGAGAGACGCGAACGAATCGGCCACTGCGAGAGTGACCGAAAACGTATTGTATTATATATCCGTTTCTTGATAGAGTGCGTCCCGCTCTCAGGCGGCTTCGACACGGCCTCGCTCACCTCCTCAGCTTTGAGGTCGTCTTCGCCCTGTTCCTCTTCGCGGGCGTCTTCAAGGCCTCGCCGCATCTCACGTGGGTTCCCTACGACCTCACGGCAACGTTCGCGGTTCTCTCCGGCCTCTTCGCGATCACTCTGCTCCTCACGAAGCGCGTCGACCTCCGATCGAAATCGCTAGTAATCGTCGCTCTATTCGGTCTCTTTCTCGCGTACGCACTCCTCACCGTCCTGTGGACCCTAAGCGAGATCTATGTCCAGGAGAAGGCCTTGCGGCTCGCGAGCGTTACCGCTTTCTCGCTGGTTGGTTGTGCCCTTATCGTCGGGGCGGACCGACTCCGACTCCGCCGGTTCCTGGCGGCCACGCTCGTCCTCGCGCTCGTCACCGCCGCCGCAACCATCTACCCGTTCACCATCCACGGCCCCGTCAGGATCGAGCCGTTCGGGACGACCTATCTCATCCTCGGCCGGATGATCGGCTTCGGTGCGGTGATCGCCGCCTGGTACCTCCTGTTCGTCTCGCGGTCGTTCCCCCGATCAATCGCCGCCATCTGTGCGTTCGTCCCGATGGTTTTCGCCCTGTTGATCCTCGATGGGCGCGGACCGCTAGCCTCCACGACGGTCACGGTCGGCCTGCTCGCCATCGGGGCGCTCGTGCTCACCCCAGTACACCGACGCCTGGAACGAGTGATCCCGGGGGTCGCCGGGGCCGGAATCATTGTGATCGCCATCGACCGCTACGGTCACACGCTCCGGGTCTACGAGAAGTTCCGGGCGACGTTCAGCACGAACCCTGATCCGGCGACCGCCGGCCGACTTGCGAACTGGGAGGCGGCTTACGCGACCTGGCGCTCGGGACGTACGGTCACCGGTCACGGCCTGGGGAGTTGGGGACCGCTCACCGACCAGACGATCCACTGGCCGCACAACATCGTCCTCGAACTCCTCGTCGAACTCGGTCTAATCGGCCTGCTGCTCTTCTTCCTACCGATCGTGGTCGGTCTCTGGCTCTCGGTCACTGGCTACCTGGACACTCGGGATCCCGAGTACGTCGCCGTCCTCGCGCTGTTCGTCTACATGCTTCTCAACGCACAGGTAACCGGCGACTTCAACGACAACCGGTTCCTCTTCGCCACTGTCGGCCTGCTCTGTTACGGAGCGACCGCGGAGCCGCGGATGGCGTGGATGAAGGACCTCTTCGAGGCGTGGACAAGAACCCTCCTCACCGATCGCAAGTAAACACCAGCTGTGAGGACCGGTTCGGGATCCTGACCGTGATACCCCTCTCAGAGTTCACAGCGGTGCCCGACGGCGAGCAAACCGGTGTCCAAACAGACCTCGAGACCCGGCCACCGGAACCCCATCATCGAACCGGTCTGGTACGCGACGTGACTGATCGCACTCTTCGTGATCGATCTGAAAGTGACAGGGACCGAGCTCTGTGTGAGTCGAATCCTGATGCTAGCCACACGACCGCGTTTCCTCGGCCATGGTGAACTGGATCCGATCGAGTTTGTTCGCGATGCAGGACGAGACCAGCTGGAGCTGGACGTTCGCCAGCACCGACACTGACGAGGAGGAATCCACAACACGTCCTCTCCGTGCTCCACGGCATCGCTCTCCCCGTCAGTGATCACGACGACCGGGGCGCCACGCGACTGGATTTCCCGGACGTTCCCGATCGTCTTCCGGGCCTGTTCGTCATCGCCGGTGACCACGGCGAACACCGTGAGCTCGTCGTCGACGAGCGCGACACCCGCCGAATCGTACCCCCGATAGTCGAGCCCGGAGAGACCGCTTCGCAAGGCATCGATGACCGCTGGCCCGTCTGACCCACCGATGTAGCCGACGATGCCACACATCAGAGAGCGTGCGCTGTCCCGGCGAAGAGTCGAACCGAGTTATCGGTGTGAGAACCACCGGTCGGTCCAGAAATAACGGTACCGTGGTGATGAGATCGCCATATGTTCGGTCGAGATCGTACTCCAGTCCATACTCGCATGTGAAATCAGATATAAAGTCTTTCTGAGGACAATGTAGTGGCCTTAGATCACGGAAAAACCATGATCCCCAAACCTCGATGATCTCGAGTGCCGCGACCGAATTCGAGAAGGTCTCGAAGCATCCCACTTGCGGTTCGAACCTAACTCGATGAATCGATAGTATAGCTATCTGGACGGGTCTGAGATCAATTCGTAAAGCCCTGTGTCGTATAGATTCCTCGCGTGATCGTGCTCTACGAATCGCGTGAGGCGCTGTTGAATATACGCGCTCGTCACCTCACGGGTACCCTCATCGATCATGCGTTCACGAACGTAAACCGGAGTAACGCGTCCCTCTCGTAGATAACTCAAAAGCTCGAGATCGATTTCCCGCAAATCCGCCTCATCCAAGGACATGACGATTATTTCGTTACCGCCTATTACAAGGTTACTGTTGGAACCAACGGATGAATCATATTCCGTCAGCTTTCGTAGTGAGTTTACAAAGTAATCTATATCAGGCTGGCCACGTTAGAGGTACTGTGAAGCGCGGACTGCTGAGAATTGGTCTCGGCCGGGTGTCCAAGCACCCGACCTCGCGCTTCCAAGGCAGGAAGCATGCAAACGAACACGCCCACGGCTAATGAGAGTAGCGACGAACGAAGACCCACCGACCGGCCGCTCGACGGCGCACGCTCGCTCCTCAGAGCGACGCTGTTAGACGATCGACTCCCGGAGTTCGAGGTCTATCAGGCACTCTGTGAGTGCTCACTCCCGCGATCGATCACGGACTTAGAGGAGCGGCGATGAGTCCCAGCGAGACCGACCTCCTCGAGTGTCCGGTCTGTGGCGCGCTCGGACTCACCGAACGGATCGTCGACCACGACTGTCGTGCGTTCCTCGAGAGCCGACACCGGAGACCCCGCTCGCTATGAGGGTCGAAACGACGCTCGAACAGGCGCTCTCGGGAACGACGATCACGCTCGCATCTCAGGTTCGGTGTCGTGAGTGCTCGCGAACACTCACCGAGGGCGATCCGATCCTCGCAGGGTCGGAAAAACGAGGCGGTGAGTGGACGCTCACGCGGGTGGTCTGTAAGAGCTGTCCACCGGAACCCCCGACCGACACCCCGATCGTCTCGGGTCGGATCGCCAGCACGGCCGACCTCGCGAACCAGCGACACACACTTACGCTCTCCGACGTCGGACTGATCGAGACGGCTCGCCACGACGACTCCGAATGTAATGAGCAGACCGACCCCATCCCAGCGTGTCGGCCGAGCCGATCCCCGAACCCGGAGGGCGAGAACGGGTGAACCCGGACAAACCAACACTCGCGTCCATCTCCGAGCGTCTCGACGAACTCACGGAGCGCGTCGGGGACCTGGAGACCGAGCTGCGTGGGCTCGAATCCGAATCGAGATCGGAATCCACGGTCGAAACACAGCCCACTCTCGAACTCCGTGGGACCACCTCCCCGGACGATGCGAGCCTCGATCAGATCTGGATCGCCGGCCATCCGATCGGGCTGATGCTCACGCGCCGTCGGCGGGAGATCGAACGGCTTCGCGAGGAGATCGACGAACGACGCCTGGACGGTCTCGAAACCGACCTCCCCGCAGATCGCCTGCTCCCGATCCAGCAGGTCACCAGGACCTCCGAGGTCGATCCCTCGGTTCTGAGCGCGAACGATCGACGTGCGGCGGTCGTCTGGTCGAACCTCTTCGAGAGCTGTGATCGCACCCCGACGAAACTCGTCCTCGACTCGAGCGCGGTAAAGACGATCCTGCAGGTGAGCGAGGGGGAACGCCCGCACAACGAGACCGTCCGACGCGTGATGGAGCGTGTCGCCGACCTCGCCGGGGACCTCGTTAGCTGTGAGATCCACCGGACGAGAAAGGCACTCGTGATCGATCGAGCCGAGCTCGCCGCGTTCGTCGACGACATCGACGAGCGGTTCGCGATTGCCGAACAGGAGAGAACCCGATGAACGCCCGCGGATACCAGCCGGACCGTCACGATGTTGTGACGGCTGACGGGGGAGGACGTGTGATCTGATAGTCCCCGTGCGGTCGCTCGGATCGACCTGTCGACGAACACACCCATCGATCGGCGTCGACCGGGCCTGACGGTGGGTCGACTACTCGTGGGTACATCGCCCGGTCGTCGCCGGTCGTATCCCCGTTCACTGGAAGCGGTCGATTCGACCATCACAACATCGTGACGCGTGACCCACGAGCGGCCGGTCGCCACGAACGTGGCACTCCCCGAGGCTTACTGGACGATCTACGAGACCGAAACGAACCGGAAAGCAACTGGGGAGAGACGCGTTCGCCCAACGGAGCGACCACACGAACGAGGGCCGATAGAACGGCGCTCTTTCAGCCCGTTGGTCCACTGCCGGTGGACTAAGCCTCTCCTCATCTCGTTCCCCGGTCCGTACCTAACGGGCGAATAGCAGTCGGAATCTCGCCTCACGGTGTTTTGCATGGGGTGTTCAGGGCGGGATTCGCCTCTGTCTCGCTATGTTTGACGAACGCGACCGGAGACTGCAGTGAGTTCGTTCACGAGCGATTCCGGCTCCCCGATCGACCGTCGATCCACGACGACGACTCCGGCCATCGCGTGTCGATGTCTCGGAGAGTCGGAACCGACGGGCGAACCCCGTGCAGTCGTTTCGTTACATCCCGCGCTCGCGGAGCCGGATCACCTCGACGTCCGGTACCTCGTCGTACTCGGCGTCACCACAGATGACTAACGAACACTCCAGGGTCGACGCCGTCGCGAGTGCGTAATAGAGTAGAGGGTGTCATACAACAGTTCATATGCCCTGGTTTCTGTCATGCTGGATCGATCAATACAGGTGACGCACGCATCGTTCTAGACGGAGGACCAATATGGGATCTATTCTTACTGCGAATCTACTTCTTCGTAGTACTCGATAATCTCCTTCAAACACCACTGGTTGAGTCCTTGTGATGCGAGCGTGAAAACCAACGTTGAGACAGGCTTGCGTTTGTACGCTGCGTAGAGACCATAGAGCCCTATTGGGATACTCACGGTGTTTAGGATCTGTGGGTAGCCGAGACCGATGAGGCGGTGCCCGTCGTTAGTCCAGCGTTCTTCAGCACGTACGACCTTGTACATCCAGTCATCCAACTCTTCACTTGGTTCGCGGAATAGCACCGGATTGATGATTAAGAACAGGAGAGTGAGCCCCAACAACTTCCATTGCCGATGGTAGAGTGCGCCCACGGCCACGAACCCTGCTGCCATTCGACTCCACCCGCTCTTCGGATTGGAGTGTCTGGCCCACATGTTCTCCATCTCCGTCAACTCTGTGAGCATATCGACTATCTCGAAAGTGAGACGTTCCACTGTCACATTAACATTCCGCCACAGCGTTCAGTAAGCATACCTACTGAGCGGTCGGTTCATCACTCTACTGACTTGAAAACAATACCGTGTCAATCGTTGAATGACACCCTTTAGAGTACGTTAGAAAGCCCGAAGACTTCCGCTGATCCCCATCAGTCGGTGGCAACGCTGTACTGTCGGCGGGTACCACCGACTGATCACAGCGTCTTCAGTGTGATGTCAGCGGAGACATAGTGTGGTATTTATTTCGATTGGTCACCTAAGGGCTGTATGAGTGAGGCATTCAAGTGTGATGGATGTGAAGGGTATACGGATGGGAGACCTTCTGCGGTTCTAACAGACCACGATCGTCCAGTTTCACAGTCAGGAGACGGATCAGGCGAAAGCCCTCGAGAGTACGATCTCTGTAAGTCCTGTCTTGGAACGATCAAAGAAAATGTCCTTACTAACGGGGTGAGGTAATGAGACTGCGCTCAATTTTTGCTCGCTCTATTACCAAACCTAACAAACACGGACGACCACTAGCGTTCCGATATATTTCGGTCATTCGTCGGTGAAAAACCACTGACTCTATCGTTTCCACTGTTGGAGCGTGTCATAGAATTCATACCACACAATAGTCAGTCAAAGTACTGTTATATAGTATAACGGCTTCACTGATCCGTGCACCAGGTGAACGGAGATTGAAGACAGTTAGAGAGCGCTCCTTCGTTTATGAATACTGAACCTTCTCGTCCGTTCGCTCTGTTTCGCTTCGGAGCAGAGGAGTGTTAGGGGGAAATTCGGCGTTCTCGGAGGTGCTAGCTTTACATCTGTGAACAACCGTGCGAACCTTCCAATGACACATCAGCAAGGCAAAAATCAAGAGACGAAGCGAGGAGAGCGAAAGCAGCTCTGGAGACTTGGTCGAGATCGCATAGAGTGAGCATGCGAGAGTGTAAGTGCCTGAAGAAGACAGGTTTCGCTACTTCGGTATCTACTGGTATGGCCGGGGTACTCGCTTGCTCTCGACATCGGGGCCTTGTGCAACACTCACCGGGAGGTCCATTACTATTGTTGCACAAGGCAGATTAATTTCCGTCATCATGGCGATCGGACTTGCCTAGCGGAGATCTGGTGGTTCCTTCAGGTGTCCGTCTCGGTCATCGCTGTTGGTTCAGCCTGGCTGGCGTACGTCTCAGCCAGCTCCACGAGATCGTAGACGTGAATCCCGGTCTTGAACCACAGCACGCGATCGGCAGCGCTCCCAAACTCCTCACTGGAACAATCCAAGCGCTCTGAGACAGCGAGAATGAAGTTGTCCGCGTCTACCTGCCGGATCTTCTCCAGCTTCGATTCCAGATACTCGGGAGTCCAGAATCCAACGACCTCGAGGATCGCCCGACGACCGTCCGGATGCTCGATCGCAAAATCGGGGATCATCACCTCCGCGCCGAGGTCGAATACGTCGTCCTCTCGCACTAACTCCCACTCCGTCGTTGCTCGTTCCCACTTTTGGGCGAGCGTCCGTTCGACGTCGCTATCGAAGCGCTTCCCGGCGCTGTAATGCGAATCCAGCCCGTCGGTATGATCCAATGTGAACTGGCGCGTCTCTCCGAGTGTCTCGTCGATAAGGATCTCGGCGGCCATCTCCCACCGATCACAGAGCGGAAGTGCCGGAAGGAAGTTCGCCATTCGGATCCCGTACTTCTGAGACTGCGAAAACAGCGATGCCGGTCCATCAAGCACGGCTTCGTACCCTACAGCCTGATCGGTACTCCCGACGCGCTTGCCATCGGCGTCGATCGGGTAGATGCGGTGCATTAGCCCGAACAGCTTCACGTAGCTGAACACTGTCCCGAAGTGATCCCACACGCGAATGCACATCTCCGTCGCATCGTAGAGCACCGCCTGCGCGAGCGCGAGATTGTACCGGATCAACAGCCAGTCGACGGTGAGATCCGTGTGTTCGTACTCTTCGGAGCTACTGCCGGTCAACGCAGTCGTCGATGTCGACGCTGATGTCCTCTCATCACCAGCACCAGTATCAGCGTACTGCTCGGCAGTTCGCGTCCCGATCCGGACGAGTCGTTTGTTGCCCTCGAGATCGGCGTACATCCCCCGATAGCACTCTTCGAGTGAGATACCCAGCGCGTCGGCAACCCCGCTATACACTTCCAGCTTCTGGGTGTCCTTACCGAGTGTGGGCTGTCGGACGATCGGATACCGTTCATTGGCTCGCTCGAACAGTCGCCGACGAATCTCGCGCGGCTCGACCGGCGAGACGACCTCGAACTCACACTCGTCTTCCAGGAGCTTCGCCAAACCCTGAACGATCTTGTAGTCGGTATCCGCGACGGTCAGTTCGTCGATCGCGTCCTCGAGGTCACCCTTCGATTCCTCAAGATGCGCCTCGAACAACTGAATGAGCTCTCGGGCGGTCTGCCGGTAGCGCTCGTCGTTCGAGTTGATAAATAACGGTGTGACCTCTTCATCAGTCGTGCGCGACCGTGAGAGATCAGCCGTTAGCACTGCTACTCACCCCCTCACGGCGGCGTTGGGAGACGTACGTCTCCATCGTATCCTCCGAGATGATCTCGTAGAGGCGTGCCGGCTGACGGTCCTCCGTTGGCCGCAGAATGCGACCAAGCCGCTGAGCATACTGGCGTTTCGACGCGCTCCCCGAAAGGATGATTCCGACGTTCGCTGCAGGAACGTCGATTCCCTCGTCAAGAACCTGAGACGTTCCCAGCATCGAGTACTCGCCGGTGCGGAATCGATCGAGAATCTCGGTGCGCTCCTCAGTTTTCGTCTGATGAGTGATGCAGGGAACGATGAACTCCTGGGAGATGTCGTAGGCGAAGTCGTTGTTGGCGGTGAAGATGATAGCGCGGTCGTCGTGGTGACGCTTGATCAGGTTATCAAGCGTGTCGAGTTTCTTCGCGGCCGTGCGGGCGATTCGCTCGGCTCGCTGCTTGGCGATGAGCGCCCGTCGTCCCTCCGGATCGTAGGACGTCCGTTTGAGGAACTCCGCATACCCCTCTGCCTTCCAGAGGTCGAACTCGTGACTGTCGACGTAGTCGCGGTAGATCTGATACTCCTCGTTATATGTGGTGCGTTCCTTCGGTGTGAGATCAACTGACATATGAATCGTCTCGTACTCGCTGAGATACTCGCCGGCGAGCTCGTCGACGTCCTCCTGGTAGACGACCGGTCCGATGAGGTCCTCTAAGAGTTCGTGTTTCCCGTCCGGACGCTCGTAGGTTGCCGTGAGTCCGAGGCGATACGGCGCGATCGTCATCTCGGGGATCTGCTGGTAGGTCGGAGCAGGCAGGTGGTGTTCCTCGTCGACGACGAGCAAGCCAAATCGATCGCCGTACTCGTTGACGTAGCGATAGGCGCTGTCGTAGGTGGTGACGGTGATCGGAGTGACCTCGTGACTGCCACCGCCGAGAACACCGATCGGCTCTCGCAGCTGATCACCGAAGGCGTTGGTGAGCGTGGCGTGCCACTGGTTCATCAGGTCGATCGTCGGCGTCACAACGAGTGCGCTGACACCGGCATCAGCGATCGCTTGTAACCCGAGAAACGTCTTTCCGCTCCCCGTTGGAAGGACGACGCTGCCTCGGCGTCCGTGGTCGATCCACGCGTTGAGGGCAGCTTGTTGGTACTCACGCGGCTCGATGTGAAGCGCTGGTGTGAGTTCGAGATCGGGGTAGGCTCGGGCGGCATCTTCGATCGTCTGGTTGAATCCCTGCTGAAGCGTTCGCTGCTTGGCGGTACCTCTTTCCTCTTCGCGATGGCGAGTACCATCCCCCATGCCAGCCCATTCGAGCAACGCTCGATACCGATATGCTTGGGCACGGTACTCATCGACGCGCTCATCCCACTCCGCATACGGAGCCGTTTCGGTGGCCCCTCGAAGGAGGAGTGTTCCGTCGTCGAATTCGATTTTCATCGCGTCTATGAACCCGTTATTGGGGAGAGGGCGAATAACTTGCTTGTTCAGCACACCTCCTCGTTACTTCTTCAATACACCTCTTCATTCGGAGGAAATGGTTAACTGCGAGGCGGACCTACTCATGCGCATGAGCCGGGACCGAGGAGACGATGGCCGATACGTCGAGAAGGTAAGTCTCGACGATGTGATTGCGCATCTCCTCGAACGTGACGAGCCGGTCACCGGCAAAGAAGTGGGAGAGATACTGGGGATTTCGAACCGATCTGCACTCGACAAACTCAACGAATTACACGACCGCGAGACGGTCGAACGGAAGAAGGTCGGTGGAGGAGCCGTTATCTGGTGGCTCACCGACGAACAGCGCGCGCGCGGTGGCCCTGTCGAGCCACTATTCGGACTCGTCGGCCTGTTCGGCGACGATGAGGAGGCTGCTACCCGTGCTCGCGCGCGATCCAAGGAGTGGACCGAGGAGTTCGACCGACAGCTGATGAGCGGTGTCGACGGCACCTCCGACGGAGAGGTGTAGGTCCCCGTCTACATGATTCTCGACTCGACGTTCGTTCACGATGTTGTCCACGGAAGCGACGCGGCGATCGCTCGACTCACCGAGCTTCGTGATACGGATACACCGGTTGCACTCTCATCGCTCACCGTGTTCGAGGTTGGAGTCGGGTTACGAGAAGAGAGCGCTCGGTATCGCCAGCGCTTCGACAAACAGATCGAAGAGCTCGTAGTGCTCCCGATCAGTGAGGCCGCTGCCCGTCGCGCAGTGAAAATCCAACACGATCTGCTCGACCGAGGTGATCGAATCGGTGCACGCGATCTACTCATTGCCGGGACTGCGATCGGGAGTCCAGATCCGCGGGTGCTCACTCGAAACATCGGTGAGTTCGAGCGTGTCGATGGCCTCAAAGTAGAGAGCTACTAATTCGTTTCGATCAATCCGATGGGCGTCTGACTGAAAGCTACAGTGCTACAGCCGTAGCACCTTTGTATGTGACCGACTGCCATCGCTCGCTCATGCAAATTCCGAACACCTGATTATACGCCGGGGTAGTTGATCCTTCGAATCCAGTCGTTCAGCTATTTCGCCTGTCTTTATCACTTTCGTTCAGCAGTCTCCGTGTCTTCCGGACAGTCGTGAAGTCGAAGGCTGGACAGTGTCTCGAACGTCTTGCCACAGTCCTCGGACGTGGGGGCATCGTCTGTACTCTGTATCACACACCCGATCGGCGCACATATCACCGATGTCGTTCGATTCCTGTTCGAGGAACTCTGAGCTTCTCCGATGATCCCTATGATAAGGATCGGGCAGATTGAAATGTGCGACGGTACGTTAGCCCCTCTATTGATAGATTCAGGACGATGGAAAACAGGACCTGTGACCAGTTGTATGGTACCCTCCTAGGCCGGACGGTACCACCGATGGTCGCTTCTACGCCATCTCTCGCCCGGAACGAAAACTCGTTAGATCATCTATTCGTTGTTCGAGTGCTTCGATCTCGCGCCGAAGCTCTTCGGCGCCTTCGCTCTCGGTTGCTGCGAGGCGATCCTTCAGCCCCTGGAGACGGGTCTCTTTCACGTCCTCGTCGACCTCCGCCTTGCGAACGTACTCGCGCTGTTCGATCTCGTAGAGGTCTGACTCGGCGAGCTCGGTTACGTCAAGGACTTCATCGACTTTCTCGCGATCGACAGCGAGAACGCGCTCGCGCTCGATCCCTGCATCTTCCAGAGTGGAGAGAACCTCCTCGTCATGTTTGAGCGTCCGTCGACGCCGAGCCGTCCGCTGCACCGAACCATACTGTCCGTGGACGGGTCGATCGTGATGGAGGCGGTCGAGAAGAACGTCGGTGACTTCCTGGCGGTACTCGTTGGCCCCTCTCTGCACGTCCGAGAGTAGCGTGTAGAGGTTGACGAGGGCGGACGTATCGAGCTGACCGAGGTCAGAGACGTCGTGGCGTTCGAGGACGTCGATGAGTAACAGCGCATCCGCATAGACGGAGAGATCGGGCTCTTGTCGTTCGGGAGTGTGCGCGTCATCGCTAGCACTTTCCGGAGCGTCCTCGTCGTCGACGAGCTGGGTCGTCGTGTACGTCTCGGGATCGGTTTCGGTGATCGTCCCCTCACGTTCATCGACCTCGAAGCGTGGATGGAGACTCAATACTGCGGGGTAGGCTTCCGCGTCGGGAGGGAGCCGATCGAGATCGAATCCATCGGGCATGCTAGTGATCATTCCGTAAAGCGTCTCGAATTGGTCGCGGTGAAGCGGACGCGACTCGCCGGAATGGAACTTAGTGATGATACAGTGCTCTTGGACGTCGGTGATCCGAAAGCGTTCGTGCGAGAGCGGGGTGATGAGCGTCGCTCCTTCGGAGAGTTCGTCACAGGCGTCGAGGAGCGTCCGCCAGCTGACGTCGAACGGCATAGTCGTCCATCGTGCGGCGACGACAAAAACGATAGTCACCGAGAAAAGAACACTTCACTCGTCGGGATTCGGCTCGCCGAGGAGCCACCACTTCGCCCGTCGCCACGCGGGCACTCATCGTCATTGCGACCGCTCGCGTGCGAGTAATCGCTCCTCTTGGACGTACTCGACGAGCTCGGTGTGCTCCTTGCGGCTCTGGATAAGCGCCCGCTCCTCGTTCTCTAAGCGTTCCACCTGTCGTTCAAGATCGACTACACACTCATCGTATTCGAACCCCTTCTCGAGTACTGCCGGACGAGCGCGCTCACACTCCGGCCTTGCTCGTCGCTCACCACCTCAATTATACCATACGTATCGTCCGGTATACGAGTCGTAACGGGCCGCATTCGTGGTGTTACATCTCGTAACGTCATGTAATTCAATCAGACGTCTGGCGAACGACGGTCACCGTCGAACCTTGTGCAACATCCTTTATGAACGAGGCGACCTTGTACACGGCGACGGAAGAGTGATACGTTAGCTCGTCAACGGGTGAAGTGCTCGCGCGCTTGTGAAGGGGCGCGCGGCCCCGGACTGCAGTTCTTAGAAAGTCGCTATTCGTTCTCGCCGTCGGCTTGCAGCTCGCGGTAGCGCTCGGCACGGTAGTCGTCGGGATCGCCGCCGAGTTACTCCGCGGAGATCTCGCGTGTCTCGACGCGGAACTCCTTGAGCACTTTGCGGGCGCTCTCTAACTCGGCGTCTGTCATGGGTTCCGGTTGAGTCCGTGTCTGTCGGTCCATTGTTCGCTCAGTAGTTCGCGACGTCGAGATCGGTGACGTGGTCGAAATGCGCGTCGCGGGTGAGGACCGTCCCGCCAGCTTCGCGAACGGGACCGGCTATGAGAACGTCCCCCAGGTTGATCTCTTGGCCGGCGCGTGCGAGCTCGCCGGC
This sequence comes from Halalkalicoccus sp. CGA53, assembly GCF_036429475.1. GTDB lineage: Archaea > Halobacteriota > Halobacteria > Halobacteriales > Halalkalicoccaceae > Natronorarus > Natronorarus salvus. The sequence continues at coordinate 3,430,983 of NZ_CP144125.1, forward strand.
GACGAGTGCCGCCTCTCTCGCGCCGGCGTCTGTGAGCGGGAGCCGGTCGGCCCACGACAGCTGCTCGATGAGATCGGTGACGCCACGCGCACCGCGAAGCCTGGCACCGCCACGGAGCACCTCGAAGAACGCGACCGTCGGGAGACGGTAGTCGGCGTCGGGGTGCGCTTCGAGAAACGCTTTCGTGCCGATCGATGCCGGGCGGTCCTCGTCCAAGTAGTCGAGTAAGAAGCTACTGTCCGGACAGTACACGGTCGCGCTCCCTCAGGTCGTCGTCTAGCTGTTGATGCGTCTCTTCCACCGCTTCCGACAGGCCCGTGCCTGTCCACGACCCGTACCCGCTCAGGACGTCGCGCTCCTTGGCTGCGTCGGCGGCCCACCACACGACAGCGCGCGCTCCGACCTTCTTGCTCGTGACCCGTCCGTCCTCCTCGAGTGCGGTGAGCCGCTTCCGAGCCGTCCGTCGCGAGCATCCGAGTCCGTCGGCGATCTCCGGGGCGGTGAGCGGCTCGAGCGGATCGTCGCGATCTACGAAGACGCCGAGGACGTCCTCGGTAGTGACTTTCGGGGCGGGGCCTGGCTTACTCATACCCTCTATACGCACGAGGGGACAAAAAGTGTACCCACGTACCTCTAGCGTCTGGAAACCGGAAGACTACACTGATTCATAGGCTTATTATTGCTCCTCACGTAGGGACAGATACAGATAGACCGGCCCCACGGAGTGTGTTCTCGCGAGAGAACACCCGAGTGTTGCACCACCCGGTCCGGGCTGTCAGGTCTACCAAAAGCCATGTCTCGAAGCGCACTGTCGGAACATCAACCCGACGCAAAAGCGGTCCAGCGAGCACAGTACGAAGCCTTCGAGTTCAGCTTCGAGGCACCCGGCTGCGTCCGGGTCACGAACGGCTCCTACGACGACGAGAGCGGCGCTGCAAACTCGCATGGGAATAGGCCCACTATCCAGAATGCAATGACACAGCCCTCCAGACGCGCGACCGGCGGGGCGAGGCGTTGACCGCCGGGCAGCCTCGCGTCAGTTTCCGCCGGCGTGGTCCGGCGGCCCGCGCCGGTCGGGTCGCAGCTCGATCTGCTTCACCGTGTTGCGCTGGACCGCGTCGTCGGAGTACACCAGCGGGAAGAACTCACCGTTCACCCACATGTCGAAGAGGTTGTCGTAGAACTCGCTCTCGGGGTCCTCCGACTGCCCAGGCGTGATGATCGCCAGCGAGTTGTCCCACTCGCCGACGTCGACGACCATCCGCCACGAGGCGCCCCCGCTGACACCGCCCCATTGGGCGTTGGGCGCGGTGCTCACGCCGTCCATCGCGGCCGGGCCAACGTCCAGGACATCGTCTGCGTCGACGAACGCGGACAGCTGGTGCTGGAAGTGGGCCACATGGTCGTTGCCCCACGCCCAGTCGTCGATGTCCTCGCCTTGGTCTTCCACCGTCGTCTCGACGGCGTTTTCGAGCGTCGAGAGCAGGATTTCGTCGCGAGTGTCGACCGGATCCTCGTCGAACCACTCTTCGGGCTCTTCCAGTGCCTCCAGCATCACGATGTCGTCGCCGGTGCCGATGTCGTCGTAGGCGTCCTCCCCGACGAGTTCGATCGTGACCTGGGTGTGCAGCGGCCCATCCCAGTTCTGATAGAGGGCCGCGGCGGCGGAGTCGCGGTCGTGGGCGCCGTCCCACTCCACCAAGAGGTCGATTGCCTCGTCCACCCGATCGTCCTCGTGTTCTAGTCCTTCGAGCAGCGCTGTAGTCCGGCGGGCGATCACGGAGACGTTGTCGAGTTGCAGCGCTGTGGAGTCCTCGAGGTCGTGCTCGCCGTCGTCCTCGAACCCCTCGAGGACCTCCTCGACGCGCAGCTGCCGCCACGGTGAGACCCACTCGAACCCGATCGGCGGGCGTTCGCCCTCGCGGATCAGCTCGACGTAGTCGTCAGGCATGACCATCGCGTTGGCGGTGGCGACCCAGCCGCGGTCGGGGTTGACCTCGCTCGGCAACTGAGACTGGTGTAGGAAGCCGTCCCACTCGTAGGTGCCATCGCCCGGGACGGGGAGTAGTCCGTCCCAGTTCTCCCGGACTGGCGTGCGGCCGCCAGGGAACCAGCCGATGTTGCCGTCCGTGTCGGCGGCGACCTGATTCTCCGGCGGTGTACCCCAGCCGAGCATGTCGTCGGTGAGCTCGCCGTTCATCGCCTCCTCGAACTCCTCGACGTCGTCGGCGCGCATGTAGCCGACGCTGCCGAAGTACGCGGTCGTCCCAGGCTCGGTCCAGACCGTCCGAACGGCGAACGCGACGTTCTCATCGGGGTCCTCGTAGATGACGGGGCCGTGACGGGTGAACTTCAGCTCGACCTCCTCGTCCTCCCCGTCGCGAACCTCGACGGTCTCGGTCTCGACTTCCATCGCCTCCCAACCGCCCTCGTAGCAGTACTCGTTCGGGTCGTCCGGATTGGTTTCGTAGACGTAGAGGTCCTCCTGATCGATGTAAAAGATCGTCAGCCCGAAGGCAGTCTTCCCGTTGTGGCCGATCGAAATGCCCGGCAGGCCCGGCTCGCCCGCGCCGATGGAGTCGACCTCCGGTGATGAGATGTGCTCGATGTACCGCAGCGACGGCACGCCGTGGGCTCGGTGGGGATCGTTCGCGACGATCGGGCGGCCAGTGGCGGAGATTTCAGGCGCCACTGCCCAGTTGTTACTACCGGCTGCCTCGCCCCGGTCGGATCCGGCCTCGGCTGCGTCCGGCGTTTCGAACGCGGCTCCGAGCTCGTCCGCCGAGAGCCCTTCGAGCGCGTCGGGGTTCCGGACGTCGTCTTCGGTGAAAGAGACCCCGCCGGTCGCGTTCCAGTACACGTCGAGGACGCCCTCGGGAATGAGATCGAGGTCCAACCCTTCCGGAATCTCGATCTCCCAGTCCGGCTCGAGGCGCTCCCGGACGGCCTCGGCGTCGAATCCATGGTCGCGGATCGTCTCCGCCCGGGCAACCTCGTCACTCACGTTCAACGAAATCGCGTGCGTGCGCATCCGCACAACGTCCTCCGGATCCCACTTCGCAGGCTCGTAGTCGAGCGCCTCGAACTCGGGTGGCATCAGCTCGGGATTCTCAAGCGCTTGGTCGATGTAGGCGTTGATCCCGCACGCGAAGCCAGTCGCGATCGTTTCGGCATCCGGGCCGTAGGCATCCCACTCCGGCTCGATGTCGCCACGGTACATGAACAGCCGCGCTGCGCGGTCGTCCTCGACGGTCCGCTCGCCGAGGACGGCTGAGAGTTCGCCGATACCCCGTCGGCGCCAGATATCGATCTGCCAGAGCCGATCTCTGGCAGCGTTGAACCCTTGGACAAAGGCGACGTCCTCCAGGTCCTGGGCGTACATGTGGGGGACACCCCATTGGTCTACACGGATCGTCGCGGGCCGTTTCAGGCCGTCGAGGAAGAACTGCTCGGTCTCGCGGGCTTCGGGGTCGACGCCGGCTTTCGCCGATGCCGTGCCGAGGCCGGAGGCGAGCGCGAACGCTCCGGCCGCGAGGCCCCCAAACTCGCGCCTCGAGATGATGCTGCCGGTGGTCGCTCTGTCGCCAGCGCTCCGTTTCGGCGCGTCGGTCGTCGGTCGCTTGTCGGTGCGTCGTGTCATGACAGTACATGCCACGCTCCACGACCGAGAGCGTAAATTTTTCTATTACCTTTGATAATATGCCGATATAGCAAAATTTGATGAAGCAGCCTGATTGTTACAGTATTCCGCCGTCAGCACGGGAATATGATCACTCAGGCGACTTTGGGCGGGATACTACAGCACGTTAGCGGTTGTCATCCAACGATTCTCATATCTAATATCCTGCGTAACCTAAATCAAGGTGACTGAAATGAGACCTTGAAAGATATCCTTCGGGTCAAGATATCATACTTGCCAAGTTAGTGTAATCCCACACTAAGAGTTTAGTCCTTTTGCGCTTGAACTACAGGTTCGAGTGAGACCGAGGCCGTGGGCGAAGGAAAGGTCTCGGGTAACCAGGCGTCGATACAGGCGCATATCCGTCGTCAGCTAGAGATCGAAGACGGGGATGTACTCCGGTGGAAGGTCATCGACGACGAACTCCGGGTCGAGGTCGTCCGCCAACGACTCGGTGTGTTTGACGATTTCGAGCCAGGAGAATCCGACGAGGCGGTCGATGGCGTCGCTGAACATGACAGGTGCAGAATCGAGCAGGACGAGGTGCTCGACTAAGAGGACGACTGGATGGCCCCGCTTATACTGTGCGATACTACTGTCCTCTACGCAGTTGGGAACCAGAACGCTCACCGCTACGCGAAGGCGTTCGAGACCGTCAGTGCTGTCGACCGTGGTGAGCTTCCACTCCTCCGAATTCCCGACGTTGTCCTCTTCGAACATACCAACACTACAAGCGAGCTACTAACGTCGAACACAGAGGCTCTGAAATTAACACTGTGTTACATAAGAGCGATGCCTGAAGCAACCTCAGTTTCTCGCTTCGATTCCCTGGTTCTAACGGACTAATGCAACGATGACTGACAGATTGCAAGAGCCAAATTGTGCACCGCAATAGTCGGCCCCGGAACAGCTCCAGAATCCCCTCTACACTTATAATCAGCCGAGAAGATGATCACCCTATAGTGGATTATAATCAAAACGGAGGCCGGATTGACTGGGTGCATAGATCTTCATGATCGAAATCACGAACGTATCTGCTCGAGAGATTCTCGATAACCGTCTCGAACCGACCCTTCGAGTGACTGTGGAGACGACAGCAGGACAGGCGTCGGCGGACGTCCCTGCGGGTCGATCGAGAGGCACCAACGAAGCGATCGAACTCCGGGATGGTGACGAACGATATCGTGGTCTGGGGGTCAAGCAGGCCTGCACCGCCATCAACGACGAAATCGCTCCACAGTTTCAGGGTGCGGATGTTACCGAGCAGCGTCGTCTAGATGACCGCCTCCTCGAACTGGACGGTACAGAAAACAAATCAAATCTCGGGGGAAACACGGCTACTGGCGTCTCGCTGGCATGTCTCAAAGCCGGGGCAAACGCGACCGGTCTCCCACTCTATCGATACGTGGGTGGAGCGCTCTCGTATGTCCTTCCGATCCCATTTTTCGATATGATCGAGGGCGGCGAACTCGCCGGAGGCCATCTTCCCTTTCAGGAGCACCAGCTTGTACCGGTCGGAGCGGAGTCGTTTTCCGAGGGGGTTCGGTACGCCGCCGAAGTGTACTACGAACTTGGGACTATTCTCGAAGCGGAGTACGGGGAGTACTCGCTTAATGTGGGGGCCGAGGGCGGATACACACCAATCGGAATTGACGATCCGAGAGACGCTTTCGACATGTTGATCAGTGCCGTCGAAGAACTCGGATACGATCGCAAGTTCGCGCTGGCGACGGACGTCGCGGCAACCCACTTCTACGACCCCAATTCGGAGACGTACGCACTGCTCGGTGAGCAATTCTCTCGAGACGACCTAATCGAATTATATAATGACCTTGTCGAGTCGTACCCGTTGATCTCTCTTGAGGATCCGCTGGTCGAAACTGACTTCGACGGTTACGCCGAATTGACCGATCGACTCGACGTTCAGATCATCGGCGACGATTTCTTCGTTACCGATCCAGACCGGGTTCGGCGTGGGATCGAACGCGGAGCGGCTAATTCGCTGTTGATGAAGGTCAATCAGGTTGGAACGGTCATGGAGGCCGTTGATGCGGCACGAGTGGCCCAAAGGAACGGCTACACTGTGCAGGTCTCTGAACGGTCCGGGCAGACTTCAGACACTTGGCTCGCCGATCTCACTGTCGGTCTCGACGCCGGCCAAATCAAAACCGGTGTAACCCGAAGCGAACGTACGGAGCAGTACAATCGTCTGCTCGAGATCGAGGATGAACTCGGTCAGATGGCCACCTATGGTGATCCGCAAACCCTGTCGCTCTTCGAAGGCTGCACCATCGGCTAACATTCATCCGTGATAGACAACACCGCTGCGCTCACCGATCACGGCAATCGGCAATCCCGAAAGACACTCATTGACATCGCGACGGCTGCGGTTGAGGCCGTCCACCCCAGTCGAACAGTTCCGGCCGCACTCAATCGTGCGGGCGACTCACTTTGGGTAGCCGGTCGAGTGTACAATCTCGACGACATCGAGAACGTCTATATCATCGGTGCAGGGAAGGGTTCGGTCGAAGTCGTTGACGAATTGCTCGGAATTATTGGCGACGCCGTCACCGATGGCATCGTCGCCGAAAAACGAGATCAGGTGCACAAAATAGAGGGCATAAACGTCTACGAGACCGGCCATCCGCTCCCCGACGCAGGGAGTCTCGCTGCTGGGGAGGCTACGATCGAACTAGCCGAGCGGGCCGATGAGGACGATCTCGTTTTCGTCTGTATTAACGGAGGTGCGTCCGCACAGTGTGTCGCGCCGGTCGATAGCGTCTCTCTCGACGATCTCCGCTCGACCACTGAGGTCCTCTTAAATGCAGGACTCCCGATTGAAGAAGTAAACGCCGTGAGAAAACATCTCTCTAAAATCAAGGGAGGACGACTCGCAACCCGCATCGCCCCCGCGAGTCTCGTGACCCTCGTTGTTATCGACGAGGTAGCCGGGAAGCCCTGGGGCCCAACGGTCGGTGACAAGACCACGTTCGCCGACGCCACCCGTGTTCTCGAACGCCATTCACTGGACGGAGACGTCCCGAAGACGGTTCAAGACCATCTCGATCGCGGATGTCAATCACTCGAGTTGGAGACGCCGTCGCCAATCGATCTCAACTCTCTTGATGCGCTCACAGTGGTACTTGCTGATCCCGTTGATGCATGTGAAGCGGCGACAGCAAGCGCGAGACAGCTCGGGTATGACTCGGAAATCCTTTCGACGTCAATCGAGGGCGAGAGTCGGGAGGTTGCGACGGTGTTTTCGGGCATCGTCGACGAAATCCAGACACACGGGCGTCCGTTCGAACCGCCGTTCGTACTCGTTTCCGGTGGCGAGACGACGGTAACCGTTCCGGACGATGCCGGGAGAGGTGGGCCGAACCAGGAGTTCGCGCTAGCGTTTGCGCTCAAAATCGAAGCCAATCCGAATCTCACGGCGCTCGCGTTGGGAACGGATGGAACGGATGGTCCAACCGACATCGCCGGCGCGCTTGTCGACGGTTCGACCGCCTCCCGGATTCGCGAGGCCGACGTCGATCCTTGGACGCACCTCGAAGCCCACAATACGTCGGATCCGCTCACCCTCGTCGACGACGCAATCTACACCGGGTCTACAGGGACGAACGTAATGGACCTCAGACTGATACTGATCGACTCATACAGTCGGTGACGAATACGTGAACCTCCGATCATAGGAAACAACGTCTGAGGCCCTCAACAAAGGGTGTCCAGTAGCAGTGGTCCACGTACTTTTGGCGGTCAGTATCACAGACCGAGTAAATCCGAGGGTCGGTCACGAATGAGTTGTTCGGCCGCCTGTTCGGGAATCCCAGCACCGACGACGCGGTCGGCGAAATGAGCAAGTCCCTGAACGGGCAGATTCCCTTTTTCACCGTCGCTCTTGGGTAGAGGATTGTTGGTGACGGTCGTTCAAACCATGGTTGGTTGAGGGGACTACGTTCTCACCTCTCGACAGCCGTTATCTATCCGTTCGGTCGTTACCCGTCAGCACAATCAAATCGACAGAGGACTTTCCACCTACAAACTACTTCGGAAGAGCGTTACGAGTATTTTGAATGTGGACGAGAATCTAGCCGGCTCAGAAGGGCTATATCCGAGGATCGCTCACTGACTGTAAAATGATATCATTAGATAAACTCTTCGAGATTCTCAGCAAACGTCGGCGACGATACGTGCTCTATTATCTCGATCAACGTAACGGGCCAGTTCCAGTCGACGAGTTAGTTATCGCGATAAGCCAATGGGAAGATGAGACGCCAAGAGAGATTCCTGATGAGAAATTCGAGAACCTCGAGATTTCTCTTCATCACAATCATCTTCCAAAGACCGCTGAAATCGAATACGTGCGGTACGATCCTGAGCAACAAGTTATTCAGATGAGTGAATCGCCACCCGAACTCGACGCGTTTCTGACGATCGCTAAACTGGTCGAAGAGACGGATACCATTGACCAGCCGATTGTGGATGAGCCTAGATATGAAGATAATCGATAGTCAATAGTCATAGCTGTGAACTAATACAACACTACGGGGGTACTGTCTAGTTGAGGCGGATCAGATAATGGCAAAGTTCTGATATGTAACCGTGAATCGTTTACAGATCACACTCACCGTTTTCGTCGAGATAACTCCTGAAGAGCCTTCAACAATTGAATCGAGAATTATCCGTTCGATTGGCCCATAATATCGTCTATATGACACTAAATCGGAAGAATTCGCTCATCTAGACGGTGCCCAGGATTCTTCGATGTCGGTTGGATCGGGAGATGCATTCGGGGGTGGATGAGAGTACTCCAGCCCGAGAACGTGGATGTAGTCGTCGTTGTAAAGGTGTTTTCCCCACTGGAAATTCACTCCGACTCGAACCCTTTCCGCTCCATCGCACCCCACGAATCGTCCCCTCGGAGGAACTCGACGAACCCGCGCCAGAGGACGACCGTCTTCCACTGCCGGTAGAGGACGTTCTCGAGGACACCGTAGCCGAGCAACAGGGCGACGTCCCGTGGCCGATCGTACCGTCGGTAGCTCGCTACCTCGCTCAGCACGGACAGCCACGAGAGGAACATACTGAGAACGATCGCGAGCAGCAGGAACGAAATGAAAAACCACGTGTCGACGATCCCGAGGACGAACGCCAACGGGACGATAACGTACCCGAGTCCTTCGATCAGAGGACCAAACCCCTCGACACCCATGAAGAAGGGTAACGCGAACATTCCCGTTACACCGTAGTTCGGGTTGCCGATCATCTTCCGATGCATCATCAACGTCTGGAACAACCCACGGTGCCAGCGTCGTCGTTGTCGACTCAGTACCGCTCGATCCTCGGGGACCTCCGTCCAGATCACCGGCTCGGGAACGAACTCGAGGCGGTACTCCCGGTCGCGTTCGTTCAGGTAGCGATGCATGCGGACGACCAACTCCATGTCCTCGGTGATCGTATCCGAGCGGTACCCGCCGACCTCTCGAACCAGCCGCGTGTCGAAGAGGCCGAACGCCCCCGAGATGATCATGAGGCTCTTCAGGCTGCTCAAGCCGATTCGACCGGAGAGAAACGCCCGCAGGTACTCCATCGTCTGGAGGCCAACCAGCGGGTTCCGCGAGAGTCGAACCTCTTCGACGATCCCCTCGGTGATCGAACAGCTGTTCGCGACGCGAACGACGCCGCCGGTCGCGACGGTTCGTTCGGGGTGTTCGAGAAATGGTTTGGCGACCGAGAGCAGCGCGTCGCGTTCGATGACCGAATCCGCGTCGACCGCACAGAACAGCTGCTTCTCGGTGAAGAACACCCCCGCGTTCAACGCGTCCGCCTTCCCGCCGTTTTCCTTGTCGATCACGGTCAGTTTTCTGTTCTCAGGGGAGCGATAGACGTCGCGTACGGTTTCACACGGGAGTTCCATCGGTGGCGACGCGGCCACCGCTTCCAGGTCGAACGCGTCGACGAGCCGATCCAGCGTGTCGTCGGTCGACCCGTCGTTGACGACGATCACCTCGTAGTCGGGGTACTGGAGATCAAGGAACGACCGGACGCTCTGGACGATCACCGGTGCTTCGTCGTATGCGGGGACGACGATAGCGATCCCCGGGAGGAACGGCGAGCCGAACCGCTGGTACGTCGATTCGAACGTCCGTTCGTTCATCAGCCGACGCAGTTCGACCAGCGCCGTGAGGTGGATGGCGAGATACGCGGTGTTCGCCACCACGAAGTAGGCAACGACGAAGACGCTGAACCCGAACAGAAACGCCGTGAGGAGGTCGATGGCGGTCATGCGTGCTCCAGAACAGCCGTGCGTTCGGCCTCGACCCAGCGCCACGTTCGTTCGAGCGCTTCAGGGGAATCGGCTGGTTTCTCCCGTGCACTGTGTGTATACAACACTCGTACGCCGACGAGTCGGGCGAGATCGTCGGGTTCATCCTGAACGACTGTCGCTAATTCCCCGAGGTCACTATTCCACCGACCGTACACGACGTACGCCACTCGTCGGACGTCCGGCGAGGAATCGATGAGGTGGTCCTCGATGTACACCGCCTCACGGAGCTGCTGGTTCCAGGCGTACTCCGCGAGCGTCGAGAGTGCAGCCGCCCGGACTTCGGGCGATTCGTGATCGAGACAGAGAGGAATCCACGCTAACGAGGACGGGCTAATTCCTGATTGACAGTACTGGAGGACGGTCAGGACCTGAATAAGCACCGCATCCTCCCACTCCCCATGTTCTTGATCAGCGATGGACAGCAGATACTCCGGTTTCCGAATGACGATTCGATAAAGGGTATCGAGTCCAAAGATCGACAGTGGCTCACGGCCGTCCCATAGGAGCAGATCTACACCGGTTCGTTTGGCACGGGGATCGTGGTTCTCGTAGAGGACGCGAGCCGTCGCCGTCCGAACGTTCCGGTTCCACGTACAGGTGCGAAGTGCGGTGTTGACGGCCAACGGATACTCTAGGAGTGCAAGCCAACTCAGCGCGCGAAGCGTGCGGTAGAGGTCGCCGGATTCGAGGTCGTCTTGAAGCCGCTCGGGAGTGGATCCGAGCACGTAAACCAACCGCTGGAGTTTCACCCGCTCGTCGCCGTGGATCTGCGGTAATAACCGCTTTCCAACCTCACGTACGGCCGTCCGTTCCGGCGTCGACAGTCCTGTGACCCAATCCTCCCAGAATGGGTTGGCCTCGTTCAATCGGGATAATAACTCGGCCGTTGTTACAGGTTTTACCGCCTCGACACGGTGGGCTTTTCGCTGTTTTCGGACGGCGAGGACGAGCGTCATCGTTCCGACGAGCAGGACTACTGAGCCCAACCCGATCGTCGCCCAGACGACGAGTGTGGTGGCGTCCATGCTTTACGTGCTCGGTAGCATGCGTTCGATCCGGGCGACGACCTCGTTCGGGCTGAACGGCTTGGTGACATAGTCGGTCGCACCGCGTTCGAACCCCTCGACGACGTCGTCCTCTCGCGACCGTGCCGTGAGCAGCAACACCGGGAGATCGGCGAGCGCTTCCTCGTCTCGAATCCGTTCGAGAACCTGGAAGCCGTCCATCCGCGGCATCATCACATCGAGTACCACGAGGTCGGGCAATTCATCGGTCTCCCGGAGGTGATCGATACACGCTCGTCCGTCGTCGAACGTCGTCACGTCGAACCCGCTCGCTTTGAGTTTGAACGTCAGTAGCTGTTGGATGTCCTCTTCGTCTTCAGCGATGACGATCGATCGAGTCATTGGTCGGTCACTCCTTCGTTTGTGGCGTCGCCTGACGTATGTGAGGAATCTCCCGGAGTCGAGACGAGCGTCGAGACCAGATCCGCAGCGTTGAGCGGACGCTGGACGAACAGCCGTCCGCCGATCGTATATCGCAGCTCGCTTTCCTTCCGGGATCGATCGACGAGCAGGACTGGAAGCCGGCGTCCACCTCGACGCTCACGGAGGATCCGCACCGCCTCTCTCACGATCTCGGTCCCGTTGGTCCCCCGGGAGAGACCCTCGGTTCGAACGAGGGCGACGTCGTATTCCCCCTCTCGGCGTACCGTCCGCGCCTCGTCGAGGTCGGTGACCACCGTCATCTGCCACGATTCGGGGAGTGCGACCGCTTCCTCCTCCGTCGTCGTATCGAACACCAAGACGCCGACTTGCTCCTCGTCGTTTACATCGAGAAGTGTTTCGGTCGCCTCGAGAACGACGGCCGCCTCCTCCGAAAGATATGAGGACACACCCAGTTGGGGGGAGCCCGTCGATTCATCCCGGACGATCGACAGTGCGACGATCGACGCCCCTTCGTAGTCCGCATTCCGACACACCTCCTCAGCGAGCGCGATTCCATCGTCATCCTTGGCAAGTAGGTCGACGACGATCACTGACGGGGGATCGTCGCGGATCGCTTTCCGTGCGGTCGATCGGTCGTCGGCGATCGTGACCTCGTAGCCGATGTCGCGGAGCTGTTCTGCCAGTCGGCCGGAGACCTCATTGTCCACGTTTAGGAGGAGAAACGGTCCATCGAGCGAGCCGAGAACATCCGATCGGTCGAGTTTCGACCGCCTGTCCCACTCCTCGCGAACGCGTTCGAGCCGCCCGTCGAACGCCGAGGTCAGCGTCTCGAGCGCGGCGTCCAGTTCGGTCGCCTTCCGGAGAACGAGCTGTGCCAGTGACTTCTGTTCGTCGGTCAACGACCCGACATCCTCGTCAGCCAACATCTCCATGTAGCCGAGGATCGACGTCAGCGGCGTTCTGAGCTCGTGCGAGGCCTGTTCGAGGACGTCCCGCTGGAAGTCCGTGAACGCGTAGAGCTGTTCTTCCATCAAGTCCACCTCCTCGCGCAACGTCAGGCGGTCGAGCCGGGCGTCGACGATCCAGCCCAGAAGCTCGGCGTAACGAACGTCGTCCTCGTCAAACTCGTCGTCTCCGACGAGCTGTAACACCCCGGCCTCACCGATCGGTGTACAGAGCGCCTGGCCACTCCTGAAGGGTACGTCCACGTCGGCCGCGTCCGTCCCGCTCTCGACGACGATCGTTTCGTTTCGATCGACGGCCGCGTCGATCCTGGAACCCGTGATTGGGAGCTGTCGTGTACGCTCGGCCGCGTCGGGTGGAGTGCTGGTGATCGTAACCCACCGATCCTCGCCTCGGACGACGACAACGGCGTAACGGAGGTCGAACAGCTCGTAACTGGCGTGCATCACTGCGTCGTAGACCGCGGTCTCGGTCGGACAGCCGGCTAGACGGGTCGCAACGCGGTGGAGAAGTTCGAGACGGTGCGGTGTATCGGCTCCGGTATCAGACGTCTCCACGTCGACCTCGTGATCTCTCGGATCCCCTTCTTTGGCGGTCATGACTGGTTCTCTCCTTCGCGAATCGGCTGGTATACGGGACTTCCCTCGGTGGTCACGATCTCGAATCGTGCGCCCCCCTCAGAACCCTCGGCGATCGAGATGCCCCAGCCGTGTGCGTCGACGATGTCGGTAACGATCGCCAGTCCGAACCGACGCTCCGCGTTATCGTCGCGAAGCCGTCGATCGGTGAGCAGCGTCTCGCGTTCCCCATCGGGGATCCCGGACCCGTCGTCCTCGATGTAGAAGCCCCGGCCGCGATCGAGTTCCCCGACGCGGACGGTGACGTCGGTTGCACCGTGCTCGATCGCGTTCCGAAAGAGGTTCTCGAACAACTGTGTTAGCCGGAGGCGGTCTCCCTCGACTGTCATCTCGCCCTCGAGGAGGAGCTGTGCCTCGTCGGTTCGGACGGTCGACCATGCCGTTTTGGCGACGTGGTCGATGTCGACGGGTTCCAGTTCCCCGACCTCTTTGCCCGCTCGCGCGAGCGAGAGCAGATTATCGACGATCTCGGCCGTTCGATCAACACCCTCTTCGATCTTCTCCAGATAACGACCGTCTCCACTCTCCCGTTCGAGTTCGAGGTAGCCCTTCGCGACGGTCAGCGGGCTCCTGATGTCGTGGGCCACGACGCTCGCGAACTCCTCAAGTCGGTCGTTTTTTCGTTCGAGTTCGCGTTCTCGCTGTTTGAGCGCCAGCTCCCGGTCGGCACGAGTAAGCGCACTCGTCGTCAGCGCCGCCAGGATGGTTCCGAACTCCTGATCGTACTCGTCAAAATGCCTGCACTGAAGCGATCCACAGATCAACACGCCGTGGTCGGCGAGCGGAAAGAGCATTTCGCTTCGGATCGGTGTCTCCGGGTCGTGCACGTTCGGTGCGGCGGCTACGTCGCGAAGCACCTGCGGCTCGTCGTTCTCGAAGACCTCCCAGGCAACGCTGTTCCCTGGCTGAAAGACGGGTTGTTCGTCGAAGAGGTGGTCTGCTCGATCGGTCGTTGCGAACGGTACCAGGGCATTCTCCTCGGATTCGTGGAACCAGACGCCCGTTATCGGGAGATCGAGGACCTCGTTCGCGGTCTCGGTCGCGACCTGAGCGATCGACGCCGGTGTACTCGCACTCATCAGCTGGGAGCCGACGGTGATCAACGAGTGGAGTACTCGCTCGCGTTCTTTCACCTCCGTGATCTCCGTTGCGATACCGTAGAGCGTGTAGAACTCGCCGCCCTCGTCGAAGAGCGGGATCACCGTGGTGAGGAACGTTCGGCGACGGTCATCTATCCACGCTTCCACCTCTCGTGCGATGGGTTCACCGGCTTCGATGGCCGCGTGCTCGAACGCCTTCGTGCTCTCGATCAGTGATTCGTCGTCGTAGATCCCGTCGGTCGTTTTCCCGATGAACTCGTCACGTGAGAGCCCGAGCAGTTCCTCGTACTGCTCGTTGACGTACTGGTATCGTCCCTCCGGATCCTTTTTATACACCACAGCGAGGGCATTGTCGAGGACGGACTGGAGTTCCCTCTTTGCCCGCTCCAGTTCCTCCGTCATGGCTTTACGCTCGGTGATGTCTCGGACGACGCAGATCAGCCCACCCGAGTCCAATCCCGTGAGCGTGAGTTCTTGTGGAAACTGAGTTCCGTCGACGCGTGTACCGACTGCCTCCCCTCGCCACTCGCCCTCGCGCCCGAGTTCCGGCATGACCTCCGTCTGAAACCGTTCGAGCTCGTCCTCGTCGTACAGCAACTCCCAGCTCTTCCCAATCATCTCTTCGGGTTCGTCGAAGCCGTACGTCTCCGCGTGTGCCTCATTCACGTAGACGTACTCCCCAGAGTCGTCGAGAAGTGCGATACCGTCCATGGTGGAGTCGATGGCGGTATACAGCTGCTGTGCCTGGCGTTCGGCCGCTACTTGATCAGTAACGTCGATCGAGAGCCCGGCCACGTCCGTCACCGCTTCGCCGTCATGCAATGGCGCGAAGGTCGTTTCGATGATTCGACCGCCGAGTTCGATTGATATGGTAGATTGTTCGCCGGTGAGTGCGCTCTCGTATGCATCGATCGTTTCCGTGAGGTCGCCGTACGTCTCGTAAAGCGACTGTCCGACGAGTTCGCCCGGTTCGAGACCGATATTTCTTAGCCCTTCACCTCTCGAATGAGTGATTATTCCATCACAGTCTATCGAAAATAATATGATTGGGAGTGAATCTACGGGGACGTCGGTCAGCATGGCGTTCGCGTTAGCCTCGCGTCGGTTCTCGACGACCGTGTCGGAAACCGCGTCTGCGAGTTCCCGATACACCTCCGATCCGTCGCCCCGAGGGACGTAATCGTCGACACCCGACGAGAACGCTTCGCTCGCGATCGGCTCGCTCCCATCCTCGACGAACAGCACGACTGACACGTCGACATCGGCGGCCTGGTGGGCTATCTCAGTCCCAGATCTTTCTTCGAGATGGTACTCACTTACGACGCAGTCGATACTCCGTTCACGTACTAGTTGGAGCGCCGAGTCGACCGTTCCGGCTTCGAGCGTCGTCACGTCGTATGGGGTCCACTTCTGTACAGCGGCACTGATCTGATCACGCGTATCGGAATCGAACCCGACATACAGGAGCGTGAGTCCCGTTGGGGACGTCCCGGCTTCGTGACCTGTCATTCTAATTGTAGAGTTGCGATCCTGTGTCTTTAATATATTTCTTAATATATTAACATATAGTATCATAGCGCACTTCGGAGAGAGATTGTCTTTATTACACGTCTTTGAACGCCTCTCGGGGCGTTGAACGACACCACTAGACATCGGTCCATGAGCTCCCGATGGTCGAGACTACTGCTCCCCAACTATATGATATATCAATCATGCATCCAGCTCGCCGTCGCCCGTGAATCGATCAATACGGGAGACTCCCATATCGGTCAGCCCAGCAAACTGCTCGGTACGTGTCAAGAACGGGGTGCAAAACTTAGAGGATGTGTCTATCAAACAGAATCTCACAACCAAAATATTCGGGAGAGGTCAGAAACGGACAGTCGCGAGACGCTCACTCTGATCCTACCGCATCATCCGCGGCGGGGCCTTTGGTTCCGATCACTGGGAGAGTGGTTAGCCCGATCACGCGCTCGGTCACGCTGCCGACCAAGAGGCGATCCACGCCAGTTCGTCCGTGAGTTCCCATCACGATGCAGTCGATATCGCGATCGGTGGCGTAGTCGACGATCACACGATGGGTGGGCCCACTAAGCACTGACGCCTCGACCGACCGTATGTCCGCTTCCCGGGCTCGATCGACGATTTCATCGACGGCCTGCTGGCCTGCATCCTCACTTGGCGCCAGAATATCGCCGCTGTCGCCCTCGTGGACAATCGATCCAATGTCGACGACGTGAACGATATGCAACGCTGCGTTCGTCTCCGCCGTGAGGTCGATCGCCAGATTGGCGGCCGCGCGGGCGGCGTCGCTCCCGTCGATCGGCACCAGAATCCGCTCGAACTCCGGATCGAGCCCGCCATCCTCGTGGACAGTGATTACTGGTACGGACGAGGCGCGTAACGTCCGTTCGGCAGTGCTCCCGAGTGCGAGCTGCGTGAGACCGGTTCGTCCGTGAGTTCCCATCACGATGCAGTCGACGTCGTGATCGCGAGCGTAGTCGACGAGGACTTTGTGAACTGGCTCGTGGGCTTCGACGACTTCTGCACGTGCGTTGAGACCAGCGTTAGTTGCCAGGTCCACAACCGTGGCCACAAGCTTCTCGGCGTGGTGGACGAGGTCATCTGACACCTGCGCTACCTCGTTAACCCCATCCGGGAGATCACTGAGATTAAGAACGTGGACAACGTGGAGCTTCGCATTGAACCGCCGAGCGAGAGCGATCGCTCCCTCGGCCGCGGCAGATGCAGCGTCGCTCCCGTCGGTTGGGACGAGAATTGTGTCGTACATGTGGTTCTCACCTCCTCATTTGGCCCGCCACAGTGTCAAACCCGCTGGTGACTCTCGCCCCCTGGGCGTCGTGTTTCGAACGTCGATTCACGACTCGTCGGCAGTTCTCACTGTGGCCGATCTGGAGGGTTCCAGTGATCAGTTCGCGCACAGTATGCAGTAGGCCGCTGAAACCTATCACTGACTGAGGGTTTCATTAAGGACCTCTGAACAACTACCGAGTGTGAAACTCACTCCCTCGGTCTCTAATATATCCCGAACAGAACAGAATCTGATTATCTATACGGGATGGCTATCCGGGGGTATGTCGGTGAGTCGTCGCTGGTCGTCTGCAAATCCACTGGAAGTCCTCGAGTATAGCGTCATAACACTGTGACGCTCGAACCCAGTGCTCTTGAACTGACGACTTAGATCGACAATCCGATACGGATCGATCAATCGAGGATACTGGTTCAGTGAGGAACGTCAACGAGGGGGAAGTTAAATATATCCTGGGGTTCGAACTAGTACTAAGATCTGGTATATCCAAATGGCCTTTCGATTCTCGTACCGAGCGGCAATCAATCTGACGATCAGTGAGATGGTATTCTTCTCTACGAAGAAGATCTATGCACATCTATCTACCTCTCGTAAAAGGCGAAAAATCCGAACGAACGGTATTCGATTCCTCGAAGACGGCGGAGCGGGTGATCAAGAGATGGGTCGTAACAGGTATCCGTCAATACCTGTATCTGAGGCCTGAGACTACCGAACGATCGGTTCGGTACTCATCGGTAGCAGATGCAGACCCGTTTGCCCGTGACGGCGTAGAGAACGAAGACCGACTACGAAGAACGGGGATTGACTTCTCTGAAGATGTTTCTCCCGACAGTATATCCATGAATCAAATTACGTTATCGAGAGCGTTCTATCTCTCAGGACGGATCGAACAGCAAGTAAAGTACGCGAGATTACCTTCGGCATTTGATGTCCTCCTCAATCACGTGTTCTGCACCCCTACCGTCGGTTATTTGATCGGCTCGAACCGGGAACAAGTCTCACACGAGGTGGTCAACTACCTTGGTCGGGCTGTGAGGACACCCGGTCATGCCTTCCACCCGGAGCAGACCAACGGGCTCATCAACACACTCGAATGCCGCAAAACGACCCGGAGGCTCAACTGATGCCAGGTCCGACGATTCGCAGCATCGAGAGACGGATAGAGCTCCTTGAGAAAAGCAGAAAGAATGCAGGTGGCATCGACGGTTCGGAAATATACGTGGAGTGGCGCGAGGCAGACTCGGAAAACCGGCCCGAAGGGATCGCATGGCGACCACCGTCGGGGGACGAACCGGCTCTCCTCTCGTACGATGTCTGGGACACCCAACAGCGAGCGCTCACGGCTCTCCTCCCTTCGGATTCGGAAAGCGCGCGGGAGAGTACCAAGAAGTCGCTGGCCCGGACTACTTTCCCTGCTGCATGGATTGACGGAGAGGGAACGAGTGAGGCCGACCTCGTGGGGTTTCTCGCTGGGTACGGATCCGGTAAGTCCGTGACGGGCGCCCGGTGGCTCATCGCTCAGGCACTCGTATATCCCGAGTCTCGGTTCTTAGTGCTCGGAACCGACTTTCAGAAGGCAAGAGACACCACATTCCGAGTTCTGTTCGAGAACCTTCCGGGGGAACGGACCGGACTCTTCACATCGTCGTACAACGGACCGGAGAACTCACCGATCGTCGCGGATTACAATCGATCAGAACACCGTCTTACGCTCGTCAACGACTCCGTGATCGTACTCGGGAGCGCCGATCGGTGGAACCGGTATGCAGGAGACGAGTACGGCGCGATCTGGAAGGACGAGCCGAGTCACTACGGAGAGGACCTTCACGACCTGCTTGAGATGATGGGATCGCGTCTGAGGGGTGTCGAAGGCCCGAAGAAGATGTTCTGGACGCTGACCGGAAACGGCTACAACGCTGCATGGGAGATTCTCGAAAAGAACGAGGACGCCAATGGTGATCCGATCGGGCTGAATATCGAGTTGATTCGGGCCTCGACATTCGAGAACCCGTATCTAACTGACGGCGAACGAGACCTCTTCCGTAGGCAATACGCAGGGACCAGCCGTGAAGAACAGGCTCTGCGTGGGGAGTTCGCCGCTGCACAGGGACTCGTGTACGATCGGTTCCGACGAGAGACCCACGTAGTCCCCCACTCAAAGGCTCTGGAGAAAGTCGACGAGTCCAATCGATGGCGGATCTACGGATACGACGCAGGGTGGAACGATCCGCGAGTACTCTTAGAGATCGCTCGAACGCCGTACGAACAGTTCATCGTCATCGACGAATATCACGAGTCGGAATCACACGTTGATGATGCGATACGATGGCTCGAAGCGAACGACAAACCGAAGGAAACGATCTACTGCGAACACGAGCCATCCGACATCCAACAGTTCTGCCGACATGGCTTTGAAGCCGAGCGGGCCAACAAATCCCAAGATCCGGGAATCGACGAGATCCGCCGATACCTCCGCTCCGAAAACGACGTCCAGATCGATGAGGTGTCGCAGACTACCGTCGATCGATCCGAACCGGAACAACGGCCAGGCTTACTCGTCTCGGATAAGTGCGAGCACTTGATTCGAGAATTCCAAGGGTATAAAAAAGAGCAGGTCGGCAAATCAAGCGCAACCGACCATTGTCTCGATAGTTTACGGTATGCTCTATTTACGCATAGCTCCCGGCCGGAGAAAAAGAAGTCAGGGCCAATCATCTTCTAGGTGAGCGGGGATAATCTGACCCCAAACACCCTGTAGTGCTCGATAGGTTTCCGCGAAACAGAGTCAAGCGAGACGGTATACGAAAACTCACCACGGGGGGTGTATGCGTTCGTCGGGACTGTTCAGTAGTCCTCGTCGTCAGGCTCGGTTTCGAGCAGTGCTAACCGCTCCTCCATTTTAAAGAGATCAGTTTCACGCTTCAACTTCCGGTATTGGTTCGCGAGGTATCCGAGTTCGTGATAGCGGCGCAGTTGAAGCCGCTCTTCTTCCGGTGTCGTCGGATCGGCCGTTTCAATCACCCGAGAGATGTCGTCCATCGCCCGATCGAGTTTCTCGAGAACAGCCTTTCGAGCATCGCCTCCGTTCTGCTGTCGTGATCGATTGCTTCCCATCTGTCGTTCCTATCAGGGAACCTACTGGCCCCACAGTGAAAAGTGGTCTGCGAGTTCAGCGAAAGTGAACGGAGTGCGGCCGAAACCAGTCAGGTATCCTGTTTCTCTACCAGTTCTTCTGCAACCACCACCTGCGCCTCGTACACCCACTCGGGATCGAACGTCGTCTCGACGTACATCGCCCGTCCCCCGCGACCTTCCGACTCTTTCCACGTGCTCACCAATCCCATCGTCTCGAGTTCGCCGACGAGTTTCTGGATCGATCGTTCGCCGAGTTTGAACCGCTCGCTCACCTCCGGTCGGTGCAATCTATCGTGGATCCTGCTAGTACGAACCGGCTGGAGTATCTCTCCGTCCGCACCGCGCGTACCGACACTCGCCGTTAACACGGCCAGGTGCCGTACCGGAAGGCTCTGTAACTTCCTCACCGTCGCCTCGCGCTCTGTTCCCTCCAGGCTCTCTAGGACACACTCGACGGTCACCCGATCGAGCCCGAGTTCGTTCGCCCGCTCGCCGGCGTGTCGAAACAGCCGAAGCGCCTTCCGAGCATCACCCCATCGCTCGGCGGCCTCGCGTACACCCCGATCGAACGCATCGGGAGAAAGCGCCTCGTCGACGAACGCCCGTTCGACGCGGGATTCGAGGATCGCCCGGAGTTCGTCCTCACTGTACGGCGGAAAGAACACCTCCTCGCCGCCCATCACGCTCTCGACGCGGCTCTCGAGGCGCAGATCCACCGAGAGCAGTTCGTTGCTGATGAAGATCACCGAGAGGTTAATCCCGCGGTCGAGTTTCCCCTCCCCCCGCAGGAGTCGGTAGAAGAAGTCGTTCGGGTCGTAGTTGCCGTCGTGTCGGACGTGGTCGACCTCGTCGAGGAGCAGAGCGGTCCACTCGGGATACGTCTCGAGTCGCTCCCAGATCGCCGTGAACACCCCGTCGAGGCCCTCGTGTGCCCCTCGCTTCTCGCCACCGAGCGCGAAGAGGATCTCGTTGGCGGCGCTGAACACCGTTCGACACTCCTTGAGGTTGACGTACTCGACGTCGAACTCGTCGGTGCGGTCGGCAAAGGCCCGACAGAGACCACGCGTGCTGATCGTCTTTCCAGTTCCCGGTGGCCCGTACACCGACACGGTCGTGGGGAGATAGCCCTCCTCGCCGTCGGTCACACCGGTGAGGATCTCGGCGAGCGCTCGCTCCTGCTCCGCCCGCGGAACGATCTCCGTCGGTATCAGGAGTGGATCGAGCTCTCCTTTCGCCGCGAACACCGACTCCCTGTTGGCCGTCTCGTCGAAGAGGTCATCGTAACGTGACATAGCGTAGGTTCCTCGATTCCACCCGAATTACGACTGTGTATGTTGGTTTGCCTAAACCCACTTTCGGTGGCGCTCTCGCGTAGCACATTGTTGATGGAGCGCGGTCTTGCGATCTTCCGCTAAGTGCCAAGGGTAGAGCTCTGGATCATGAACCGCTTTGCTTTACACCCGATCTCAGCTCAGCTAGCGACGAGCCGAACTCAGACAGTTAGACGTGGAAATTGGCGTTTCGTACAAGACGATCTATAGGCGCGTCCAGCGCTTATTGCGCGCGCTGGACGTGCCTCGGCCACACCTTGAAGGTCCGGTTGAGATCGATGAACTGTACGTGAAAACCGGCCTCAAAGGCCGCGAGCGCGACAGCGAGTCGCGCTCGCGTAGCCTGGCCATGCGTGGTCGTGGAACGTATGTCGAGGACAAGCTACCCGTGTTTATTCTCACAGATTGCGGCAGTAGTGAACGGTACGTGATCCCGGCGAAAGTCGAGGATGAATCGACGATTCGACTTCTGCTGGCTGACCGCCAGCAGAAGTCGCTGACCGTTTATACCAATGGCTTTCAGGCGTACAGTCAGCTAGACGAAGACAAGGCATTCACTCGTAAATACGTCGTCCACAGAGAGGGAGAGTACTTAATGGAGACGTTCACGTGAACACCTGCGAGAGCCACCGTCGCGTCAGCGACGCGTGGATCTCACCGCATCGAGGCGTCTCCAAAGACAGACTCACACCGTATTTACGAGCGTTCCAACTCTGCCGTGGAGTGTTCCGAGAACCGGGAGAAGAAGCGCTCAAAACCATCCTCAAAGCTGCACTCTAACTCACCAACAATCTACGCCACAAGAACGTTCCACCAATCATTCACGCACCACCGTGTATTCTGGAGTATAATTATACAGGTGGCTATCGTTTGCGACACCATGTCAAACGACAGGGGCGGAACCCGCCTCGGGGTCGACGTCGGCGGCACGTTTACCGACGTCGTGTCGGTACGTGACGGGGAACTTCACGTCGTGAAAACCGCCTCGACGAAGGGGTCGCCGGATGAAGGGGTCCTCGACGGTCTCGAGGAGAACCGCGAGATCGCCGACTACGACTATCCGGAGGTGGAGTTCTTCGCGCACGGGACCACCGTCACCACGAACGCGGTCCTCGAACGTAACTGGGCGGAAACCGCGCTCGTTACCACCGACGGATTCCGTGATGTCCTGGAGATCGGCCGCCAGGCGAGACCGGATATCTACGACTTCGAGGCGACCAAGCCGGAACCAGTCGTCCCCCGCGACCGACGATTCGAGGTTCGCGAACGGCTCGACGGACGTGGCAACGTGAGAACGCCGTTGTCGACTGACGACGTCCAGGAGGTCGCGGCCGACCTCGCGGCGGCAAACGTCGACAGCGTCGCCGTCTCGCTCCTGTTCGCGTTCGAGAACGCCGACCACGAGCGGCAGATCCGAGACGTGCTCGAATCCGAGATTGACGCGTCCGTCTCGCTGTCGAGCGAGGTGCTTCCGGAGATGCGCGAGTACGAGCGCACGCTCGCGACCTCTCTCAACGCGGCACTCAAACCGGTGATGGACTCGTACATCGGCCGACTTGAGGACGCGATCCGGGAGCGGGGGATCCCCGCGCCGCTCCGCATCATGCAGTCGAACGGCGGAACCATCGATGCCGATTGGGCGCGAACGCGTCCGGTCAACACCCTCTTGTCGGGCCCGGCAGCCGGCGTTCAAGGCGCGGCGCACGTCGCATCCCTCCGCGGGGACAGCGACGTGATCACCATGGACATGGGCGGAACGTCCTGTGACATCTCGCTGGTACAGAACGGCGAGCCGATCATCTCGACGGAACTCGAGGTCGGGGACTATCCGGTTCGAGTCCCCATGATCTCGATCCACACAATCGGGGCGGGCGGCGGCTCGATCGCGTGGGTCGACGCGGGCAACGCGTTACGCGTTGGACCGCGGTCAGCGGGCGCGGACCCCGGACCCGTCTGCTACGGGCGCGGGGGCGAGGAGCCCACGGTGACGGACGCCCACCTGCTCCTTGGCCGTCTAGAACCGGACCGGTTCCTGTCCGACGAGCTCGACGCCGACATCGATCGAGTCGAGGCCGCCGTCGAGGAGCACGTCGCGAACCCGCTCGGCCTGTCAACGACGGCGGCTGCCCAGGGCATCCTGGACGTGGCCAACTCCAACATGGAACGCGCGCTCCGCGTCGTGTCGGTCGAGCGCGGCCATGACCCGCGGGACTTCGGGCTCGTCGCCTTCGGCGGGGCTGGACCACTACACGCTACCGCACTCGCCCGGGAGCTCGACATTCCCCGTGTGTTCGTTCCGCGAACCGCCGGCGTACTCTCAGCTCTCGGGCTACTCGTTACGGATATCCTCCACGACTTCAGCACCTCCATGGTTCGACGGTTCGATGACGTCGACCCCGCCGACATCGAAGCTGCGTTCGAATCCTTTGAGGGCGAGGGCCGCGACCGTCTCACTGGAGCCGTGTCGGAGGATCAGATGGTCCTGGAACGGTCGCTGGACCTGCGATACGTCGGCCAGTCATTCGAACTGACCGTTCCGACTCCCGACGGGCGGATGGACGCGGAAGCCCTCGCGACGATCCGCGAGCGATTCCACGACGCACACGAGCAACGATACGGCCACTCCTCCAAGGACGAACCGGTCGAGCTGGTCACCGTTCGCCTGCGTGCTCGCGGCGTCGTGGACGCGCCAACGCTCTCACCAGCAACGACCGAGGGCGCCCCCACGGATGCCATTAGAGAGGAACGCACTGTCGTGTTCGGTGGCGACCCCCACAACACGCGGATATACGAGCGATCGAACCTCCCTGCCGGCGGCTCTTTTGAGGGGCCAGCCATCGTTGAGGGGTCGGAGAGCACCGTCGTTATCCGGCCGGACCAGCACGTGTCCGTGGATGAGTTTGGAACCATCGTCGTGGAGGTATCGTCATGAGCCACGATACTGACATGTCGCTCGATCCGGTAACCCTAGAGGTGACCCGCAACGCGTGTACCGCCATCAGTGAGGAGATGAACGCCAACCTGATCCGAACGGGGTACTCGCCGAACATCAAGGAGCGCCGGGACTGCTCGTGTGCCGTATTCGACGCGGACGGCGACATGATCAGCCAGGCGGAGAACATGCCGGTTCATCTGGGCGCGATGCCGTTTTCTGTCGCCGCAGCACTGGAACGATACCCGCCGGAGCGGTTATCGCCCGGCGACGCCGTTCTGCTCAACGACCCCTTCCGCGGCGGGGCACATCTGCCGGACCTGACGCTCGTAAGTCCGGTGTATGCCGAGGGGGAGCTCGTCGCCTTCGCGGCGAATCGGGCCCACCACGCCGACGTCGGTGGCGCACGCGCAGGCAGTGTCGCCGCCGACTCGACGGAGATCTATCAGGAGGGCATCCGTATCCCGCCGGTGAAGCTGTACGAGAGGGGGACACCCGTCGACGACGTCATGGAGATGATCCTCTCCAACGTGCGGACGGCCGACGAGCGACGTGGGGACCTGCGAGCCCAACAGGCGGCCAACGAGACGGCTCGCGAACGACTCCATCAACTCGCCGAGAAGTACGGCGTCGAGACGCTCACGAACGCCGTCGACGAGATACAAAACTACTCGGAACGCCGAATGCGGTCGGAGCTGCAGGAACTCCCGGACGGCACGTACGAGTTCGACGACATGCTCGACGACGATGGACGCGGAACCGAAGACGTGCGCATCGAGGTCGCCGCAACGATTGACGGCGACTCGATAACCGTCGATTACGCGGGGACGGCGGCACAGACGGAGGGGCCGATCAACGCAGTGTTCGCGGTCACCGCCTCCGCGACGTACTACGCCGTACGGTGTGTTACCGACCCGAACATTCCGCCGAACGCCGGGGCGTATCGGCCGATCGACATCGACGCGCCGGAGGGAACCGTCGTCAACGCTAAACCGCCGGCGGCCGTCGTCGGGGGGAACCTGGAGACGTCCCAGCGTGTAACGGACGTCATGCTCGGCGCGCTGGCGACGGCCGCACCCGAGCGCGCCATTGGGGCGTGTCAGGGAACGATGAACAACATCACGTTCGGCGGAACCGATCCCCGGACGGACGAACCGTACGCCTTCTACGAGACGTGCGGCGGTGGCTTCGGGGGACGGGACGGTGGCGACGGGATGGACGGCGTGCACGTCCACATGTCTAACACGATGAACACCCCGGTGGAAGTACTGGAGACCGCCTACCCACTGGCCGTCGAACGGTACGAATACCGGCCGGACTCCGGCGGTGCTGGCGAGTACCGTGGTGGCTTGGGCCTGCGCCGCGACATCTGCGTGTGTGATCATCAGGCCGAGTTCAGCCTCCTGGCCGACCGACGCGTGCACGCGCCGTACGGAATCGCAGGGGGACAGGATGGCGGAAACGGCGACGACAAGCTCCGCTCCGGTGGTACGACGGAGGACCTGCCGTCGAAGTGCACGAAGACCCTCCAACCGGGCGATATCGTCAGTGTGCGAACGCCAGGTGCGGGTGGCTTCGGGGATCCGGCCGACCGGGATCCGGATGCAGTCGTGCGGGACGTCGAGCTCGGAAAGGTCTCAATGGACGCGGCACGTCGGATATACGGCCTCAAGGGTGTCTCGGACGACGAGTAGCTCACCAACCGGGGAGCGCGGTTACTCACCCCAGATTGTATAGTACGACCGATCGGTTCGGCGAGAAAAGGTGCGGGCGGGGCTATTTAGTCGTCGGCCGGTGCCGGGGGCGACTCGCCGTCCTCCCACTTGCGGCCGGTCGCGTACTGGATGTACCCCTGAATCTTGCGGCGGTTCTCCTCAGGGACCGGGTCGAGGACGAAGCTAAGTCCGACGAACAGGACCGTGTTCACGATGAGCCCGTAGAAGCCCGCCGTGAACCCTGGCAACGCACCCGGGAGCGATACGACTTCGAACACGAGCAGCGCCGCTACCAGGACGCCGGAGGTGAACCCGACCAGCGCACCACCCGTCGAGGCACGCTTCCAGTAGAATGCGCCGACAAGGATCGGCAGCACTTGCGCGAGCCCGTCGAAGGCCACCAGCGTCACCATCACGATGATGTCGACGTCCTGGATAGCCACCCAATACGAGATGATCGCGAGCAGGAGGACGAACACCTGTAGCAGCCGGGTCCTGCGCGTCTCGTCCGGTTCCGCCTCCACAAATGGCTCGTACCAGTCACGGACAATGAGCGTCGACACCGCGTGGAGCTGGGCGTCCTTTGTCGCCATCGCCGCCGCGATCGCCCCCGCGACGATGATCGAAGCGAACCACACCGGGGTGAACTCAAACAGCACCTCCGGGATTGCGTGGTCCGGGTTCGCGAGTTCCGGGAAAGCGAGCACGGCACCCAGTGCTAAGAACACCAGCGGCACGTAGAACAGGGTCAAGTACGCAGTACCTCCGGTCGCGACCCACTTGAGCGTCTTCGGCGATCTCGCGCTGTAGTACCGCAGAATGATGTGCGGCGAGAGCGCGACGCCGATACCAATGACGATCGCGAACGAGATGTAGAAGGCCGGATCGAGTAGCCCCGCCGGC
This sequence comes from Halalkalicoccus sp. CGA53, assembly GCF_036429475.1. Taxonomy (GTDB): domain Archaea; phylum Halobacteriota; class Halobacteria; order Halobacteriales; family Halalkalicoccaceae; genus Natronorarus; species Natronorarus salvus. The sequence continues at coordinate 3,457,988 of NZ_CP144125.1, forward strand.
CCGGGAAGGCTCAGATGTTCGGGTGTCTGTGCTGCCAACTCGGCCCAGAATTCAGTCGGACCGCGGTAGGCAGTGAACACGAACAGCCAGCCGGCGAGCCACATCGCCGCAAACATGAACACCCCCTGCACGGTGTCGGTCCACGCGATGGATCGCATCCCGCCGAGCCAGACGTAGATCACGCCGACGACCAAGAGGAACAGCGCGCCCTGTTCGAAGCTCACGGCCCCGTCGGTGGCGATTTCGAAAATGATCCCGCTTCCCATCAGCTGAACGGCGATGTACGGGAACGTGAACAGGATCATCGTCAGGCTCACGATCAGCCCGAGCGCCTGTGAATCGTAAAAGTCCTCAAGGATCTCCGACGGCGTGACGTAGTCGTATTTTTTCCCGACCAACCAAACCTTCGATCCAATTACCCATACGATAACCCCGGAGACGAATAGCCACAGAAAACCAGCCAGATAGAAGCCGATCCCGTGGGCGTACGTGAACCCCGCCGCCCCGAGGAATGCGAACGCGGAGTGATAGGTCGCTGCGTACGTGAAGAGCAGGACGACGAGACCGAGGTTACGATCCGCGGTCACCCAGTCGGTGACCTCGAGTTTGCCGACGCGCCACCCCTGTACCCCGAGGGCCAACACAATGATCGTGTACACGGCGATCGTCGCGAGTGCGACTGTGGTTTGGACCATCAGGCTTCACCCCCTTCCGGCCCGGCACCGGGCTCGCCGGTGGTGGTGTCACTTGCGACGACGTCCTCCCGGTCTCGAAGCTCGGGAGGGATCTGGTCGTCGTTCAGTGTGAACGCGCCAGTCGTAGCTGCCCACGCCAGCACCCCTATCCCGAATAAGGCCCAGCCGACCGCCCACAGGAACATTATCGGCCAGCCGCCCAGGAACGCGTCGGTGTTCACCCAGAACACGATTGGCGGCGCGAGCATCAGGCCGAACAGTATCAACAGGGCCGTTCCTACCCTTCCATTCCGCGTCATGCTACCCCAAACCATGATCTGACGCCACTTCCTATTGGGATTGTATAAACATTTGGATGGGTATCACGCTCTCTCTGTAATCTTTACTATAATAAATACTAAGTTATTTAATAATCGTATGGATTATTATTTAAGTATATATTATTTATGCCTATAGATTTGGTAGTGTCTAGCCATCGGTTCATCACTCCCTCGACGGGAGTGCGGTCATCGAGTGCCTGATTTGGTCGTTGCCAGTTGTAATAGTGGACGAAGGCGGTGAGCCAGCGCCCAGCGCTGGCTCACCGCCCTATCCACGTCTGGTGGAATCGATCAATCCGCATTGGGAGCGTCTGGAACCATTTCTCGATCAGATTCCGCTCGACATAATCCAGGTGACCGCGGAGATCGCACCATTCGAGGGCGGTCAGGTTGCCCATTCCGTCGACGAGAAACGTCGCCTCCGAGAGGTCGTGTTTCTGGCCAGTCGGCCAAGAAACGCAGCCGCTGGATTCGTTCCTCGCCGAGGAGAGATCCAGTATCCAGCACAAGTTTCGTTTCGACGTCAATCGCGGCGTACAGCCAGTGTCGCTCGGTGCCGATCTTCACCGCTGTTTCGTCGACGGCGACCCGCGACGGCTTGAGTGGTCTGCACAACGTTTGAACAGGTTGTCGCTGAGACTGTGGTCGACGGTATGAGAGGACACAGCTTGCAGATCTGGACGTTCAAAGGTTACGCCAATCACTCTCGCCGTCGGCGGGTCTGGAGCCTCTTCTCCAACCCGGTGAACCCATTGAAATACTGCCTGGTGTGATCGATGCAGGGGTTCTTGATTTCTCAGTGCGTATCTTCAAACTCCCACAATGGGTGCCGGCCGATTAGCGGGTTACGTCGAACAAGTTCGGGCGACACTCCGAGTAGCGTTCTCTGAGGACCATCCGCCGCATCTTATCGCGGTGAGCTTTGCGCTCGGGATGTTCGTTACCACGCTCCCCAGCTTTGGGGTTGGTATCCCCGTACTCATGTGGATCGGACATCGGTTTGCATGGGCGAATAAACTCGCGTTCTTCGCCGCAGTTGCAACCCTGAATCCGCTGATGAAAGGTGGCGTCTACGTAGTGAGTTTTCTTATCGGCGTACAACTGCTTGGCCCAGTTCCGGGCACCACCAGCGTCGACATCGGGATAGATGCCGGAGCAAAAGTACTTATTCGGCTGCTTGTCGGGAATGTTATCCTTGCGATTGGCTTCGCCATCGTCAGCTATATCGTCGCCTACCGGATTGCTCACGCAGTTCGCCAGCACAGAGCATAACCCACTTCACTGCGGAATATGCGCTCTGTATGTTGCATAACTGCAGAAAGATGGGTTGAATTTGGCAGTTTGATTGCGGGATGATGTACTCGCAAGTCTACGGTTGAAGCTACACTTAGTACCGTCCCAAGCGTCGAGTGACTAGTGAATATCGGTCCCAAATGGACGTCGGAGGCAGTTCTTGCAGAGCACTCGACTAGTCCGTTCACGCTTGGGACGGTACTTAGCAACAATCTCCTACGGAAGAGCGTAGTACCGTACTACCTACGTGCAGAGTAGTCCCCTGTCCGACATATTCCCTCCTGCCGCCATCTCTTTCTAATCAAACATATCACAATTCTTATTGTCGTCTTCGACTAATAGGTGTCATAATGGATAAGTCCGCTTTAGAAGCAAGCGGTTTGGTCATACGGCGAGGAAACCGGACGATACTGGATGGGGTGTCACTCACCATCTCTAAGGACAGTAGCATCCTCATTCAGGGGCCAAGTGGTGCGGGCAAAACCACACTCTTCGACGTTCTCGGCCTTCTCGATCCACCTTCGACCGGAACGCTCCTTGTAAACGGACAGGACGTCAGCCAGGTTTCCGAACGTACGCGCGCACGGATCAGACGTGACACCGTGGGCTTCGTCTTTCAGGATTTCCGGCTCATTGACGACTTGACTGCTCGTGAAAACGCGGCCGTTCCACAGGAACATCGGGGGGATCGCGACGAGGACTGGCTTGATACGCTCTTCGATATCCTTGATATTGACGACCGGGTCGATCAGTATCCGGCCACACTTAGCGGCGGCGAAAAACAGCGCGTCGCCATCGCACGAGCACTGGCGAACCGCCCTGAAATCGTCCTCGCTGACGAACCGACCGGCCAGCTCGATCCGGAGACGGCGACTCGGGTCCTCGATCTTCTCTCTGATCTTCGCGACCGGACCGAGACGGCACTGATCGTGATCAGTCATGATCGTCGTCTCGCGGATCGATTCGACCGTATTCTCTTACTCGAGGATGGCGCACTGACCGAGCGAGCACACACGGAGATCGAACAGCCTGCGTGATGTTCCTCCCACTTCATACGCAATCACCGCAATCCATCGACCTTCCCCAGGGGTCTCCCTGGGACCAACAGCTTCGGCGATCGACCAACAGGCACTACCAGTGTATGAACCGTATCTAAATGGGATATCGCCGGGCAATCCTTCAGCGATGGTCACGCCGCGATTGGCTGACGGTCGTTATTATCGCGGTCGCGACGGCGTTTCTCGTCGGAACGACAGTGCTCCTTCTAGCAGCGGGCGCCCATGCAGCGACGGTGAGCGGTGGTTTAGAGACGTCGACGACCGCGACCCACTACGACTCAGTCAGCGAAGCCGAGGAGATCGGTGGGAATGAAGCTGTGGTGTTCCCCCTCGCCGTAGTCATCGACGATAGCGGTACGGAACACACTCTGATCGGAATACCACCGGACGCTCCGGCCGAGTTTGAGGATGCTACGACCTCCTGGGAGGCAGCCACCGTTCCATCGCCTGGCGATCCGGAGACGGTACGAGGCCCCGTTTCCGAGCCAACGGAATTGCGATTCGCAGGTCAGAATGAGACGATAGCCGTCACTGTCACGCCACACGAGGCCGAGACGATCTTCCCAGCGTGGTGGCATTCAGCTCCCAGTTCGACAGTTGAGACGCTCGGATCGACGGGTGCGATCGTTATCGAAGCTGATGAGGAGATCACGAGACAGAGTGCGAGTCTCCTCCATTTCGACCAGTCCGATAGCGGCGTTCCGCTCGTTTCTGCACTCGCGTTCCTTCTCGCCGGTATGGGTGAAGTGCTCCGGCTGCTAGGAGCTGCTACTGTCGGTGGAGCAGTGATCGTGACCGTCGTTCTCTACAGCGTCACCCGTATCAGCGTTCAGGAGCGTCTCGATACGATCGAAGTGATCCGCTCTACCGGTGGCACACCAGCGCATGTGCTTACGCTCTACGGAGCTCGATCAACACTCATCGCCGCCGTAGGTGTGGTAAGTGGCTTCGCCGTTGGGGTTCTGCTAACGAATCTCTCCGTCAGGGTTGCAATCTGGGCCGGCATTCCTGTCACGTTGGAGCCACAAGTGACCCTCGCAAGCCTTCGGGTACTCGTGCCAATGCTTGTGACACTGGTGGTCGTCGGATGTCTTGCCGGTCTGATCGCATCCTGGCCAGCAGCGACCGGCCCACCAACGGCGATACGATCCCGGGTTCAGAGGAAAACGACATCGACCCCCTTTCACCGAACCGAGTCACGTCTTCCAGCTACCCTCTTTCCAACGCTGTTGGACTGGCGAACGGTCATTCCTACCACGGCGACGCTCACCGTGTTCGTTCTCTTGGTCCTCCTGATCAGCGGAATCGGTGTCGCAGTCGAACCCGTGGGTGACACCGAGGGAGGGACTGTGACCGCTGCAGATGCGGCTCATCCGATAGATAGCCGCCTCGACGCGGGGACTGCGGATGCGCTCCGATCTGAAGGGATCGCTGCCAGCCCGGAGCTCGTGCTTGCACAGGTACATGACGGGCAGCCCTACATGGCCCGTGGGGCGAACTACCCTGATTTCGCCGCCGTGACCGATGCGGAGTTGATCGACGGCCGAGAACCAACGTCACCCGATGAAGCCGTCATCGGACGCTCCCTCACTGAAACCCTCGATGTAGAGTCCGGTGATACGATCACACTCGGTGGAAGCGGCCACCCGGGAGTCGCGCGCGTGACGATCGTTGGTGTCTATGAGGCGGACGGTCCGGCCGATAATCAGCTCATCGTCCCCCTCGAAACCGGCCACCACCTCTCGCTCGAACCGGGAACGGTCCACGTTATTCGAACGACCGAAGAGGCAGGCGCCCTCCTCGGCGAGGCGGACGCAACGGTAGAGCATGGCTCCGATACGGATAGTTCGGCGGAAGAACGCGTGGTATACGGACTGAACGTCCCGGAGACAGCCGTTGTCGGTGAGACAACGACGATCGGGGTCCACGTCTACAACGACGAATCGACAGCGGTTACGCGGACACTTGATATCGCAGTTGAAGAGGAGACGTATGAGCAAGAGGTTGAGCTCGCGCCTGGTGAGGAGGACCGAATCGAGATCGAACATACGTTTGGAGAGGCCGAGGAGCGGACAGTAACGGTCGAGGAACACTCACAGCAGATCACGGTCCTCGAATCAGATGCCCTTGTACTCCCCGATACGCTGCCCACTGACGCTCCACCCGGTGCCACTCTCCTTGTCGACGTGTCGACCCCAACCGGAGAGGCTGTCAGTGATACCACCGTCGCGATCGATGGCGATGAAACGACGACGGACGCGAATGGAGTAGCCCAACTGGAGCTTCCGGAGAACGAGGGTGAGTACGACATCACTGCAACGGAAGGCGATCGCGATGGCGCGACGCACACCGTGCAGGTCACCGAGGGACGAGAACAGCGAATCGGCGTGGATCTCCAAACGGAGCCTCGAACCGGCACACCGGAGACGGCTCCCGAGATGACGATGACCGTAACGAACCACTGGACCGAGACACGAACCCAAGACGTTGGTCTCGTCACCCCAACGGGCGAACAGACCCAACCCGTACTCCTCGAACCCGGCGAGTCTACAACGATAGAAACGACCGTTGGTGAAGGGGAGTCGGACACCCAACTCCCCCCCGGTGAGTACGAGATCGTAGCAACTGTCGATGGTGATGCTGTCGCGACCACGGAGTATGAAGTCGTAGATACCGATTTTGATCTTGATGCAGCTTTCGAGCGAGGACAGTACAGTTCCGGAGCGGCGATGAGTCACGTCGTCGAAAACACCGTAGGGAACATTCAGCTGCTGCTCGCGACAATGGTCGGACTTGCGGGGTTGATGACGATCGGGAGCACGACGGCGGCGTTCGCACAGTCGGTCCACGCACGTCATGAAACGATCGCCGTTTACCGAGCCACGGGGGCTGGTCCAAAACGCCTTCTGAAGATCGTCGGTCTGGATGCCTGCAGATTAGCGATTCCAGCCGCCCTCTTCGCCGGAATAGCTGCCCTCCTCGCGATTACCGTGCTGGATACGATAGGTGTACTGAGCGTCTTCGGGGTTCGATTTGGGACTGACGTACGACCTCTTTTAGTGTTACTGACGCTTCTTGGCGCAGTGTGTCTCGCCGTCTGTAGCGCTGTGCTCGCGCTGCTCCCGGCGTTGATCTCCACGCCGGCTAGTGTGTGGATTGGAGCATCACGAAGCGGATCCGCAGATGGTGATCGACCGGATGAGTAGTGCTCCGCGATGCCCAACCACACCTCCTTTTGCAATCATTCTAGGAGAAAGTCAGGAAGGACTGCTATGCCAGAGCAGATATATCTTATATATAATCTATTTCATTCAAGGCTGATAGATCGGGCTCTCCAGTGTAAGTGCGTTGAACGGCGTCCGAGTTTTAGCGCTTAGTGGCTGCGGCATTCGTGTTCGGTTAACACTGCCAGTAATATTTGCAGATCTGGCATTGGCCCGAATTCGCCAGTTGAAAGGCAGAATTCGGCTATTTACCCACTTGAGTCAGAGCCCGAGACCCAGCAATTTGTCACTCGGAGCCTCAACCGGACACGAATGGTGACTGCGGTGGTGGTTGTAGTAAGCGGTATAGGCAGTCAGCCAGCGCTCGGCGCTTGATTGACTGCCGCTCCAGGTTCCGTGAAATCTTCGGATTCGCGTGGTGTATGTCAAAAAGCGGTACGTCTGAAGAACCTGTCACTCCGGTCCGGAGTTCTTCGAACAGTATTCTACTTCCCTCGAAGGACTCCGCTCAGTTCAGCCTCAATCTAGCAGTGCAATGTGTAAAACCATTTCTGTAGACATACAAAAAGCTATATGTTTCCAACGGAATTTTTATTCATGTCGTCGATAGCATCGAGTAGCTTCTCGCCAGCGCCAACCGACTGGCGATGAGCTACCGAGAGACAATTATTCGGCGGTGGTCACACCGTGATCGACTCGCAATCGTGATGGTCGCGTTGACAGTCGCATTTCTTACAGGAAGTACGTTGTTCATCGTGGCCGCCAGTGCTCAACCGCTTGCTCTTGCGGATCCGCTTACCTCGTCTGGGACGGCAGACGCCCTTGAACCGGGTGATGCGCCGGAGGACGCGCTGGTTCTACCCGTAGCAGAGGTTACTAAGGACGATGGAACGAACGCTACGGTCATCGGTGTCCCGGCTAACGCAGCCGAATCGTGGGACGTACCGCCACCGCCGGATGATGGCTTTGGGCATGGAGAGGAGACCGCTGGCAGCGTGGAGTTCGAGGGTGATTCCGGTGCCGTTGAGGCGGCTGTGTATCACCATGGCGAAGATTCGCTCCTCGACCCTAACTGGTACATCACGGATCCGGAGACGGTCGCTGACCTCGGCACGACCGAAACGCTCGTCATCACCGATGACGAGACGCATGTGCCGGCAAGCGGTGTGCCTCTTCAATCGGTGCTGGGCTTCTTCGTCGCCGGTCAGTCACAGCTACTTACGACGCTGGGGGCGGTCGTTGCCGGCGGCGCGATTCTCGTCGCGGTGACGGTTTATAGCGTCACCCGGATGAGCGTCCGCGATCGGCTTGCAACGATCCGTACTGTCCGTTCGACGGGAGCGGCCCCCCGGACCATTCTTGGGACGTTCGCGCTACGTGCCAGCCTTCTAACCGCTATCGGGGTAACCCTCGGGTATGCTCTCGGCGTAATTCTTCCGAATGCGGCGCTCTCAGCAGCAGTATTCCTTGGCCTACCGACCGCTCTTGATCTCAGATTGACATCGCAGGCGCTGTACGTTTTGGGCCCCACCTACGTCGGCTTGGTTCTTCTCAGCGCGGTAGCAGGGATGCTAGCCAGCTGGTCGGCAGTTCGCAGCCCCCCTGCGCAGCTTTCGACCACTGTTGAGGGCCCACGCTCGCCGGGGCTACTGTTGCTCGATTGGAGAACCCTCGTCCCGACGACCGCAACGCTATCGGTGTTTCTGTCGATTCTGTTCGTAACCTCGACGCTTGCGATGACGGCTGCCCCCGTCGTTATGGCTGACAGTACGACGATTTCCGAACCCGGTGTTGCTCATCCAGTCAATAGCGAACTGCCCGCGGAGTACGCAAATACACTCCACGCCGATGATATTGACGCCAGTGCTGAGATCATCGGCTTTGCAGTTGTTGACAATCAGCCGTTCCTTACGCGGGGGGTTGAGTATGACGACTTTGAAGCGGTCACCGATGCTGATCTCGAGGACGGCCGTGCTCATGAAGCACCAGATGAAGCAGTCATCGGTGTCTCGCTAGCCCAGACGCTCGACATCGATGTCGGTGAATCACTCACCGTGGGTGGAAGCACCGCTGACGGAGTCAGTCGAGTCACCGTTGTCGGGACCTATACCGCCCCCGGTGCTCATGAGGATCAGCTCCTCCTGTCGCTACGAACTGCGCAGCATCTCTCGGGTCTGGACACCGATAAAGTATACGTAATCCGTACTGCAGAGCTGCCTGATACGGGCGAATCCGATTCTGGAGTGACCGTTCTTGACGTTTCAGCGTCCGAGGGCGCCATCGCACATGACTCCTTCGAGGTCGAGGTCACGCTCCGAAATCATGACTCCGATGAGCAGTCCTATCCACTGACTGCCGGACTTGGCGATGAGGAGACCGAACAGGAGGTAAGACTCGAGGGCGAGGAGCAGCGAACCGTACAACTTTCACTGCCGACTGGTGAACCTGGAGAGGAGCTGCTACAGGTAGATGAAACGGCTATCCATTCTGTCGGCGTCGTTCATCCGGAGACACCAGAACTGCATGGCGTCCCGGATAAGATGCCACCAGGGAGCCAACCACTTATCGAAGTCCGTACTGAGACGGGGGAGCCGCTTGCGGACACACCTGTCACTGTCGCGAATGAGACCGCGGAGACGGATTCGGAGGGCCATGCCAGGCTGCCGGCCGCTTCGGAAGGCAGTCATGAGATTCGGGTCGAGACTGAACACGGCATAGCAACTGAGACGATTGAGATCTCGGATGACGCTGAGCGTGAGCCTGTCACTTCGATTAGCGTATCGCCCGACTCTTTGACAGTACTCACAACGCCTGAAGCTGAAGTCTCGGTCTATAATCCGTGGAACGAGCCTCTCGACACTACCGTTCGGATTATCGGTCCGGATACTACCTCCGAAGAGCAGGTGACGCTCGATGCTGGCGAATATACGGAGTTCGGAACCATCCTCACCCGCCAGCCGCCGGGATCGTATGACGTACACGTCGAAACCGATGATACGGTCGGTGCAGAAACGAGTTATGAGGTATCTGGTGACGAGCGTATTGGTGCTGCCGCTGCGAGTGTCGGCCAGACGGAAGGTAGTAGCGACCTCGGTCAGGCTATCGAAGCTGCAGTCGGCAACCTCACGCTTCTCTTGGGTGGATTAGGAAGTCTAGTGGCAGTAATGACTATCGGCGGACTTTCAGCAGCAATAGCTCGAGCGGTCCATGCCCGTCGACGAACGATTGGCATTCATCGAGCTACCGGAGCGAGTCCCCGCCGTATCTTGCAGTTGGTACTACGAGATACGGTCATTATCGGCACTGTAGGGGCCAGCCTTGCCTTCGTTGCGTCACTACTCGTCATGCAGCTACTGGATGTCACAGGCTTGTTGACAGTGTATGGTATCCGTATACCGGCGATTCCACCACCTGGCGTACTGCTTGTGGGATTCGTCGTTAGCATTGCTCTGACACTCTGTAGTGCAACGGTTGCTCTCATCTCATTGCTCTATGAACCACCCGCTTCCGTAATGACTAGAGAACAACGAGCCATGCCTGGGGGTGAATCCCGTGAGAGATGAGCGGCTGTGGTCACAGTATACCCTCGCTGTTTTCTGTGTGTTTGCGCTCGGCGTCGCTATCAGACTCGTCCCGTTGTACTGGACGCCGTATCCGTTCAATCCAGATGGGTTCGTCTTCGCAGGGATCGCACGGGATACCTTGGCATCGGGATCGGTCCCTCAGCCGAGCGACCACCGGAGGATGGAGGTAAATCGATACGTCTTCGTGGTGCTTCTGGTGGTCCTCAGTAGGATAACCGGCCTCGCGCCGCTGTGGCTTGCTCAACCGGTTATCGCAGTCGTTGGAGCCGTTCCGCCAATCATCGCGTTACTGCTGGTTCGTAACCTCGGACTTGAGTTCGGATGGCCTCCTCGACGGACGCTCGTCGCCGCCACGCTCGCTGGATTCGTCCTCGCGATTGAAGGGCTCTATCTCCGCCGGACCGTAACGGTCAGCTATGAGGTGCTCGGACTGTTGCTCGTTCCAGTTGTCCTCCTCTGCGTTCACCGGTTCTTTGAGACATCGCGGCGGGCTTGGGTCGGGGTCGCGGGGATATTGCTACTCGTGTTGCCGGCGACGCACCACTTCAGCACGGTGATCGCTGCGGTATCGCTGACGGTCTTGGTCGCCGTTTGGATCAATCGACGACCATCGTGGTTAACACTCGGAGGCTTGGGTATTACTGTGGGGTTCTGGCTGTATCTGCTCGTATACTACGCACAATCACCTCCGGGACACTCCGACGTCATTACGACGAATCCCGCACTGGTCATCGCGTGGCTCATCGCGATCATCGCTTTAGCACACTGGTTTCGGACAGCGACTCCCTGGCTGACTCGTGGAGCGATCGGATGTATTGGTTTCTTCGGATTTGGTGTGCTTAGTCTCAACGCGATCCGACCGATTTTCCCTGGAACATCTCCCACGCCGTCGTCATTGCTCATATTAGTCGCACCCCTGATGGTACTCGCCGTCCTCGCGACCTGGGGCCTGCCCATTATGATTAGATCGAAAGAAGGACCTCTCGTCCTCACACTGTTGATCGCGCCGCTCACCTTTATCGGCCTTGGCTTGACTGCTGGATTATCCCTCCAGTATGATTTTCTGGTAATGCGCACCCAGACGTTCGTTCACCTTGGAACCGTCGTGATAGCAGCAATGGCGGTCTTCGTCCTCTATGACCGCGTGCCTGATCGACCACTGCCACTAACCATGACGGTCAAAGTGGGTCTTCCAATACTGTTGATACTGGTTGCTGTTGTCACCGTTCCGATCGCCTTTGCAGGGCTCGAAATGCTCTCCTACCAAGGAACGACTACCGAAGCGGAGTTCTCGGCGGTGACGTTCGCTTCAACGACGATGGAGACTTCCTGGAGTGGGGACGATCATATCACTCGGATCGAATCCAATTACTACGGTTCCGATTATAATATGGGCCCACATCCAGTCTATGAGTGGCTACAGGGAGGCGATCCTCCTCCCTGTCCAGTAGTCGCACAAGATTCCTGGACCACTCTAGGTGCACAACTGTATCCTGCTCCGCCAGAGGACCTCGATGAGCAAACATACGCTGACTGGCAGGAGACTAACAACGCAATCTACGTCTCTGGTGAGAGTGATGATCAAACCGTGATCGTTGTACCGACTGGTAAAGTAGAGGGGGACTGCTGACAGCCAGTTCAAGATTCGCACCCGCTCCGTAATCCTCGAGTTCTCAAGAGGGAAGCCGAGCGTGAAGAGACATATGGCGAACTGTTCAACATCAACTCCCCGGACGTCGTTCCGATCGCAGTAAAGACGGCCAGAACCGATCACCCGATAGATGATGTCTGGACGGGCGTTTCAGCGTGGAATACGACCTGCCGTCGGTCACACCCGTGAGGATCTCCGCGAGCGCTCGTTCCTGCTCCGTCCGCGGAACGATCTCCGTCGGTATCCTGAGTGGATCGAGCTCTCCTTTCGCCGCGAACACCGACTCCCTGTTGGCCGTCTCGTCGAAGAGATCGTCGTACCGTGACATAGCGTAGGTTCCTCGGTTCCACCCGAATTACGACTGTGTATGTTGGTTGGCCTAAACCCGCTTTCGGTGGAGTCTCTCGTAACCGAGCGCTTGGTGTGAGCATCCGCTCACGAGAGACAAGAGTTGGCTGTCACAGTTCACCTCGGCAGCGGGTCGCCAGGTCGCCCGCTCGAGGACCAGTCCCCACCACTCGAGTGCTTGGACGTCCCGACCGGCGACTCTGAGTGAATTCGCCATCGGCCAGTCATCGACCCCCTTCGAAGCGAGCAGCGAGGAAGGACACTGCGGCGGCGTACGTCTCAGCTAACAGCCCATCGACATCGCCACTGTATCCGCTCCGGAACTCTTCCCTCACCTGGCGAGCCAGCTGTATACGGTTCGGTCGGCTAGAGGTGTACAGAAACATCCTACAGGACTCACCTAACGGATCGAGATGTCGAGAGACTCCCTGTCTCGATCACGAAACCTCTGGGTGATCTAGCGACTGATGGAATCGTCCACTTCAAGCCCCGTCCGTATCATTTCGTACACTTCGTCGTGGTCTCTGTAGCCGTACTCGTAGGCCGAAATGTTCCAAATTAAACTTCGCAAGGGTGTTCCGGGTTCCGAGGAGAACGCCTCGACTTTCAGGAGGGAGGGCGGCACGCTCATCCGCCGGAACACAACCTACCCACCGTTCCATACTGGTGACCCACGAGCGCCCGAATCAGAACGTCGAGGTGTACGGACTCCAGATCTCGTAGGAGTCCGGGAAGAGCGTGGGATCGGTCTGGCCCATCGATCCCGGCCCGAAGTAGTCCGGGTAGGTGTTCGAGTAATCGTGTTCGATCGGGGCCCCACCGTACCATCCGTCACCGTAGTAATCGAAGATGTCCCAGCTGGCTGCCGCCGGACCGCTCGTCCCTCCGCCGGGGTATATCGGCGTCACCGGTCCGTACATACCTTCGTACATCCCGATCGGGGAATCCGACAGTATCCCCGGGACGTTCTCGAACCCGTGTTCGTAGATCAACGCCTCGTACGCCTGGGTATCCGCGGGCGTTTCGCCCGTCATCTCCGAGATCGAGGCGTAATCCCCGTAGTACGGCGTATCGTACCCATACCAGACCGACTCCGGGCCGACGAAGGCGTCTCCGGAGGCCCAGTCGACGGTGTAATCGTAGCTGTAGGGGTCGGTGTAGTACTCTGCCCCGGTGGTAGCACCCGACCAGTCGTACGAATCCGGAGCCCCAGGATACGTCGGGTCTGTCCAGTAGTACTCAGTTCCACCATCGTAGATATCCCACCCACCGTACCATCCGACGGAGGGATCGTAAAGCATGCCGGTCGCTGGATCGAAGCCCTCCCCGGTCTCCGTGTTGAAGAAGATGCCCGTGGTGGAATCATACGAGTGACTCGACACCGGATCCGAATACACACCGGTGCTCGCGTCGTACTCCCAGCCCGAAAACGCATCCGAAGCCCCCTCAGAGAGCTCCTCGTCCGATTCACTCGAGATGTCGGATGCATCTTCGGACCCTGAACCCTCATTCGCGTAAGGTGTCTCTGATCCCACGTCGCTATCGGGATCCAGGGCTGATTCGTCGTATCCATACTCGTCCTCGGGAGTGAAATCGTAGCCATACTCGTCGTAACCGTACTCCGAGCCACCCTCGACGATGCCCGTCGCGACCTGCTCAGTATCCGAAGCGGCCCTCGTGGCCGAGATTTCCGACTCGCCGTTGAGTTCGGATAGTAATTCGTCTAATAGGTCGAGTACCTCCTCGCTCATGATCCCCACGCACTACGCATTGTATAACGTTAACTCTTCACATTGGTTCGAGTCGACACGAGCCGAGGGAGTACGGCGATACCGAGGGCGACCCCCGAGGACGTCGGATCGAGAACCGAATACCCGACCGGCTCTCCGTTCGGCTTCGATTAATTCGAGAAAACCAACGTTCTCGGTCGTAGGAGTGTCCACTTCGGGGTACGGGAGCGTCGATCTCTCCGATCGTCACGGGCGATCCGATTTCGCCCCGCTGCCAAGCGATCGAATGAACAGCGCGAGCCGTGAAGGCGATCGGTGTTCCGAGGCACGCTCTGCTGAGATCGCTTTCCACATCGTCCCCAAAAAGACGCTCGTGCCGACGAGGACGAGAAAGAGGAGAAACGGGCTCAACAGTACGACGACGAGCCCGACCAGTGGTACGATCATGACGAAGGCAAACGCGATCGCCAACGCTACGTAGGCCCCGAGGAGGCGTAGATGACCGACGAGGTATGATCTCCGCCAGAGCGTCCTCTGGAGCGACTTCCGGTCGAGAACCGACCGGAGTTGTTCCGTTTCCACGTACTGAAAGTAGGCAGCTGGGAATACGTAGTATGCGATCGACGAGGCGACGACGGTTAGCAACGGCATGACCCACTCGTACTGGAGCGCTAATGGGAGAATGAGGACGCTCAAGGGTCCTAAGAGGGTGAAAATGGCGTACAGAGGTAGTGTGAGGTAGACCAAAAGGATCATGCTCAGCATGACACCATCGATTAATAAGGGTGACAGGTTCTTGAATCGGGGAAGAGGCGGATAGCCGTAGTGGACATTCCGGCTCGTCCGAACGAGATAACCGAACACCGGACTGAGGGATAGAAGCGTCAGTGCCCAGATGGCGATCCCTTCTATCGTGGTAATCTCGCTGTCGAGGTAGAAGTAACTCACGAGCATCACGAAGATCACGCCGCTCAAGAGACAGAGAAACCCACCGACGAGAAGCGAACTCCAGTGGATGTCCCTCCAAACCGCGCGTGCTGCCTGCACGACCGATGGCTTCGGAATTGCCGGTTTGTGGACCTCGTCGACAGTGTCTTCTGATAGCTTCTGAAGAGGAGGTTCGGCTTCTCGATGGTCGTCATCGGAGGAGCCTACAACGGAATCAGCGTTCGACTCTGCAGCGGAGTCGGGAATCGATTCGACTCGTCTCCGTGCGATATCGTAGCCGTGGATGATGAACTGATAGGTGTCGAGGGGTGGAGAAATCTCGACAGCCACGCGGGTTGCGGATGCTTCGAGACCGTTTCGGAACCGACGGGTGGCCCCTCCAGTGATCTCGATTCGTTCGCCAGCACTGAACCGATTTGGAGTCGTCGCCGAGCGTTGCCCTTCGGGATCGTCCTCCCGTGATAGTTCCGCTAATTCGCCTTCGAGAACGGTGATCGAGAGGGTTTGCTCGGGACGTCGTCGCTCGAGTTCGAACAATCGACCGGCGAAGCCGGGTGCAATCGCTACTTCGAACGCTAAAGATCCCGACCCGCTTTCTGTAGGGACTTTCGTGAACCGTACTCGGTTTCCAGTGATCTCGTTTTCGATCTCCATTCCCGGTGTATTTTTCTCAGTCATCTCATCCCCTTAGTCGATCTCGATCCGATGAGTGGAAGCCCCATCAGTGTCTTTGGGGAGATGAACGGTGAGAACGCCCTCTGCCATCGTAGCGCTGACACTCTCGTCGTCAATGGCTTCAGCTATCGGAATCGAACGAAGCACGATCGGTTGCCGCTCTCTCCGGACGTAGGGGGTTCTCCCCTCGGTTTTTGCCATGTCTTCGTCCTCTCCCGAACGTGCTGCTCGAATGTGGAGCACGCCCTCTGTGAACCCAAGCGTGATGTCCTCGCGTTCGAACCCCGCGAGATCGGCGACGACCGAAACCTCCTGGTCGTGATTCAGAATATCGACGGGGATTCGATGACCGCCTCGTGGTCCTTCCCTCGGAAGGCCAGGGAGCGGGGGCCGGCCCATCGCCATCCCGGTCCCGACCGGTCTAGATCCCTGCATTCCGGGTCCTCCCGGAATCGGAGGACGTCCGTTTGGCGCCTGCTTGAATGCTCCGGGCACTGGTCGTCGATACTGTGCGCTCGTAGGCGACTCGGCCGTTTGCTCGATCGTCTGTTGCCTCGCGGAAAGGATCCGCAGTTGCTGTTGGATTCGATCGACCTCCTCCCGTATGCTTGCCAGCTCCTCGAATCTGTGGTGGAGTTCATCGACGATCTCTTCTAGTTTGGCCTCGTTGCCGTTCGATCCTTCCGATTCGGTTGTTTGTTCGTTCATGTTGATTGTTATCCTCGACGTTCGTTCCCCGATCCGTACCGCCTCGACGGCCTATGACCACGTGATGTACCGATGGTCTCACACCTCGACCACCTGAAACGTGTCCGCTATGTGGTTCAGCGCATCCAAGTCACGGGCTTCGACGAGTTGCACCTCGACGACTATCACGTATGACCCGTCGGCCGGTCTGGCGGCGATGTGGACCATAGTCGACTGGGCCTCGCCACACGTGGTGAGTTCTCGAGCCACCCCCGTGTACAACGGATCGGCGTATTCGACCGGTTCGTTGATTGTACAGGCCGTGTGCGTGAGGGAATCGAGTACTGCGCCGGGATCGGCGCTGGCGTCCTCGAGCCAGATCGCGAGACCCGGACCCCCGTACGTATCAGTGAACTGATCGAGGTCGGGTGCGGCAAGGAGGCGGGGGCCGAACTCCGTCGAGCGGCCATCGACCTCTGACCATTCGGATGGGACCGCGACCTGAATGGCACCGGTGTCATCGGTGATAACGACGTACTCCTCGTAGGCGTCATCGACTTCGGGTTCACCGATCGTAACCTCGGCCGGCTCGAGCTCTCGTCCGTTGATCTCACCTTCTAGCACCACGCCCTCCCGATACACACTAACGGCGAGTACATCGTTGGACGAACGGGTACGGAGGACGTTACAGTACTCCTCCATCGTCCCCTGGCCGGCCATCGGGAGCCGTTCGATCGCAGTGATAATGTCTCCGGGTCGGATTCCGGCATCGCTCGCGGGGCTACCGGACGTCGTTGCTGAAACCCAGATTCCTGCGGGATCGCTCCCGTCGGCTGGAACGGCGAAACCGTTGATCCCAAGCGTCTGGACGTCTTCTCCCTCACGCAGGCGGTCGACGATATCCCTCGCGACGAGGACGTCGATCGCGAAGTTCTGGGTGTGACTGAAGGCGTCGATCGGATCGATCGCCGAGTAGTTGATCCCGACGACGCGACCATCCTTATCGACTAACGGTCCACCCGAGTTTCCCCCTTCGAGCTGGGCGGTGTGTTCGATTACCGAATCAACCGAGGCCCAGCTCGTTGGAGCGGACTCGAATCCCGTAATCGTACCGTGGGTCGTCGTATACGACGGATCCCCGCCCGGAAACCCGAGCGCCCAGACTTCATCTCCGGTTTCGAGGTCGCCGTCGTACCACCTCAGGTGCTGAAATCCGTCTCCCTGGATATCGATCACCGCTAAGTCCGCACACTCGGACACACCGAGTACAGTCGCGTCGTACTGTGTTTGCTCGCTGCCGACGAAAACCCGAAGCGTAACGGCACCGGCGACGTTGTGATTGTTCGTGATCGCGATCCCCGACGGGTCAACGATGAATCCGGAGCCGGCACCGAGCATCACGTCGTCACCGTGCTCTGCGTAGGTGCCTTCGGTGGTGATCCGAATGACAGCCGCTCGCGCGTCGTCGACGTTTCTCGCACCACCTGCATCGATGATCCCGGTGACAGCATCGACACATCCCGTTCCCGCGAGGACGCCAGCCGCTGCTACTAACTGAAGGATTTCTCTGCGGCGTACGCTCTTTGTGTACCCACTCCCATGTGTATCGTGTTGGTCGTTCATTTATCTTCTGCGCTCTGTACTCTACTCACCACCCTCTCCCGAGTCGTACGAGACTTTTAAGTATCAATACAGGATTGCCAATGGCATAAGCATTATCACTATTTGTTATGTAGGTTTTCGAGCAATCTAATCTATCAGTTCGGGAGAACGGCCGGCTGAAATAGCTGAGTACTCGGTTAGTGAATGATAAATAGTGGACTTTATCCGTTTCGATGACCTCTCGATATCAGTGAGTGACGAAGTGTTGGAACTGCTTAGCGAATTGATTGAATGCGTGGATGAGGCGTCCGAGGTGTACGTTGACGACGGCACCGGATTCGACGATGTAGAGACAGGTGAGAACCTCCACCGGTATGAGCCGACCGACTACGGCTACGATGACGTCGGTCCCGTCGAGCAGCTCTCTGAGGGGTACGATCCGATCGAGTACGGGTACGAGACCGGAGAGTCGGCGACCAGTACCGATGCGAGTGTCGGATACGGTACCGACGACGCAGTAATCGGACAGGGCGAGGGTTCCGATCTATCGGTGACCGACGCAACTACACCTGCTGAAGCGACCGAATACGCCGCACTCTCGCAATCCGCAACTTCGTACGCCGACGGGTACGGCGTATCTGAATGGTCATACGACGATACATACGGTACCTACATCAATTCGACGACAGGCGAGGGCTACGATCCAGCGACCGGAATGGTCTACGATCCAGCGACCGGCTGGACCGACGGCTATTCCGGGAACTGGTCGACCGATGAACTAGCCAACTACGGGTATGCGGACGGCTGGACGTACGATTCCGCCACCGGGATGTACATCGACGCCTCGTCGGGGGCCGTCTACGACCCGATGACTGGTGAGAGCTACGATCCGATGAGCGGGATGGTCTACGACCCGACTACCGGCCTCGCGCGAGGATACTACGATAGTTTGTCGGGGTGGTTCACGGACGCGTCCGGTCTGATGTATAACCCCCACACGAACGTCCTCTTCGATCCATCGACCGGTGGGATGTACGATGCGACTACGGGGTTACCGATTGACAGCGTAACTGGACAGCCAATCGATGATTCTACGATCACGATTGGTGGAATCGACATGGGGCCTGCGATCGGAAACGTCTCTTACGATTCTACGACGGGGGTCTTCATGGACCTGTCAACCGGCGCCACGTACGCGTTCGACCCAGCTACCGGAGCGTTGATCGACCTCGCAACCGGCCTACCGGTTCAAGCTCCTACGATTACCGTTGGCGGCTTCACTGGGATGGGTGAAGGAGGGTCGCTCGCGGGTTCGATCGTCGGTATCGCAGGCATGCCAGGAGCACTCGAATCGGGAGTGTATCCCGCACCGCTCGCCGACTCGTCCCCCGATTACTACACGACTCCTATCACCGTCGGACCCGGGTCGCCTGTGCCGGGGTTGTCTCAGTACGAACTCGATCAGCGATGGATCATGGATCAGCAGGCGATGGGAGATCCCTATTACCAGACCGTGCCGGTGGACACCGGCGTCTGACCGTACTCGTAGCCGGGCGCCGATCGTATACATGTCGAATCCAATGTGGAGACACTGTCTACTCTGCACCCTCCGTTTGAGTCTTTTCATCGGGCGTGTGATGCGGTCTGGCGGTTGTAGTAATGCCAAATTGTTCACTCGCTCTTCCGTAGAGGATTGTTGATACAGTTCGGTTCGTCACTGGCTGAGCCGGACTCGGGATGTTGAGCGGTTCGTAACCCATCGCTCAATTCTTGGTATTCGGCGGAAAACCGCAAGACTGCGCTCCATCAACAAGGTGTTACGCAAGAGCATTGTCAACATTCACCTGCGCTCGACTGACAGCCAATCCACGAGTTATGGAAACGCTCGAAGCGGATTTTGAGGGTGTGAAACCACTGCTCGATGAGATTTCGGTCAGTATAGTTCACTCCCGTTCGATCTTTCGTTTCACTGTCTCACTCACTCGATCTGTTCGTCGGCAATTCCCTTGCTACGTTGACGTTAGCGTTGACGCTACTTTGACTCTTGGCTCAGGGACGGCGTATGATCCGATCTGCCGCGTTGAATAACGATCGAATCGACTGATACCCTCGATGACGGTGTGCGGTGTCGGCCTCCAGCCTCACAAGCGGCGGGAAAGCACGCGAGCAAGTCCCCTCGGTCCAGATCGTTCTACTCCCTGTTGGCCGTCTCGTCGAAGAGATCGTCGTACCGTGACATAGCGTAGGTTCCTCGGTTCCACCCGAATTACGAGTGTGTATGTCTCGGATCGTGAATCGAGTTTCGGTGCGGAGGGAGGATCAGATCGATCGACCGGTATTCGGTATCGAAGCGAGGTGGGGTAGGGCCGTTGCGAGTGTTCGCTCTCCGAGGGAAATCAGTGCTCGTTGTGCACACCCGATTCCCGACCCCCACACGTCATTAGGTGATCAGGGGATTCGGTATCATAAGTTCGATGTATTATTTCACGGACACCTGGAAGCACTATGTCCGAATTGATTTCCGCTCGGATCCTATCACGACGGCCGTGATGGCTTAAGATGTAGATCTATAGGCGAGGTGAAGTTCCTCACCCGTACCGCGTTGTATCGTCTCCGTTCGAGGTGGGCCGGGTAGCCGCTCACCATCGTGTACTCGTCTCTCGTGTCGATCACTCGAACTCGCCGACGAGAACGGTGTTGACGTTGAGTGTCTTCTGTCCCCGTCGGAGACGCTCGGAGAGCGACTGGTGTGAGATCCCGATCTCGTCCGCGAGCTCTTCGAGTGAGATCCCCCGAGGGACGTCGTAGAAGCCACGCTCGGTGGCGAGCCTGATCGCCTCGTGCTGACCTTCACTGAGACCGAAGCGGCCCTCCCGCTCGTCCTCCATGCTGTAGATCGCGGTGATCTGGAGGTGAATACCGTGCTCTTCGGCGTAGTCGTACGCCCGAGAAAGCGCCTCTCGTTCGGGAAAGAGCGCTCGGAAGTTCCAGATTCCCTCGGAGGCGACCGCCGATAGCACGACTCCTTCCTGTTCGGTGAGGATATTGATGAGTACCTCTGCTCGCTCTATCCAGTCCATCTGGTAGAGTCGGGCGTCCTCGGTTTCGCTGACCAGACTGAACCTATCGACCGTCGGGTCCTCCTCGAAGAGCCGCTCGACGCGATCGAAGTCGTCGGCCGTAATCCACGCGTAGGGCATGACGTGATCCGGGCCGTGCGCGGCGAGACGTTCGATCTCCATCTCCGCGATCGGTGCGTCCCGTATCGACTCACCCAACGCGAACCCTTCGACAGGGATGGTGAACTCCGCGATCGTAGCCATCCACACTCTACTGGGTCTAACACGATAAGGTGGGTGGATCGCGATTCGCCTTCTCGGTGGTTCAAACGCTCCTACGCAGGGGAGCGATGGAACAACCAGGAGACGATTACCCACGCAGTGAATCCCCCGTCTACTTATCCACACTGTGAGCGGTGTGACCCCGTTCGAGTCGAGGTGGCTGGAGAATTCTATGGCTTATCTATGCCCACCCGAGGGAGGGAACGTGACCTCGATCGATCGTGATGGAACGAACCGAACGAGATCTCCCCGAGTAGTTACGTCGAGGAGGTATCCCACGGTGTTCGATTCGGCGTCGGGGTGCGAGGTGAATCGCTGCGTATCCGAATAGAGAGTGTCGCCGGATAGAACGGTGTAAACAGCGCGAAGGCGATGGATGTTCGTCGCGATCACGCGAGAATACCGTACCTCGTGTAGTATCGTTCTACGCTCACCGGTCCTCGGACGTACCGATCACACGGTCATCGATTCGACGTACTGCCCTTCCCACTCCTGACGAGCGGAGAGCTCTCGCTCTCCCCGTTCGGTGAGCGTGTACTCGTTCGTCCGCTTATCACGTGACCCCTTCGCAACGAGTCCTTTCTCGACCAGCGCGTCGAGGTTCGGGTAGAGGCGTCCGTGATGGATTTCGTCGTCGTAGTACTCTTCGAGTTCATCTTTGATCGCAAGGCCGTGAGGGTCGCCGAGGCCCGCAATGACCATGAGGAGATCTCGCTGGAACGCCGTCAGATCGTTCATACCGAGTAGTACGGCACGCGGAAATATAAAGTGGTGGAGGATCCGACCGATACTCACGCGGAAACTGCGGCCAGAGACGCACCCTGGTGCGTAAAGAGATACGCCTGTGGGGACGTCGCCACCCGAACGGTGAACCGACGCGTTCTGCGGCATGGATCACCAGTGTAGAATTCTTTCTAGGATCGATCGGGCGATTCGTAGACGAACTGAACACGGTCACGCGAGCGCTTCGAGCCAAGCAACGACCTCCTCGGGTCTCGAAACGGATCGAGTTCGCTCGTATCGACGAAGACACTCGGGCGCGGCCTCCTCGAACAGGTCAATAATCCAGGTAGAGAACGTCGAGAACAGCGTGTTCGTCCTCGGACCTTACCCGCAGGTCGTGGTCCGATCAAATAGGTGCGAGGAATCGATGAAGCAGGGGACGAGCTCACTGATCCGGATTCGTTGCGGTATCCAGTCGAGTGATCCGATCGACGACGTCGAAATCCCCGTCGAAGCTGTAGAGATACTCGATCCCTTCCCGTTGCATATACGCGAGAATAGTCGCATCTCCGAACGCGAGCGTCTCGTACGTCTCGAAGAGTTCGGTCGCCGCCCTGAAGTCTTTCTGTGCGGCGTGGTGGATCTCGAAGCCGGCGGATTCGGTGAGACGTCGATAGGTATCGACTGCGAGGTCGTGTCGGTTGCGCGTGCATCATTGTCGTGGCGATCTTTCGATGCACATCTGGGAACAGCAACACGACTGCGCCGAACAAACCGGTCAGGTTCATCCTTTACGCGTGCACCCTCCCGCCGAACAAACAGGCGACAGCGATGAGCACACCTTCCGCTCGTATCGACGAACGGAACCACGACCGAGTCGATGAATCCCCGGAATTCGTTATCGCCACCCCTTCGAAGACGTCTCTGACACATTCGGGAACAGTGTCGTGACCACTCCCAGAACCCCGATTATGAGGCGCATCACTCGGCTGTGATGCGCCTAGAGGCTCAATGACTCCTCCTTCTGGTCTGACAGCCAGCTGATACCCAGAACGATTATTTTATCAGACAGCCGAAATGCGTCATGGCGCCGATCGAGGTCGAGGATCTCACGAAGTATTATGGCGACGTCCGGGGGATCGATGGTCTTTCTTTCACCGTTGATTCCGGGGAGGTGTTCGGGTTTCTCGGACCAAATGGTGCGGGTAAAACGACGGCAATACGGACGTTACTCGGGCTCCTATCCCCGACATCCGGTTCGGCAACCGTCCTCGGTGCAGATATCCGCAACGAGTCCGAATTGATCGAGGCGAAACGGAAGATCGGATATTTACCTGACCATCTCGGCTTCAACGAAGAACTGACCGGGATGCAGATACTCGACTATCACGCGTCTGTCAAAGGAGATACTCGCCGAGCGGAACTGTTGGATCTCTTCACACCCCCTTCAAGCGTGCCGTCCGAGGGTACTCCAGTGGAAACAAACGAATGCTGGGAATCATCCAGGCGTTTATGCACGATCCGGATCTGGTAATCCTCGACGAACCCACTTCGGGGTTAGATCCGCTGAAACAGGAGCGATTCAACGAATTCCTCCGCGAAGAGCGAGATCGGGGAACGACGATCTTCTTCTCCTCGCACATCCTGAGCGAGGTGCGCCAGATCTGCGACCGAGTCGGTATCCTCCGAGACGGGCGACTTGTGGAACTGGAAGAGATCGAAACACTCCTCAACCGGAGCGGGAAACGCGTCAGAGTACAGACCACAGAGGAAGGCCAGAAAGCGCTGGCTGCGCTCGACGGAGTCATCGACGTTCATCAGTTCGACAACCGAATGCAGTTCATCTACACTGGCGAATACAACACGTTATTCCGAGAGCTATCGAAGCACGACATCCTCGAAGCCGACATCGGCGAACCGCCGCTCGAAGACATCTTCTTGCACTACTATGGGGACGAATCGGCCCCGAATTCGGAGGTGTCGGTTGATGCTTGAGACCGCACGATTCGAGGGAAAGCGGCGGGTACGTGGGACTGCGATACTGGCTGTGGGGCTGAGCCTGTATTCTGCGTTCATCGTCTGGTACTTTACCGTCTGGGAGGGAGCCGAAATCGAGGATCTCTTTCAGGAGATGCCGCCCGCGATGATCGAAGCGTTCGGCATTGCTGAATTAGGTACCATCGAAGGATTCCTGGGTGGACAGATCTACACGTTCCTCTGGTTGCTCGGGCTGGGAACCTACTTCGCGTATACCGGGGCAGGACTCGTCGCAACCGACATCGAACGGGGACGAATGGATCTCCTCGCTGTATTTCCGATCTCCCGTGCCAAACTCCTCACCGAGAAATTCATCGCATTGCTCGTCCCATTGCTGGTACTGAACGTCGTCGTAGGGATCGTCATTTACGTATTGGTGATCGCTATCGGTGAGTCGATCGATCCGGCCCGCTTGTTCATGGTGCACGCCCTCTCGATCCCGTATTTCCTCGTGTGCGCTGCAATCGGAATGATCCTGTCAGTGGTAGTTGATCGGGCATCAATCGCGGAACGCGGGGCGATCGGACTGATATTCCTTCTCTGGTTGGGTGAGTCCGTGGTAAGCGGGACGGGCGATTACGACTGGCTCGCGTATCTCAGTCCCACCCACTACTACGAACCGACACCTATCCTTATTGACGGGTCATACGATCCGATTCACTCTCTCGTCTTAGTTGGTGTATTTGTCGTGTTATTTGTTGCTGGAATAATATTATTCAAACGTCGGGATCTATAGCTGTAAGAGCGTTCCAATAGCAAAATCGTTTAGATTCTAAATTCTGCAACCTTCAACATGGTCTGTACGCCCACGTGCCTTCCGAATTCAGTATTTCGGTTTCATGCCTCGTTTTGAATAAAGAAGCCGCGTCACCAACCACTGTTAAGATATCCGACGTAAAAGTAAGGATATGGATTCTCATGTGACTTCTGGGCGGGGAACGAGTGAGTCTCGAATACACACTCGAAAAGTAGGGCTCTTTCTCGCGCTCGCGTTCGGTATTTCCTAGACCGGCGCGCTCGTCCTCTATCTCGTCGGAATCGAACTCGGAACGCTCGCCGGACTCGTACTCGTGGTCGTCGTTTTCATGTGGGCACCGGCGTTCGCTGCGATCGGAACCCAGCTCTGGCACGGAGAGTCTATCCGAGAGGGCTGTGGACTGGCTCTGGGTCGGCTTCGCTGGGTTGGACTAGCGTGGATAACGCCGATCGCTCTCGTCGCCGCCACGATCGGTACCGGAATCGTCCTTCCGGGCGTGTCGTTTACGACAGACTACGCGCCGTATCTGCTCGAGTTGGGATTGACAGAGGAACAAGCCGCTGAGGCGGTCACGCAACTGGAGGGGGTGCCAGTTCCGCTTGCTGTTCTCTTCGTCGTTCAGGGCCTCATTGCGGGTCTGACGATCAACGCCCTTGCGGCACTTGGCGAAGAACTCGGGTGGCGGGGGCTACTGCTCACGGAGCTCGCACCGCTTGGATTCTGGAAGGTCTCGATACTGACGGGAACGATCTGGGGGATCTGGCACGCTCCGATTATCCTTCAGGGCCACAACTTCCCCGATGCACCGCTTGTGGGCGTGTTCGTGATGACCGTTGCAACAATCGCGATGGCTCCGATCTACACGTATCTGACAGTCCGAGCTCGATCTGTGCTCGCCGCAACGTTCCTCCACGGGTCGTTCAACGGACTGGGAGCGCTCTCGCTGATCTACCTCACGGGTGCCGGAAACCTCCTGACCGCTCCCGTTGGCGTCGCCGGCATCGGTGCTGCACTGCTCGTCACTGCTCTCTGCATCGTCCACGACAAAATTATTGCAGAGGAACCGATCACGAACGGACGCCCGCTGTCGCCGTGGACGTGAGTTACTCAGGATGTCCAGGACGGTGAAGTTCAGCCCTTTGTAGGCAACTCGTTGCTCTTCGAACTCGATTATCCGGTCGTAGTGAGCTATCGCGACCGTTAGAAGTCAGTGCGCACCTGCTCGTGACACAGCGGTCAGCATCAACGATGCTGGCCCCAGTGCTGCGAGCAGTGTGTACACAGTGGAGATCGCACCTACAGTAGGTGATTACGATTGGCCGCAGTATCGCCGGTAAAGACTCCTTCGAAACCGGAATGAAACCGTCATCGCGACCGCCCGAATGCGAGCGAGCTTCTCGACGGCGTCCATACGACGGCTCCTTCGCCAGACTATTTTACTATTTCAACGTAGAATTCAATATCGTGAATTGGAAGTCACGATTGACCGCGAGTGCGACCGCGTCCCTGACCTCGAAGGTATCGACGCAGAGCGAACCGAATCGTTATCCCTCACAGCCACCGAATCGGGCCATGGATCTCTCTGTAGTCGACCTCTCTCCCGTTCCCGAGGGTGGCACCGCCAGTGATGCGTACGCGAACACCGTCGAGGCCGCCCGACAGGCAGAACGGCTCGGATACGAACGGTTCTGGGTGGCCGAACACCACGGCATGGCGGACTCCATCGCCGGCACGACCCCCGAAGTGTTGCTCGCCCATCTCGCCGCGAAGACAGACTCGATTCGGCTTGGATCGGGAGCGGTGTTGCTCAACCACTACAGCCCGTTCAAAGTCGCCGAGCAGTTCGGCGTACTGGACGCGCTCGCTCCCGGGCGTATCGACGCGGGTCTCGGGCGGGCGAACGGGTCGCCGGCCGCCGACCACGCACTCGGGACCGATCGCCACGTCCAGAACCCCGACGAGGATCACACGGAGAAGGTAGAGGCCGTCGTCACCCACCTCTACGACGACTTTCCAGACGAGCATCCCTACAGCGACCTGACGATCCCACGCTCGGGTCGGGGTACTCCCGTCCCCTGGCTGCTCGGATCGAGCCCGTCGAGTGCGGCGATCGCCGGCGAACTCGGACTCCCGTACTGCTTCGCCGCGTTCATCCGGCCACAGTTCGCCACCCACTCGTTCGAGACGTATCGCGAGGAGTTCCGGCCCTCGCGGCTGGCCGGCGGTGTCGACGAGCCAGACGGGATGCTCGCGGTGAACGCGGTCTGTGCCGAGACCGACGAGGAGGCGACACGGCTTCGTGCGGTGGCCGAAGCGTCGTACGAGCGGATGCAACGAGGGGTCGTCGGAACGAGGCCGTCCGTCGAGGAGGCCGTCGACGAACTGGGTGGGGTGCCCGAACCGACGCCTACAAAGCTCGGTTCCGAGGAGTGGCCACGGGCGATCTCCGGAAGCAAGGAGACGCTTGCCGGTCTCCTGGAACAGCTCACAGACCGTGTCGGCGTCGACGAGGTGATGGTCCAGCACATCGTCGCGGATCACGACGACGCGCTCCGGTCTCACGAACTCCTGGCTGACGGCGTCGGACTCACGTGAGAGCGGTGTGCTGACGAGCAGTCAGGAGTCTACCGGAGAGCAGGCATCGAACGGCACTTCGATCCGTCCTGGGGAGAACTGCTCCTCGCCACAGGCCTCGAGGACGAGCGGCCACTCTCGGGGTGCCACTCGGATGGACCGGGTAGGTGAGTCGGAGACGTCTCCCCCGTTGAACCGTCTTCGTACGCGAACGTGAGCACAGCCGCGTTCTAACGGGAGTGAAAGAGCACCTGAGCGGGTAGGACCGGATGCCAGAGGCACAGATCACGGGGCTTTAGCGGTGATCCACGGGAGCTGGTCTACCCGAGCAGGCTACATGACTCGAACAGTCTCGTTCAAATGAGCTTTTTGGCCGACCTCATCGAGAGACGTCACTTTGTTGTTGATTCGAGTGAGCCAGCTTCACTTCATTCCAGTCGGCTGGTACACCTCGAGGCGACGGTTCCACTACGATTCTCGGCTCCGGGGGTAGCTCTTCGAAAGCCCGTAGCATTCCACTGTGGTGGAGTGAAAATATCGCGGCGCGGGCACCTGTATTCAGGTAATTTGATGTCGCTGGCCCCGATCACCCGAGAAGAAGTCGGAATCCCCAGAGGACTCCCATCCCGACCCCGATCGTCGCCAGCATACTCCCCGTTCGCCACGCAACGATCGCGGCCACCCCACCGGCGATGGCCCGTTCGTTGACCACCGCCGTGACGACCGATCCGTCGAGAACGAACAGCTGGGGAAAGACCAGCGCAGCGAGGATCGCCGGGGGGACGTACACCAGCGCTCGTTCGACCCCCGGCGGGAACTCGATCACCCACCCGTGAAGCTGGATGAACGAGAGACGAAGGGCGAAACAGCCGACCGCGAGCGCAACGATGAGCAGCCACACGAAACCCGCTCCGAACTCGAGCGGTGCCATCTACCTCCTCCCCCATCTGCTGACGACCACACCGATGGTCGTCCCTCCGATCGCCGCGACGAGAATGCCCAGGTTCATCGGGACGCCCGCCGCCGCCACGGCGAGCACGCCACCAGCCACCCCCGCTGCCTTCGTCGGTCGATCTTCGATAAATCGCATCAGGAGAGCGATGAACGCCAGGGGGATCACGAACTCCAACTCCCATTCGGGCGGCACGCCCCGTCCGAAGAACACCCCGGCGATCACCGACAGCTGTACGATGATCCAGAGCGGGACAGCCGTCCCGAGATAGTAGCCTCGTCTGCTGGTCGTTGGTTCGGACGTGTATCGTTCGATCGAAAACGCGTAGACCGGGGTCCACAAGAAGTACGCGAGAAACCACTTCCACACCGTCGAAAACCGCGAAAAATACGGCGCCAGCGAGAGACTGTAAAGTACACCCCGTCCGCCGTCGACGAGGAGCGAAAGGACCACGACGAGAACGCCGGGCGTTCCCGTTTCGAGGAGCAAGAATGCCGTCAACATCACGGTCGGGTAGTAGACGAGAACGGCCATCGCGATCGTCTGGATCGGTGACAATCCGATCGCCGTCGCCGCCATCCCGGTGACGAGTCCGACGATCGCCCCAGCCGGTAACAACGGCGCCATGTCCCCGGCCCCCGATAGAAAATCTTCCCGGAATTTCATGATGCCACCTTGTAGCATGGCTGAGACGATAAACGAAGAGGAGAGATGGCAGGTCGAGGATCGGAAGGTCTGACGGCTCCGGAAAAGGACTCGAAGGAGCTAGTGTGGAGACGCTTTGGGAGCGATCACCAGGGCACGGTGAGCGATCTCTAACTCGTACTGCGTCCGCCCCGTCCAACCTACACGACCTGTTCGGTCTCTCTACCAGCTGCCAGAGAACGCGTACGAGATACAGAGAAAGGAATCGACACGGTCGTACTAAGCGAAGTGTTCACCGCCCATTAATCCCCTCCCGAAAACCACCTATGAGGGGACACGGTCGTACGAAGCGAAGCGTTCACCCCTGTGGATCGCGCCGCATCGGGAAGAACGGTGGCATCGTCTGGAGGTGAACCGTATCGACGATCTCGAACCCGTGGCGGAATTAGAACGGGAGGTTCCGGACGTTACTCGAGATGAGAAACGCGGGTGTTCCCTCGCGGTCACACTCGTCGAGTACCGGCTTCATGAGGAGACTCCCGTGTCCCCGTCGCTGCTGGACGGGTTCGACCCCTAAGACCGTCAACTCCCAGAACGGCTCGCTCGGGTGGCTGGCCTCGATCCGCTCGATGAATTCGTCCAGCAGTACCAGCTTCTCCTCCGAGAGGGCCTTCTGCATGACGGCACCGATCTCGTCGTACTCAGGTTGCACGCCGGGCGGTAACCAGAGGGCCGCACCGACGTACTCGCCGACGTAATACGCCGTGTCGTGGTCGAACGCTTTTCCACCGTACGCCATGGAAAACTCCGGAAAGTAGCGGTGGTACGTGGGAGGTGAAGTGAAATACCAACGTATCCCGGGATCCGTGGTAAAGGCCAGCGTGAGGGCGGTGAGGAGATGTTTCTCTTCAGTCTGAGTGGCTGTGCTCGTATCGACGGATTCTCCGGTAGTCGCCATTAGCCGGTCCACCTTCGTTCAAAGAGGTGACGTCCTCACATAGCATCATCTCCTGAACGAATTGCACCGACTGAGCAGAATGCACGATCTAATAGGGATCATCGTAGAAGGTCATACTTCTCCGATTTCGAACCGAGCGACATCGGTGACACGTGTACCCGAGAGATTCAGTTGACTACGATGATCCCTGTGAGTATGGTCCCGGCGTTTCGAAAACAGTCGACGACTGGTAGGCACTGTCCAACGAGGAGAAAGTCGACGAGCTGACGATCTCCTGTCGTAATGCCGTGCGAGATACGGAGGGTGGGTTCACCACGACGGGAGAATTCACACCACTCGTGTGGTGGGTGAATCGACTCGGCGGTGAGCCTACGACGAGGGCGATCGCGTATCATCGGACTCACTGACGGTCACGACTCAGTAGTGGTTACGTCACGAATCTGTATCGTCGTCCCTTCATAGTTGTGGACGTTCGACATGACTATATAATCCGTCCACCGATTCGTGGGATGGCAGTCTCCCCGTGGATAGATACAATTAGAGACCGACGTCTCGGGGTCAAGATCGCTCTTGCCCTCGGTGCGGTGGTCGTCTTGGTGCTGTTGATGTTTGGAGCGTTGTACGCGTTCGGAGCCTTCCTCTTTTACGACTCGTACGAATCATCGTACGATTACGAGATGACGCTTTACGTAGACGGATCGACGGAAGATCTCGTCCTCTTCGCGCCCGTACCAGTACACAACGACGACGTCGACATCGGGGAGGTGAGCCTCTACACGTACGAAGATCGAGTGGGTGACTGGGAGTACGACGTCGTCGATACCGAGCACGGACCCATGCTCAGGATCACCATCTCCGAGATTACCGGTGCCGACGAGCTCGTCTTCGAATCGACGATCCACTCGGAGCGAACGATAGAGACGAAAGCGCCTCGCGGGGCCGAGCCGGTTCTCTCACCGATGTACGATATGGAGGATATCGACTCTTCGTTCGAGCCCCGGCCAGATACCCGGCTGTACAGTGTCACCAGCATGGCGTACGCAGAACACGGTGGTCCCGCTGACGTCGAACTGAGCCTGGTCGTCCGGCACGGGGGAGCGAACACGTGGTGGACGTTCGGGTGGAGTGGGAACTATTACGAGACGTACGTTACGACGTTCGGCGTCACACCCGATCCCGCCGGAGAGTGGTGGCAGCTCGAGGGGGACCACCGGGAGGGAGCGGGGAGTTACGCCCGCTTCGGCCCCCCACTTCCACACTGAAATTCGAATCGGGACCGACCCACGACACCGAAATCAGATCGCCCAGTTGATGAGGGCCGTGTTCAAACGTCTCTCACATCCCTATATCGAAGATCGAACAGGCGCTTACACCTCGCTATTCCGGATTACGTCCCTCCCATTCCTGGTGATTTTATATCGATAGATCGTTCACTTTCGCCCCGCTTGGCGCGTCTATATTCCCTCCGATCGCCTCCACTCTATCGGAGGGTTTCCTCCGAAAAGTGAGGCTACAGGCCATGACACACGCATTCAGCTGGGTCGAACTCCCGAGCGTCGACTTCGACAGAGCGATCGAGTTCTATTCGACCGTCCTCGATCGCGGTATCGACGTACACGAACCCGAACTCGACGAAGCGAACAACGGGAGAGCGGGCATGTTCCACTCCCGCGAGGAGGCCGACGAGATGACGGTCAGTGGAATGATCGTCGAAACGAACGAGTATACGGCCGAGAGTGGAGCGACGATCGCATACACCCCGTCGGACGACGGAGTGGTGGTCTATCTGACCGTCGACGGTGATCTAGACGACGCGCTCTCGCGAGTCGAATCGACCGGCGGTGAAGTCGTTCTCCCGAAAGAGTCGATCCCGGACCACGGCGGCCACTACGCGATAATCAAAGATACCGAAGGAAACCGAGTCGGACTGGTCTCCGGAGGATAGACCCGCTGTCACCAACCCCGTCGTGACTCCCGCGGTACTCGTAGTTGTACGCAATCGTAGCCATATTGACCCGAATGTGTTTATCCTCGTCGTGTCGTACCTGGTGTGATCGAAGGTGACACCACCGATCGATGCTCGACGATACCCCCGTCGAGAAGGGGAACGTCGTCGGAACCTCAGGCGCTGGGGCGGCGTACTTCTGCCCGCGGGTAGACAGAGGGGACGGGCTGGACAACAGCAAGAATAGCTTCCGGTGACGTGCGAAAGCCATGAAACTCGACTACACGCTCGGAACCAGACAGTTCGATAGTTACGGTGTCGGCCTCGCGGGCGTCATCCTCGCGTTCGCGTTCGTCCTCTGGTACTTCGGTGGGGCGCTCTGGTTCGTTCTGCTGTGGGCTTGCCTCGGACTCGCAGTGTTAGCCGCTGCCGGTACGCTCGCCGGAGAGGTGGTTCGTGTGTAGTTCAGTCGTTTCCACTTCAACCCGAAACTGTCGAGCCTTCCTAGTCGGCCCACAGATTCGATTGGATCACACGGCATGGAGTGACTCGGTCCGCAGTCCGTTCTTACCCAGGCGCTCCGCAATGAGAACAGTTGACATAGGATCGTGTGTGACTCCAACTGCGGTGTGATCGAGGCCATCGCATACACCCCTTGCCATCGAGACACCCGGCCCGATCGCGCCTCTCAGGAGGCACGTCCCTCATCTGGCTTCGACCTCCTGATCGGGTTCGCCAGTTTCTCGCTCGAAGACAGTACACCACGTCCGTAGTACGCTAAAAATCCGAACGTTTCGATCAGTCGTTTTCCAGGGACTGGAGTTTTTCTGCGAGGTCTTCAGTTGCTCTCGCTGTCGATCCTCCAGATAGCATGAACAGTACCACGCCAAGCACACACCAGCCTATGACGATCACCCATTCATACGGCCACAGCAAGGCTGACTCGCCCCACGGTAGATAGAGAAAGACGAAAATAGCAGTCATAGTCAATCCGATTGCGCCAACGATATACCCTCCTGGAACTCTGTACGGCCGGTCCATCCCTGGCTCGCGGTACCGGAGGACGAGAAACGACACAGCGACTAGAAACCACGCAACGACGATTCCAAACCCGCCAGCGTTCACGACCCATGTGAGCATCTGCTCTCCGAAGAGAGGCGCGAGCACGGAGAGCCCTCCGACGAGAACAATCGCGTTACTCGGTGTGTTGTATTTCGGATGAACTTTGGAAAGTGAGGCAGGAAGCATACCGGACTCGGAAAGGGCGAAGAGAGCCCGGCTTCCACCGATAACGAACGCGTTCCAGCTCGTCAGAATCCCTGCGATCCCAGCGAACGCCATGAGTTGGCCAATCATTTGACTGTCATAGAGGGCTGCCATCGCCTCAGCAGCGGGCAACGGACTCTCGACGAGTTCGCTTCCGGGAAGTGCACGGCTAGCTCCCCAGATAACAGCCATGTAGAACAGTGCAGCGAGAACGACTGAGAAGACGATCAACATCCCCAGTCTTCGAGGCGGGACGTCGGCTTCTTCCGCCGATTGTGGTATGACGTCAAACCCGACGAACATGAACGGTACCATGAGGATGACAGCGAAGATACCTGCAGTACCGATCCCGAATGAGGGGTCCGGAGAGGGTTGTCCACCGGCTACTGCGCCGGCGATCAGAACGACTCCCGCAAAGGCGATCACGATCGTCATGATTATCTGAAACTGTGCCGCAGGTCGAATCCCGATGTAGTTCAGATATGTAACACCAACAGTTCCGAGTACGCCGACGAATATCCACGTTCCGTAGACGGGTTCGCCTGCGATAGACCACAGTTCGATCGAATCAAAGCCTGGAACGATATACGACATCGCAGAAGGGAGAGCTACTGCTTCGAAAGCGGCGACGGTAACGTAGCCGAAAATAATCGCCCACGTACACACGAATGACCCAAGCGGACCGAGAGCACGAAGGCTGTAAACGTGTTCTCCACCGACCAACGGCATGGCTGAGGCGAGTTCGCTATAGAGTAGGGCAACGACCCCGACGACGACTCCTCCGATCAGGAACGCTACGATCGCTCCTAAGGGACCTCCCTCGTTGATCCACTCCCCCGTCAGAATGATCCAACCCCATCCGATCATCGCTCCGAAGGAAAGTATCAGTACTTCTTTGGAAGATAACGTCTTCGAGAGCCCACTGTGTGTTGTTTTCGACATTGTGTGGTTTAATTCGGCTTAAGAGCTACCCTAGTAGGGTCAGCGTCTATCATGTCTATTGTGCTTGCAGCGACCAGGTACCAAGAACGCACCGAGGCTGGAATGATCGGGTACGCGAGGTGGGGACCCCAAGTGGAACGATGACCGACGTCGTGCACAGGCATGTTGCTTGGCCCGGAGTCTCGTCGGTAACGGTACCCCTGTTCACGCTCGAAGCCGTAGCGTTCTTGAGGAAGAAAGAATTCAAGCAAGGTTACGATCGACACCTGCAGGTTATCCTAATACTTCGCGAAACGCATTTTTGGCCAGGTGCGAACCAGTCGTCGTCGTTCAATAGTGCGCCCAGAGACCAGTAGCAGCGTAAGTTCTCGTTTATATGTACTCTCGTGTTCTTTAACACAGTTTCACGTAACTCTTCTTCCAATACCTCCGTCTTTCCGAGAATGAATAATACAATCGTTCTGGGGATTTGCTTGACTTCTCTACAATATTACTATTGAATGTTACAGGAATATTCTAACTACATACTATTTAATATAGCAAACAAGACTTAATATACGTTGCAATGTGGATTGATCGTACCATGAGGAGGCGTACTACACTAAAGCTGATGGGCGCGATCGTAGGCGGTGGAGCGCTCGGAACAAACGTCGTGAGCGCGGATGAGCCGTGGCCACGCGAGGAGACAGGGCGGTTCCTGACCCACGGAGAGGTCCAAGATTTCTTGGACGGCCTTGACCGACGAGCGCGACGGAGTTTCGAACTAGAAGACATCGGCGAGAGCCTCGAAGGGCGCGAGCTTACCGTGGCCCGCGTCGGTAGCGGTGAGACGGATGTCTTCTTCACAGCCGAGCAACACGGAAACGAACCAACGGGCACGAACGCGATCCTCGCAGAACTCCGAGAACTCGCGACGTCGGGAACTCCCTTCGCGAGGAACGTAACGGATGCACTGACGGTTCATGTCCTGCCGATGCACAACCCTGATGGGGCAATGCGTAATCAGCGGGCCAACGCCGACGGCGTCGACCCCAACCGCCAACACCACTACGAGGTCGGTGCAGACGACAACCCATCGCCCGAAACTCAAGCGATGATCGATTACGTTGTCCCCCTGGAGCCACTATGGGTCTCAGACCTGCATACCCAGAGCGGGATGTACCACGACGAGAAGGAGGTACCGGGCGATATGCATCACTCGTCGAACTTCTGGCCGATCGCATCTGAGGCGGACCCCGATGCGGTTGAACTCTCCCAGCGACTCAACGTCTCGATGTGGGACCACGCGCAGGGAAAGGCCAATGCCCAACTGTCGGTCTACCCGGGTGGGACTGGGACGAATATCGCGCGAAACGCATACGGCGTTCGTGGTTTCGGCAGCATCCTGAACGAGATGACAGGACAAACGTGGGACCGCGGCGAACGTATGGAGGGGCAAATGATCCGGATCATGCGTAACGAAAACCGAGGAATCCTTGAAGACACCGCGGACGGCTCGCTCTTTGAGCGCGATCCCGATCGAGTCGACGAAATTCCGCCACGCGGCGACCGCGGCGATTGGCCGTGGTGGGGCGGCGAGTCCACGACGGAGTAAACAGCAGTCGATTTAAACCCCCCATTCTTGCTGCTGTAGCTCGTTTTCGCTTATCTGTATGGTTTCACCGATTGCTCGAGTTGATCCTCGTCCGCCACGTCTTGGATGAACAAGCGGAGCTTACGTCGAGCTTCCGTGAGCTTCCCATCTTCTAGCTGTACTTGGATTTCCGCGAGACGGGAGACACTCTTGCCTGAGAGCGTTCGCTGTCCTTCCTGATCGAGCGAAACGAGGTTCCCCTGACGTCTCGCGGTCGTTAGTTCACCACGGGTGAGCGCAGGCGTGCAGAATCCCTGCCTCGATACTCGAGAGCCGAGAGTCCACTCCGTAGGATCTCGACTGCGCTCTCCCTCTCTGCCGGGTCGGCGCAGCCGACTATTCCACACATGGATCACGAGTATAGCTGAAAGACTTCACAGAGGTGGTCCCTCCAACAGTTTGGGAGGCGGTTCGTCAGAGACGAGGTATCGACCACCCGAGTCGGTCGAACACTGGCCGCTCGTCGACGATCGAGCCCTTCTCGTGAACCCCCACGACGGACGATCCACGCACTTCATAAGAGACGAGTCAGTATGGAAGAGTGAAGGAATGAGTCAGTAGTGTCCCCGGGAGTGGAGGCCGAGGCGTGGACCCCGAGCAACGGACTGGCGATCGATATCGCCATCGAGAGGTCGTAGCCGTGCGGATACTCCGCGTCGCACAGACGATCTACCCGGACGTGAAAGGCGGCGGCGCGTACCACGCACACGCGCTGAGCCGAGACCAGGCAGAAATGGGCCACGACGTCACGGTGCTGACGATCGAGGCGGATCGATCGAGACCGCACGTCGAGCGCCGCTCGGGCTACACGGTCGTCCGGTACCCGGCGACGCTCGACGCGCTCGGCAACGACATCTCGCTGGGCCTCGCCCAGCACCTCTCGGCCGCCGACGACTTCGACGTCGTCCACGCACACTCGCATCTCTACTTCTCGACGAACCTCGCGGCGCTCGCCCGCCGGTGTGGGGAGACGCCGCTCGCGATCACGAACCACGGCCTCTACTCGCAGAACGCCCCCGAGTGGGTCTTCGACCGGTATCTCCGGACGGTCGGCCGGTGGACGTTCGATCAGGCGGACGTCGTGTTCTGTTACACCGACGTCGAGCGGGCGCGTCTGGAGTCGCTCGGCGTCGAGACCGAGATCTCGGTGGTGCCGAACGGGATCGATACGACGAAGTTCGCCCCCGAAGGGCCGACGAGCGAGCGGATCGACACCGACCGGGAGGCGATCCTGTTCGTCGGCCGGGTCGTCGAGGGAAAGCGTCCCAGGGTCGCCATCGACGCCCTCTCGCAGCTGAACGGCTCGGAGAGACCGGACCTCTACATCTGTGGGGACGGACCGATGCTCAAGGAGCTGCGCGAGTACGCCGAGCGGAGGGGACTGGCCGACCGAGTCGTCTTTCTCGGGCAGGTGGCGTACGACGAGATGCCGGCGCTCTATCGGTCGGGCGACCTCCTCGTGCTGCCGAGCCGTGCGGAGGGCGTCCCGCGCACGGTGCTGGAGGCGATGGCGTCGGAGATACCTGTCGTCTGTTCCTCGCTCGACCAGGTCGAGGGCGTCCTCGGCGGGGCCGGCAAGACCGCACCGGTCGACGACGTCGATGGCTTCACACGCGCGATCGAGTCCTACGTGGGCGATCCCGAAACGCGCGCGAACGCGGGTCTGGTCGGACGAGAGCGGGTGAAAGAGAACCACGAGTGGCGCGAGACCGTCGAGCGGACGACCGACGAACTGGCGCGGATCGCGGACGGTCGTGGTCGGCGACCGGTGACCGCCGGTCGGTATCGGTAAACGCAATGGGCACGGTTCGACGGAGTTCGCCCCGACTCACCGGTCGTCGTCCCGGATCGCGTACGCGCCCTCGACGCGTTCGACGAGGCCCTGGTCCACTAGGCGCCCGAGCAGCGGATAGAGCGTGAGCAGTGAAAGGCCGAGCCGCTCGCGGAGCAGCCCCGGCGTCTGTGGCCCGCCGACGGCGAGACAGAGATAGACGAGCTTAACGCTCGGCGAACGGAGCGTCTCGGGGACGGGCGGTGGACTCCGTCCCGGCCGCCCGCCGCCCGTCGACCGTCCCCGCGTCTCGTCCTCACCGCCGACGAGCGAAGAGTCGCCGTTCACAGGTCGAGCCCCCCGGTGATGTCGATCGTCTCGCCGGTGATGTACGACGCGTGAGGGCTCGCGAGGAACGCGATCAGCTCGGCGACCTCCCCGGCGGTCGCGAACCGCCCGATCGGGATCTCCTCCCTGATCCGGTCCTGGATGTCCTCTGGGACGGCGCGAACCATCTCCGTATCGGTGTAGCCGGGGGCGACGCAGTTCGCGGTCGACCCGCTCTCGGCGAGTTCGAGCGCGAGCGTCCGGGTGAAGCCAAACAGCCCGCTCTTCGCCGCGGCGTAGTTCGCCTGCCCGTAGTTGCCCTGTTTCCCGATGACGCTCGAGACGTTGATCAGCCGCCCCTGCGGAGACGATTTGATGTCGTCGAAAAACGCCTTCGTACAGGCGAACGTCCCGTTCAGGGTGACGTCGATGACGCGCTCCCAGTCCTCGCGGTCCATCCGTCCGAACGTCGTGTCGGCGGTGACGCCCGCGTTGTTGACGAGGACGTCGACAGGCCCGATTCGCTCGTGGACGCGATCGCGCATCCCCTCGACGGCCGCCGGGTCCGTCACGTCCGCCTGCATCGCCACGGCCGTCCCGCCCGCGTCCTCGATCGCCGCGACGGCGTCGTACGCCCCGGCCTCCGACCGCCGGTAGTTGACCACGACGGTCCGTTTCTCGCCCGCCAGCGCCTCTACGGTGGCGCGTCCGATCCCTTTCGATGCTCCCGTCACTACGCACAGCTGGTGTGAATTCATTGTCACTCTCCGAAAAGAACCGACCGTCACCCGCTCGACGACCCTCTACATATCAACCGATAGTCCTTTTCTAGGAACAGAATCGGTGGTGAGGAGCATAAGTGTTGCCTGATACGACAGTGCGCACCAGGGACCGCCTCCACCCGTGACGCCGACTCCAGTCACCCGCTTCGTTCGCCCACGGCGCGCTGGCCGGACACCTCCGCGTCGACTGCCGGCTCCGTCCGGTCCCACCTGCGAAGGCCGAACCCTCTCGAGGTCGGACTCTCGCGGCGACGCTCGTCGCGCTCGTCGGTTTGTTTCGGGTCTCTCACCGACGGTGGGGGTCCGTCGCCGTCCGGGAGAGGGGTTGAGAGGTCACTGGAGGTAGCCGAGGTCCTCGAGGCGGTCCTGTGTCGACTGCGTCATCGAGACCGAGCCCGACGCGTCGGCGTGCTCGAACGAGGAGAGCCACTCGTCGAGACGTGTTTCGAGGTCCGCAACCACCCCCGGTCGCTCCCCGGAGATCTCCTCCCGTTC
Source organism: Halalkalicoccus sp. CGA53 (assembly GCF_036429475.1). GTDB lineage: Archaea > Halobacteriota > Halobacteria > Halobacteriales > Halalkalicoccaceae > Natronorarus > Natronorarus salvus. The sequence continues at coordinate 3,496,951 of NZ_CP144125.1, forward strand.
CCCGGGGTCCGACGCGACGCGATAGAGTTCGCGCGCACCGTCGGAGCCACGGACGAGTTTGTACTCCCCGGAACGGATCGTCCGCAGCGATCGGTCGTACCGTTCGACCTCGGGGGAGATCTCACCGACGCGCTTTTCGAGCGCCTCCATCGACGGCTGTGGCGAGAGGTACTCCGCGATGGCGTGCTCTCTCGGGTCGGCGTCGCCCCCCGGATGGAAGGACACGCCCTGAACCTCCTCTCGCATCCCCACCGCGTCGATTCCGGCCACGTCGAGCAGTGTGGGTGCGAGGTCGGTGAGCTGGACGAGTCGGTCGTCTTCGCCCTCGTCGAACGACGGCCCGTGGACGAACAGCGGGACGTGCAACAGCGTGTCGTAGAGACAGTACTGGTGGTCCATCAGACCGTGGTCGCCGATGTTCTCGCCGTGATCGCCGGTGACGACGAAGACGGTGTCCTCCCACTCGCCGGCCGCCTCGAGCGACGTCCTCAACTCGTCGATGCGCTCTCCCAGATAGGCGAGTTCGGCGCGATAGAGCCCACGCAGTATATCGAACTCTCGCTCGCCCATCTCGAGGTTCCCCGCGATGTATTCCCAGGCGTCCTGTGGGACCTCCATCGCCTCCTCGTAGCTCACGCCGTCGGGGAGGTACGCCTCGGCGATCTGTTTCTGGGGTCGGTACTCCAGGTGTGGCTCGAGGTAGTTGACGAAGAGGAAGAAGGGACGGGTGTCCGCTCGTTCCGTGAGCCAGTCGTCGATCCACTCGTTGGTCGCGCGCGCACCCTCGTCGCTGCGCCGTCGAAAGAACTGGCCGTAGACCGCGTTCGTGAGGTTCGTCAGCGGATTTCCCTCAAGGATCTTCTTCGCGACGCCCCGGAGCTTTTCTGTACCTTCCTTCGTCCGGGCGATCTCGCCGAGGTCCGTCTCGGTCTGGACGTACTGCCAGGTCTTGTAGAAGGTCTCGAAGCCGCGGGCGAAACCGAACTCCTCGCTGATCCACGTGTTGTTCGAGACGCCGACCGTCTCGTAGCCCCCGTCGCCGAGTGCCTCCGCGAGCGTCGGGAGATTTCCCGAGAGGCGTTTGTGACCGCCGTGTGCGCCGTGTTTCGAGGAGTACGTCCCCGTGAAGAGCCCCGCATGGGACGGGAGCGTCCAGGGCGCGCTCGCGAACGCGTTCGTGTAGCGTCGTCCCGCGATCGGAGGCTCGAGTGCTGCGTCGTTTCCGGGAGAGAAGACGTCCGCTCTGGCGGTGTCCATCACGATCAGGACGATGTTGGAGGTCATGACGAGGGGTGGGTTACTCTTGTCTGTCGTACACGAGCTGCAGTGAAGTATCCTCTCATTCCGGGAGCCCGACGCTCGATCGGGCGCCGGCGGTTCGGCGAACGCGAGAGAGTGAGCGTGCCAGCGAGCGTCACCCACGTTCGGCGAGCACCTCGTCGTAGAGCGCACGGTACTCCTCGACGCTCCGTTCGAGCGGGAACTCCGTCCGCGCCCGTTCGTCGGCGTCCCTGGCGCGTCGTTCGCGTCGTTCCGGGTCGCGCAGCAGCGTCCGGATCGCGGCCGCGAACGACTCCGGGCTCCTCGAGTCGGCGAAGGCGGCGGTCTCACCGGCGACCTCGTGGAGTACCGGGATGTCACTGACGACGGGCGCGAGCCCACAGGCCATCGCCTCGACCAGCGCGACGCAGAACCCCTCGGAGTGGGAGCTGAGCGCGAAGAGGTCGCTCGCGTGGAGGATCCGATAGACGTCGAGACGGGAGACGGTGCCGGTGAACGTGACGTGGTCTCCGAGGCGGCGAGCCCGGACGAACCGTTCGAGCGCCGCTCGCTCGGGTCCGTCGCCGACGATCATCAGCTCCGCGTCGGGCACCGACCGCCTGACGTCGTCGAACGCCGCGATCAACGTTCGCTGGTTCTTCGTCGGGATCATCCGGCCGACGGTCGTCACCCGCGGGCGGTCGGTCTCCCACGGGTTCGACTCGGGGCGCGCGGCGTCGATGGCGTCGATGTCGACGCCGTTGTAGATCACGCGGCGCTTTCGCTCCGGGACCAGAAGTCGTTCGTGTGGGTAGAAGGAATCGAGCGTCGCCTGCGAGTTCGCGACGACGCGGTCGGCACGCCAGAGCGTCGTCGCGTTGACCGCGTTCTGGGCGGCGGAGTAGTGCAGCCGGTGATCGGCGTGTTCGGTGTCGACGATCGGGAGCTCGGAGGGCGCGAGCGCGCGTCCGAGCGCACCGGAGAAGTTCGTCTGGGTGTGCAGCAGGTCGAATCGACCGGCCGTGAGGAGTTCACGGAGCCGCCCGATCGCCGTCCGGTCGAATCGGTTCCTCGCCCCGAGGAACTCGAGGGAGACCGCGTCGGTGTCGACGGGAGCTTCGGTCTCCTCGAGCGATGCGTCCTCGTAACAGGCGACCGTCACCTCGAAGCCGGGCTCCCGGCCGAGCCGTTCCGAGATGTCGTACTCGATGGTCGTCGGCCGGATCCAGTTGAGGAGGACGAGTATATGAGACATACCGAGACGGTTCAGGCCGAACCGATTTCACTCGGTCGGTCGACGGCGCTGGCCGATGTGATCCCCTGTCGGATTTCGTAACCGGCCGACTCCCCTCGACTGTGTCGCGAGGCGGTACCGGAGTCAGTGCTCTCACGAGCGCCGGATCTCGGTCTTCGTGAGTGCAGTCGACCCGGGCTGGAAACCCATCGACAGAGTGAATAGTCGATCCCGGGAAGGTGATCGGTAGATGGGATACGTCCGGCAGAGCGCGGCGGCCGTCCCCCGCCCGAACGAGATCTGGATCCCGGTGCTCTGTATCCTCGCCGCCCTCACGACGAACACGTGGCTGCTCTCGTCGACCGTCGGATACGGACTCTCGCTGGTCGCGCTGACGGTCGCGGGTGTCTACCTCGTCTTCGTCGCCGACGTCGAGGTTCGTATCGACCTCGTCTTCCTCGCGCTCTTCGGGGGCTACTGGCTCGTCCTCACCGCCGGGTGGTTCGTCGATCGCTCGCTCGACCGGCTCGCGTACGTCCTCGTGACGCCGCTCGGCGTGATCGTCGCGATGTTCCTCCTCCCGGGGGTGATCGACCGCTCGGACGGGCGTCGCCGGCTCGTGACGACGCTCACCGCGATCGGGGTCCTCGTCGCGGCGATCGGCTTCGCGATGCTCGCCGTCGAGTCCGTTACCGACCTCGCGACGTTCCCCTGGACGGGCGGGAACGTCTACGGGTTCTCCGGCTACCGGACGAACTCGGTGTTCTCGAACCCGAACACTTACGGCTTCTTCATGATGGTCTGCACGATCACGGCCGTCCTTCACGCGGTAGCGCGTGGCCCTCGCCCCCTCTCTCTGAGCGCGATCGTCCTCTGCTCGCTGGCGGTCCTGACGAGCGACTCCACCGGGGCGTTGCTCGGCCTCGGTGCGGGGACGGCGCTCGTCGCCGCGGTCGCGTTCAGGAAGACGGCGATCGCGGTCGTTTTCGCGGGCGCGCTGACCACGGGCGCGCTCGTCGTGACCGGCCTGCTCGGAACGGCGATCGAGGGCCTCCTCCCGGCCAGGGTCGTCGCGCTGATCGACCTGCTGATCTCCGTGCGGGGTACGCTCTGGATGGCGTCGATCGAGCGCCTCGCGGCCGACCCGCTCGTGGGGATCGGCTTCGGCGACACGGCGGCCGAGATCGCCCCCTACGTCCCCCCCGGTGGCCCGGTCGGCTACGGGACGCACAACTCCTACATCAACATCCTCCTCCAGACCGGGGTCGTCGCCGGCGCGCTCTACCTCACGGCCGTGTTCTACGCGGTCGGGGCGGTGATCGTGAGCGCCCTCAGGACGCGGTTCTCCCCGCGCGAGCGGGGCGACTGGTGGCCGGTCTACGTATCGGCGGTCCTCGTCGCGATCCTCGTGACCATGACCTTCGAGTCGATGACGCTCGGTGGGCTCTCGCTGAACTCCGTACTGCTCGCGATCTACCTCGGCCTCGCGCTCTCGTACGGGGGCGCGAGGGTCGTCGAGATCAGACCGCGGGAGGTCCTCTCGACCGGATGAGACCCATGCGGAAAGACCGACTGCACCGCGCGGACGAACCCCGCGACCGCCCACGAACACCGAACCACCCCGAGACGGTCGCGTTCGCGGCCTTCCTCCTCGCCTGTGTACTCGGCCTCTCGGTGTTCGTCACCCCGTCGGCCGGGCGTCTCGTCGCGCTGGTGGGCCTCCTCGCCTTTCTCGCGGTCGTCCTCCTCTACCGATGGAGGCCCGAGCAGCGACGACTCGACCTCTCGCTCCGGACCCACCCCGCGATCGTCGTTCCGACGCTCGTCCTCTGGGCGGTCTTCGTCCTCACCCTCCTTCGCAACCCAACGCCCGCAGCGTTCGTTCACACCGCCGCGTTCGTCGTCTTCTCCGGCGTCGCGCTCTTCGTCGTCCCGGGGGTCGTCTCGAGGGAACGGGCGTTCGTGGTCATCGCCCTCCTCGGGGCGTTCGGCTTCCTCACGAGCGTTCCCACGGTCCTCTGGGGGAACTTCACCCTTTTGGGCTATCCGTTCGACCAGGCGGGCCCACAGCGCGTGGTCCTCGATTTCGCCTTCTACCCGCCGTCGTCGATCCTCGAGAGCCGGAACTACCTCCGGGTGCTCTTCGCGTTCGGCGCGGTCTGTGCGGCTGCGCTCTACGTCGAACGCCGCCGCCCCTGGGCGGTGGCCGTCGCGGCGATGAACGTCACCGGGGTGGCGCTCACGCTCGGGCGCGCGGCGAGCCTGGCGCTGCTCGCCGTCGCGGTACTGCTCGCCGTCTACTCGCTCGCCGGGAGCGAGGCGCTGTTGGGCGCGACGCTCCTCGGCGTCGTCGGGACGCTCCTCGGCGTCGCCGTCGCGGTCGGACTGCTCCCGGGACCGGGTGCGACGATACAGGCGGCGCTCGACGAACGCATCAGGGACTGGACGCTGTCGTATCGGGCGTTCGCCGAACGGCCGGTGCTCGGGTGGGGGATCGTCGACTCGCACGGCGCGGCCGAGCGGCTCTACGGAGCGGGGTTCACCGGCATCCACAGCAGCTACATCCGGATGTTCGTCATCGGCGGCGTCGTCGGCGGCCTCGCCTACGTGGCGCTGTTCGTCTCGGCGCTCACACTGGCGTACAGGGGCGTCCGCGAGTCGGCGTTCGACGGGCTACGAGGTCGAATACGGGAGCCGACGGCGCTCGAACTCGTCTACGGGAGGGAGGCGGCCGCACCGCTGGCGGTCGGCGCGTACTCGCTGGTCGTGCTGGTGCTCGTCTTCCAGCTGTTCGACGGGGCGACGGTCTTCGGGACGAACCTCTCGTCGGTGCTCTGGGCGCTCGCGGTGGGCTACACCCAGCCGACGTCCGCGTTGAGTGAGCTCTCGCTCCATCTCGGCGTGACTGGAGAGAGAGACGCGTAACGAGCGGAGCGAAGAGAGCCCGCGCGAGCCCCATCGGAGACCCGCACGACGCTGACCGATCGATCACTGCGTCGCGTAGAGCTGTGCGTACTTCCCGTCGCCCTCGACGAGTTCGTCGTGCGGGCCGCTCTCGACGATCTCGCCCGCGTCGAGCGTGTAGATCCGGTCGGCGTTGCGGACCGTCGAGAGCCGGTGGGCGATGGCGATCATCGCGTAGCCCCGGTCCATCGATTCGATCGCCGACTGGACCTCCTCTTCGATGTTCGTGTCCAGGTCCGACGTCGCCTCGTCGAGGACGAGCAGGTCCGCGTCCTTCAACAGCGCGCGGGCGAGCGAGACGCGCTGGCGCTGACCCCCGGAGAGCCGCACGCCGTTGTCCCCGAGGACCGTATCGTAGCCATCGGGTAGCTGCCCGACGTACTCGTCGATGTGTGCGAGTTCGCACGCCCGCTGGAACTCGCGCTCGGTGGCCGCCTCGTTGCCGATCATCACGTTCTCCCTGAGCGAGCGGTTGAAGATGAAGGGGTCCTGGCGGACGAACGCGATGCGTTCACGCCACTTGGTGAGGTCGATCTCCTCGATCGGCACCCCGTTGGCCGTGATCCGCCCGGAGTCGATCTCGTAGAGCCGCGCCAAAAGCGAGACGATCGTCGACTTCCCGGCCCCGGACTGGCCGACGAACGCGACGAACTCGTTCTCGTCGACCGAAAAGGAGACGTTCTTCAGGACCGGCTCTTCCTCCTCGCCGGTGTCGTAGGTGAACGAGACGTCCTCGAACCCGATCGGCGTCGGCGGGCGTGGGACCTCCCTCGTACCGGAGTCGAGTTCGGCCTGCGCCTCCAGTTCGCGGACGAACTCCTGGGTGCGAATCAGGTGCGGGAGCCGCCCCTCGACCTTGTAGAACCGGTTGTTCGCCCGGCTGACGACGGGTGCCAGCTGGAACATCGCGAAGAGGAAGACGCCGAGCGCGCCCAGCGACATGTTCGCGAACGTGAGCGCGACATAGATCATCCCGAAGACTACGAGCGCCGCCGCGAGGTTGTAGAAGGCGTCGATCGCCTCCTCGTTCCGCCCGAGTTTGACGTAGGAGGTGACGAACTGGTCGATCGCCTCGTTGAACGTACCCAGGACGTCGTCGCCCTTCGTGTAGAGCTTGACGTCCCGGATCCCCTGCGTGGCCGCCTGTGCGGACTCCTGGATCCGCTCGTTCGCGTCCGCAACCCGATCACCCAGCGTGTAGCCCGGTTCGAGGACGTATCTGATGAGGTACGTCAGCCCCCCGAGGAGGACGAGCGCGAGCACCGTCAGCTGTGGGGCGAGGTAGAAGGCGACGGCGAGGTACATCACCCCCAGGAGCACCTGTTCGAAGAACTGGATGAAGTCCCGGATCACCTTCCCGGCGTACTCGGCCTGGGTGACGATCGCGTTCATGATGTCGTCGGAGCCGTGCTGGTCGAAGTACGCGATCCGCGCGTCGACCGACCGCTCGATCGACAGCGTCTGGAGGTGTCGCATGTACTCCGTGTAGAGCGCGATCCGTAGCCAGCCGACCATGAACGTCGCGGTGTAGCGCGCGGTCATCACCAGCGCGAGGCCGAGGACGATGTAGCCCAGCGTGAACGGGACGCCGACCGTGTCGTAGGCCATCGCGAACGCCCCGACGAGACCACCTTCTGCGGTCGGGTCGTCCGGTGTCTGAACCACCTCGATGATCGGCATGAGGAAGCTCAGCCCGACCCCCTGGAGGAGGGCGGCGAGCGCACTGAACGCGATGATGAACGCCGTCAGGACGGGTTTGAACATCGCGACGCGCCAGAACGCACGCGCCTTCTCGCGGAGAGAGAGGTCCTCCGTCTCCCGATCCGGTTCCATTGGAGACGTCTTACGGAGTCCGCTATTTCAACCTGCCGAGTTAACGAGAGGATGAGCAACGGTCGGTACCGACGGTTACCGCTTCGGTCGGGCCGAGGCACGCTCGGCGACGGATCCGTCGAGGACGTAGGTGAGATAGAGTTCGGTCGCGACGCTGTCGAACGGGTACGGAAGCTTCGTACAGAGTCGCCGTTTCAGGCTGGCGGTGTAGTTCGGTTCGTGGATCGGCAGCGGGTGGCTCAGTTCCTCGGAGATCGTCGCGTCCGCGAACCACTCGAGGAACTCGTTCACGCCGTCGTACGGTAGGTCCACCCGATCGGGGTCGACCCGCTCTTGCATCTCGATCCAGAACCGCGCTTTCACGCTGTCGGCGGTGAACCGCTCTCCCTCGACGTGCGACCGGATCCGGTCGAAGGTCCTCTCGTCGACCTCGAAGCCGTACTCTTCCGGGTCGTGGCCGGCGACGAGGAAGCCGGTGATCGTGTGGAGACAGGTCCCACACCGGTTGCACGAGAGCGAGTCCTCGCCGCCCTCGTCACAGCTACTGATCTCCCAGGCGGTCTCCCGGCCCGCGAAGTACTCGCCGATCAGTTCGATCTTCTCCTGGCGCGTGGTCCCGACCGCGTCGGACTCGACGGCCGTCCCCGACCAGCGGAGCGTGTCCACCAGCCGTGGCTGTGCGGAGTTGGGAAACCCCTCGTGGGGCATGTAATCGGCCGACTGGTAGATCCGCGTGATCCCCTCGTTGTGGGTGATCGGCGCCGTGAGCCCCGGGTAGCCGATGCCGAAGTACATCGTCCGGTCCCAGGAGTCGTTGAGCAGGTGTCTGAAGTAGAGGTTCACCGTGAACTTATCGACCATCGACTTCACGTTCGTCTCGACGTAGTGGGCGGTGAGACCGTTCTCCTCGGCGAACGCATCGATCATCGTCGAGCGTTTCCTCCAGGTGTTCTCGCGGGTCTCGCGCTCCTTTCTGACCGTGATGAGGTGGGGCTCTTCCTCCCGGTGGTTGAGGTACGTCGTCGTCGAGTCCACGCCACCGGTGAAGAGCACGCCTACCGCTCGCTCCGTCCGTGGTGATCGGGTGTTCACGACCGTCTCGTACCGGATCGGCTCGACCCGGTCGAACGGGGCGTCGGGGTACTGGTCGGCGTACGCTCGCTGGAGCGCCGAGAGCGAGCGGAGAACGCGTGAGTCGACCCGACCGACGGACACCTCGGTGCCGGTGATCCACGCGAGCGGACAGAGCGTGGTGAGAAGCGGGACGACGAGAATGCTCTCGGGGACCGCGGAGACGTCCTCCGAGTACCGGACGTACGGATCGACACCGGTCAGAAACCGCCCGAACCGACGCGAGTACGAGAGGTCGTAGCGCACCTCGGTACCGTCGTGGACCGAGATGGCATCTATCGAGACGGAGGGCCGGGTGTTTAACACGTTACGTGTCGCTTAGGACCAGTATACTCTAAACGTTACTATACGAATCCGGGAGAATGATTGCGAGACGCGAAGAGACGGTCGCGTCGTCTACACCTTCCTCGGCCCGGTTTCACTCGGGCGGAACGCGATACTGTATGTCGGCCGAGGTGTCCGTCGGTGTGCGGGCGAGTCGTCCGGGGAGAAGCGGATGTTTAACTACTTCCCCTCTACTGCTACGGGCATGAGCAGAGCGAACCGGTGGGCCCGCCTCGGTCGGCAGCCCGCCGACCTGCTGGGCGACGGTCTACCGGGCCGGATCGGGTCGCTCTCGCGGCGGGCAGCCAGGGTCTATCGCGAGGAGGGGATCGGATACGCGGGAAAACGGCTGATCGAGGAAGGGCCACTGGGGGGGCTCCGGCGAGCGCACCCGGATCTATACTGGCGGGTCGCACCGGAGTACCACCGACGTGCGTACACGAGGGACATCGACCGGTACGACGCGCCGCTCGACCCGTTCAAGGTCGAGTCCGTCGATCCGGCGCGGATCGCGCGGTCGTCGCTGCGGCCGTATCCGGCGTGGGAGGGGAAATCCCGGCTGTTCGGAACCGTCGTGGGAGGAGACTGGGATCGACCGCGACCAGACCACGAGGGGATCGCCAGGGGCCCGAACGCCTCGTGGGGGGAGAACGCCCTCTTCGAGAACAAGCTCACCTACCGGGCGTTCGAGGAGCACTTCGTCGACGGCGTCGAGTGGGAGGAGATCGACCTGATCCGAGAGCGACTGGAGGAAGCACGCCGGGGAAAGGAAGCCTGGCAGGGCTGTCACTCGCCGGAGGAGATCCTCGAGCAATGTCGCTTCTTCGACGAGCTCTACGAGGAGATCCGGACCTCGGGGTTCAAGAGCCAACGCGAGCTACGCGACCGCGACCCGGAGCGCTATGAGAGCTTCCGTCACCTCGTGGCGGGGGAGGTGCTCGTCGACGTCGGCCGGACGGGCGAACTCCTCCACGTCGCCGGCGACCATCGCACCTCGATCGCGAAGATCCTCGGCCTAGAGACGATCCCGGTCGGGTTCCTCGTCAGGCACAGCGAGTGGATGGCCTACCGCGACCGACTGTACGAGAGCGGATCGATCCCGGACCACCCCGACCTCCGGGACCTCCAGTAGCTCCTCCGGCGCTGATCCGAATCGCTCGATGGACAACGGGGGAGATATACGTCGGACTCGAAAAGGTCCCGGTAGAATGACGCTCGAAGTAGCCGTGATCGGCACCGGACCCGATCCCGAGGAGGCCGGTGGCGTGGGATACGCGATGGGGTACCGTCACGCCTCCGCGTACGAACGAATCGACGACTGTGAGCTGAGCGCCTGCGTCGACATCGTCGAGGAGAACGCGCTCGCGTTCGCCGACCGGTACGACCTCGGCGCGGAGAGCGTCTACACGGACCATCGGATCATGCTCGAGGAGACTTCGCCGGACCTGGTCAGCGTCTGCACGCCGGCGAACACGCACGCCGATCTCGTCGCCGACTGTGCCGACGCCGGGGTGGGCGCGATCCACTGCGAGAAGCCGATGGCGTCGACCTGGAGAGACTGCGAGCGGATGGTCGAGGTCTGCGAGGCCGAAGGCGTCTCGCTTTCGATCAACCACCAGCGCCGGTTCGCCGGGCCGTTCCGACAGGCGAAGGTGCTGCTCGACGACGGCGAGATCGGCGACCTCGAACGGATCGAGGTCGGCGGGAAGAACCTCTACGACTTCGGCACCCACCTCTTCGATCTCTGCGCCTACTTCACCGGAGGGGCCGACCCGGAGTGGGTGCGCGCGCTGCTCGTCTACGACGACGAGGACGTCCGCTACGGCGTCCACAACGAGAACCGGGCGATGAGCGAGTGGGTCTACGACACCGGAGTCACGGGGTTCGCGGAGACGGGCGTGGGCGATCGAAGATCCCTGATGACGCTCCGCGGGAGCGAGGGGACGATCGAGATCGGTCGCGAGAACGGTCCCTCGCTCCGGGTAAGAGGGAGTACCGAAGACGAGTGGCGGTCGATCGACACGGGGATGGAGCGGGTCTCGCACGTGGTGGTCGAGCCGAGCCTCCCGGTCGTCGCGCTCAGGAGAGCCGACGACGCGCTTCCCGGCCCCCAGCTCCTGCGGCCGATCGCCGAGCGGATCCACGAACGCGGTCGGGATCCGTTCTTCGAGCCGTACATCCACAGGGCGCTTCGAGAGGTGGTCGACGCCACGCTGGAGGGCAGGGAGTCGGTGCTTCGCGCCGAGACCGCGCTGTCGGCGACGGAGCTTATCTTCGGGAGCTGGGAGTCCGCACGTCGACAAGAGCGGGTCGAGCTTCCACTGGAGATCGAGGACAACCCGCTCGAAGCGATGGTCGAGGAGGGACGGCTGCGGCCGAGCTAACTCAGCGACCGCCCCGCAGACCAGGGTGACGTATCGGGTGTGCGCGGCGAGTTCGACGGTCGATCCCTCCGGTCGAACTCGTGGAGTGGCCGGACGTCCGGGTGGTCGAGATGTCGACGCTCCCGCTCGTCGAGGTCGTCGACGGAGGCGGCGCTCGCGACGACCTCCCGGATCGCCTCCCACCGTTCGTGACGAACGACGACGAACACGGGGATACGGTCGATGCCGAGGACCTTCGCGAGCGCCAGGCGATGGTGGCCCTCCCAGTTGTTGAAGATCAGCGTTCCGTCCCGTCCGACGTTCACCGGAACGTTTCGAGTGGGGTCCGACGATGGCTCGTAGCCGTCTCGAAGCATCGACCGGTAGAGCGACTCACAGATACCGATCCGCTGCTCGACGGCCTGGACGTCGTACAACTCACCCATCAACAGCATGTGTTGGGCGTACTCCGTCTCCATCCAGTCGACCCCATCGAGGTAGTGATCCGCGAAGGCGCTGTACACCCGGTCGAACCGATACGGCTTACGGTGTCGGTCCCACTCCCCCGGGACGACCCTCCCTCCGAAGAACTGGACCGGAAAGTACGCCTTCGATAGCTCGTGTTTGGTTATCAGGCCCTTCTCGGTCCTGTAGCTGGTCGCCGGGTGCCGACCCTCGATCAGGAAATGCGTGATCGAACCCGGATCGACGTCGATGACGTCGGCGCCGAGCGACGTTCGCCGGTAGGCTCGTCGGACCCGAACCCGTCTCGCAGCCTGGCGAACACGGCTCGACGCAGCAGAGAGGAGGGCGACGAACCCGTCCTCGCGCCACTTTCCGACCGCCCTCGACGGAAGCTCGCGAACGGCCATCGGGGACACTATCGTCGGCGTGCTATATACGGGCTGTGGTGGTCGAACCGATCTCACCGCCCGAACAGCGCCTCGACCGGTCGTCGGAAGCCTCCGATCACCGAACTCGATCGATCCTCCCGGTCGAACGCGTGGAGCGAGGTCACGTCCGGGCGGTCGAGATGATCGCGTCCTCGATCGCCGAGATCGTCGACCGAGTCGGCGCTCGCGACCGCCTCGCGGATCGCCTGCCACTCCGCGTGTCGAACGACGACGGTCACGGGGATTCGGTCGACATCGAGTATCTTCGCCACCGCCAGCCGGTGGTGGCCGTCCTCGTTGTTGAAGGTCAGTTCCCCGTCCCGGCCGACGTTGACGGCGACCTTTCGGTCCTCTCTCGGCTCGGGTTCGTATCCCTCGCTCGCCACGTCGCGATTGAGCGCGTCACAGCGGTCGGTTCGGCGGTCGAAGAAGCCGTGGCCGTACAGTTCGTTGAGCACCAGCATGTGCTGGCCGTACTCCGTCTCCTCCCACCCCTTCCCCTCGACGAAGCACTCTCTGGCCGCGAGGTGGACCCGGTCGAACCAGTGGGATTTCGTGTATCGATCCCACTCTCCGGGGACGATCGCCCCTTTTAACCGGTCGATCGGGAAGTGAGCTTGTCGAGTTCGTGTTTCGTCGCGAAGCCGTTCTTCACCCGGTAGCTCGTCGCGGGGTGCTCGCCCTCGACGAGGTACCGCTCGATCCGGCCGGGGTCGACCTCGATCACGGTCGTCCCGTCCGGGACGGAGGCGTAGGTCCTCGCTACCCGAAACCGGTCGAATCGGTCGGAGAGTCGTTCGTGTGCGACGGAGAGTACGGTCAGCGGGCCCTCCTCGTGAAACCGTCGGAGAGCCTTCCGGACGAGCGATAGACCACTCATTGCTCAGTCATAGGGGAGGCGAGGAATAAACGGGAGGATCGCCTACGAACCGTGTGGACGGATCGCACGCCCCGGTCTACTGTGGATCGTCGACGACCGCATCCAGGCGGTCCGAGAGCTCGTCGGGGTCGACCAGCAGGTCGTCGTGCGGGTCGTGGGCGACCGGCTCGACGACCATCGGTTCGTACTCGAAGCCGAGCATCCCCGAGAGCAGGTAGTACGACGGGCGGACGAGCGTTTCCGCGAACAGTTCGACGACCGTCGGGTCCTCGGCGAAGAGACCGTTCGCGAGTCCCGCGCCGTGCGGCGAGAGGATCACCTCGGCGTCCGAGACCAGGCGGACCTGCTCGGCGAACGGAAGCGACTCGAGGACGTAGGACTCGAAGCCGTAGCTATCGAGGACCGGTTCGATCTCGTCGTAGTTCGCGACCCGGCGACCCCGGTCCGTCGCCCGTCGAGAGACGTAGAGTCGCTTCCCGCCGGACGACGCGGAGGGGAGATCGACCGCCGACCGGATCGCGTCGCGAACCCACAGACAGTCCTCGGCCGAGAGCGAGAAGCCGTATCGTGGGCCCGCCCACGACGTCGCGAGCCGGTGGTCGGTCACCAGGAGGGGGTCGACGGTACACTCCGCGCCGTCCCACTCGACGTACCGTCCGTCGTAGCCGAGCAGCGCCAGCGTCGCCCGGACGAACGAGGGGGGGTCCTCCTCGACGATCACCACCGGCTCGCGTCCGGTTTCGGCCTCGTACCGTTCGATCAACCGGAGTTTCGGGAGGTACTCGACCAGCCACGGGTAGTAGTAGTTGTCGTAGAACGGGACGAGCGGGAGCACGGGGGGCAGCGAGCGTTCCGGTACCGAAGGCGACCGGGAGGCGACGTTGCGCAGTACGAGTTCGAGCGCCGTCTTCGTCCCGAGGAAGTCCTTGTGGGCGGTGAAGAAGTGCTCGTAGTGCGAGCCCGCGGTATCGAGGAGGATCCGGTCGTCGAGCAGGCCGACCGCGCTGTCGCCGACGAGACGGCAGTCGGGCACCTCGCAGAGGAACCGTGGCTCCGGGTGGTACTCGCCGGCGAACTGCCCGAGTTCTCGAGGGACGTCCACGGGCGAAATCCGACACGGTGTCTCCTGGGCTTCGAACCAGCGGTAGCTCCGTTCTGCGGCCCGCCGGTCGAGGCCCGCTCGCGTGACGAACTCCAGTCCCCGGTGGAGCGCGATCGACTTCGGGAAGCCGAGCGCTTTCAGCGCCAGCACCCGTGGGCCGTGCTCGCGGTAGATCTCGGCGGCCCGGCCCGGGAGCTCTCGTGGGGCGTTCATCGGATCCAGTACTCGGGAGTGTGAGGTCGGCTGGCGGATCGCGGCGGACGACCGACGATCGCCATCAGATCCGGAAGTGTCGCTCGATCAGGCTCGGTCTGACGATGGCGACGAGTCGGGCGACGAACTCAAGGAGGTAGTACGACGCGCCGAGCGCGAGCGCGAGCGCGATCGTCGCCGGATCGTTCGAGACGGATTCGCGTCGCGAGAGCACGTTGTACCCCACCTGTTTCGCGCGGTGAACGAGCTTCGAGACCGCCGCTTTCGCGCGGTCTTTCTCGCTCCTCTCCTCGCCGTAGCGGTACCAGAAGTCCGAGTCGTAGCCGCTGCAGACCGCGCGGTTGACGAAGTGATCGAGCCCGTTCATCGCGGGGTGTGAGACCTTCGCCTCCGGCGCGTTGTAGAGGCACCTCTCGTCGATTTCGAGTCGACGCTTCAGTTCGACGCACTGGCCCCGGTAGGAGTCCTCCTCGGGAAAGCGGTACTCGAGGAACGCCTCGCGCGAGAACGCGACGTTACACGCCATGTAGCCCTCGTAGGCCTCCTCCTCGGTCGGGAAGAACCAGAACATCGCGACGGCGGACTTGTACCGGGTGTCGGTCTCGACGTAGGGGTGGCCGAGCACCATCTCCGTCCCCTCCTCGAGAAACGGCGAGACGATCTCCGCCAGCCAGCCCGCCTGGGGGACGACGTCGCTGTCGACGTAGACGAGCACGTCGCCGGTGGCGCGCTCGGCACCGACGTTCTTCAGTTCGTAGAAGTGCGAGCCCGGCGAGGCGACGAACTGCGGGTCGTGGTGGTCGTCGAGCGTGAGCGACGCCAAGTGTCTGATCTGGGTCTCCTCGACGTCCTCGGGGTTGTAGACGAAGATGATCTCCGGCGTCTCGGGAAAGCGATCGGCGAGCTCCGCTAGCTGGGCGTTCAGCGCCCGGAGCATTCTCTCGGAACGGCTCTCCTCGGCGTGGATGACGTTCTCCCACTCGATGACGATCGAGGTCGAGGGGAACGTCTCCTCTCCCGACCGGCCGCGCCTGATGGAGCCGAGTATGCTGCTCATCGTTCCCGGATTCGTACCGACACGCATCAACCTGTTGAACGACGACAGCTCTCGCTCTCGGGTGTATCGACGGGTTTAGAACGTCGGCCGCGTTTCTCGGCACGTGAGCAACGCAGACGGGTCGAGCGAACCGACGCTCTCGGTGGTGATCCCGGTCTACAACGACCCGGCGGGGATGAGGCTGACCCTGGAGTCGGTGACGGAACAGACCTATCCCACAGAGCGCTACGAGGTGCTCGCCGTCGACAACGGGAGCACCGACGGGACTCCCGAGGTGATCCGGGCATTCTCTTCGTTCTACGATAACGTCCACCTGCTCGTCGAGGACGAGGTCCAGGGCTCGTACGCCGCCCGCAACGAAGGGATCGAACACGCACGCGGGGAGGTCGTATCGTTCGTCGACGCGGATATGACCGTCGAGGAAAACTGGGCCGAGTCGGTCCTCGACTCCTACGATCGACACGGCTGGGACTACATGGGCTGTCCGGTCGAACTCTATGTAGAAGGAGAGGAGACGCTCACCGCGACCTACGACCGGACGCTCGGCGGGTTCCCCGTCGAACGGTACATGCGAGAGCGCGAGTTCACCGGAACGGGCAGCCTCTCGATCCGACGCGAGGTGTTCGATTCTGTCGGAACCTTCGACGAGCGGATCGTCTCGCAGGGCGACGGCGAGTTCGGAAAGCGCGTCGCCGAGGCAGGCTTCGTCCAGCACTTCGAGCCGACAATCACGATGTACCACGCGGCGCGGACGGATCTGCGCGCGTGGCTCGGAAAGCAGGTCCGGATCGGACGCGGGGCGATCCAGAAGCAGGTCTACTATCCCGATCGGACGGAAGCGGCCGAACGCGCCCATCCCCTTCACCCGCGGAAGTTCCTCCCCCCGAAACCGTGGGGCTTCTACCGACGGCTCACCGACGAGACGGATCCGAGTCCCGGAGAGGTGGGCGGGCTCTACGCGATCGACTACGCGAGCAAACTCGCCCGGACCGCCGGCGGGATCGCCGAGTGGATCGAACGGTCCCGAAGCGGGGAGTGGAACTAGGGGGCAGCCGTGATACGAGAGGGCGTGAAGCGAGGACTGCGGGAACTCGGGCGGACAGGGCTCTACCAGCGGCTTCCGGACAGCCACAACACCGTCCTTGCCTATCACTCGGTCGGTGGCGGTGGGTACGACGACATCCCTCCAGAACGGCTCGGAGCGCAGCTCGAGTGGCTCACTGCGACCTACGAGGTCGTCGACCTTCCCGCAGTCCTGGAGCGAGGCGATCGAAAGCGGATCGCGCTCACGTTCGACGACGCGCTCCGGTCGTTCCAGGAGAACGTGGTTCCACTGCTTCGCGAGTACGACGTCCCGGCCACCGTCTTCGCCATCGGGGGGTCGGTGACCGACCCGCCGGGGCTGGATTCGATCCGGGGTGAACCGCTCATGACGGCAGAACAGCTGCGAGCGGTCGCCGACGACCCGCTCGTGACCGTCGGCTCGCACACGATGACCCACGTCCCGCTCTCGGAGATCACCGACGAAGCGGAGTTACACGAGGAGATCACCGGCGGGACCGAACGCGTCGAGTCCGCCGTCGGAGTCGGGATCGACCGGTTCAGTTACCCGTTCTACGAGTGGTCGGCGGAGGCCAGAGAGGTCGTGGCGGAACGCCACGAGTACGCCGTCAGGGGGGAGGGATCACACGCGCTCATCGGGGAGGACACCGATCCGTACCTCGTCCCCCGAATAAACGGCGCCGTCCCCCTCTCGACGCTCAGGTTCACCGTCTCGGACGCGAAGAAACACCTCACGCGGCTCTCGTAACCGTCGTGAGTTCTCGCGTGCGACTGGAACCAGGGCGACGTATCTGGAGTACCGTCGGAGGCGATCGAACTGACGGCGGCGTCCGAGGGCCGTCTCGCCGCCGAAAGCGATCGCCGGGTTCGGCTACCGATTCGACTCCGCGGCGCTCGCGAACGGGGCGTACGACGACGACCGACGGTCACCGGTGCGGTCGGTCGCCCGCTCCCGTTCAGATCGACCGTCTCTCCGTAGCCTGGCAGCGTCACTGGGAGGTGAGCACGTCCACATGGCCAGCAGTGACGCAAGAAGCGCGCGCTGATCGACCGACTCACCGGACCCGGACGGACCGATCGATCGCACCCGGAAACCGTTGCCGTCCGAGACGATTTGGCCCCGGCTAAGCGCCGACCGATCGGGACAGGTGTCGATATATGTTTATGTAGCGCTCGATAGAGTGGAGAGCAATGAACGACGACCGACGAGCGATCGTCCTCGCGGCGGGGCAGGGAAAGCGACTCCAGCCGCTCACCGACGAGACGCCGAAGACGCTTCTCGACGTGGGGAGCCAGTCGATCCTCGATCACATCCTCGACAGCCTCGAAGCCAACGGCTACGAGGAGGCCGTCGTCGTGACGGGCTTCGGGCGCGAACAGGTCGAAGCTCACTGCGACGCCCGCGAGGGCATCGGGATCGAGTTCGTCCACAACGCCGACTACGACACGACGAACAACATCTACTCGCTCTGGCTCGCCCGCGAGTACGCCGAAGGCGGGTTCACCCTCATCAACGCGGACACCCTCTTCCCCGCGAGCAGTCTCGAGAAGCTGTGTGCAGCCGAGGGGAGCGCGCTGCTCGTCGACACCGAGCAGGACCTCGACGACGAGGAGATGCAGGTCGCCTTCGGTTCCGACCACATCGAAACCATCGGGAAGAACCTGGATAGTGAGAACCGAGAAACAGGTGTCTACCTCGAGGACGGCGACGGGGAGTACATCGGCGTCTCGCGCTTTACCGCCGAGGATACGACGCTCCTGTTCGGGCACATCGAGGAGTTCGTCGAGCGCGGGGCCGTGACGGACTGGTACGAGGCGGCGTTCGACCGGCTCTTCGACGAGCGCGAGATCGGTTACGTCGAGGTCGACGACACCTGGATGGAGATCGACACGCCCGAGGACCTCGAACGGGCGCGCACCCGATGGCCCGAGGCGCACGTCGAGCAGTCGCTGTGATCCGGCGGGGCGTCCGGGGTGTCTTGGCGACAGTCCTGTTCGCCCTCTCGCTGGTCAGTCCTCGCGATGACTCACTGTGGGTCTTCGGCTCGAACGGCGGCGACGCCTTTCGCGACAACGCGAAGTACCTCTACCTGCACGCCGCCGACGAGCGCGAGCACGTCAGGGCGGTGTGGCTCTCGCGGAACGAGGAGGTCATCGAGCGACTCCGATCGAGCGGATACGAGGCGTACCACGTCGACTCCCTCCGTGGGATCCGGGCGAACCTCCGTGCGGGGTACGTCTTCGTGACGCACGGCATGCCGGACGTGAACCGGTGGTGTTCCGGTGGAGCGACGAAAGTCCTGCTCTGGCACGGCGTCGCGCTGAAACGGATCGGCTGGGACGCACCGAAACTCCGACACCGGAGAGAGCGTCTGAAGCGGGTGATGAAGGACACGCTCTTCGACCGCTACGACTGGATCACGGTACCGTCGGAGGCGATGGTCGGACCGTTCGCCTCCGCGTTCCGGATCGGAGAGGACAGGGTGCTCACGACCGGCTACCCGCGAAACGACGTGCCGGCGGGGACGTGGACGGGTGCGGACCCGACGAGGGAGGTGGAACTCGAACGGCGCTATCGCGCGTACCACGAGGAGGGACCGGTGGTCCTCTACATGCCGACGATCCACCGCGAGACGGGAGAGAGCATCGTCGATCATCTCGACCTCGACGCGTTCGATCAGTGGCTCGCCGAGCGGGACGCCCGTCTGCTGTTCAAACCGCACCCCGCCGAACCGATCGACCTCGGTGGAGGGTTCTCCAGGATCGAGGAGGTGCCCGAGGGCGTCGACGTCTATCCGCTGCTCGAGTACGCCGACGTGGTGCTCACCGACTACTCGTCGGTCTACTTCGACTTCCTCCTACTCGACCGGCCGGTCGTCTTCTACCCGTTCGATCTCTTAGGGTACCGGGAGGAACGCGGGTTCTATCCCGAGTACGAGGCGGTGACGCCCGGGCCAGTAGCGACGACGTTCGCGGGCCTCCTCGACCGACTGGACGACGTACTCGAGACCGACGAGTACGCCGCCGATCGCACGGCAGTTCGCGAGGAGTTCCTGTGGACCGGGCCCGGGAGCCGGTGTCGATCGGTCGGCGACCGGTTCGACCCGCGTGCCGATACGTCGGGGGGGAGGTGACCTCGAAAGAGGTCGGGGTGAGTCTCGGGGATCGACCACTCGAACCGTGACGAGGAGACCGATTAGTCACAGCGTATTATAGAGCCAGTCGCCTAACTATCGGGAACGTGAGCGCTCACTCCCACCTCCGACGGGTCTCTGGCCACCTCGGGAGTTTCGAGGTGGTGTTCGCGCTCTTTCTCTTCTCCGGCGTCTACAAGGCTTCGCCGCGGCTCGCGTGGGTGCCGATCGACCTGACGGCGATGCTCGCGGCCGTGAGCCTCCTCCTCTCCGTCGGCCTGCTCGCCCGGGGACGCGTCGAGGTTCGCCCCGGTTCACTGGCCCTGGTCGCGCTGTTCGGGGGCTTTCTCGTCTACGCGCTCCTCTCCGTCCTCTGGACGCCGAGCGAGATCTACGTGCGAGAGAAGGCGTTCAGGCTCGCCAGCGTCACGACGTTCTCGCTGCTCGGCTGTGCGCTCGTCGTGGCCCAGGACCGGGTTCGACTGTGGCGTTTTCTCGCCGTCTCGCTCGCGCTGGCCGTCGTGACGGCGGTGGCGACGGTCTACCCGGTCGTCCTCTACGGACCCGTGCGGGTCGAGCCGTTCGGGACGACGTACCTCATCCTCGGCCGGATGATCGGCTTCGGCGCGGTCGTCGCCGCCTGCTACCTCCTGTTCGTCTCCCCGTCGACCCCCCGATCTATCGCGGCGACCGCCGTCCTCGGGTTTCTCGGCGCCGGTCTGGTCCTGCTCGACGGACGGGGGCCGCTGGCGGCCACCGTGCTCACGATCGGGGCGCTCGCCGTCGCGGCGTTCCCGCTCGCCTCGCTTCACCGGAGACCCGAACGCCTCCTCCCGAGCCTCGCTGCCGGCGGCATCGTCGCCGCCGCGACCGTCGTCTACGGCGAGTCGCTCCGCGTCACCGAGAAGTTCCGGGCGACGTTCAGCGACGATCCCGACCCGGCGACGACCGGACGGCTGGAGAACTGGGAGTTCGCGCTCGAGACCTGGCTCTCGGGTCGGACGGTCACCGGTCACGGGCTTGCGAGCTGGGGCCCGCTCAACGATCAGGTCGTTCGCTGGCCGCACAACGTCGTCCTGGAACTCCTCGTCGAACTGGGGGTGGTCGGCCTCGTCCTCTTCTCGCTTCCGGTCGTGATCGGCCTCTCGCTCGCGATCCTCGGCTACCGGGAGACACGCGAGCCGGAGTGTGTGGTCGTCCTCGCGCTCTTCTGCTACACGTTCCTCAACGCACAGGTGACCGGCGACTTCAACGAGAACCGCTTTCTCTTCGCCGCGATCGGACTGCTCTGTTACGGTGCGTACGCGAGGGGATCCGAACCGGTGACGGTCGACCGACTCGTCGATCGAGCCCGGCGCCTCCTCGGGTGAGACGCCGCCGGCTAGGGCGACCGGAGAGAGCGAACCCTCGAGCGGTTTCACGCCGTGAAGATCGTTCACGCCTCGGTAGCGTTTCGACCCGTACGGTGATACCCGATGGGTCAGTATCGTGATACGAGTGAGACGGAGATGAGATCCACACGATCCGATCGAACGGGACCAGAGCGCCGGATCGACCGCAGGGACGTCCTCCGCGCGCTGGGCGCCGTGGGCGTGACGGCGATCGCCGGGTGTGCCGGCGAGGAGACCGATCCGACCGACGACGGGGGCGACGACGATCCACCCGACGACGACGCAGGTGACGACGACCCCGACACCGACGATGGGGACGGTGAGGAGGTCGCCGACGACGCGGACGACGGGGAGGTGGAGGAAGGAGACGACGAAGAGAGCGAAGCGGACGACGAGGACGACGAGACCACGCGGTTCGGGGACACGATCCAGTTCGCCGACTCCTACGCCTACGAGGCGACGGTCACCGAGGAGGGGACCGGCCAGGAGTTCCGGATGGAGGGCCGAATCGCGAGGGGAGACTCGTACATGCGGATGGACGGCGAGGAGGGGGTGATGGAGATATACGCCATCGACGGCGAGACGTTCTTCGTCGAGAACGAAGCGCAGTGTTTCGCCTTGCCGGAGGCCGAGAGGGAGGGGGAGGAGCCCGAGGACGTCGACGCCGGAACCCACGAAGAGGAGGTCGACGAGCACCCGGAGCTGGAGTCTGTCGGCAAGGACGAGATCGACGGCGAGGACGTGTACGTCTTCGAGCTGACGGCGGAGGAGGCCGCGGCCCACGACGAGGAGGTGACCTACTACGTGGGCGTCGAGAGCGGCTACCTCCGCCGCGTCGAGACCGACGAGGCCGTCATCGACTTCCACTCGTGGGGGGAGGTGGACTCCATCGATCCGCCCGATATGGAGTGTATGGCGATCGACGGGGAGTTCGACGACGACGACCTGCCGAACGTTCGGATCTGAGCGGGAACGGGCCCGTCGAAACCGGCGGCGCGTTCGAGATGGCGCGATCCCTCGCCGATCGGTCGAGTGAGCCGATCGAACTGAACGGGGTAAGACGATCGCCGATCGCCAGCGACTCGCCTCTCAGGCCGTCGGCTCGGAGGTCTCCGTTGTACTCCGTTCGACGAGCGACCGGTAGAACGAGACGTGGTACGTCCAGGCGAGTGTGGCCGCGAGGGTTCCGAGGAGGAGTCCGAGCGCGACGGAGAGCGCGAGGAGGGGTTCCGAGGTGACGACGTAGGCGGTCCCGTCGGTCTCCGGGTCCGGAAGCTCCACCGCGGTGAAGAACAACACCGTGTCCGGGATTCGTGGGACGAACGTGATCAGCAGGAAGATCGCCGACTAGCCGAGCACGCCGAGGAAGTTCTCCCTCACGAGACCGACGCTCGCGGAGAGGGAGCCGATCGCACTCTCGTCGGAGACGACGACCGCCGCGTAGAAGAACTGCAAGAAGACGAAGGCCAGAACGACCACCAGCAGGCTCGCGAGGATCAGTCCGAGGAGTAGCAGGCCGGCCCCGAGCACCCCTCCCTCGCCGAGGCTGAACAGGGCGACGCCGCCGACGATACCGACGACCATCGTGAGGACGAACATCGCGACGTAGACGACCAGGATCGCGAGCACGAACAGGATCGTCGCACCGAGCATCGAGAGGTAGTTCGAACGCGCCTCCGGGAGGAACCGATCGAGCCCCGTCTCGCCGTCGAGATCCGCGTTCGCCATCCCGACCAGACCCGCGATGGCGAACGGCCAGACGAGGAGGAAGGCGAACGAGAGCCCGACGCTGACGGCCGGACCGCCGAGCTGTCCGAGCGCAGATAGCTCGCCGAGCGCTGCGAACACCAGACCGCCGGCCAGCAGGATCGGGTGGTCTCGGATCGTCCGAACGGCCGTCGACACGGAGCGTATCGCGATCATATCCGAACAGTTATCGTATAGGTATATGGATCCGCGGCGGAGTTTCCGGACGAGAAAACCGGGTTGCTGCGAGTCGATCGGTCCGTGAGCGTCGGAGGTTGTCGGGAGGGACATTCTTCAATTTCGAGACGTCTCACGAAGCGATCGATCCGGCCGACGACGATCACACCTGGAGCGCGCTCTCGAAGACCGACACCGGCTGGTTGCCGACGATCCGCGTGAGGAACTCCCCCTCCCTGAAGAGGAAGAAGGAGGGCGTCCGGAAGAAGCCCGCCCGACGTCGGACGTCGAGGTCCAGATCGACCATCGGATCGAACGTCCCGTCTTCGACGTCCTCGGCGACGGCCTCGCCGTCGACGTCCGTTCCACGGAGGAATCCCCGGGTGTGATCGAGAACGGATTCGTCGTTGAGCGAGTCCTGTGCGTCGTAGTACTCCCCACGAAGCTCCCAGAAGGAGGGCTCGTCGCGCGCGAACGTCGCCTCCAAGGCGTGTGTCGCGGGCTCGGCCCACGCCGCGGTCCGGGGGAACTGACGGGTGACGAACGTCACACGGCCGCTGTCGATCAGTTCCGTCTCGAACTCCGGGAAGGTCCGCTCGTGAAAGCGTGCACAGACCTGGCAGGAGGCGTCCTCGAACTCGACGACCACCGCACCGGTCTCCTCGGGGAGCGAGCCCAGGAACGGCCGTCGGCCGAGGCCGTCCGCGACCGGGTGGCCGTAGTCGACGGTGAACCGCTCGGTGTGGACCGGATCGACCGGTTCGGGGTCGTTCTCGCCGTCCTCGCTGTCCTTGCCGTTTCCATCGTCCTCGTCGTCGCTCCCGTCCGTCTCGTACTCCTCGAGGTCGAACTCCGAGGAGTCTGTCTCGTTCGCCGAGTCGGTCGCGTTCGGTGACTCGGTGTCGTCGGCGGGCACGGCGGAGTCCGGATCGTCGTCCGATCCTCCGATGTCGAGCGCCCCACTGCCGAGACAGCCGGAGAGTCCAGCGGCCGCGGCGGCAGCGAGGACCGCTCGTCGCGACCGCCGGGACCCGCTCGTGTTCCTGTCGGGAGGGAAACCGTCGTCCATGACCAGTCGTACCGGGAGATCACGTTTCGTTATGACTCCGATAAGATACTTTCACGATAGCCTTATAGACACGTCGGAATATCGTACTATCGAAAACGTATCGAACGGGACGAATATCAACTAGAGGTACAATCCGGCTGTCTAGGTCACTCTCTCTCTCCGTACTTCGTTTGGTACCTGCTAAAAGGGAACGTTCAGTACTTCTAGGTTAGAAGCCGGTCTATAACCAAGTCACGGCGACCGGTACGAATTCCGATATGGACACCCCGACGACTCGTCGACGGCTGCTACGGGGAACGGGCGTCACCCTGGCGGCCGCGCTGGCCGGCTGCATGGGTGACGACGACCCGCCGGAGAACGCCACGAACACGACGAACGCGACCGATTCGACGAACCGGACGTCGACTCCCACGCCCACCGAGACGCCGGAGCCGACCGAGGAGGCGAACGACGGCCCGGACGACGAGGAACCGGAAGAGGCGCTCGGGACCCTCCTCGTCACACTCGAAGACGAATCGGGAACCCCGGTAACGAGCGACGTTTCGGTGACGGTCGAGCACGAACGCGAGCCGTTCTCCGAGCGCTACGACGAGGGGATCGGCGAGGGACGCCTCTCGGTCCAGATCGAGGAGGCTGGCGCGCACACGGTCACCGTACACAGCCCCGAAGAGACCTACGAGACGGTCGAGGAGACCGTCGAGGTCGACGAGGCGGACGAGACGGTCGCGTTCACGCTCGTCGAACGGGAGCCGGAGTACGACACCTCGGAGATCGACGAGCCGTCGGGCGCGCTGTTCGACGCACCGATCCCCGAGACCCCGGAGCTCCACGAGTTCGCGGTCGCCGGTACCGGGGACGCCCCCGTGACCGCGACGGTCTACGGTGGCTGGAAGTGCAGTTACACGCTCCGGTTCGTCCGGGAGGTCCTCCCCACTGTGATCGAGGAGTTCGTCCGCACCGGCGAGGTCGACCTCCGGTTCCGGGCGGTCGGCTACAGACAGAACGGGAACCCGTACCACGGCCCGGACGGCGTCGACGCCGCACGGGCCGGCCTCGCCGTCTGGTACCACGATCCCGCGGCCTACTGGCGGTACTTCGAGACCTTCTTCCACAACATGAACCAGTACCACGGCTGGGCCGAGACCGAGACGGTGATGGCGATCGCAGAGACCGCCGAGGTCTCGGACCGGCGGGGGATCGAGAGCGCCGTCGAGGGCGGGGCCTACCGCGCACAGATCGACGACACGATGGAGATCGCGACGGACTACGAGATGGAGACGATCCCCCGGATGGTGATCGGGGAGGACGGGGACGAGGATGCCGAAGAGATCAGGGCCTCGGACCTCGCGACGGTTCGAGAAGCGCTCCGGGAGGCGGTCGACTCGGCCTGATCGGACGTCTCGCGATCCGTACGCCGGCCACGTGCCGCAGCACTCCCACGACCGTTCACTGGAGCCACCCCGGGCGTGAGAAGATGTAAGTCCCGTAGGACCCTACGACGGTCGATGGAAGGGAGCGATCCGGGGATCCGGTTCGAGCGAAAGTGGTTCCGGCTGGGGCTCGCCCTGGCGTTCGTCTACGCGGGATTCACCCTCCTGCTCGTCACACTGCTCCGGATCGACCAGACGCTCGCGTTCGCCGTGGCGGTCGTCGGCGGAACGCTCGGGGCGCTCGCGCTGATGGTCTTCGTCAGATACTACTGACCCGGAGAGGTCAGCGGCCGAGGCTGGTCGGGAACGGGAGGTCCCGTCCGTTCGCGATCGCCCGCTCCGAGGCGAACAGGAGGAAGAACGCGGCGATGACTACGGCCTTCAGCACCCAGCTCGGGTAGATCATCACGAACGCACCGAGGGCGAACAGCACCGCCCGGAGCGGCAGCGTGACCCACCGGGAGTGGGGGAACGGGTAGTTGAGCCCGTAGATGATCGTGATCGCGCCGAGCAGTATCAGCAGGCCGCTGATAAGCGACTGAGGGCCGATCGCCGTCGAGACGATCTCCGGGTGGTAGATAAAGGAGATCGGCAGGACGAACAGCGGCGCCGCTATCGTGATCGCCGAGGCACACGAGCGCCAGAAGTTAGAGCCGGCTATCCCGGAGGCGACCACCACCGCGACCGCGACCGGTGGGGTGACCCCGGCCATCACCGCCGCGTAGAACACCATGTAGTGGGCCGCGAGTTCGGGGATCTCGAAGACGTTGATGAACGTCGGCGCGACGAGCGTCGAGACGATGACGTAGGCGGCGACCGTCGGCATCCCGACGCCCATGACGATACAGACGCCCATCCCGAAGATCACCGCGACGATCAGGATGCCGCCCGAGAGCTGCATCAGCATGATCGCGATCCGGGAGGGGACGCCGGTCGTCCCCAGCAGGTCGACGACGCCGTTGACCGCCGCGAGGATGATCGCGATCGGCGCGAGGATCACGGCACCGCGACGGAAGCCGTGGATCGTGTTCCCGACCTCGTCGACGAGCGTATCGAAGACGCTGTTGCGCCGGACCGACGCGACGCGCGATCGAACGCCAGTCGACCACCGCTCGTCGAGTTCGACGCGGGCGCCTCGCTGTCCGTTCGAGACCTCGTATGCGGTCTGTGCGACCGGGATGGCGACTCCGAGTCCGACCATCGCGACGATCGTGTAGAGCGCGGAGGTCATCACCGTCCACTGGAGGTAGCCAAGCGTGATCAGCAACACCGCGAACGGGACGCCGAAACGCACGCTCTGGACGAGCTTGTCGTTTCTGGTCATCTCCTCGTCGAAGTAGTCCTCGAAGTCCATGCTCTGACCGCCGATCTCGTTGACCGACGTGTAGTGGACCGCGACGAGGATGCTGATGACGAGGATCGCCGCGGGGATCAGCCCCGCGATCACCACGTCGATGTAGGCGATGCCGAGCACGGAGGCCATGACGAACGCCGAGGCGCCCATCACCGGGGGGAGCACCTGCCCGGAGGTCGAGGCCGTCCCCTCGATCCCGGCCGCGGTGCGCCCGGAGAGGCCCGCGTCCATCATCGTCGGGATCGTGAACGAGCCGGTCATCCCGGCGTTGGCGGCGTAGCTGCCGTTTATCGAGCCGATGATCGCACTCGCGATCACCGCGGTCTGGGCGACGCCGGACTCGATGTACTTCGCGCTCACGATCGCGATCCGCAGGATGAGGTCGAACGCGCCGTAGGCGAACAGCAAGCCCGCGTACAGCAGGAACGGCGCGATCCACGCGGCCGTCAGCTGTGTGAGCGAGCCGTAGAAGCCCGCGAGGTCGGTGATCAGCATCTGCAGCATGAAGTTCGTCTCGATGCCGCTGTGACCGAACAGCCCCGGCACGTAGTTACCGAAGCGGGCGTAGAGCATCACACCCCCGATGAGTGCGAGGAAGACGTTGCCGTAGGCCCGCCAGGTGAGATAGAGGATCACCGCGATCACGAGCCACGCGAGGCGGTACTCGTAGTCGTGCGCCCAGCCCTGCCGGCGGATGTAGAAGGCTTCGTAGTCGGTGTAGATGTAGACGCTCGCGACGACCATCACCGCCCCACACGCGACGAGTATCAGCAGGTCGAGTAGGTCGCCCTCCGAGAGCGAGTCCACCGCCTCGTGCATCAGGTAGAGGACGAGGATCCCGCCGAGGAAGACGACCGCGTAGCGGTTCCGGGCGATCGAGCCCTGGCCCCAACGTATCCAGGCGAGGACGATCGCCCAGAACACGAGCGCCCCGACCGTCACGGCGACGTCGAGCGCCCTCACCTTCCCGTTCAGCGTCGTCGATGTTTCCGTGCTCATGAGATCTCAGACCGTCGGATGGCCCGACGGAGTGTCGGGACTTAGTTGTACTCTTCGTCCGGGTCGCCGACGATCCAGTCGTCCTCCCAGACGCCCTCGTCCTGGTAGTACTCGGCGGCGCCGGGGTGCCACGGGTAGTCCTCGAGGGCACCGACGATCAGGTCCTCGGGGCCCTCGGGGGTGAACCGCCGCTCGGAGTCGCGCACCGTGTCGCCGTGCTCGCCCGCGACGCGGGTGAGTTCGTAGACCGCCTCCTCGGGCGTCTCCGGGTGGAACGCCAGCGTCGTGTTCAGGTCCCAGGTGACGATCTCGTCCGCCTCGATGTCCTGGTCCCAGCCGAACGTCTCGCCGGGGTCGTCGTCGTAGATCGTGAGGCCGGCGCCGGGGAACTGTTCGATCGATTCGACCAGCGCGTCGGTGTGTTCGACGTAGTGGACGTCGACGCGGGCGTCGTACTCGACGACCCAGCCGGTGTTGCCGACGCCGGGGGTTCCGTAGGCGATCGCCGCGTCGATCTGGCCCTCCTCCATCGCGCCGGGGGCGTCGGCGACGTCCATGTCGACGATGTTCATCTCCTCGTAGACGTCCGCCGTCGGCTCCTGCTCCCAGACTTCGAGCGTCGTCGCGCGGGTGGAGTATCCCGGCTCCGCCGGGTAGACGTTCGCACCCGCGAGGTCGTCGAACGTCTCGATGCCGGTGTCGTCGAGCGCCATCACGTAGATGCCGTACGGGAACGCGAGGAAGCCCTGGTACGGGACGATGTCGACCGGGTCCTCCTCGAACATGTCCATGTTGTTGATCGCCTTGTTCATCGTGTTGGTGTCGATGAACCCGGCGTCGACGGCGCCCTCTGCCATCCGGTAGGTCGTCCCGACGTAGCCCGGACTCTCGATCGTCGAGTAGGAGACGGTGTCGCTCACCTCGGCGACCGCCGCCTCGAAGGCGAGGCCGACGTCCATCGTCCCTCCGGCGGAGGTACCGGAGTCGACGTGGTACTCGGCGTCCTCGTCGGGTTCGTCGTCGTCGTCCGGTTCCGGAGCGTCGTCGTCCGCGTCGGCGTCGTCGGCGTCGTCCCCGTCCTCGAGGGGGTCGTCCTCGTCCGGATCGACGTCGTCGCCGCCGATACAGCCAGCTACGCTGATCGCGCTCGCGCCCACGGCGGTCTGCAGGAACCGCCGCCGGGTCGAGTCATTGTCTGTCATGGTGACTCCGGATAATAAAGGGATACCGCTGTATATATATTCTTCGAGATACGGTGGCGGGAGGACGCCGACGGGGCCGGGAATCGACGGACGGGACGGCAGTCGATTCACGGGGACCGATCGGCAGACCGCCGGTCCGGAGAGTTCTTCTCGTGCTTCACGTCGGTGAGCTTGGCCGGCGAGCGCCTGCCGTCTCCCGAACGGTTATTCGAGCGGGCTTCGAACCCGCGGTATGGACCTTCGAATCGACGGGAACGTCGCGCTCGTCACCGCATCGAGCGGGGGCCTGGGATTCGCCGCCGCCCGGGCGCTCGTCCGGGAGGGGGCGACCGTCGTCGTGAACGGACGGACCGAGGAGACGCTCGAGGCGGCGGCCGAGGAGTTGCGATCGGAGGCGGCCGACGGGGCGTCGGTCCTCCCGGTCGCGGCCGACCTCACCGACCCCGACGGGCCGGGTCGGATCGTCGAGGAGGCCGTCTCCGAGTTCGGCGGGCTGGACCACCTCGTGACGAGCGCGGGCGGCCCGCCCTCGGGCGCGTTCCTCGACATCGGGGAGGAGGAGTGGTACGACACCTACGACCTGCTGGTGATGAGCGTCGTCAGGACGGTGACGGAGGCGGCGCCGCACCTGCGCGCCGACGAGGGCGGGACGATCGTCACGGTCGCCTCCCGAACGGTGAAGGAGGCCGCCGACGCGATGGTGCTCTCGAACTCGGTGCGGATGGGCGTCGTCGGGCTAGAGAAGACGCTCTCGACCGAACTCGCTCCGGAGGTCCGCGCGAACGCTGTGTTGCCGGGTTCGCACGAGACCGAGCGCGTCGAGAACCTCATCGAGCAGGCAATCGACCGCGGCGACGTCGACTCCTACGAGGAGGGCTACGCCGACCGCGTGCGCGAGGTCCCGCTCGAACGGCTGGGGACCACCGAGGAGTTCGGCGCGACCGTCGCCTTCCTCTCCTCGCCACGCTCGGGCTTCGTAAACGGTGCCGCGGTCCCGATCGACGGCGGCTCGCTCGGGTCGAACCTCTAGTACACAGCCGTCCCTGCCGGGTTCAGAACGCGTGGCCGTCGCGCTGGAGGTCGGGGACGGTCGCACCGGCGTCGATCTTCGCCTCCAGGAGCAGTTCCTCTCCGAGGATCCCCTCCGCCGTCTCCGCGACGACGGCGGCCTCGTCGGCGGGGACGACGACGACGCCGGTCGCGTCGGCGACGATCACGTCACCCGGGGCGACGGTGACGCCGTCGATCGCGATCGGCTCGCCGATCCCCTCGACGGTCACCCGCCGCTGGCCGGTCTTCGGCGTCGGCCCACGGGCGAAGACGGGGAACTCGCCCCCGTGAACCTCGGGGACGTCGCGGTAGCCCCCGTCCACGAC
Organism: Halalkalicoccus sp. CGA53; assembly: GCF_036429475.1. GTDB lineage: Archaea > Halobacteriota > Halobacteria > Halobacteriales > Halalkalicoccaceae > Natronorarus > Natronorarus salvus. The sequence goes on from NZ_CP144125.1 coordinate 3,527,145, forward strand.
GACGCCGGAGACCCCCGCGTTCGCCGCGAGCCGAGAGGCGTTCCCACCCCAGCAGGAGAGTTCCGGGCCGACCCCGTCGATCGCGAGGACGCGGTCGGCCGCGAGTTCGTGGAGCATCGCGAACGGGAAGTTCGTCTCCCGTGGCTCGTCCACCCGCTCGAACCGCAATGTGCTCGCGCGGCCCACCGCCCGCTGGTTCGGGTGAGCCGGCTCGATGCCGGTGATCACGCCGTCGATCCCGTGCTCGTCGAGCGCGTCGGAGACGATACTCGTATCGAAGAGCCGAAACGTGTCGGCGACGCTCTCCGTCATACACCAGAGGCTCCGTCCGGGTGCTTATAACTACGTCTTCTCCCGGTCGATCCGCTCGAAGACCGCGGGGTTCACGACGGTGTCGGGTCGCCCACCGGTGAGGACGGTCTCGACTTTCTCCGCGGCGAGTCGCGCCCCACGTTCGAGGTACCCCTCGGTGACGCCGGCGACGTGCGGCGTCACGAGCACCTCGGACGCCGTGAGCAAGGGGTCGTCGGCCGCGGGCGGTTCCTCGCGCATCACGTCGAGTGCGACGCCGCCGAGCGTCCCCGACCCGACGGCACGGAGGAGGGCGTCCTCGTCGACGATCCCGCCGCGGGCGACGTTGATCAGGTAGCCGCCCGAGAGCGCCGACAGCTGGTCGGAGCCGACCGAGCCACTGGTCTCGTCGGTCAGCGGCGCGTGCAGCGAGAGGACCTCCGTCAGCTCGAACAGTGCGTCGAAGCCGACGAGTTCGACGCCTGCCGCCTCGACCGTCTCGCGGTCGACCCGGGGGTAGAGCGCGGAATCGGAGCGCTCGCCGGCGACGTACGGGTCGTGGCCCAGCACCGTCGCGCCGAGGTCGGCGGCCCGCCGGGCGACGTCGAACCCGATCGTCCCGAGGCCGAGGACGCCGACCGTGCTCCGGCCGAGTTCGCGACCCATACCCGTCGCCGCGTCCCACTCGCCCGCGGTCGTCCGCGCGTGGATCCCCAGTAGATCACGCAACAGTAGCGTCATCACCGAGAGCGTGTACTCGACGACCGCCGGGCCGGGCGCACCCGGCGAGTGGGTGACGACGACGCCGTGGTCGGTGGCCGCCTCGAGGTCGACCCGGTCGTAGCCCGACCCGTAAACGGCGATCACACGCAGTGAGGGCGCTCGTTCGAACAGCGCTCGGGTGGCGACGCCTGGTCTGAGGATCAGCGCGTCGTGGCCGTTCGCGGCCGTCGCGAGCGCGTCGGTCGATCCACGCTCGATGCCGGCCTCCCTCACCTCGTGTGTCTCGAAGCGCCAGTCGTCGGGGAGCGCGTCCGCCACGATGTCGGCACGGACGGGGCGGGAGCGGCTCGTCGTGGCCAGCACGGAGTACATACCGGGGGCGACTCCGGGGAGCACAAAGAGCGTTCGTGTCGCCCATCCGTGCGTATTTACCCCCGCCGCGCGATCACCGAGCGTGAGCAGTGACCGACTCCGCATCGGCGGCGGCGCGGGCTACGCGGGCGATCGCATCGAGCCGGCGGTCGAACTCTCGGCGGATCCGGGCCTCGACTACCTCTGTTTCGAGTGTCTCGGCGAGCGGACCGTCGCGCTCGCTCGTCGGAGATCGACCGAAGGCGGCCACGGGTACAACCCGCTCCTCGAGGAACGGACACGGGCCGTCCTCGCGGACTGCGTCCAGAACGGGATCACGATCGTCACGAACATGGGCGCGGCGGACCCGACGGCCGCGGCTGCGCGTGTACGGGAGATCGCGGCCGATGCGGGCCACGACGGACTTCGGATCGCGGCGGTGAACGGCTCGGACGTCTCGGATCGCTTCGAGGACCTCCACACGGAGACGACCGAGGGCGAACCGGTCGCCGCCTACCGCGACCGGGCGCTCGCCGCCGACGCCTACCTCGGTGTCGAGCCGATCCTCGCGGCGCTCGACCGCGGTGCCGACGTCGTCGTCACGGGCCGGGTCGCGGACGCGTCGCTCTTTCTCGCACCGTTGATCTACGAGTTCGACTGGCCGTACCCACACGGAGAGCCCTCCGAGCGGATCGGCCAGGGGATCGCCGCGGGCCACTTACTGGAGTGTGCCGGGCAGGTCACGGGCGGCTACTTCGCGGATCCCGGACGCGCCGACGTCGAGGGGCTCGCCTCGCTCGGCTTCCCGATCGCCGAGGTCGGGGCCGACGGCGATGTCACGATCACGAAGCTCCCGGGGACGGGGGGGACGGTGACGGCGGAGACCTGCACGCAGCAACTGCTCTACGAGGTCCACGATCCAAGTACCTACCTCGGCCCGGACGGCGTCGCCGACTTCTCCGGCGTCTCCTTCGCCGAGGTCCGAAAGGACGCCGTCCGTGTCGAGGGGGCGGTCGCCGATCCACCGCCGGAGACGCTCAAGGTCTCGCTCGGCTACGACGCCGGCTACCGGGGCGTCGGCGAGATCTCGTACGCCGGTCCGAACGCGAGAGCACGTGCCGAACTCGCCGGCCGGATCGTTCGCGATCGGCTCTCGATCCGCGGGCTCGACCCGGCGGAGCTTCGGACCGACCTCGTGGGCGTCGACTCGCTCCACGGCGACCTCGGCGACGAGGAGCCCTACGAGGTGCGACTCCGCGTCGCCGTGCGATCGGACGACGAATCGACCGCCCGCGGGGTCGCTCGCGAGGTCGAGACGCTCTACACGAACGGACCCGCCGGCGGCGGCGGTGCGCGCATGGAGACGGATAGGGTGGTGGGGATCGTCTCGACGCTCGTCGACCGCGAGCGCGTCGATCCGACGGTCTCTGTGGAGGAGGTGGAGGTGTGAGGACGGTCCGCGACCTCGCGCACGTCCGCGCCGGCGACAAGGGGAACACGTCGAACCTCGTCGTCGTCGCCGATTCGGAGGCGGCGTACGAGGAGCTCCTCGCGGGACTCACCGCCGACCGCGTCCACGAACGCTTCGCCCACCTCGGCGCGAAGGAGGTCACCCGCTACGAGCACCCGCCGACGGGTGCACTGAACTTCGTCGTCCGCGGCGTCCTCGCGGGCGGGGTGACGACCTCGCTCCGCGTCGACGGCCACGGGAAGTCGCTCTCGTCGCTGCTCGCCGGGACGAAACTGCCCGAGGAGTCCCGGTAGCCGAACGACGCGCGGTACACCCACACCCTTATTGGGACCCGGTACCGTCAGTCACGGAAATGGCGTTCGAGGAGGCGGTGATCGCCGGCATCGGCGAGACCGAGAAGAGCAGACCGAGCCCGAGAAACGACCAGCCTGCCTACGACTTAGAGGAGTACCTCGCGACGGCGGCCCGACTCACGCTCGCGGACGCGGACCTCGACGCCGACGAGGTCGACGGGCTCGGGGTCGCCCGGCCCTCGGTCGAGACCCCGTACCGCTACCCACTTTTGCTCGCGGACGAACTCGGCTTTCGCGATCTCGCGTGGATCACGGCGACCGACCACTGCGGCGGACAGGCCGTCCCCCTGCTCGCGCAGGCCGCGATGGCCGTCGACGCGGGCGTCGTCGAGACCGTACTCTGTCTGGGGGCCGACACCCCGAAGGTCCCCGGCGGCGGGGGCGAGGTATTCCCCCGTGATCCCCGCGGCCTCCAGCGGAACTACAAGGACCCGTTCGGCGTCCAGGGGACGAACGCGGAGGCGGCGCTCGCCCAGCGCCGTCACGCCGAGCGCTACGGGACGTCCCCCGAGGTCCTCGGTCGCATCTACGTCGCCCAGCGCCGGCACGCGGCGGCCAACCCGCTCGCGTACCTCCGCGAGGAGGTCGACCTCGAGACCTACCTCGACTCGGAGCCGATCGCCGACCCGATCCGGCTGTTCGACTGCGTCATCCCGGTCAACGCGGGCTTCGGCGCGCTCGTGACCACGCCAGAGCGGGCCGCAGAACTGGGTACCGATCCGGTGTCGATCGCCGGCGTCGGTCACAATCACAGCCCGTCGGTCCCCAGGGACGAAACGCTCACCACCATCGGGATGGAGCCGGCGGCCCGCCGGGCGTTCGGGATGGCGGGGCTCGACCCACGAGAGGCGGACTTCTACCAGCTCTACGACGACTACCCGATCGTCGTGACGATGGAAATGATCGAAATCGGTCTCTGTCGACCGACGGAGGCCGCCCGGTTCGTCGCGGAGACCGACTTCGGCGTCGAGGGCGAGGTCCCGCTGAACACGGGCGGCGGCCAGCTCTGTGCCGGCCAGGCAGGCGTCGCCGGGGGGTTCCTCCAGCTCGTCGAGGGGGTCAGACAGCTCCGCGGCGAGGGCGGCGAGGGACAGGTCCCCGACGCCGAATGGGGGATCGTCACCGGCATCGGCGGCGTCTCCGCGAACTACGACGGCGTGCTCGCGGCGAACTCCGTGATGGTCCTCGAACGGGGGGTGTCGGCGTGATCGACGACCGACCGCTCCCGGACACGAAGGCAGAACACGACGCGACCTTCTGGGAGGCGGCCGCCGAGGACCGGCTGCTCGTCCAGGAGTGTGGGTCCTGTAGCCACCGGCAGCTCTATCCAGGACCGGTCTGTCGGGCGTGTCACGCCGAGGCACCCGGCTGGATCGAGGCCGAGGGCACCGGCGAGGTCCACTCGTACACGGTGATCCGCCGGGCGACCGAACACCGCGCGTTCGAGCCGGTGATCCCGTACGTCGTCGCGTCGGTCGAGCTTCCGGAGGGTCCGAGAATGCTGACGAACGTCGTCGGCTGCGACGTCGAGGACGTCGAGGTCGGAATGTCGGTCGTCGTGGAGTTCGAGCCGTTGGGAGCGGGACTCGCGATCCCGGTGTTCCGTCCGCGGTGAGCCGGGTCGTGCGGCGGCTGCTGGCTCGACGGTGCCCGACGTGTCCGCCCGTAGGTCTCCCTCGTCCACGGCGCCGACTCCGGCCTCGACCGAAACGGTGAGGGCGGTGGCCTCCGCAGCCCGGAGTATGACCGACAGTGCCACGACCGCCACCGGGAGCGACTACACCCTCGACGCGCTCGTCGCCGAGGGGATCGGGACGCTCTTCGGCGTCATCGGCGAGGGCAACGCCCACCTGCTCGACGCGGTGAACGACTCGGAACTCTCCTTCGAACAGGCGCGTCACGAACAGGCGGCCGTCTCGATGGCCGACGGCTACGCCCGAACGACCGGCGAGGTCGCCGTCTGTACGCTCACCCACGGTCCGGGCGTGACGAACGGCGCGACCGGCATCGCGGCGGCCGACCGCGACGACGTCCCGCTCGTGGTCCTGGTGGGGGACACCGGCGCCGAGGGGCGAGAGACGTCGCTCCAGTACCTCGATCACCGGACGTTCGCGGAGCCGATCACGGTCTACAGAACGAGAGTCGAGACGCCCGCGACGCTCCCCGAGTCGCTCTCGCGAGCGTTCGACCGGGCTCGCACCCGAAGCGGTCCGGTCCTCGTCGAACTCCCGAGCGACGTCCAGCGCGCGTTGGCACCCGGAGAGAGCTACGAGCCGGTCCCCCGACCGCGCCAGCGACCCCGGCCGGACGGACGACTGCTCTCGGAGGCCGTCTCGCTGCTAGAGCGTGCCGAGCACCCCGCGATCCTCGCCGGCGGCGGCGCGGCTCGATCGGACGCGGGCGAGGCGATCGCGGCGCTCGCCGAACGGATCGGCGCGCCGATCGCGACGACCTACTTCGGCCGGGGCGTGCTCCCCGACTCGCACCCGCTGGTCAGCGGGATCGGCGGCACGTTCATGACGCCCGCGAACGACGACCTGCTCCGTGAGGTGGACGTCCTCGTGGCCGTCGGCGCGACGCTCTCGGGGAAGGTGAGCCGCTACGGCGAACTCTACGCCGACGCGGACGTGATTCAGGTCGACCTCTCGGAGGAGGCGATCGGCACACACCGGGTACCGAGGGTCGGCCTCGTCTCCGACGCCCGGGCGGCGGTCGAGGCGCTGACCGACCGGGTCGGATCGAACCCGGATCGAGCCGACCGGGTCAAGGGGCGGATCGCGGGCGCGCCCGATCCCTGGGCCGACGGCTTCACCGACACGGAGGACGAGATCGACCCACGAGAGCTCACGCTCGCGCTCTCGGAGGCGGTGCCGGGGGACTCGATCGTCGCCGTGGACTCGGGGAACAACACCGGATTTCCCGCCGTGTTCCACGAGATCGGAGAGGGCGGGAGCGTCCTCGTCAACGGCAACTTCGGGACGATGGGCTACGCGCTGCCGGCGGCGCTGGGCGCGGCGGCCGCCGATCCCGACCGGACGGTCGTCTGCTACACCGGTGACGGCGCGTTCATGCAGGTGATCCAGGAGCTAGAGACGGGCGCGAGACTCGGCTTACCACTGATAGTCGCGGTACTCAACGACCGGAGCTACGGTATCATCCGCCACCGCCAGCGCCTCGAGTACGACCGCGAGACGGCGAGCAGCTACGACAGCCCCGAGTTCGTCTCGATCGCGGAAGGGTTCGGCTGCGAGGCGGCGCTCGTCCGCGCTCGCTCCGATCTCGCCGTCGTCGAGGAGTACCTCGCGTCGGAACCGGGGGTCCCGCTCGTGCTCGATGTCCGGACCGATCCCGGGGTTGCCCGCCCCGGGTTCCCTCCGTACTGAACGGTCGAATCGGCGTCAGTCGTCCCCGCCGACCCCAGAGAGCTCCTCCGGGGAGAGCACCGACGACAGCACCGCCTCGGTGTGCTCGCCGAGTCGCGGTGGGGTGTGTCCCGACCGCATCCCCCCGATCGAGAACTCGATCGGACAGACCGGGTACGGGAACTCGACCTCTCCGACCGTTATCTCGTCGAGGGTACCGCTCTCCAGTAGGTGTTCGTCCTCGAACACCTCACGGGTGTCCTTGACCGGAGCGCCCGGGATGCCGTGTTCCCGGAAGAGTGCGAACCACTCCTCGGCCGAGTGCTCCTCGAAGATCGGCCCGAGTGTATCCGCGAGCGCCTCTCGGTTCGCCACGCGGTCGGCGTTCGTCACGAACCGCTCGTCGGTCGCGAGCTCCGGCCTGTCGATCGCCGAACAGAGCGCGCGCCAGGTGTCGTCGCTGCCGATGGCGAGCGCGAACCAGCCGTCTGCGGACTCGACCGCGCGATACGGCGCGAGCGAGGGGTGGACGGTTCCCAGCCTGGGGTAGGGCTCGCCCGTGGCGAAGGTGCGGCCCGCGCGCTCGGTGAGCCAGGAGACCAGCCCCTCGAACATCGGCACTTCGACGTACCCGCCGTTACCCCGGTAGAGCGCGGTCGTCACCCCGATCACGGCGTACATCCCCGCACAGATGTCGCCGATGGGGATCCCCGGTCTCGCCGGTGGACCGTCTGCCTCCCCGGTGACGCTCATGCTCCCCGAGAGCGCCTGCGCGACCATGTCGAACGCCGGCAGGTCGCGGTACGGCCCGTCGAGGAAGCCCGAGATCGAGCAGTAGACCAGGTCCTCGTTGGCCGACCGGAGCTCCTCGTAGCCGAGACCCCACTTCTCCATCGTCCCCGGCCGGTAGTTCTCGACGAGCACGTCGGCCTCGTCGGCAAGCAGGGAGAACGCCGCCGCCCCCTCCTCGCTCGAGAGGTCGAGTTCGACGCTCCGCTTTCCCCGGTTCAGCGACGCGAAGTAGGCGGTGACCCCGCCCGCCTCCAGCTCGTCGCCGATGTTCCGGGTGATGTCGCCCCGTTCGGGCCGTTCGATCTTGATCACGTCCGCGCCCATGTCCGCGAGCAGCTGCGTCGCGAACGGGCCCGAGAGCATCTGTGTACAGTCGAGGACCCGCACGTCGGAGAGCGGGTGGCTGTCGGTGGCGTCGGTCATCGGATGCGCGTCGATACCGAGGCGGGATATATAACCCCTGCGTCACACCCTCGCTCACGCCGCGGTCGAGAACCAGTAGAGCCAGTGGGCGAGGTAGCCGAGCAGCGCCAGCGCGAGCACGACCTCGATCGCCCGCACCAGGTAGGGGGTGTAGGTCCGAACCTCCGCCATCGCGTCGTCGTAGACCGCCTGGAGCCGATCGAGTGTCTCGGTGACCCGGCCGCCGGCCGCCCCTTCGCCCGTGCCTTCGGAGGACATACACCGATCCTCGGCCGACTGGCTCTTAAATCCACCTCTCGACGCCGGGCGCCGGTCGGAGACGGTCCGCCCCGGATCGAGACCCTAGCGAACCCGGATCAGAAGCCCTCGGTCCCCGACAGTCGGTGCTCCTCGACGACGTCGTAGTCCAGCTCGATCCCGAGCCCGGGCGTCTCGGGTACCTCGATGTATCCCTCGTCGATCAGCGGCTCCTCGCGCGTCACCAGGTCGTCCCACCACTCGACCTCGAGCGCGTGGTACTCGAGCACGTCGAAGTTCGCGATCGCAGCCCCCAGGTGGACACACGCCATCGTTCCCACGGGGGAACAGACGTTGTGCGGCGAGATCGGGATGTAGTTCTCCTCCGCCCGATCCGCCACCCGCATCGTCTCCGCGAGCCCGCCCACGGTCGTCGGATCCGGCGTGATCACGTCCACGCCGTGCTCGTAGAGGAGTTCGGAGAGCTCGTGGACTCTGAACCGGTTCTCGCCGGTCGCGATCGGCGTCCGCGTCGCCCCCGTCACCTCGCGCTGTGCGCGCATGTTCTCCGGCGGGACGGGGTCCTCGAGCCACATCAGTTCGAACTCCTCTAGCTGGTAGGCCAGTCGCTTCGCGCTCTCGACCGAGTAGTCCCAGTGACAGTCGAACGCGAGGTCGACCTCGTAGCCGATCTCCTCGCGCACCGCCTCGACGATCTCCCGTTTCCGGTGGATCGCCGCGTTCGAGAGCCGGCCGTTCGTCGGGTCCGGATCGTTGTCCATCTCCATGTCGAGGTCGAACTTCAGCGCACTGAACCCCATGTCGACGACGCGACGTGCCTCGGCAGCGTACGCCTCCGGGGAGTAGGCGTCGGCGTCGGCGTACTCGGTGTAACCGTCCTCGACGGCGTACGCTTCCCCCGCGTGACAGTCGCAGTAGATCCGCACCTCGTCGCGGAACTTGCTCCCCAGCAGCTGATACACCGGCAGGTCGAGGATCTTCCCCGCGGCGTCCCAGAGCGCGATCTCGATGCCCGACGCCGCGGTGACGACCTTCCCGGTCGTCCCGCCGTGTCCCGACATCTCCTGAACGATCCGCCTGAACAGCCGCTCGACGTCGAGCGGGTTCTCCCCGATCAGAAACCGTTTCGTGTACTCGACGAGTTCGGGGACGCCCCCGCCACGGTAGGACTCGCCGATGCCGGTCACCCCGGCGTCGGTCTCGATCTCGATCAGGTTCCACTCGAAGTTGCCCTCGACGACGCAGGTCCGGATGTCCGTGATTGCGACGTCGCGCGATTCCGCCCGGTTCGTTGCGTGGTTCGAATAATCCCTCATTCTCTGTCTACCTCGTCCGCCGTCTCCCTGAACCCCTCGACCGCCCGCTCGTCTAGCTGCACGCCGTGGCCCGGCTCGCTCGGGAGGGAAATCAAACCCTCGTCGTCCGGCGCGAGCGGCTCACTGACGATGTCGTCGAACACCTTCACGTCCATGTCTCGGTAGAAGTACTCGACGAACAGCCCGTTCTCGATACTGCCGACCAGCGACGAGTGGAGGTTCCAGTTGTAGTGTGGCGCGATCGGGACGTCGTAGGCCGCCGCGTGGTGGGCGATCTTCAGCCACTCGGTGATCCCGCCACAGACCGTCGCGTCGGGCTGGAGGATCGTCGCCGCACCCGTATCGTGCAGGCGCGCGAAGTTGTGTCGCGTCCCCTCGAGTTCGCCCGTCGCCACTGGATAGCCGAGTGCGTCGTTCACCGCCGCCATCGTCTCGACTCGGTCGATCATCACCGGCTCCTCGATGAAGTACGGGTCGTACGGCTCGAACGCGCGACACGCCCGGATCGCCTCGGTGGCGTTCGCCCACTTCCCGTTCGCGTCGAGCAGCAGCGTCCGGTCGGGACCGATCTCCTCTCGCACCGCCGCGACACGCTCGACCTCCTCGGGGACGGATCGCCGCCCGACCTTCATCTTCACCGTGTCGTGGCCCTCGGCCAGATACCGCCCGATCTCCGCGCGGAGACCCTCGTGGCCCTTGTCGTCGCGGTAGTAGCCGCCGCTGGCGTACGACGGGACCGAGTCGGCGTAGCCGCCCAGTAGCTTGTAGAGCGGCTGGTCGGCGGCCTTCGCCTTGAGGTCCCAGAGCGCGATGTCGACGGTGGAGATCGCCCGGAGGAAGAGTCCGGTCCTCCCGATCTGGACGTTGCCGTCGTACATCTCGCGCCAGAGCCGCTCGGTGTCCCGCGGGTCCTCGCCGACGAGCAACGGCGCGAGCATCGACTCGACCGCGTCGGCGATCAGTCCCGCCCCCTCGTAGCCCAGCGAGTAGCCGACGCCCTCTCGTCCCTCTCTCGTCCGGACGTACGTGATCGCGTGATCGCGGTAGGTGATCGTCCGGTTCGAGAACGAGACGGGCGTCTCGAGCGGGATCGCTACGGGGAACGACTCGACGTCTGCGATCTCCATGGCCCCACACCGGGAGGCGGTGTGAAATAGCTTCCCGCGCAGGCAAGTGTTTCTCCGAACTCTATCGAGGAGAACCGACCCAACCGTCTATATCCCGGGGTCCGTTGGGCCGGGTATGGAGTTTCCCGATCGATCCCAGGTGGCCGATCTCCTCGAGCCGAAGCCGTTCCCCGAGTTCGCGCGGGTGCGCTACGACCCGCCGACCGAGACCGTCTCCGACGTCCACGGGACGACCCGATCGGAGCTGGATCAGCTCCCGCTCTCGGAACTCGACCCGGGCGCGACCGTCGCCGTCGGCGTCGGGAGCCGGGGGATCCACGCGATCGACGAGGTCGCGACCGCAGTCGTCGCCGGCCTCCGCGACCGGGGGCTCGAACCGGTCCTGGTCCCGGCGATGGGGAGCCACGGCGGGGCGACGCCGGCCGGCCAGCGGGAGGTGCTCGAGGTGCTCGGGATCACCGAGGAGCGCGTCGGCGCGCCGATAGACGCCCGGATGGACGCCGAGCAGGTGGGCGAGGTCGACGTCCGCGGGACGACGATGGCGGTCTACGTCGCGGAGGCGGCGCTCGAGGCCGACGCCCTCCTGCCGATCAACCGGGTGAAGCCGCACACCAACTTCGGCGGGCGGATCGAGAGCGGACTCTGTAAGATGGCCGTCGTCGGCTTCGGGAAACAGCACGGCGCGCGGGCGTTTCACTCGACCGCGATCGACCGCGGCTACGTGCCGACGCTCGAGGCGGCGCTCTCCCGTCTTCGGGAGGCGGTCCCGCTGGTCGGCGGGATCGCGCTCGTCGAGAACTTCCACGAGGAGACCGCGCTCGTCGAGGCGATCCCGGGCGACGAGTTCGAGGAACGCGAACCGGCGCTGCTGGAGCGGGCGAAAGCGGAGATGGCGACGCTGCCCACCGACGAGATCGACCTGCTGGTCGTCGACGAACTCGGCAAGGAGGTCTCCGGGGCGGGAATGGACACGAATGTGATCGGCCGCTACCGCGTGCTCAACGCGCCGGACCCCGAGACCCCGGCGATCGACCTGATCTACGCGCGTGGGCTGACCGAGGGGACGAAGGGCAACGGAAACGGGATCGGCCTCGCCGATATCACCCGAAAGGCGGCGATCGACCAGCTCGACCTGCAGAAGACGTACGCGAACGCGCTCACGAGCGGCTCGCTCGCGAAGGCACAGCTCCCGGTGGTCGCGCCCGACGACGAACTCGCGCTCCGGATCGCGCTGAACTCGCTCGGGGGCTACGACGCCGAGACCGTGCGAGTCGTCTGGATCGAGAACACGACCGACCTCGCGGAGCTGCGGATCTCGGAGGCGCTCGTCCCCGAACTCTCGGAGAGGACGTCGGTTCTCGACCGCGAACGACTCGCCTTCGAGGACGGCGAGGTACGGTTCGTTCCCGCCTGACGCATACGGGCGGTTGTAGTCTCTTACCGGTGATCGCCAGTACGGGTCGGCGATCACCGGTGACCAGTCACAACCGTCCGTATCACTCGACGACGTGGTCCTCGGCGCTGTCGCCGTCGGCGTAGAGGACGTTCAGCTCCAGTTCGTTCGCGGTGGCGAGCATCGTGTCCGGGATCTCGCGTTCGAAGCGCTCACCCTTCAGCCGGTGAGAGGGGCCGGAGACGCTCAGCACGCCGAGGACCGACCCTTCACGCTGGACCGGGACGGCCGCCGCGTTCAGCCCCCGGATGTGTTCCTGGCGGTTGTAGGCGAACCCGCGCTCTCTGACCCGCTCCAGTTCCCCGTAGAGCGCCTCGCGATCGGTGATCGTGTTCTCGGTGTGCGCGGGCAGCCCCCACCGGTCGAGGATGGCGTCGACGCGCTCTCTGGGGTAGTGTGCGAGGATCGCCTTCCCGGCCGACGAACAGTGGAGGTGGATCTGGCGACCGACCCCGAAGCCGACGCGCACAGCCCGGCTGCCCGTCTCCATGAAGAGGTAGATCCCGAGCCCGTGGTCCTCGACGACGAACTGCGCGCGCTCTTCGGTCTCCTCCGCGAGCGTCCGAACGTACGGCTCGGCCATCCGGTAGGCCGGATCCCGCGTCTGTGCCGCCCGTCCGAGGCGGGCGAACCGGAGCCCGATCTGGTAGCGCTCGCCAGCCCGCGAGACGTACCGGAGGTCCGCGAGGGTGTTGAGGTGGCGGTGGGTCGTCGACTCCGCGAGGTCGAGCGCCGCCGCGATCTCGGAGAGCCGCGACGGGCCGCGCTCTTGGAGCGCGTGGATGATCTCGAAGCTCGTCTCCGTGCTCTGTATCCGCTCGTCGCGCCCGGTCATGATCGAACACTCTCGCCGAGGGGGAAATAGATTCCGTACTGCGGAACGTTTGACGTTCGGCCGGAGGGGATAGATCCCGTCGTATGGCGAATTGCTGTCGGACGAGAGTTCCTTTCATCGAGTCCCTTCCCGGATCGGACACGGTTGGATTCCGCTCCCCGGAAGGTCCGACCGGGCCGACCACGGCAGAGCGGTAGTGATCGGATCGCTCTGACAGCGATACGCCTGTAACGACCCACAGGTACGCACCGGAAGGGATCTCGTTCCGCGGGAGAGCGGCCCCTGACCTGACGGAGATCAAGCCCGTTCGAGCGATCGTTTCCGTCGGTCGGAATTTCGGGCGCTCTTCACCGTCCAGGTCAGTACGACCGCGGCATCCCGAGGACGTGCTGGCCGATGTAGTTTCTCACCATCTCGTTCGAGACCGGCGCGAGCACGTTGATCATCATCTCGCGCCAGTACCGCTCGACGTCGTACTCCTTCGCGTAGCCCATCCCGCCGTGGACCCGGATCGCGCGCTCGCAGGCCTCCAGTGCGTCCTCGCTCGCCCGGAGCTTGAGCGCGTTCGCCGCCGCCGCACACTCCTCATCGCGATCGTAGAGCCAGGCCGCCTTCCGGAGCATGAGGTCGGCCTGTTCGAGCTTGCTCCAGGAGTCCGCGAGCGGGTGCTGGACCGCCTGGTAGCTCCCGATGGGCGCGTCGAAGACGACCCGCTCGCTCGCGTACGACGCCGCCTTCTCGATCGCACGCTGGCCCGTCCCGATCGAGCAGGCCGCGAGACTGATCCGCTCGGCGTTGGCGAACGAGAGGAGGTACCGGAAGCCCGCGCCCTCCTCGCCGACCCGGTCCTCGGCGGGGATCGAGTAGCCGTCGAACCAGACCTCGTACGAGGGCGACGCGCCGCGACCGGCCTTCGAGATCTCGCTCACCTCGATCGCCTCGTGCTCCGGGTCGAACTCCGTGAAGAAGAGCGTGAGGCCGCCGAAGCGGTCGGCCGCCTCGCGCGGGGTCGTCCGGGCGAGCAGCATGATCAGGTCGGCCTCCCCCGCCTTCGAGGTCCAGATCTTCTGGCCCGTCACCCGGTACTCTTCGTACTCGGTCCGCTCGGCGGTCGTCTCGATCCGCGAGGTGTCGAGCCCGGCGTTCGGCTCGGTCACGCCCGTACAGACCTGCACCTCGCCGTCGGCTACGAGCGGGAGGTAGCGCTCTTTGTGCGCCTCGTCCCCGTACGCGACGAGTGGCGCGCTGCTGAAGACGTGGTGGGAGGTCACCGAGGTGCCGGCCATCGCCGCGCCCGAGCGGGCGATCTCCTGCTGGACGATCGCAGCCTCCTGCACGCCGTAGCCCTGGCCGCCGTACTCGGTCGGGATCGTGACGCCACACCAGCCGCCCTCGGCGAACGCGTCGAAGAACTCCTCGGGGTACTCGTGGCGCCGGTCGCGCTCGCGCCAGTACTCGTCGCCGAACTCCGCACAGAGCTCGCGGATCTGTCGCCGGATGAGTCGCCGTTCCTCGTCGAAGGTGAACTCCATAGATCCGGGATCGCCCCCCATCGACTTCAATCTGCCCGGACCCGAAAACGAATACTACCGAGATCGGTCGTTCGGTACGGAGGCCGTCGGCAGGGACCTCGTCGGGAGGATTCCGATCTCACCATCCCGGTATATAGTCGACGACCGCTCGTGGTATCGGGTGTCGGTCTCGGATCCCTACCGACCCTCGAACTCCGGCTCCCGGCCCTCGAAGAACGCGTCGATACCCTCGTTCTTGTCCCTGGTCGAGAAGAGCTGGACGAACAGTTCGGACTCGTAGGCGAGCCCGTCGTCGAGGCCCATCCGCGAGGCCGCACGGATCGCCCGCTTCGCGCGTTCGAGCGCGAGCGGGCTCTTCTCGGCCATCGATCCCGCGAGGCCGTAGACGCGCTCGTCGAGTTCGTCCTCGGTACGGAGTTCGTCGACGAGTCCGATCCGGGCGGCTTCTTCGGCGTCGATGATCTCACCGGAGAGGACGAGCCGCATCGCCTGCCCCTCGCCGACGAGCCGTGTCAGCCGCTGGGTGCCGCCCCCGCCGGGCATGATCCCGAGCGAGATCTCTGGCTGACCGAGTTTCGCACCCTCGACGGCGATGCGGACGTCACAGGCCTGCGCCAGCTCGCAGCCCCCGCCGAGCGCGTGGCCGTTGATCCGGGCGATCACCGGCAGGGTAGCCTCGTCGACCGTCTCGTAGATCCTGGGAGCCGCGCTCGCTTCTCGCTGCTCGACCATGTCCCGTTCTCGTAGCTCGCTCACGTCCGCGCCCGCGACGAACGCTCCCGACCCCTCCCCACCCGTGAGGACGACCACTCGCACCCCGTCGTCCGCCTCCGCCGCTCCGATCGCGTCCATCAGCTCCGCCCGGACCTGTCCGTTGAGCGCGTTTCGCGCCTCCGGCCGGTCGATCGTGACCGTCGCCACGCGCTCGGCGTGCCCGCCGACGTCGACCGAGAGGAGGTCGTACCCGTCTTCCAGATCCGTCATCGTTCGCTCCCGCCCCGGTTCGTGTCCCCTTCCCCGCTCACGCCGACACGCTCGCCCTCGTCCCAGAGGTAAAAGCCCTCGCCGGTCTTCTTCCCGAGCTTGCCCGCCCGAACCTTCCGGCGGAGGAGCTGTGGCGGTCGGAACCGCTCGCCGAGTTCCTCCCGGAGGTGTTCGGCGATGTGGAGGCGAACGTCCAGACCGACGTGGTCGCCGAGTTCGATCGGCCCCATCGGGTGGCCGTAGCCCAGCCGCATCGCCCGGTCGACGTCCTCGGGACCGGCGACCCCCGCCTCGACCATCCGGATCGCCTCCAGACCGGAGACGAGGCCGAGCCGGGAGCTCGCGAAGCCGGCGCTGTCGCGGACGACGACCGCTTCCTTTCCCAGTCCGTCGACGTACTCGACCGCGAACTCCTCCGTACGTCCGTCGGTCTGTTCGGCGATCACGACCTCGACGAGCTCCATGATGTGCGGCGGGTTGAAGAAGTGGAGGCCGACGACCCGTTCGGGTGAGGCCAGCCCGCTCGCCATCTCGCTGACCGAGAGCGAGGAGGTGTTGGAAGCGAGTACGGTTCGAGAGGAGACGAACGCCTCGCAGTCTTCGAACAGCTCCTTCTTCAGCTCCATCTCCTCGGGGACCGCCTCGACGACCAGATCCGCGTCGGTGACGGCCGACTCGAGGTCGGTCGTCCCCTCGATCCGCGAGAGCGTCGCCTCCATCTCCGCCTCGCTCACCTTCCCGCGTTCGACGCCGCCGGCGAGGTTCCCCTCGATCCCGTCGAGCCCCCGATCGACGAACTCCCGCTCGACGTCCCTGAGCGAGACGGTGTGACCGGCCATCGCCGAGACCTGTGCGATCCCGTGTCCCATGCTTCCCGCGCCGAGAACGGCGACGTGCATGACGGGTGGAATCGGAGTGCGGATAAAAATCGTTCCCTCCCGGCCACGAGGGCGCGCTCCTCGGCGTCGATCGGTCGGAAGGCGTCTCAGAGCAGTCGGTCCGCGATGATGTTCTTCTGGATCTCGGAAGTGCCCTCGTAGATCTTCGTGATCCGTGCGTCGCGGTAAAATCGCTCGACCGGGTGGTCGGTGACGTAGCCGGCCCCGCCGTGGACCTGGATCGCCTCGTCGGCCACCTCGACGGCTCGTTCCGAGGCGAACAGCTTCGCCATGCTCGAGAACCGGGCGGCGGTCTCCTGGTCGTCCTCGTCGACGGCCGTCGCCGCGCGGTAGGTCAGCGAGCGGGCCGCCTCGACCGCCGTCGCCATCTCGGCGATCTTGTGCCGGATCGCCTGGAACTCCGCGATCGGCCGGTCGAACTGCTCTCGCTCGTTCGCGTACTCGGTCGCCGCGTCGAGCGCGCCCTGGCCCGCGCCGACCGCCTGCGCGGCGACGTTCGTCCGTCCGGAGGCGAAAAACGCCATCAGCTGGTAGAACCCCCGGTCGACCTCCCCGATGACGTTCTCCTCGGGTATCCGAACGTCGTCGAGGACGATCTCAGCGAGGTCGGAGGCGCGAATGCCGAGTTTGTTGTCGATCTTCGTCGGACGGAACCCCTCGGTGTCGGTGGGGACGAGAAACGCCGTGATCCCGCGGTGGCCCTCGTCGGGGGAGGTCTTCGCCATCACGACGGCGACGTCCGCGACGGTTCCGTTGGTGATCCACGTCTTGGTCCCGTTGATCACGTACTCCTTGCCGTCGCGTTCGGCGCGGGTCTCGATCCCCGCGACGTTCGAGCCGTGGGCGGGTTCGGAGATCGCCGAGGCGGACGCCGACTCTCCGGCTGCGATCCGCGGCAGCCACTCCTCTTTCATCCACTCGTCGCCGAACTCGATGATCATGTCCGTCCCGAAGCCGGCGCTGCCGACCGCGGAACCGATCCCCGGGTCCGCCCGCCAGAGCTCCTCGACGACGAGCACCGTCGAGAGCTTGTCCATCCCCGCGCCGCCGTACTCGAGCGGTATGTTCGGCGCGACGAAGTCGTACTCCGCTGCCTCGCGCCGAATCACTTCGGGGTAGCGTTTCTCCCGGTCGTGGGCCTCGGCAACCGGGACGATCTCCTCTTCCGCGAACTCGCGAACCGCCCCGCGGATCGCCCGGTGTTCGTCCGACAGCGAGAATGCCATGCACGTCGTACCGAGTCGACCGGGTAAAGGGTACCGGTGGGACGGACACCCCGAGGCGAGCGCCCGGTTAGCTCGCCGGATCCGACGCCGTCGAACCGTCGCCCGGAGCCGGCTCTACCCGGTCGAGCCAGTCGACGAAGGCGTCGATGATGCGTACCCTGAGATCGATCAGTTCGCTCCGGTAGCCCACACCCTCCGAGTCGGTTCCCTCCGTCTCGTGGGACTGATCGGCGGTCAGCAGCCGGTCGCGGGCGGCGTGGAGCTGTTCCCGCAGGCCGTCGAGTTCCTCGCGCTGCTCGCCCGCCGGCAGGTGGTGGAGGAAGCCGAGTTTCATCATCAGGTGCGGGCGGAACGAGGGGTGTGAGACGTCCTCGACCGGCTCCCGCAGGAGCGCCCGGAGCCGGTCGAACCCTTCGTCGGTGATCCGATGACCGACGGATTCGGCCCCGGAGACGACCTCCACGTGGCCGTCGTCGACGAGCTGTGAGGCCGTCGGCGAGAGGATACCCGTGCTCGCACCCCAGTACCGACCGAACGTGTGGTGGAGCGAGTCGTGTACCTCGTCGACCGTCGCGACCTCCCGTTCGGCGAGCGTCCCGAGTATCCCGAGGCTCGCGAGTTCTCGCTGGTCCATACGGGGTCCTCGTGTGCCAGGAACAAAAACGGACCGTCGAGCCGTGATCGGCGGTCGGCGACCGACCGGTATTATGGGCGGCGGTCGCGTGGGGCGGGTATGAGCGAGCGCGACGGCGAGATGCGGGCACTGCTCAAGACCGACGTCGGTCCGGGGATGGAGCTCGAGAGCCTTCCGATCCCCGAGCCAGGACCCGGCGAGGTCCGGATCCGCGTCGAGTCGGTCGGCATCGACGGCGGGGCGGAGGCGCTGATATACGACTGGCACGAGAGCAAGCGTTTTTACGAACCGGCGTTACCGCAGCTCTTCGGCCACGAGTTCGCGGGCGTGATCGACGCTGTGGGGGAACACGTCGAGCGGTTCGGCGAGGGCGAACGCGTCGCCGTCGAGCCGTTCGTCGGCTGCGGCCACTGCCGGTACTGCCGGTCGGGCTCACCCGCACTCTGCGAGGAGCGTCGGCTGATCGGCCTCGACACGGAGCTCGACGGCGCGCTCGCGGAGTACGCGGTCGTCCCCCAGGAGACGCTCTACCCGATCGGCGACCTCGACCCGGACGAGGGGGTCTTCCTCGAACTGCTCGGGCTCGCGATGCTGGGCGTCGAGCGCTCGGGCTTCGAACCCGGCGACAGCGTCGCGATCACCGGCCCCGGCGCGGTGGGCGTCGGCGCGCTCGTCGACTTCGTCGCCGGCGGTGCGGGGCCGGTCACGGTCGTCGGTACCGACGCCGACAGGGAGCGGAGACTCCCACTCGCCGAGGAACTGGGCGCGACGCGCGCGGTGACCGCGGAGGAGGGCCTCGACGAGGAGGTCGACGTCTTCGTCGAGGCGTCGGGCCACCCCGACGCGCTCGCGCTCGCGACGGAGGCGACTCGTCGCGGCGGTGAGGTCGTCCAGATCGGCATCTACCACGGCCACGAGACGGTTCCCGCGAACCTCAACCAGTTCGTCAGGAAGAGTCTGCGGTTCACCCCGGTCTACGGCAGACGCGACTCCAGCTGGCGACGCGCGCTCGCGGTCGCCGAACGCACCGATCTCTCGCCAGCGATCGGCCCCAGCTTCCCGCTCTCGGAGTACGAGGAGGGGTTCGAGGCCGTGAGAGAGCGCCGGGGCGTGAAGGTGACGCTCCACCCGTAGCGGGTCGCGGTAGCGGAGAGACGAATCGGATCAGTCCTCGACCACCGCGAACGCCCGGACCGGACTCGCGGTCGCCCCCGACAGCGGCAACGGGACCGCGCTGAACGTGAAGCGGTGTGCGGGAACGGTGTCGATGTTCCGGAGGTTCTCGACGATCAGGGTGTACTCCTCGGGCGCGCCGTCGCGCAGCAGTACCCGGTGTGCCGGCATCGAAACCTCGCCGGCGACGTCGACGTTCCCACAGTCGATCCCGACGAGGCTTACCTCCCGCTCTCGCAGCCAGCGCGCGCCGTCGGCGGAGAGGCCCGGGTGCTCGCCGAGGTACGTCTCCTCGTCCCCGGGGAGGTGTGCGTCCCACCCGGTAGAGAGCAAGAGCGCGTCGCCAGGACGGATGTCGACGTCCGCCTCCTCGACGGCCAGGTCCAGGAGTTCGGGACCGATCAGCCCCCGAGAGCCCACCTCGGAGACGTCGAGCCAGACGCCGGGGCCGTGGCACTCCTCCAGTGCCAACTCGTCGATCGTCTTTCCATCCCTGTGGAGGTGGTACGGCGCGTCGATGTGGGTGCCGTTGTGTTCTGCGATGAAGACGAAGCCGTTGACGAGCGAGAGGTCCTCGACGCCCTTCCCCCGCCAGGTGTCCTCGGCCTCGTCGTGGTTCATTCTGGTTCCGGGGAGAAAGAGCGGACTCCGGCCGTGGCTCGGGTGGTTCGCCATTCCCTCCTCGATCCTCGCGGTCAGGTCGATGACTCGTGACACGCCCGCACCTGCGCGAGGAGGGCCCATAACGGTTTCTCGGCCCCGGGACTGATCACTCGTAGAGCCGTTTCGCGATCACCAACCGGTTGATCTCGTTGGTCCCCTCGTAGATCTGCATCCCCTTCGCGACGCGCATGTACCGTTCGAGCGGGTACTCCCGCGAGTAGCCCCGAGAGCCGTGGACCTGCACCGCCTCCGTCGTAACGTCCATCGCGACGTCCGTCGCCTTCGTCTTCGCCATCGCCGCCTCGCTCGTCACCCGCTCACCCCGGTCGCGTTTCGCGGCCGCGGAGAGGGTGAGCAGCCGCGCGGCCTCGACCTCGATCGCCATGTCCGCGAGCTTGAACGAGATCCCCTGGAACTCGCGAATCGGCCGGCCGAACTGCTCGCGCTCGTCGGCGAACCCGCGGCTCGCCTCGAACGCCGCCTGTGCGACGCCGACGCCCTGTGCGCCGGTCCCGATCCGACCAACGTCGAGGCCCTCGAGCACGTAGCGGAGCCCCCGTCCGGCCTCGCCGACCAGGTACTCCCTCGGAACCCGTGCGCCGTCGAACCGGATCTCCGTCTCGACCGACGCCTCGCCCTCCATACACGGGATGTCCCGGACCATCTCGATCCCCTCTCTCCCCTGCGGGTCGGGGATTCCGACGAGGCCGATCCCGTCCCCGGTCCGGACGCCGACGAGGAGGAAATCCGCGACGCTGCCGTTGGTCGTCCATACCTTCTCGCCGTCCAGGACGTACTCGTCGCCCTCGGCGGTCGCCGTCGTCGAGAGCGATCCCGCGTCGCTTCCCGCCTCCGGTTCGGTCAGCGAGAGCGCGGGGAGCCACTCGCCGGAACAGATCGCCCCGAGCCACTCCTCTCGCTGCCACTCGGCGCCGAACTCGTGGATCGGGTAGCCGACGAGGCTCGCGGCGACCGAGGCGGTCCCCGCGAGCAGCTTCCAGCTCCGGGCGAGCTCCTCGATCGTGATCGCGTACGACCGGTAGTCGAGGCCCAGCCCGCCGTACTCGGTCGGGTACTGCACGCCGTGAAAGCCGGCCTCCGCGACCCGCTCGACGAGTTCGGACGGGAAGATCCCCTCGGCCTCGTGCGCCTCGACGTGTGGGTCGACCTCGTCCTCGCAGAACCGCCGGACGCGCTCTCGGTGGTCGTGGTGGTCCTCGGAGAGCGGCGCGTCGTTCGTTCGCATCGTCTCACCGGTCGGACGCCGGCGACATAACTACCGCGGGCGGTCGAACGGATCGCGTCAGCACCGTTATTACGGCAGGTCGCGATACCGCGAGGCGTGAACGATTCGACCCTCCGCACGACGCTCTCGGAGGTGGCCGCTCGAACTCCCGACCGCGAGGCGCTCGTCGATCCCAGGGCGGGCGAACGGCGCAGCTTCGTCGATCTGGATCGGCGTGCGAGCGACCTCGCGGCGGGGCTCGCGGATCAGGGAATGGAGCGCGGCGATCGGCTCACCGTCCTCGTCGGCGACTCGGTCGAGTTCCTCGAACTGCTGTTCGCCTGTGCGCACGCC
The DNA here is from genome assembly GCF_036429475.1 of Halalkalicoccus sp. CGA53. Taxonomy (GTDB): domain Archaea; phylum Halobacteriota; class Halobacteria; order Halobacteriales; family Halalkalicoccaceae; genus Natronorarus; species Natronorarus salvus. Next base: position 3,548,590 of record NZ_CP144125.1, read on the forward strand.
GGGATCGTCTGCAACCCGATCAGCACCCGCGTCGCGCCCGACCGGCTCGCGTACGTCCTCGATCACGCGGGCTCGACCGGGGTGGTCGTCGATCGACACGGCATCGGGACGCTGCGGACGCTCGAGGCAGAGGATCGACCACCCGTCTCCATCGGCGTCGGTGCCGGGAACGAGTCTCCCGTCGACCACACCTACGACTCGCTGTTCGGCGAGAGAGCGGCCGATCCGGCGCCGATCGCCGAGGACGATCCTGCCCTGCTGCTCTACACCTCCGGGACGACCGGGCGGCCGAAGGGCGTCGTCCACACCCACCGGAACGTCGTCGACGCCGCACTGGTCTGTCTGCCCTACAACCGGTTTCGACCGACCGACGTCAACCTCGCGCTCGGCCCGCTCTACCACGTCGGGCCGCTGCTCTGTAACGTCCTCCCCGCGTTCTCCGTCGGCGCGACGAACGTGATCCGCCACGGCTTCGACCCGACCGCAACGCTCGACCTGATCGAGTCCGAGGGGATCACCGCGATGTGGGGCGTCCCGACGCACGTCCGGGCGCTCGTCGACGAGGGGTCGATCGGAGAGCGCGACCTCGGTAGTGTGAGAATGATCCAGTACTCCGGCTCGGCGATGCCGGCGTCGGTCGCCCACCGCTGTCGCGAGCACATGCCCGACTGCGCGTTCGTCAACGCCTACGGGACGACCGAGATGGTCTTCGGGACGATCCTCTTTCCCGAGTTCCACGACGGGAAACTGGGGAGTATCGGCCGGGCGGTCCCGAAGGCGACTGTCCGGGTCGTCGACCCCGACGAGTCCGACCCGGAGGCGACCTGCGAGCCAGGCGAGGTCGGCGAGCTCCTGATCAGGAACGCGACGACGATGACCGAGTACTGGCGGGATCCGGAGGCCACGGAGGAGACGTTCGTCGACGGCTGGTACCGAAGCGGCGACCTCGTCCGCCGGGACGAAGAGGGCTTTCTCTACTTCGTCGACCGGACCGACGACATGATCGTCACCGGCGGCGAGAACGTCTACCCCGCGGAGGTCGAGGACGTGCTCCACTCCCATCCCGGAGTGGTGACCGGCGCCGTCGTCGGGGTCCCGGACGGCCGCTGGGGAGAGGTCGTCACCGCGGTCGTCGTCCCGCGGGACGAGGGGCTCTCCGCGGAGGAGCTGGAGGGGTTCTTCCTCGACTCGTCGGCGATCGAGTCGTTCAAACGGCCCCGCCGGTACGTCTTCCGGGAGTCGTTGCCGACGACCGCGAGCGACAAGATCGACCGCCGGACGCTGCTCGACTCGATCACGGACGGGTGATACGGACTGCTGTACGTCGTGTTCAGAGCGATCGCGACCCGCCCGCGGTCTCCCCGGTACACAGCTACAGCAGTCCGTACGAACCCGTGGTCTCCCCGAGCGAACGAGCGGTGGCGGTCTCACCGCATCGTCTGCCCACCGTTGACGTCGAGCGTCTCGCCGGTGACGAACTCCGCGTCCCTGAGGTAGGCGGCCGCCTCGGCGATGTCTCCGGGTCGGCCCAGTCTGTGTAGCGGGATCGCCTCGCGTCGATCCTCCTTGTCCGACTCGGTGTTCGTCCGGTCGGTCATGTCGGTCTCGACGAAGCCGGGGGCGATGGCGTTCACCCTGATCTCGGGGGCGAACTCCGACGCGTGGCTCTTCATCAGCGCGATGACCCCGGCCTTCGATGCGGCGTAGTGCGGTTCGTACGCGGCGCCGGTGTGGGCGATCCGCGAGGAGAGGTAGGTGACCGACGGTCCCGCTGGAACCGTCGACTCGCGAAGGTGCGTGAGCGCGGCCTTCGTCACCGCGAACGAGCCGGTGACGTTCGTTTTCAGTACGCGATCGAACTCCTCGATCGACAGCTCCGGGGTGAAGCGGTGGCTGTTCACGCCCGCGTTGTTCACCACGTGATCGAGGCCGCCGAAGCGCTCGACCGCCTCCGCGACCATCCCATCGACCGCGTCCGGGTCCGCGACGTCCGTCCGAACGGCGATCGCGTCGTTCGCGGTCTCCCCCTCGATCCTCCCGACGACCGTCTCGGCCGCCTCCCGGTCGTTGTGGTAGTTCACCGCGACGTCGTAGCCGTCGGCCGCGAAGCGTGCCGCGATCGCACGGCCGATCCCGCGCGACCCCCCGGTGACGAGCGCTGCTGGCATGGCTCTCCCTCTCTCGCGAGGGGGCTAATAGCTTCGTCAGGCGGAAGCCAACTCGCAGGCTCACCGTAAAAGCTCGTGGTTCCTCGATCGCGAACCGAACGACACCGGGGATACACGTCCCTCCGAGATCCGATCGGCTACGCCGATCCCTGTCGTGCGGACCGTCGTAGTCTCATCCCGGTGATCGCCGACCCGTTCTGGCGATCGCCGGTATCCAGTTACAACCGTCCGGATCAGAGGTCCGCGGTCGAGCGGAGGGCGAACTCCGCTCGGTCGGTCTCGAACCGGTTCGCGCGAAACGGCGCTGTCTCGAACGGACACTCCTCCCCGGCGACGAGCGAACGGACCAGCTCCGCCGCGACCGGCGAGAGGGTGATCCCGAGGCCGTTGAACCCGGTCGCGACGAGCGCGCCCTCCGGTACGCCGTTCGGGCGGCCGATCACGGGTCGACCGTCCGGGGTTCCCACGTCGACGCCGGCCCACGAGCCGACCACCCTCGCGCCCTCGAACCCCCGGAGCAGCCCCGGCACCTCGGCCGCGACCGTTCGCAGGAACGACTCGTCGGCGCTCTCGCTCGCGGTTTCCGGCTCGTCGATCGGGTCGTGACGGCCGCCGACCAGCAGTTCGCCGCCATGTTCCGGCCGGAAGTAGAGCCCCTCGCTCGCGACCCGGCCGATCGGGAGCGTCCCTTCGACCTCGGAACCCGGATCGAGGGTGGCACACTGCGTCCGGTACGGACGGATCGGGACCGCCGCACCCGGGAGCAGCGCCGACGTCCGGTAGCCGGCCGCGAGGACGACGCGGTCGGCCTCGTAGCTCCCCCCGCCCGTCTCGACCCCGTCGACTGCGCCCCCCGACACCGAGGGACTCCCGACGGTCGTGCCGAACTCCACGTCCGCCCCGTAGTCCAGCGCGACGTCGAGAAGCGTCCGCGCGTAGGTCGCCGGATCGACCCAGCCGGTGTCCTCGTAGCGGACCGCACCGGCGAACGACCCGAGGTCGGCGGCCGGATACCGCCGTTCGACCTCCTCGCGAGCGAGGTACTCGACGGGAAAGCCCGCCTCGGAGCGCCGTTCGGCGGTCTCTCTCGCCTCGCGTTCGTCCTGCGGCGTCACGTAGTCGAGTCGGGGCCACCCGGTGAACGAGAACGCCCCGGTCCCGTCGAGCTCTCGGAAGGCGTCGTTCGCGTGTCGCGCCGCCCCGGGAAGATCCCCGTAGAAGAGCGTCGGCGAGACCAGCCCCGCGGACCGTCCGGTCGCCTCCGCAGCGACGCCCGTCCGGTCCAGCACGAGGAGGTCGTGGTCCGGCGCGAGCGCCGCCGCGATCGAACAGCCGATCGCGCCCGCACCGACGACGATCACCTCATACCTATCCACCGCTCAGAGCACCCCGCGCCCCTCGAGCTCCTCGATCTCCCTCCGCGAGTAGCCGAGTTCCGAGAGCACCTCGCTCGTGTGCTCGCCGAGCGTCGGCGGCGGGTCACAGCGATCGGTCTCGAGCGTCGAGAAGTTCACCGGGTTCGCGGCCATCTTGAACGTGCCGTGATCGGGGTGTTCGGCCTCCGCGATCATCCCCCTGGCTTCGATGTGCGGGTCCTCGACGATCTCCTCGACCGTGTTGACCGGCGTGCACGGTACTCCGTGCTCCTGGAGCTGGTCGATCCACGCCTCGGTGCTCCGCGTCTCGAAGAGGTCGTCGAGCAGTGCGTCGAGCGTTTCGCGGTTCGCCACCCTCTCCGTGAACGTCGCGAACCGTCCGTCGTCGACCCACTCCTCGCGGTCGATCGCCGCGCAGAACCCCGGCCACTGGTACTCGCTCACCACCCCGATGACGATGTAGGAGTCCGCGGTCCGGAACGCCTGGTACGGCGCGAGGTTCGGGTGTTTCGACCCCATCCGCTCGGGGTTCTCCCCGGTCGCGAAGTAGTTGGTGACGTGATAGAGGAGGAACTGGAAGCTCGTGTCCAGTAAGGAGATGTCGATGTACTGTCCCTCGCCGGTGTTCGAGCGGTGATAGAGCGCGGTCAGGATCGCGTACGTGGCGGTCATCGCCGCGGAGATGTCCGAGAGAGATGTGCCCACCCGGACCGGTTCGCCGCCCGCCGGGCCGGTGATCCCCATCAGCCCGGACTGTCCCTGGAGGACGATGTCGAACGCCTTCCGATCGCTGTACGGACTCTCCTCGCCGTAGCCCGAGACGTCGCAGTAGACCAGGTCCTCCTGTACGGCAGAAAGCTCCTCGTAGCTCGCCCCGAGCTTCTCCGCGCGTCCCGGCGAGAAGTTCTGGACGAAGACGTCCGCGCCGTCGACGAGTTCCCGCAGGATACGCTGGCCGTCCTCGGTCGTCAGGTCGAGGGTCACCCCGCGTTTGTTCCGGTTGAGGCTCACGAAGTACGCCGACATCGATCCGTAGTCGGGCGTGAACCCCCGACAGAGGTCGCCGCGCTCGGGGTGTTCGATCTTCACCACGTCCGCGCCGAGGTCGCCCAGGATCTGCGTCGCGAGCGGGCCGGCGATCGCCTGCGAGGGATCGACGACCGTCACGCCCTCTAACGGCTGCATGGATCGGCTGTGTCGCGAAACGTGATAAACCCCGCCGGTGAGTTCGACCGTTCAGTCGCGCTCGCCCATGAGACGACCCTCCGGGTCGAGCTCCTCGCGGAGCAGCCGGAGCTCCTCCTCGTCGGGGGTCGGCGTCTCCGAGAGCTCGTCGGCGAACGCGAGGTCCCACCCGGTGTTCTCCTGGACCTCCCTCCGTTCGACGCCGGGGTGCAGCGTGTCCACGAACAGCTCGCCGCTCGCGTCGAACCGACAGACCGCGAGGTCGGTGATGATCGCCTCCGGGCCGCCCGAGAGACCGAGTTTCGCTCTACCCTCGCGACCGCCGACGTAGCCGGGACTCGTCACGAAGTCGACCTCCTCGGGGAACCGTCGCTCCGTGTGCGGCGTGACGACGAGCGTCCGATCGACGTGACAGGCGATCTCGCAGGCCCCGCCGCTTCCCGGGAGTCGGACGATCGGATCGTCGTACTCGCCGATTACCGTCGAGTTGATGTTCCCGAACCTGTCGATCTGTGCGCCGCCGAGGAAGCCGACGTCGAGGCGACCGGCCTGCAGGTAGTACTGGAAGCCGTCGAGCATCGGCTGGACGGCGAGCGCGCCCGACGCGAGGTTCGGGTCGCCGATGGAAAGCGGCGGCGAGTCGGGGTTCGACCCCACGGTACCGGACTCGTAGACCATCCGGAGGTCGGGGGCGTGTGTCCGTTTCGCGACGTTACACGCGAGGTTCGGCATCCCGATGCCGACGAGCACGCGGTCGTCGTTCTCGAGTTCGCGCGCCGCGGCGACCGCCATCAGCTCGCGGTTCGTGTAGCTCATCGGTACGCCCCCATGTCGACCGGCGTAGCGTAGGCGTGGTCGGGGTCGAGGTCGAGCAGCCGTTCGGCGCCGAGCTTCTCGATATACTCGCGTCGATGCTCGACGCCGTAGACCCACTCGTCGAGCCAGGCGTCGGTCCGGTCGGGGTCGGCGGCGACCTCGGCCCACTCGAGGTACGCCTCGTTGTCCCTGCCGTAGTAGCCCTGCGCGTAGGAGGGATGCGAGCCGTAGGGGTCGTGGACGACGAAATCGACGTCGTCGCCGGTTATCAGGGTTCGGTTCGGATCGCTCCGGATCGTCGCCTCGTCGACGAGCTCCTCGACCGTGAGGATCACCCGCTCGGCGGCGAGCCCGGCGAGCGCCTGCTCGCCCTGGATCCCCCAGAGGTGAGCGTTCCCGTCCCGGTCGGCACGCTGGGCTCGGATCACCGCGACGTCGGGTTCGATCGGCGCGACGGCGTAGACGGAGTCGTCGCCGAACGGGCTGTCGATCCGCGCGATCCGCTCGTTGTGTTCGGGGAGGTCGGAGCCGATGAACCCGCGCAGCGGGGCGAACGGGAGGTTCGCCGCCCCCGCGTGCAGGGCGGCGATCAGCCCGAAGTGGGTGTACTCCTCCAGTTCGACCTCGTTCGGAACGCCCTCTTCGACCGCGCGTCGGAACGCCGGGAGGCTTCCGACGCCGGGGTTGCCCGCCCAGGAGAACGTCACCTTCCGGGCACAGCCCGCGGCGATCATCTGGTCGTAGATCAGGTCCGGAGTGGCCCTGACGAGATCCAGGTCGGAGATCCCCTGTCTGACGATCTCGTGGCCCGCGGCGTACGGGATGAGGTGGGTGAAACCCGCGAGGTAGATCCGGTCGCCGTCGGAGACCGCGCGCTCGACGGCCTCCCGCATCGTGGTGAGTTCGCTCATGCTCGTCTCGACCGAAGATCGCCGATCGCCGAAATAAGGGTTCGCTTTCCCCGGACCCGATCCCCGGGGTCCGAAGCTTTACACTCCTCTCCGTACCTTCCCCGGTATGAACGTCAACGAGGCCGTCATCGACCGCCTGCGCGAGAACGGGATCGACACCGTCTTCGGCATCCCCGGGAAGCAGTCGCTCCCGCTGAACGAGACGATCGGCGAGCGCGAGGACGTCCGGTTCGTGATGGCGCGTCACGAGACGGCCGTCTCGCACCAGGCGTGGGGCTACGCCGAGACGAGCGGGCGGATGGCCGCGACCGTCGTCATCCCCGGTCCAGGCGACATGAACGCGATGAACGGGCTGAAGAACGCGCTCAACGACTGCACGCCGTTGCTCCACGTCGCGATCGAGACCGAACCCGAGATCAGGGGCGGCGACGGCATCCACGAGACGCCGCCCGATACCTACGACAACGTCGTGAAGGAGAATATAACCGTAACAACCGCAGAGAGCACGATAGCCGAGCTCCAGCGGGCGATCGACGTCGCGCGTACCCCTCCGACGGGACCGGTACGGATCGGCATCCCGAAGGACTTCCTCAAACTGGACGTCCCGCTCGCGGAGCCGGAGTCGACCGTCGAGGACCGGGTCGCGGAGCCCCCGCACGACGCCGTCGAGCGGGCAGCCGAACTGCTCGCGGGGGCGGAACGGCCGGTGATCGTCGCGGGCGGCGGCGTGCGGGCGTCGGGCGCGACCGACGAACTCGTGAGGGTCGCCGAGCGTCTCGACGCGCCCGTCGTCGTCACGTACAAGGGGAAGGGGGCGTTCCCGGACGACCACGACCTCGCGGCGAGCGCGCTCTGTGGCGGGGCAGGGACAGAAATAAAGGGGCTGGTCGCGGAGTCGGACGCCGCGCTCGGCGTCGGCACCGACTTCGACGCGGTGACGATGCAGAACTGGTCGATCGAGGTCCCCGAGAGGCTCGTCCACGTCACGCTCGACGCCTCGGACGTCGGGACCGGCTACCAGCCAGAAGTCGGGATCGTCGCCGACGCGAAGGAGACGCTCTCGGCGCTCGACGGCGCGCTCGCCGCGCGGACGGTCGAGAGCCAGGACGGTATCGAACGGGCACGGGAGACCCGCGAGGGGATCGAGGAGCGTCTCGGGGAGCTCCTCTCGGTGACCGACGCACCGCTAACGTCGGTGAGCGCGCTGCGTGCGCTTCGCGAGGCGATCCCGCGCGAGGCGGCGGTCGGCGTCGACGCCGGCGGGTTCAGGCTCTGGACGCTCGTCGCCTTCGACGCGTACGACCCCCGGACCTACGTCAACCCCGGGTCGTGGGCGACGATGGGCTCGGGACTGCCCTCGGCGATCGGCGCGAAACTCGCCGAACCCGAGCGTCCCGCGGTGGCACTCACCGGCGACGGCGGACTGTTGATGTGTCTGCACGAACTCCACACGCTCGTCGACGAGGGGATCGACGTCACTGTCGTCGTGCTGAACAACAGCGACTACGCGATCATCAGCGAGGAGGCCGGCCGGAGCTACCGGATGGACCCGGGAGAGTACGGCTGGGAGGAGTCGCCGGTCTCGTACACCACCGTCGCCGAAGGGTTGGGCCTCGACACCGTCCGAGCCGAAACCACTGACGCGCTCCAAGAGACCGTCGCCGACGCCATCGAGAGCGACGGGCCGACGCTCGTCGAGGTCCCGACCGACCCGTACGAGCCGCAAGCCAGCGTCTGGATGAACGACTAGCCCCGCTCCGACCGGCTCCGCTCGTACGTCTCGCGGATCCGCTCGCCGCCCTCGATCAGCGTCGTCGTGTCCTTGCCCGCGATCAGGTAGTCGAAGCCGCGCTCGACCGCGGCCGGAACGTCCTCGGCTCTGACCGTGAGCGTCCCGACCGGGACGTCCTCCCCGTGGCTCGCCTCGAGCACCCGTTCGATCGCTTCCGCGAGTTCGGGGGAGTCCCACTCGGCGAAGACCCCGAGCGAGGCCGAGAGGTCCGCCGGCCCGACGAACAGCGAGTCGATCCCCTCCGTCGCCGCGATCTCGCCCGCGTTCTCGACGCCGGTCGGCGTCTCGATCTGTGCGATCCGGAGCAGGTCGTCGTGATCGCGCTCGACGTACTCGACGAACGACTGGCCGTGACCCGACGCGCGGCCGCCCGCGACGCCCCGGACCCCGTCGGGCGGGTACCTCGTCGCCTCGACGAACGCTCTCGCGTCCTCGGCCGTGTCGACCATGGGGACCATCAGGCCGTCCACGCCGATATCCAGTACTCGTTTGATCCGCACGGGGTCGTTCCACGCCGGCCGGACGACCACCGACAGGTCGCCGGGTGCGGCCTCCGCCGCCCGGACGAGCCCCGCGACCGTCTCGAGGCTCATCGTCGAGTGCTCCGTGTCGACGGCGACGAACGCGAAGCCGGCGCGCGCGGCCGCCTCGACGACCGTCGGGTGACCGATCGAGATCCACGAGCCGAGCGCGCCGTCAGCGACCCGGTCGGCCAGACCGCGCGCCCCGGACCCCTCAGTCATCGCTCTCCACCAGCCCACCCGTCGGCCGGACCGTCGTTCGTCGGTCGAGTCCACGCGGCCGCCGTCGTCGTCGCGGAGCGATCATGGCCGCCCGTTCTCGGGCCGTCGGCAAAAAGCCTCATACTGTCGGCTGTAACTGTGTAAAGATTCTCGACACCACGTGGGCGCGACGATCTTGAACGACTTACAGCCGACAGTATCAGTCCCCGGCACGTGTGACGTGGTTCACTCGTACACCCTCCGTCCCGTCTCGCGATCTTCGATCTCCTCCCAGTCGTAGTCGACGCCGAGACCCGGTCCGTCGGGGACCGAGACCCGTCCCTCGTCGTCGATCGTCTCGAGCTGGTCTGAGTAGCCACAGTCGTAGACCGGCGGCTGGGTGTTCTCGCAGTCGGGGTGGACCAGCGCCACCTCGTAGTAGTTGCTGTTGCGCGTCGCCGCGAGACACTAGCGCTGAGCCGGTCCCGGTGCGTGATACTCCACGTCGAGATCGAAACTCTCCGCTGCGTGATCTTGATCGCACCGGTGATCCCCCCGTCGTACTCCGGATCCGCACGGACGAAGTCGGTCGCCTCCGCCGCGATGAAATCGGTGTGCGGCTCGAGCCCACGGACGTGTTCGGTCTGTAAGAGCGGGGTATCGATCAGTTGCCGGAGTTTTCGGTGGGCGTGCTGTGAGACGCCCCCGTCCCGATACGGGTCCTCGTACCAGAGGAATTCCGCCTCGTCACACGCTGTGCCATGCGTGATGGTCTCGGAACGCGGGAAAAACGGTTCCCCTCTTTCGGGCGACGGTGTTCGGATACTACCGAGAGGAATCGGCTCTCGTGGTGGTCGCAATCGATTCCTCGGGAGTAGCGTGTGATCCGAACGCGGCCGGAGGGGAACCCCGAACACAACAGCTACGGCCCCGCCCGAGAGACAGGTGGCATGCCATCACACGGCTACGTGCTGCCGACCCGTGGCGTCGTCCTCTCCTCGGAGGACTCGCTCGAACAGGCCGCGAGGGTGCGGTCGGAGGTGATCGACCTCGCCCGGCGGGCCGAGGCGCTCGGCTTCGACGGGGTCTGGGCGGGCGACAGCGTGCTCGCGAAGCCCCGTCTCGAACCGCTCTCGACGCTCTCTGCGGTCGCGACGGCGACGGAGGCGGTCACGCTCGGGACGTCGGTCTACCTCCCCCAGCTGCGCCACCCGGTCCACGTCGCCCACCAGTCGGCGACGATCGACCTCGTGAGCGGCGGTCGCCTCGCACTCGGTCTCGGCGTCGGGGTCGGGCCGGACGTCGAGGCCGAACACGACCAGCTCGGCCTCCCCTACGGACGGCGCGGGGCGCTGCTCGACGAGGGTCTCGAGGTGATCGCCGGGCTCTGGAGCGGCGATCGCGTCACGGTCGACGGCGAGTTCTTCGAGCTGGAGGACGCGGAGATCGGCGTCCAGCCGTGCGGTGGACCCCCGCCGATCTACGTCGCGTCCGCGACGTTCGACCCCAGGGAGGGGTTCCCGCGCCCGATCCGAGAGCGGATCGCGAAACACGGGAACGGCTGGCTCCCGATCGGCCAGTCGACCGAGATGTACGCGGCGGGGATCGACCGAGCACGCGACCTCGTCGCCGAGGCGGGCCGCGGCGGGGAGCCGTTCGACGCCGCCTACTACCAGGACGTGGTGATCGCGGAGACCGAGGCGGCGGCGATCGAGGAGGCGCGCACGTTCCTCGACCGGTACTACCCCGCGTGGGGCGAGCTGAGCGACGAGGACGTCCGACGGCGCGGGGCGTTCGGGCCACCCTCCGTCGTCGCGGAGCATCTCGAACGCTACGCGGAGGCGGGCGTCGAGACGTTCGTCACGCGGTTCACCGCGCGCGACCAGCGCGAACAGCTGCGCCGGTTCGCCTCCCTCGTCCAGTGATCGGCGTTTCGGGGGTCGCTCCCCCGATACCGAGGCGTCACGCGAGCTCGTAGACGAACGAGAAGCAGTACTTCTCGTAGCCGTTTCGCTCGTAGAACCGGTGGGCCTCCTCGCGCCAGAGGCCGGACTCGAGCTCGACCGCCTCGCACTCGCGTTCTGTGGCCCACTCGTTGACGAACGAGAGCAGCGCGCTCCCGTGGCCCTTCGATCGCTCCGTTTCGGTCACCACCAGATCGTAGACGTAGGCGTGGCGGCCGAGGTAGAAGTTCGTCCCGACGCGGACGCCCGCTGCAGCGATCGGCTCGTCGTCGACGAAGCCCCCGAAGAGGTGGTACCCCTCCTCACGCATCGCCGCGTAGAGTTCCCGGTACTCCTCTCTCTCCAGATCGCGGAGTTCGGAGACGATCGGGTAGAGCGCGTCGACCACCGACTCACTTCTCGCCTCCCGGATCTCGAGTTCGTCCATGGGTCGAGATCGGCACCCGCGGGCATCAGCGGTCCGGTCGGTGCGTCGTGGGGAGCGTCGTAGAACCTCGTCGTTCGTCGACGACGAACCGAACGACACCGGTGATGTGTACGCCCCGGCGGGACGCTCGGCTACGGTGATCCCTCTCAGCACCGTGCGAGACGGCAGGCTTATTCGGCCCGGGCGAACATCGAGTCCATGCGAGAGGCCTACCTCGTCGGCGCGGGCCAGTCCGACTTCGGCGCGTTCCCGGACGAGAGCTACCGGTCGCTGTTCCGCACGGCGTTCGAGGCGGCGATGGAGAGCGTCCCGAGGGGAATGGAGAGCGAGGCGATAGACGAGGCGACCGTCGGCACGCTCGGCGTCGGCGGCCGCCAGCTCGGCCTCCCGGGGCCGGCGGTCACCGAACACGTCGGTCTCGGCGGGGTACCGTGTACGAGGGTCGAGAACGCCTGTGCCGCGAGCGGGTTCGCGCTCCGGAGCGCGGTGCAGGCGATCCGCTCGGGGATGGCGGACGTGGTCCTCGCGGGCGGGTTCGAGGTGATGAGCGACACGAGCGCCGACGCGACGAAGTACTGGCTCGGGGTTTCCGGAGAAACGGAGTGGGAGCGGCTCTCGGGGACGACCTTCTCCGGGACGTACGCGCAGATGGCGAGCGCACACATGGAGCGCTACGGCACCACCGGAGAACAGCTCTCGCGGGTCGCGGTGAAGAACCACGCGAACGGGGCGAAGAACCCGCACGCACAGCTCGGCTTCGAGTGTACGCTCGAACAGGCCGAGTCCGCACCTGTCGTGGCCGACCCGCTGACCCTCTATCACTGCTGTCCGACCTCGGACGGGGCGGCGTGTGCGCTCGTCGCCAGCGAGGACGTCGTCGCCGAGTACACGGACGAGCCGATCCGGATCGCCGGCGTCGGCGCGGGCAGCGACCGTGTCGGGCTCTTCCAGCGCGAGAGCTATACGCGGGTTCCCGCGAGCGAGCGCGCCGCCGACGCCGCATACGAGATGGCGGGGATCGCGCCGAGTGACGTCGACTTCGCGGAGGTCCACGACTGCTTCGCCATCGCCGAACTGCTCGCCTACGAGGACCTCGGCTTCTGCGAGCGGGGGGAGGCCGGCTCGTTGATCGAGTCGGGAGCAACGGAGCGGGAGGGAGAGCTCCCGGTCAACACGTCCGGGGGGCTGAAGTCGAAGGGCCACCCGATCGGTGCGACCGGGGCGGGCCAGGTGGTCGAGGCGTTCAAACAGCTCTCCGGCGAGGCGGGCGAGCGACAGGTAGAGGACGCGCGGCGGGGGCTGACGCACAACGTCGGCGGGAGCGGCGGGGCGGCGGTCGTCCACGTCTTCGAGCGCGAGGAGGTTCGGGCATGACCGGGGTCCTCTCGATCGGGGCGTACGCACCGCGGGGCAGGATCACGGCCGAGGCGATCGCCGACGCCTGGGGTCGGTTCCAGGGATCGGGGATAGACGAGAAGGCGGTCCCGGCGGCCGACGAGGACGCGCTGACGATGGCGTACGAGGCGGGCGCGCGAGCGCTCGACGCCGGTGAGATCGAGAGGAGAGAGGTCGACTGGCTCGGCTTCGCGAGCACGACGCCGCCGCTCGCCGAGGAGGACCTCTCGGTTCGCCTCGGTGCGATGCTCGGACTCGAGGAGAAGGTATCGGCCAACGTCTTCACCGGGAGCACACGCGCCGGGACGCGGGCGCTCTTCGCGGCGATGGACGCGACCGAGGCCGGGAGCGAACGGGCGCTCGTCGTCGCGGCCGACGCACCGCGCGGCGATCCCGATACCTCGATCGACCACGCGGCCGGCGCCGGTGCGGCGGCGTTCGTCATCGCGCCGACCGGTCCGGCACGGATCGTCGACCGGACGGAGTTCTCTCGGCCGTACCCCGGAACCCGGTTCCGGGAGACCGGGTCCGAGACGACCGAGGGCCTCGGCGTGACGAGCTACGACCGACGGGCGTTCTCGGAGACGGTCGGCGGTGCGGTCGACGGTCTGGAGGGCGATTCCGGACCCGTTGCGGTCGCGATCCAGGCACCGGACGGCACACTCCCGTACAGGGTGACGGACCGGATCGACGTGGAGGCCGAGGCGATCCAGCGGTGTGCGACGGTCCACGACCTCGGCGACACGGGTGCCGCGAGCGTCCCGCTCTCGGTCGCCCGCGCGCTCGCTGCGGGTGAGGAGTCGACCCTCGCGGTCTCGTACGGCAGCGGGGCCGGAGCGGACGCGTTCGACGTCGAGTGTGACGGGACGGTCCCGACCTCGCTCGATCTGGACGGGGAGCGAACGATGAGCTACGCCGAGTACCTCCGGGCGCGGGGGGCGGTCACGTCGGGCCCCCCCGACGGCGGCGGCGCGTACGTGAGCGTTCCGACCTGGCAGCGGTCGATCCCCCAGCGCTACCGTCTCGAGGCCGGTCGCTGTCTCGACTGCTCGGACCTCGCGTTCCCCCCGGAGGGCGCCTGTCCGTCGTGTGGGTCGCTCGCCGACTACGAGCGGGTCGAACTCGACTCTAGAGGGACGATCGAGGCGGTGACGACCATCTCGGCCGGCGGCGCACCCCCTGAGTTCGCCGAGCAGCAGGCACGCTCCGGGGACTACGCGGCGGCGATCGTCGCGCTCGAATCGGGTGGGGAAACCGTGAGCGCGCCGATGATGGGCTGTGCCGAGTGCGAGGGATTCGCCGTCGACGACCGCGTCGAGACGACGATCCGCCGACTCTACACCCAGGAGGGTGTCACGCGCTACGCCCGGAAGATCCGCCCGGCGGAGTGAGCTACCGTTCGGGGAGCCGTCCGGTCAGCGCCTCGCTCGCGGGTGCGACCTGGATGGAGGTCCCGAGCCCCTCCTCGACAGCCTTCTCGTAAAGCAGGTATCCGCCGGCGACGGTCTCGATGCCGGTGCCGCCGCTGTCGAAGACCGTGATCTCCTCGTCGCTCGTCCGGCCGGGTTCGACGCCCGCGACGACCTCGCCGAGTTCCGCGTGGACGTGATCCTCGTCCACGACGCCGGCGTCCATCGCCGCGAGGAACGATCCGGCGTCGATCGTCGCGCGCTCTCTCAGGTCGGGGACGTAGACGGAGCGCTCGATCGTCCGGACGTCGAGTTCGGTCTTCCCGGGCGTGTACTGGCCCATCGCGGTGACGTGTGTCCCTGGATCGAGCACCTCGCCGTCGAACACCGGATCGCTCGCCGTCGTCGCGGTGATCACGACGTCGGCGCCCGATACGGCCTCCTCGCTCGATTCGACGGCGTGAACGGAGGCGTCGAGCAGCGCGTCGAACTCGTCGGCGAACGCCTCGCGGTTCTCCTCGGTCGACGAGAAGACGCGGACCTCCTCGAACTCGCGCACCGTGGCCGTCGTGTGGAGCTGTCCGCGGGCCTGCGAGCCGCTGCCGATCACCGCGAGCGTTTTCGAATCCCTGCGGGCGAGCGCGTCGACCGCGACTGCGCCCGCCGCGCCGGTCTTGAAGGGGTTCATGCTCGCGCCGTCGATCACCGCGAGCGGCTCGCCGCTCTCGGCGTCGAAGAGAGGGGTGAGGAACCAGGCGTCACGCGCGCCGAAGCCGGCTGAGTAGGTGTACCCTCCCATCGCTCCCGTCTCCGGGAGGATCGCCGCGTAGCTGTTGAGGATCCCCTTCGGGTCGTCCCCGAAGAACTTCTGGCGTGGGTGGGCGGCCGCGCCCTCGCCGCGCTGGCGGTAGCCCTCGCGGACGGCCTCGACGTACTCGGCGGGGCTCGCGAGCCCCGCCACCTCCTCGCTCGTGAGATACAGCGCGTCTGTCATCGGTCGACACTCGTCGTCCGGGGTCAAAAAGCCGGGTGAACCGGCCGACTCCGCCGTTCGGAGTTCCTCGAAGCCGATCAGGAGACGCGGTGTTCCTCGACGACGTCCCAGTCGACGTCTATCCCGAGCCCCGGCGTGTCCGGTACCTCGATCCGGCCCTCGTCGATGAGCGGCTCGTCGCACACGACGAGGTCCTCCCACCACGGGACGTCCCGTGCGTGGAACTCGAGGGCGAGGAAGTTCGCGGTCGCCGCGCCGACGTCGACGCCCGCCATCGTCGCCACCGGGCTCCCGATGTTGTGCGGCGCGAGCGTCACGTACTACGTCTCCGCCAGCTCCGCGATCTTCTTCGTCTCGGCGATCCCGCCGGTCTTCGAAATATCGGGGGCGACGAACGCGGTCGCCTGCTCCTCGAGGAGGTCGCGGAAGCCGTGACGGCCGTAGCGTTCTCCCCGGTGAGGATCGGCTGGTCGACCCGTCGGTTCAGCTCCGCCATCGCCGCCGTGTTCTCCGGCGGGAACGGGTCCTCGATCCACGCGAGGTCGTAGGGGGAGAGGACGTCACAGAGCGCCTCGGCCGCCTCGAGCCCGAAATTCCAGTGGAGATCGACCGCGACCTCCGCCCCGTCGCCGATCTCGTCTGTCACCGCCTCGACGAGGCTCCGTTTGTGCTCGAGTTCGGGTCCGTCGAGGTGCCGCGAGAGGGTGTCGATCTCGCGGCCCGAGGGGACGTCGAGGTCGAACTTCACGATCTCGAAGCCGTCGTCGACCGCCGCTCGGGCCGCCCTCGTGTACGCCTCCGGCTCGTAGGTCCCCGTCGGCTGCTCGGAGAGCGCGGCGTCGACCATCCCCTCGCCCGCGTGGCAGTCGGCGTAGATCCGGACCTCCTCGCGGATCTTCCCGCCCAGTAGCTGGTAGACCGGCTGCTCGAGGAGTTTCCCCGCGGCGTCCCAGAGCGCCAGTTAGACGCCGCTGATCGCGATCGTCCCGATCCCCTGCTGGGAGCCACGCCCCGAGAGGCTCTCGCGCATGAGGTGGTAGAGCCGCTCGACATCGAGTGGGTTCTCGCCACGGAGCACGGGTCGAAGGTAGTCGGTGATCACCTCGTGGACGCCCGGCGAGGGATAGGCCTCGCCGACCCCGGTCACCCCGGCGTCGGTCTCCACCCGCACGATCGTCCACGGGAAGTTGCCGTCGACGACCACGGTCTCGAGGTCGGTGATCGCGGGGACGTCCGTCGAGCGCTTCGGCGTCTCGTCGAACTTCGGCCACATCGTCGTCGCGAGCCGTGCCGCGAAGTCGGAGTACAACCTCCCGACTCGCGCGAGCGGAGTATCGATCCCGGGGTCGACCGTCACGGCTCGACCGACGCCCCGCCGTGATCCCCGATCGAAGCGCGTCCCCGCCACCACAACCTATTCGTACGCCCTCCGCATCGGATGGGACATGACCTGCCCGTACCTCTCGTACCGCGACTCGGACGGCGAGACGAGCTTCGACACCGAACGAGCCTACTGCGAGGTGATCGAGGGATTCGTCTCGCCGATGCGTGCAGACGTCTGCAACGACCGTGGCGAACTCTCTCACGAGGCCGACTGCGAGTTCTACCGCGCAGAAGAGGGTCTCGACTGATCGGAGACGGCAAGCCGGCGTACGCCGGACGGATCAGCCCGACATCCCGAGGATCTCGCGCGCCTCCGCCGGCGTCGCGAGCTCTCGGTCGAGTTCGTCGGCGATCCTCGCCGTTCGGCCGACCAGCTGTGCGTTGCTCTCTGCGGGCTCGCCACGTCGGTAGTAGAGGTTGTCCTCCATGCCGATCCGGACGTGGCCGCCGGTCACGATCCCCATCGTCGTCAGCGGGAGCTGGTGGGGCCCGATCGCGAGCACGTTGAAGATCGAGTTCTCGGGGAGCTCGCCGATCATGTTCACCACGTTCGCCGGGGTCGGCCGCGTGAGCGTTCCCGGCCCGAAGATCAGGTTGATGTAGTAGGGCTCGTCGACCAGTCCCGTCTCGATCAGCCGGTAGACCTCGTTCAGGTGGCCGTTGTTGAACACCTCCATCTCGGGTTTGATCCCCTCCTCCTGCATCTCTCGAGCGAGCGTCTCGATCTGGTAGCGGGTGTTCTCGGCCGTGAGGTGCTGGTACCGGTTCATCGGCCCCATGTCGAGCGAGGCCATCTCGGGTACCGGGTCGGTCCGGATCCCCTTTATCCGCTCTTCGAGCGGGAGGCCGGTCCCCCCGGTCGTGTTCTGGATGACGACGTCCTCACAGGCATCGCGGACGGCGTCGTTGATCTCCTGGAGGCGGTCGGCGCTGCGCTCGCCGCGTTCGTCCCGCCCGTGGAGGTGGACGATCGACGCGCCGAGTTCCTCGCACTCGCGGGCCGCCTCGGCGATCTCATCGGGCTGTTCCGGGATGTTCGGGTTCGCTTCCTTGCCCTGGACGCCGCCGGTCGTCGGCACCGTCAGGATCAGTTTCTCCCCGTCGAGGTACTGCTGGTAGCTCATCTACCCGTTCGAACAGAGCCCACCGGGAAAACGTTATCCACCGCGGGCGAGAGCTGAGACCATGACGGACGCCCACTCCGGAGACGACCACGAGCCAGCAGCGTCGCCCGCGGTCGTCGGTGCGGGAACGATGGGTCACGCGATCGCCGTCGCGTGTGCCGCCGGCGGTCACGGGACGACGCTATTCGATGTCTCCGAGCCAGCCATCGAGACCGCCCGCGAGCGCGTCGACACGGCCGCACGGGCGATCGCCGACCACGGCGCTCGCGGGATCGAAGCGCCCGGGGAGATCACCGACCGGATCGAGTACGTCACCCGTATCGAGGAGGCCGTCGACGGCGCGGGGATCGTGATCGAGGCGGTGCCCGAAGAGCGCGAGACGAAACGCGAGGCGTTCGAGCTGATCGACCGACACGCACCGGACGGGGCGGTCCTCGCGACCAACACCTCCTCGTTCTCGATCGACGAGCTCGCGGCGTTCGTCGACGACCCGACCCGGTTCTGTGGGACCCACTGGTTCCACCCGGCACACGTCGTCCCGGGCGTCGAGGTGGTGCCGGGCGAACGGACCACCGGGGAGACCCTCGAACGCGCCAGCTGGTTCCTCGACTCGATCGGGAAGGACCCGGTCGTCCTGCGGAGGGATATCCCGGGGTTCGTCGCCAACCGGATCCAGTCCGCGATGGCCCACGAGGCATGGGCGCTCCTCGGCGCGGACGTCGCGAACGCCGAGGAGATCGACCGGATCGTGAAGGGGACGTTCGGCTACCGGCTGCCCGTCCTGGGGGTGTTCGAGAAGGCGGACAGATCGGGCCTCGACGTCCACCACACCGTGCTCTCCGAACTGCTCCCCGACCTCGATCGGGGGACGACCCCCCCGGAACCGCTCTCGGAACTCGTCGCGTCGGGACGGCTGGGCGAGAAGACCGGACGCGGCGTCTACGATTGGTCCGCGTCCGATCCCGACGGGGCCGACGACGACCGTATCCGTCGGCTGCTCGACCTCTCGAGCGTCTACGAGAGCGCCGCCGACGAGTCGGTTGCGACGAGCCGCGAGCACACATAACTATCCCCACACGCGCTGTAACCGGAGCCGCATGTACCACGTCGTGGTTCCGATCGACGGCGAGAGGGAGCGAGCGGAGAACGCCACGGACTATCTGATCGGCCTGATCGACGACGAGGGGCTGCTCGACGATCCGGGACACGTCACGGTCTCGCTGGTGAACGTGTTCAAGGAGTTCAGGGCGGTCGACGAGGGCGGGAACGTACGTTCGGACGACCTCTACGACGAGACGGCGGTCCCCGACTCGGTCACCGAAGCGAGAGCGCGCCTCGAAGCCGCCGGGTTCGACGTCGACCTCGTCAGGCGACACGGCGATCCCGCCGAGGAGATCCTCGAGTACGTCGAGGCGGTCGACGCGGACGCGATCGTCGTCCCGGCGAGGAAACGCTCCACGGTCGGGAAGGCGGTGTTCGGGAGCGTCGCTCAGGAGGTGATCCTCGGCTCCGAACGCCCCGTCACGGTCGTGTGAGCCGGGGAATACTGTCGAAACCCGACACCGGGCCACTGGTAGTCGAAAGGTCATCCGATCGCAAACGCCGGGCGGGTACGGACGGCTCCGGCCGAGGGCGTCATACGGACTGCTGTCCGTCCGTACCGCTCAGACGGGTGCCCGTCTCTCGGTCCGAGCGGTAAACAGTTACAGCAGTCCGTATCAGTCCTCCGACGGCCTCGCGCCGGTCTCGGTCGGCCCACCGGTGAGTCGCTCGCGGATCGGTCGCTGGAGCTGGAGCAGCATCAGCCCGGCGATGACGGCGATGCAGACGAGACGGACGCCGGTGACGGGGAACACCATCGCGAGGATCCCCAGGACGACGAAGGCCGCCTTGACGGGGAACACGACGAACGGGCTCGGGTGGAAGAACCGACCGTGGTAGTTGAGCCCGTGCGAGATGCCGAACGCGCCGACGAGCGCGATCGCGCCCGAGACGAGCGTCTCGGTGGTCCAGCCGCCGACGACGAGTTCGGGGTTGTAGATGAACGCGAACGGGAGGACGTAGATCGGCATGGAGATCTTGAGCGCCTCGAAGCAGGTCCGCCAGAAGTTCGAGCCGGCGATCCCCGTCGCGACGACGACCGCGATGGCGATCGGCGGCGTCAGCCCGGAGAGGACCGCGGCGTAGAGCACGAAGTAGTGTGCGGCGAGGTTCGGCACGAAGAACTGCTGGACGAGCGCCGGGGCGATGAGCGCCGCGACGATGACGTACGCCGCCACCGTCGGCATCCCCAGCCCGAGGATGATCGAGATGACGAACGCGAGGATCACCGCCAGCAGCATCACGCCCTGCGAGAGGTCGAGCAGCGCGAGCGAGAGCACCCCCGGGATCCCCGAGGCCTCGAGGATGTCGACGACGCCGTTGATCGCGGCGATGATGATCGCGATCGGCGCGAGGATGATCGCCCCCTCCCGGAAGCCGAACGCCGTCTTCCCGAGCAGGTCGTCGACCTCCGCACGGAGGTCGCCTCCCTCATAGGCGGTCTGGGCGACCGGGAAGCCGAAGCCGGTGATCAGCATCGCGACGACGGTGTAGAGCGCCGAGGTCAGCACCGTCCACTGGAGGACGCCGAGCATCACGATCAGGACCATGAAGGGGCCACCGAAGCGGATCAGCTGGATCACGAGCTCGCCCCTCGTCATCCGCTCGTCGAAGTGCTCGGTGACCGAGACGTCGAAAGTCTGCCCCCGGAGCTGTTCGATGCCGGTGTAGTGGACGGCGATGAAGACGGAGCCGTAGAAGATCGCCGCCGGGATCAGCCCCGCGATCAGCACCTCCAGGTAGGTGATCCCGAGCAGCGACGCCATCACGAACGCCGCGGCGCCCATCACCGGCGGCATGATCTGTCCGCCGGTCGACGCAACGGACTCGATCCCGCCGGCGACCTCGCCGTCGATCCCGCTCTCTTTCATCAGCGGGATGGTGAACGAGCCGGTGATCGCGGTGTTCGCCGCCTGGCTCCCCGTGATCGACCCGATGATGATGCTCGCGGTGACCGCCGAGAGTGCGACGCCCGAGCGGACGACCTCCGCGGCCCGGAGCGCGAGGCGCATGATGAGGTCGAACGCACCGAACCCGCGCATCAGGCCCGCGTAGAGGAGAAACAGCGCGACCCAGGTCGCGATGATGCGCGAGATCGAGCCGTAGACGCCCTGGAAGTCGAGCACCATGATGTTCGCCGTCCGGTTGAGGCTGAACCCACCGTGGCGAAGGATCCCGGGGGCGTAGTTGCCGTAGATCCCGTAGAGGATCGCCGCGATGATCACCGCCAGGAAGGTGAGCCCGTACGCCCGGTACGAGAGGTAGAGGATCACGACGATGAACGTGGCCGCGAGCGCGTACTCGTGGGGCAGCGCGGTGCCGACGCGCACCGACAGGAGCACGTCGTAGTTGACCGTCATGTAGATCGTCGTGACGACCGTGACGAGCGCGGAAACCGACAGGCCGACCATCTCGAGGGTCTCTCCCTCCTCGTAGCTCTCCACCAGCTCGTTGCCCAGGTAGACGACGATGATCGAGCCGAGGAAGATGACCGTGAAGAGAATCCGGTCCATCCGCTGTGTGAACGCGTAGAAGAGGATCCACACCCAGGTCAGGATCGCTAACGCCGTCACCACGTCGTTGGCGAGCTCTAGTCGGCTCCTGGTAGAGATCGAATACACCATGATCCGTGTTCTCGATATGGAGTACTAAAAGGTGTGCTATTCGTCTCCGCGGGTCCAGCTATCGTCCCACACGTCGTGCTCTTCGTACCAGTCGGCCGCCCCCGGGTGGATCGGAATCTCGTCGGTGTGAACGAGCGCGAACGTCAGGTTGTCCGGGTCGCCGTAATCAAGGATCGTCGGGTTCGCCTCCTGCATCGACTCGTAGTGAGTGTGGCAGATGTCCATCACCTCGTAGAGCGCGTCCGCCGGGATGTCCGGGCTGAAGAGGTACGGGTAGGTCTCGGTCCAGGTGTGGTTCGGGAAGTCCTCCCCGCCGATGTCCTGGTCCCAGCCGCCGACCTCGTCCATCTCGTCGTAGCCCGCACCGGCGAACTCCTCGGCGGCCTGGACGAACTCGTCGGTCTGTTCGATCAGCCTGACGTCGTTTCTGGCGTCGACCTCGACGGCCCACGACGGCAGTTCGGTGAAGTTCGACGTGTAGGTGACGAACGCCTCGACGCGGCCCTCCTCGAGCGCGCTCGCCGCCTCGCTGGTCTCGAAGTTGACGACGCCCTCCTCGAGTTCCTCCCAGAGACCGGCGTTGCCGTACATCTCCTCGGTCATCGCGCGCAGCCCCCAGCCGGCGGGCAGGGCGTAGATGTCCTCCCCGAACAGGTCGTCGGTGGTCTCGATGTCGCTGTCCTCTAAAGCCATCCAGTAGAGGTTCAGCGACAGGTGACTGAACCCGTGCTGTGGGAACGTGTCGACGTCGTCCGGCTCCTCGAACGGTCCCGACGAGGTGAGCGCCTGGTTCAGGATGTAGTTGCCCGCGGAGTAGGAGTTGAGTTCGTCGTCGGCGTAGAGCCGGATCGACTGCGGATCGCCCCCCGCGTCCTGCGTGATGAAGCTCACGGAGTCCGAGTTCTCGTCCACGACCCGCTGGATCGCCTGCGAGTTGCCGTAGGTGCTCGACCCCGACGACGAGGAGCCGACGGTCATGTCGACGCTATCGCCGCCGAGCATGTCGAGACAGCCGGCGAGCCCCACGACCCCCAGGCCGGCGGTCGCCCTCAACGCGTCACGTCTGCTAACGCGGCCATTGCCATGCATCACCACAGAGCAGACAGCGATGGTATAAAACAGTTGTGTACGATCGCCGGTCGACAACGGGCCGGACGAACGGCCACCGCCACGGACGCGGGTCGTCTCGTACGGACGGTTGTAACTGGTTACTGGTGATCCAGTACGGGTCGGCGATCACCGGGAAGGGACTACAACCGTCCGTATCACTCCGACCGAACCGTCGCGACGTAGAAGGGGGAGTCCGCCAGCCGACCCCGGTCGAACGCCTGATCGTACCGGCGCGCCTCGAGACCGACCGGATCGCCGATCGAGAGGGCCTCGTACCGGGCGTCGATCCGGGCGAGCAGCCGCGGCCCCTCGGACAGTTCGACGACGCCGACCACGATCCCGTCCTCGAAGTCGGCGGCCGTCGTGTGCTGGCGGGTGTAGGTGTGGATCCGTCCCTCGCCCGAGGCCTCCTCCCAGCGCACGTCCGTCGAGTGGCAGTGCGGACAGATCGGGCTCGGCGGAAAGAACGCCTCCTCGCAGCCATCACAGCCATGGATCAGGAACCGCCCCTCCTCGAGCGCGCTCCAGAAGGGGTCGGTGTACGACGTCTCCCTCACGCTGGAGCCTCCGTCATGAACACGGTGGCCGTGACCCCGTTAACGTGGCCGTGCTCCGCGGTCGTCATCGCGTACTCGGCACCGTCGATCTGCGTCGAGGCCGTGCCGCGGAGCTGTTTCACCGCCTCGACGTGGTTCAACAGCGGCGTCACCATCGGCGGGTGTCCCCGACCGAGACAGCCCCCGGAGGGACTGATCGGGTGGGCGCCGTCGGGCGCGGTCGTCCCGTCGAGGCAGGCGTCGACGCCCTCACCGCGCCCGACGAGCCCCAGTTCCTCGGCGAAGATCGCCTCGATGTGCGGGAACGGGGTGTAGGGCTCGAAGACGTCGATCGCGTCGATCCCGACGTTCGCGTCCACGACGGCACCCCTCGCCGACTCCCCGATCGCGGGGAGTTCGGTCGTCCCGTGACGGGGGCTCATCAGGAGGTGACTCGCGGCGTGGTGCGTGCCGATCCCCGCGACGGAGACGGGTGACTCGGTCGCGCCGTCGGACGGGCCGTCGGTGATCACGAGCGCGGCGGCACCGTCACAGGGCGCGGGACACTCGTAGAGCCGGATCGGGTCCGCGATCGGGCGCGACGAGAGCACCTCCCTGCGCGTGACCGCCTCGTCGAACAGCGCGTTCGGGTTCGCCCGGCCGTTGCGTCGGTTCTTCACGACGATCTCCGCGACGTCCTCACGCTCGATCCCGTGCTCGAAGAGGTACCGCCGCAGGCTCTGTGCGTAGACGCCCGGGATCGTCAGCCCGATCGGCGTCTCGAACTCCCTGTCGAAGAGCTTCGCGACGTAGTCGAAGTACGGTCCGGTCGTCTCGATCAACGAGTGGCGTTCGAGGGCGAGGACGAGCGCTGCCTCCACGGCTCCGCTTCGAACGTCCTCGACGGCGGCGTGGAACGCGTGGCCCCCGCTCGTCCCGCCCGTCGCGACCTCGATCGACCGACGCGTCTCGAGGCCGAGCAGGCGGTGGAGGTAGGTAGAGAAGAAGCCCTGTGGCGTCCACGGTCTCGGCGACGGCATGTAGAGTCCGTCGATCGCGGAAAGTTCGACACCTGCCTCAGCGACCGCCTCGCGGATCACCCCCAGCGCGAGGTCACGGTCGGGTATCGAGTAGCGCCCGTTCGGGACGAGTCCGATCCCGGAGACGGTCGGAGCTGGCTGGCCCGTCATGGTACGACGCGGCGTACAGCGGGCGGCGACATATAACCCGACCTCGTCCGGTGTTCGTCCCCGAACGGATCGACGACCCCGATCGGTTCACACGGCTCGCTGTTTCACTATCCGGAACGGCGTTCGGTCGGCGTCCGGACCGACGCCTGGACTCGACACTCGCCACCGACCACAAGTTCTATCACCCGAGTTGTGTTGTAGCACGTATGCTCGATTACGTGGGGTTGGAGGCGGGGTTGGACTCCGAGGAACGGATGGTCCGGGACACCGCCCGCGAGTTCGTCACAGAGCGCGTCCGCCCGGAGATCGCCACCCACTACGAGGCAGGCACGTTTCCCACCGACCTGATCCCCGAGATGGGCGACCTCGGCTTCTACGCGCCCAATCTGGAGGGTTACGGCCTGCCCGGGCTCTCCGAAACGGCGTACGGACTGCTGATGCAGGAGCTCGAGGCGTGTGATTCCGGGCTCCGGTCGATGGCGAGCGTCCAGGGCGCGCTCGTCATGTACCCGATCCACGCCTTCGG
Organism: Halalkalicoccus sp. CGA53; assembly: GCF_036429475.1. Classification (GTDB taxonomy): domain Archaea; phylum Halobacteriota; class Halobacteria; order Halobacteriales; family Halalkalicoccaceae; genus Natronorarus; species Natronorarus salvus. Next base: position 3,573,343 of record NZ_CP144125.1, read on the forward strand.
TTCTGAGGAGCAAAAGGACGAGTGGCTCCCGAAACTCGGCGAAGGCGAGGCGGTCGGCTGTTTCGGGCTCACCGAGCCCGAACACGGCTCCGATCCGTCCAGCATGGAGACCAGAGCCGAGCGAGACGGCGACGAGTACGTCCTCTCGGGCTCGAAGACCTGGATCACCAACTCGCCGATCGCCGACGTCGCCGTCGTCTGGGCCCGGGACTCGTCGAGTGAAAACTCGCCAGTGAGGGGGTTCCTCGTCGAGACCGATAGGGAGGGCGTGAGCACGAACAAGATCGACGAGAAGCTCTCGCTTCGCGCGTCGATCACGGGCGAGATCGGCCTCTCGAACGTCCGAATCCCCGAGGAGAACGTCCTTCCAGGTGTAGAGGGCATGAAGGGGCCGCTGTCGTGTCTGACGCAGGCGCGTTACGGCATCGCCTGGGGGGCGGTGGGTGCGGCCCGGGACTGTTTCGAGGTCGCGAGGGAGTACGCGCTCGATCGCGAGCAGTTCGGCGGGCCGATCGCGCAGTTCCAGCTCCAACAGCGCAAACTCGCGGAGATGGCCACACAGATCACGACCGCGCAATTGTTGGCCTACCGGCTGGCGGAGCTGAAAGAGCGCGGCGAGCTGCGTCCACAGCACGTCGCGATGGCGAAACGAAACAACGTCCGGATGGCCCGCGATCAGTCCCGGGTCGCGAGGGAGATGCTCGGGGGCAACGGGATCACGCTCGATTACTCGCCGATGCGGCACATGGCGAACCTCGAAACCGTCTACACGTACGAGGGGACCCACGACATCCACACGCTGATCCTCGGCGCCGACCTCACCGGCATCCAGGCCTTCGACTAGACGGACGTTCGAATAGGGCGCGAGATCGGTTCGGAGCGGTTCGAGGGGCCGCCGTCGACAGTCTCCGTACGACGGGCTCCGTTCTTGGACGGTGAGAAGGTCCCGAGCGAGGACGTCACCGCCGTCAGTAGCCGAGCGAGAGGAGCCGGTTCGCGAGGATCGCGACGAGCGCGAGTCCCGTGACGCCCGCGAGCAGGCCGAACGCGACCGACCAGCCGAGGAGGTCCGCGGAGACGCCGACGGCGACGCTGCCGGTCGCGCCGAGGGTCATGTACACCGTCCGCACGAGGCCGAAGCCGAGACCCCGTTCCGACTCGTCGAGGAGGTCCATGAACCGCGACTGCAACGGCGCGCCCCACGTCATCGCCACGCCGACGAGACAGACGCCGGCGACCGTCGCGGGGAGCCCCTCGCCGACGACCAGCGTGGCGAAGCCGAGAACGCCGGCGCCCATCGTGAGCGCCGCGGCCGAATCGCGAGAGTAGCGGTCGGAGAGCGAGCCGGTCAGCGGCTGGGCCACGCCGTTGACGAGGAAGTACGCCGAGAACAGGAGGCCGGCCGTGGTTCGGGGAAAGCCCTGGCTCCCCTCGAGGAACGCGGGGAGAAAGGAGGCGGTGGCCTGCCAGGTGAACGCACCGAGCGCCGACAGGGCGGTCGTGTACGCGACCCCGGGGCGAGAGAGGAGACCGAGGAGGAGCGAGAGGTCGATCCGATCGCGGATCCGCCGGTCGGGGAGGCGCGGATCGGTGGGACGGGTCCGGACGAGGAGGACGACGAAGACGGGAACCGCGACGACGGTTCCGAGGAACACCGCGACCCGCCAGCCGTACTGCGCGCCGACGACCGCCGCGAGCGCCGGTGCGGTCAGACCGGCGATCGGGGCACCGGAGACGTGGATCCCGATCGCCCGGCCAGTCCGTTCGAACTGGCGGGTGAGCAGCGTGGTCGCGGCGCTGTAGTGGAGCCCCGCGGTCGTCCCGAGGAGGACGGCGAAGAGGAGAAACGAGAGGTAGGATGGCGACGTCGCCAGCAGGGCGCTCGCGAGAGCGACCCCGCCGATCGCGACGAGGACGATCCGGCGTTCGCCGTAGCGGTCGCCGAGGACGCCCGACGGGAACTGCGAGAGGGCGTAGGCGGCCCACATCCCCGAGAGGGCGAGGCCGATCGCACCGGTGCTCACCTCGAACGTGGCGACGACGTCGGGGACGACGGGGCTGATGACCAGTCGGGCGGCGACCGTGACGAAGAAGGCGAGCGTACACAGGACGAGGACGGTAGAGCGGTAGGACCAGCGCACGTGTTTCGAGTCGAAAACCACGAGAAAAGCGGTTGCGGTCGCGGCAGCGTCGGCCCGTCCGTGGTGGAGCCCCTGTCGGATCCGTTTCACTATACGGAACTTTGATGAGGGTCGCCGGGGGAGCGGAGCCATGGGAGCGAACTCGATCGGGGGGACGAACGCCGGGGTGGCGACGACGAAGAAGACGTTCGAGATCCTCGAGACGCTGGCGGAGGAGGAGGGGACGACGATCACCGGGCTGGCACGGACGACGGGTATGGCGAAGAGTACGGTGTTCCGACACGTGGAGACGCTCCGCGATCTCGGCTACGTCGTCGAGCGGGAAGGCGAACTCCATCTGGGGTTCCGTCTCCTGGAACTGAGCGAACAGGCCAGGAACAGGAAGCTCGGCTACCTCGCGACGAAGGAGAAGGTCGTCGAGCTCGCACAGGAGACCGGGGAGCGGGCGATCTTCCTCGTGGAGGAAGCGGGGGAGGGGGTGTACATCCACAGCTTCGGCGGTGTCTCCGACACCATGATCGGGAAACGGCGACCGCTGTACTCGCTCGCGTCCGGGAAGGCGATCCTCGCCGGGTGGTCCGAAGAGCGCGTCGACCGGTACCTGCACGGCCTCGAGCCACGGCCGTTCGCGACGAACACCATCACCGACACCGACGCCCTCCGGGAGGAGATCCGAATCACCGGGGAGCGGGGGTACGCCATCAACGACGAGGAGCGGATGGACGGGCTCCGCGGCGTCGCAGTCACCGTGTTCGACGAGAACCACGCCGTGTTGGGTGGGCTCGGGGTGTTCGGACCCGTGAGCAGGTTCACCGAGCGGGAGATGCACGAGCGGCTGCCGCCGGTGCTGCGTCACAAGGCGGAGGAGATCAAGATCGCACTCGCGTACGGCTGAACTCGCGAATCGGCCCTGCCCAGGGCGCTACACGGATCGACTACGGTCCTCGTCGTCTCGCGTGGAGCCGCCGTCGTTCCGGTATGTGGAACCGGGTATCGAGTGACTGTCGAACCCCGGATAACACGCATATGCCTGTAACGATCGGGCCGGGCGAGCGGTACAGATCCCCGATTCGGGTCCACAGAAGCGAGTACGAATTGGAGTAATTAAATATATTTCAGATAGCGAAGGTCCTCGGGATACGAGTCGGGCCGACCGGGGTTCGAGAGTGAGGACGTGAACGGATCGGAACCGAAACGGGATAGTCGTGGCGAGGAGAACGAGGACACCGACATGAAAGCGGTCGTTCCCGCCGCGGGCGAGGGCTCGAGACTCGGAGAACACACCGACGAACGTCCGAAGCCGCTGGTCGAGGTGAGCGGAGAACCGATCCTCACTCGCTGTTTCGCTCGACTCGTCGACGCCGGGGTGAGCGAACTCGTCGTCGTGGTCGGCTACCGAGGCGAGGAGATCACCGGGTACTACGGCCGCTCGTTCGAAAGCATTCCAATAAGTTACGTCCACCAGCACGAACGACTTGGTCTCGCACACGCGATCTCGCGAGCGGAAGAACGGGTCGATGGGGAGTTCCTCGTCTACAACGGGGACAACGTGATATCGGGGAACCTCGGGGAGGTGATTGAGGGTCAGCGATCCGGGGCGGACGCGACGCTCCTCGTCGACCGGGTCTCGGAAACGGAGGCGCGCGAGACGGGCGTCCTCGACGTCGACGACGACGGCCGCCTCCGTCGGATCGTGGAGAAGCCGGCGGAGCCGCCGTCGACGCTCGTCACGACAGGGGTGTACGGACTCTCCCCGGAGATATTCGACGCCTGCCGACGGATCGACCCCTCGGATCGTGGGGAGTACGAACTCGCCGACGCGCTGACGCTGCTGATCGAAGGGGGCCGACGCGTCGAGGTCGTCGAACTCGACGGGTGGCGGGTGAACGTCAACACCCCCGAGGACGTCGAACGCGCGGAACGGCTGCTCGCCGGCGAGCGCTGACGGCGAACCTGAGCCGCTTACGACGCGCGGACGAGCGGGTCGTACCAGTCCTCGTTCTCGCGATACCAGTCGATGAACCGGGAGACGCCCTCCCGGATCGTGGTCGTCGGCTCGTAACCGAGCAGCTCGTTCGCCTTCGAGATGTCCGAGTGGGTGTGTTCGGCGTCGGCATCGTTCCGGTCGCCGTACTCGATCTCGAGGTCGGGTGCGAGCTGGTCGCGCACCTCCTCGGCGAGCGTCCTGATATCGATCCTGTCGGTGCTTCCCAGGTTCATCACCTCGCCGTCGGCGGCGTCGTTCGCGAGGAGCTCTCGGTTCGCCCAGCGGACGTCGTCGACGTAGGTGAAATCCCGGGTCTGGGTACCGTCGCCGTAGATGACGGGTGGTTCGCCGTGGAGACAGCGCGAGACGAAGTTGCTGATCGCCATGTTCGGGCGCATCCGCGGGCCGTAGACGGTGAAGTAGCGCAGCGAGACCGTCGGCAGGCCGTAGACCTCGTGGTAGACCCGCGCGTAGTGTTCGGTCGCGAGCTTCGAGACGCCGTAGGGGCTCACCGGCTCGTTCGGGTGGGCCTCGTCGTAGGGGAGGTACTCGGGCTTGCCGTAGACCGACGAGGAAGAGGCCATCACGACCCGCTCGACGTCGGCCGCCCGGGCGGCCTCGAAGACGTTGAGCGTCCCGTTGACGTTTATCTCGGTCACCTTCCGCGGCTGTTCGACGCTCGTGCGGACGCCGGCCTGTGCGGCCTGGTGGTAGACCGTGTCCACGTCGGCGACCAGCGAGTCGACGACCGCTGCCTCGCGGACGTCGCCCTCCGCGAGTTCGTACGAGCCCTCGGAGCTCTCGGCGAGCGTGCGACAGAGCTCGACGGTGTGCTCTTTGATCCCGGTGTGGTAGTACGGCTCGAAGTTGTCGAGGACGACCACGTCGTGTCCGTCGGCGACGAACGCCTCCGCGATGTGGCCGCCGATGAACCCCGCCCCCCCAGTCACGAGAACCTTCATACAGGGCTTCTACGACCGGATGGAAAAAACCTGCCGGCTTCCCGGGAGCGGGGGCTCGGGGAACGGATCGATTGGGGAGGGCCGACGGGGGACGGTCCCGGCGAGCGGCCCGCCGAAGGGGTGTGGATGGGATCCGTCGTCGCCGCGGCCAAGGGGTGAGTGCGACGCCGACGGACGGTAGCTGGCGGTCAGCTAAGCGTCATACCTTTCCGCCGGTCTGATATATCCTTTCTGGCCCGAAACCGACCGCGACCGGAACGCCGAAGCGAGTCCGGCGAGAGCCGTCCGCATGGATCAGGAGGTCGACGCCGCGATCGAGTCGAACACAGAGCGCTATCGGGAAGCGCTTTACGAGTTGCTCCGCCAGCCGAGTATCAGCACGACCGGCGAGGGGATGGACGAGGCGACCGACCTCGTCGTCGAGACGGTCTCCCGATTCGGCTTCGAGGAGGTACGGAGCATCGAGACGGATCGGTATCCGGTCGTCTACGGGGAGCGGCTCTCGGATCCGGACGACCCGACGGTCCTCTTCTACGGCCACTACGACGTGCAGCCGCCCGGATCGCGCGAGGAGTGGGAGAGCCCGCCGTTCGAGCCGACGGTGAGGGAGGGGAGCGTCTACGCACGCGGGGCGGGCGACAACAAGGGCCAGTTCGGCGCACACCTCTTCGCGCTCCACGCGCTGCTCGACGCCGGTCACTCCCCCGAGCTGAACGTGAAGGTGCTCCTCGACGGCGGCGAGGAGAGCGGGAGCGCGGGACTCCGGAGCTATCTCGACTCCGGTGCCGAGGCAGTCGCGGACGCCGACCTAGTATACGTCGCCGACGGTCCGATGTTCGGTTCGGCCGGTGCCGCCTCGTCGGGCGAGGGTGCCCGCGCACAGCGACCGCTGCTCGCCTACGGCAACAAGGGCGTGCTCTCGTTCCAGCTCGACCTCCGAACCGCGAACACGGACCTCCACTCGGGGAACTTCGGCGGTCCGGTGCCGAACGCGGCGACGGAACTGGTCGAACTCCTCGGATCGATGCGGTCGGGCGAGGGGATCACGATCGAGGGGTTCGGGGAGGGAATCGAGGTGACCGACGCGGATCGAGAGCTCGTCGCCGAGATCCCCACCGACGAGACCGCGATCAGAGAGGAGCTCGACCTCACACACCTCGCCACGGAGAGACCGTACTACGAGCAGCTGTTGTTACACCCGACGCTCACGATCAACGGGCTCCGCTCGGGCTACGGGGGTGAGGGGATGAAGACCGTCCTGCCCTCGACGGCGACGGCGAAACTCGACTGCCGGCTGGTGCCCGGCCAGGACCCCGAGCGCGTCTTCGAGCGGGTACGCGAACACGTCGAGCGCGAGAACCCGGACGTGGAGATCCGGAAACAGGGCAGTTTCCCGCCGATGAAGACGCCGATCGACACGCCCGCCGCGGCGGTCGTCGCGGACGCGCTCTCCTCGGTGTGGGACGTCGACCCGGTCGAGTTCCCGGTCCTCGGCGGGAGCTTGCCCGCCGCCTACTTCCGGGAGGTGCCGAACCTCTCGGACGTCCCGATCCTCGTCGTCCCGTACGCGAACCCGGATCAGGGTAACCACTCGCCGAACGAACACCTCGATCTGGAGTGCTTCGAGAACGGGGTCCGGACGAGCGCGCGGGTCATGTGGGGCCTCGGAAGCGCGCTCGACAGGTGATCGCCGCCACCGAAGCCGATTAGTCGGCGTCCCTGAAAGGGGGGACATGAACCCCACAGACTGGCGGACCTATCTCGTCACGCAGGCGTCGCTCTCGGAGGGGAGATCGACGCAGGAGGTCGTCCGGGCCGCGATCAAGGGCGGCGTCGACGCCGTCCAGCTCCGCGAGAAGGACACCGGCGCGCGCGAGCGCTACGGTCTCGGACTCGAACTGCGGGAACTGACCGATGCCGCCGGGGTCGACCTCCTCGTCAACGACCGGGTCGACATCGCGGAGGCGGTGGGAGCCGACGGCGTCCACCTCGGGCAGAGCGACCTGCCGGTCCCGGTCGCGCGCGACCTGCTCGGTCCGGGGAGCGTGATCGGCTGTTCGACCTCGACCGTCGCGGAAGCGAGGCGAGCGGAGGCGGAGGGTGCGGACTACCTCGGCGTCGGCGCGGTCTACGTCACGGAGTCGAAGGCGGTGCCCGAGGAGAACTCGGGGGTCGGTCCCGAACGGGTGCGGGAGATCGCCGAGGCGGTCTCGATCCCGATCGTGGGCATCGGTGGCGTCACCGCCGAGAACGCCTCCGAGGTCGTCGAAGCCGGCGCGACGAGCGTCGCCGTCATCAGCGAGATCGCCGGAGCGGAGGACCCGGCGGGGGCGACCGCCGGGCTCGTCGACGCCGTGAGAGAAGGGGAGAACCGGACCTGATACGAACCGCTGTAGTCCGTACCGGTTGGACCGGTACCTCTCTCTCGGTCCGAGCGCTGAACAGGTACAGCAGTCCGTAGGAGTGGCCGCCACCGCACGGGCTAACCCCACCGACCGCGGAGACGGCGCATGGCCGAGAACGTCCGGTACGAGGTCGAAGCGGGTGCCGCGGTCGTCAGGATCGACCGTCCCGAGAAACGGAACGCGCTGAGCGAGGCGCTGATCGACGATCTCACCGACTCGTTGGAGCGGGCGGTCGACGACGGCGTCCGGGCGGTGATCCTCACCGGCGTCGGCGAGTCGTTCTCTGCCGGCTACGACCTGGCCGAGTCCGGTGGTACCGGCGAGGGGGTCGTGCCGACGGTCGAGGACGGCCTCGACCGGGGTCGGCGCGTGCTCCCGCTCTTTACGACGGTCTTCGACCTGCCGATCCCGGTGATCGCGGCGGTGAACGGCCACGCGCTCGCCGGCGGGAGCGACCTCGCGCTGACCTGTGACCTCACCATCGCGAGCGACCGGGCGACGTTCGGCTACCCCGGGATCCGGATGGGTGGGATGCCGCTCTCGCTGATCTATCCCTTCGTGATCGGGCTCAAGCACTCGCGAGAACTGCTCTACACCGGAAAGACGATCGATGCGCGGGAGGCCGAACGGATCGGGATGGTAAATCGCACGGTCCCACACGACTCGCTCATGGAGGCGGCCCGGGCGGAGGTAAAGGCGATACGGAAGACACCGAGTGCGACCGTTCAGATCACGAAACACATGCTGAACGACGTGGCGGAGATGCAGGGATACAGGCCTGCGGTCAGAAACAGCGGCTATCTCGCGACGCTCTCGCATCAGACGGAGCCGGGAAAGGAGTTCTTCGAGATCAGGGAACGAGAGGGGATCGGCGCAGCGATCGAGTGGATGCACGGCGTGGAAAAGCCCTGATTCGGTGGTGAGGGCCGTCTCTCCGACTCGATCGGGGTACCGACCATCGCCCGCCCGTCCTTCGGGTCGGTCCCGGACCCGTGGAGGATTCACTCCGACGACCTGCCGATGGCGTCGAGATCACCCCCGGTGGTCGTCGGATCCCCACGGACGTTCCCCCGTCTCGCCGAGCCCACCTACCCAGTCCACGCGTCACGGCACTTCGGTGGGCACGCTGGCTTGCACGTCCACGTCCCCGAAAAGTGCCAAGGAGCGCTCGTCGGCGAGCGCGCTGTCGTAGGATCGGCGACGGAGATCGCCTCTCTTCCGGCGAGGCTGTCGGAGAGCGGACTCCACCGTGATAGTTCGTTCCCACGAGCGTCCCACCGATCGCCCCCTGAAACCGATCCGTTCGCACGCGCTCTGTGCCGAACCGGATCGAGTGCCGCACTCGAGCGGGCTGGGGTAACCCGGAGGTCGACCAGCCCGTCCGGGTCCCTACGATCGGTATCGTATTGCCCTCGGCGAGCCAGTATGCCCTATGGAGTACCGTGACGTCGACGCGGCGATCGAGGAGGAACTGCTGAGCGTCTGCCGGACGGTGATCGGCGACGAACTACGGAGTATCAACTACTTCACCGACGAGACGGTCGGCCAGGTCTACCTCCGCTCGGACCTAGATCGCACCGCCGATCTCGTCGGGATCGCGGAGCTCGAACGCCTCGGGTTCCGCTCGCAGGCGACGTACGAGGGGAGTCAGCTCGGGGAGTACCAGGCGACGGTCAGGATGTTCGAATACGGCTATCTCACCCGCGTCATCTACGGTCGGGTGGGCGTATGGGTGACGACCGACGAACTCTCGATGGAACGGTTCGAGGAGCTCTCGACGGCACTGAAGTCGGTGCTCGCCGAACTCGACGACGATCGCGAGTGAGACGTCTACCGACCCGGATCGGTCACGTGGAGTTCGTCACCGACCGAGTAGAGGTAGCCGCGTTCGAGCAGTCGGTCGATGGCGTAGTCGGCGTCGCCGCGTTCGAGCCCCGTCTCGGCGAGCGAGCCGCGTGCCTCCTCGATCGGGAGCCCACCCTCGCGCGCGGCGGTCTCGCGAGCGAGACGGTCGTACGTCTCCTCGATCCAGTCCGCCAGCGGTGAGCGGTCGTCGCCGGTCATCTCCTTCCCGGAGAGTTCGACGCCGAGCGGGTTAACGCCATCGTGCCCCCAGTTCACACGAGACGACGACGAACGAGGTGAGTGTCCGGGGTGTGGTAGGTCCTAACAAAGCCTTATTACCGGGAGGGTCATACGACCGATCAGACCCACGCAGATGTCCGCACAGTCGAGATCACGCGGTACAGTCAGCCTGTCGCTGTCGCCCGACGAACACTGGACGCTCCACCACGTCCTGCTCCACCGGATCGACCGGGAACGGACCACGGAGGACCCGACCGGGATCGACCCGCCGGAGCTCGCGGTGTATCAGGCGTTCGAGTCGATCGACGCCGGCTACACCGAATTCACCGACGACCAGCTCGCGGCGATGGCGGGCGTCGTCTCCGAGTACCACCACAGCACCTCCTGGTGGGAGACCGAGCGATCCACGCTCGAAGCCCTCCTCCGGACGATAACCTCGAGCCTCTGAAACTACTTTCACCCACTATCTCCCCCACATCAGCCCGTAGCATGTCGTCGGTCGCCTCGATCGACTGTTCGCCATAGTTCATATATTCCCACAAGAGTTTTATTTAGAGGAATAAAATCTCGCTCGTGACCGTCGCCGACGGAGGTGGAGATCCGATGAGAGAGCGCGTGAGCGCGCTCTCCCGGCGCTCCCCGCAGCAGTACGGTCTCCTCCGGACGCACATCGGCTCGATCAGGACCGCGATCGAGCGCTGTGACAGGCACTACCCGACAGCGAGACAGGTCTTCGAGGAGATCGACGACCCCTCGCTCGAACCGACGACCGTCGGCTACCTCCTCACGATCCTGGCCGACCTCGACGTGGTGGCGATCCACACGAAGAGCGGCGCGGCGAACCGGTACGACCTCACGCAGGTCCCCGAGGGCGCGCTCGGGGAGATCGAGCGAGTGCTCGACGATGAGAGCGACGGCTGATACTGTCGGCTGTGAGTCGTTCCGGAGTATCGAACCCCGTAGTGACGAGGATCTTTACACAGTAACGGCCGACGGTGTAGTGTGCCTTACCGGGGCCCGGCAGTATTTGAGACGGCGCGACCGAGAGGCGCGTAGATGGAGACCACCGAGCGAGACGGCCGGTTCGATCACCTATTCACCGAGACCGTGCGCGAGACCCTGGAGGACTCCGCCTACGGCGCCTGGCGGTCGGTGTCCTCCGCCGACGCGGTGCCGCTGGGACTGGGCTTTCCGTTCCCCGAGTCGTTCCCGAACGACGAACTGGTCGACGCGGCGGGGGCGGTCTTCGACGTCGAGGGCGACGTCGCGCTGCAGTACGGCGGTGGCGAGTACGCAGAACACCTCGAGGAGGTCGTCGCGGACCGCGCGCGCGCCAGAGGGATCGACTGCGGCGAGGGCGAGCTTCTGCTGACCAACGGCTCGACGCACGCGATCGACTCGGTCTGTCGGGCGTTCCTCGACCCCGAGGAGTCGATCGTCGTCGAGGCGCCGACGTTCATGGGCGCGCTGAGCGTCTTTCGCAACTACGGCGTCGAGGTCACCGGGATCGACGTGGATCGGGATGGTCTCGACGTCGAGGCGCTCGCGGCCGAGCTCCGGGCACGAGACGAGCGGGGTGACGCGCTCCCGACGCTCGTCTACACGATAGCGAACTTCCAGAACCCGACCGGGACGACGCTCTCGGCCGACCGCCGTCACCGACTGCTCGACCTCGCCGCCGAGTACGACTTCGTGATCCTGGAGGACGACGCCTACGGCGAGTTGCGCTTCGACGGCGAACCGCTCCCGACGCTCGCCGAACTCGACGACGAGGGGCGAGTCGTCCACGTCGGGACGTTCTCGAAGACCATCGCGCCCGGTGTGCGAACCGGCTGGGTGATCGGTCACGAGGAGATCGTCCGGGAGGTCCGCGGGCTCGCCGCGGGCGGGACGAACACCTTCACCAGGGGTGTGCTCGGGCGATACTGCGCCGAGGGACGGCTCGAGGAGGGCGTTCCGGAGCTCCGCCGGGCGTACGAGGAGCGGCGAGATCACCTCCTCCGCTGTCTGGAGTCGTCGATGCCCCCGGAGGCCACCTGGACCGAACCCGAGGGTGGTTTCTTCGTCTGGGTCGAGCTTCCGGAGGGGATCGACACCGAGGAACTGCTCCCGCGGGCGGCCGAGGAGGGCGTCGTCTACCTGCCGGGGTCGATGTTCTACCCCGACGATCGGGGCGAGAACGGGCTCCGACTCTCGTACAGCCAGGCGTCACCCGAGGGGATGGAACGAGGGATCGCGGCGCTCGCCCGAACGGTCCGAAGCGCGCTGCCCGCCGAGTGATAAGGGACGGTCGTAGTCTCTCGTGATAGCGCGGATCAGACGTAGCCGAAGAGCGTCGCGAGGAGGACGAGCGTCCAGAGCGCAGTCCCCGCGAGCAGCATGTCGTTGAACCGGCTCTCGCGCGTCGCTCGTCTCGCGGCCCCCCCGGCGATCAACCCGAGGGCGACCACGACGAGCATCCGCTGGAGGACGACGTCGATCGGCAGCGAGTCGACGCCGACGATCCCGTAGTCGAGCCAGACCGCGAGCGAGAGCGAGAGCGAGGCGACGATCGCCGCGTCGATCCGACGTTCGAGGCCGGTCGCGATCGCGTAGGTAACGAGCGGGATGCCGAGGGCGACGACGGGGTAGAGCAGCGCCGCGATCGCGTGCATCGAGAGCGTCTCGACGTGTCGTTCGAGCGCGATCCCCACGACGCGGACGCCGAGGAAGAGGGTGAGGATCGCCGCCGCAAGCAGCAGGTGACGGGGTTCGATCCGGTCGGTGACGGCGTGAATCCGGGCGCGGTCGACCGGCGTCAGGTGCTCGTCGATCGCTCGACTCGTCTCCGTCGAGGCGCGTCGACCAGCCGTCAGCCCGACCAGCGCGGGGGCGATCAGCAGTCCCACCAGGTCGACGAGCGTCGCCCAGCCGTCGGCGTCCGAGGGGCCGGCGTTCTCCAGGTTGATCCGGGTCACGTCCGACTGGTTGTCCACCTGTGGCAGCGACATGAAGTCGCGTTCGATGGAGAGCTGGGCGGCTTCGACGCCGTCGACGCGGTGACGGAGGGTGAACCAGTCGAAGTGTTCGGTGTGCGCCTGCATGGCGACCCACCGGTCCTCGCTGTTCGGCGCCTCGTAGAGCCGGATGTGCATCCGGTGGCCGTAGTAGTCGCCGTCCTCGAGCTGGAGCGTCTCCGTCACCCAGCGCCCCTCGCCGTCGCCCGGGTCGACGAAGGCGTACCTGGTGGTGCCGGCGGCCTCGCCCCACTCGGTCCCGGTCGCGTGGTGGCCCTCGTCCGCGAGGAACGAGTAGGTGCCGGGCTCGGCGTCCTCGTGGTCCTCGTCGAGCTCCTCCCACTCCGTCTCGCCCTCCTCGGTCAGGAGACGGACCACCTCGTCGGTCTCACCCCGGACGACGACGTTGATCGGGCTCCGCTTCTCGAACGACTCCCGCGCGTTCAGGTACGCCCAGAACGCGCTCTCCGACCCCTCGAACTGGACGAGGTCGGGTCCCTCGTCCTCCTCGGGGAGGACGTCGCTGGTCGATGGGGAGGTGAACAGCGAGGGGCCGCCGACGAACGCGAACGCGATCGTGACCAGCACGAGGGCGACGACGGCAGAGCGACGCATGTCCCGTCGGTTCAGGGGTACGTGATATATAGGTTGCCGATTCGACGACCCGGCCGGCCGACCTCAGTCGTCGGCGGGGGTCGGTGTGGGTGGCGAAGCGGGTGTCTCCCGAGTCGACGAGGGGGTCGGGTGATCGCGACGGGCGCGGACGAACAGCGCGTGGGTCATGATCGCGATGGCGAGACCCGCCCCGATCGGGACGGCGATCGAGAGCGAAACGCCCGCGAGCGCGAGCGGGCCCGAAACCCCGAGCAGGGTCAGCGGGATGAACAGGAGCACGAGATCGTGATACTGAGTCATACTAATCACCTAGTATGTGGATTAGTCACTTAGTTCTTGCGCCAGAGATCCGTGTGGTGAACTGTTCAGTCAGTCGTACCGTACACTCAAACAGCTAGTGGGTTTCTCATACCTTATCGTTCGCTCCTCGCCGTCGCGGCTCGGGGCCGAGGTCGGTCCTGATTCTCCCCGAGAGCCACCGAGCCCGGACCATCGGTGTGTATTAGGCGGGACGGGCCGATACCCGAGACATGCCCGTCGAACGCAACGGTTCCACCCTCCGGTACCCACAGCCCACCGCTCGCGCCCGACTCGTCGACCGGTCGGACGACGCATGACGCTCGATCAGCTCAGAGAGGTCTCCGACCGCGCGATCGTCCCGTTCGTCGCGATCGCCGAACGGCTCGGACTCACACCGAACGTCGTCACGACGGTCGCGTTCGCCGTCGCGGTCGTCGCGAGCGTCTTACTGTACGTCGCGGGGAGCGACCCGATGTGGTACCTCCCGGCCGGCCTGCTCGTCCTGGTGAGCGGCCTGCTCGACGTGCTCGACGGGGCGCTCGCACGCGAGACGGGGACCACTTCGGAGGCGGGCGACTTCCTCGACCACGCCCTCGACCGCTACGGCGACGTCGTCATCCTCGGGGGGCTCACCCTCGGCGTCGAACAGTACGTCCTCGGGCTGCTCGCGATCACCGGCGTGTTGCTGACGGCGTACCTCGGGACGCAGGCACAGGCGGTCGGCCTCGGTCGGATCTACGGCGGCTTGCTGGGGAGGGCGGACATCCTCGTCCTCGTCGGGGTAACGAGCATCCTCGCGACCTGGGTGCGCGTCGAGGTCGCCGGACTCACCGTCGTCGGCCTGTTGCTCGCCCTCTTCGCGGTCGTGAGCCACGTGACGGCGCTCCAGCGGTTCGCCTGGGCCTGGCGCGACCTCCGGTGAGTCGGGCCGATCCCACCTCGGTGAAACGTCCTGAAACGAGATAGACGCGGGCTAATACCGTGCAGGATTCCTGAACCGTGAATTAAGTACCGCGTAAGTATGTGCTGAGCCGCTCATAACTGGAGTATGAAACGTCGGGCCCTCCTTACCACCGCAGGTCTCGGTCTGGTCGGTGTCGCAGGATGTGTCGCAGACGACGCCGGGAGCGGATCGGGCGGGAACAGCAGCGACGACCCGGAGGAGACGCCGACCGAGACGCCGGACCGGGACGACGAGGGGAACGACGACGCGGAAGACGACGGGGACGACAACGGTGACGAGGAGGGCGAAGCCGACGACGACGGGGCGGCAGACGACGAACAGGTCGGCGACGGCGACGGCGGCGAGACCGACAACACCCCGTCCGGAAGCGCCGCCGCCCGGGACGTGATGGTCCAGCCGCGGATGGGCGATCCGGCCGAGGCCACCGCGACGATCGTCGAGTTCACGGACCCGGCGTGTGACGTCTGCCGGTCGTTTCACGCCCGCACGTTCCCGCAGGTCGTCGAGGAGCTGGTCGAGCCGGGCGATGCGGCGTACGTGGCCCGGGTCTACCCCACGGGTCGGGGGATCTGGCCCGAGGTCGCCTCGAAGGCGCTGCTCGCCACCTGGGACCAGCAGGGGGAGGTCTTCTGGGAGCTGTTGCACTTCTACTTCCAGAACCAGAACTCGCTCAACCGGAACAACATCGACGACCGAACCCGGGAGTTCCTCGCGGAGTTCGACGGGGTCGACGGCGACGAAGTGGTGCAAGCGGCCCGCGGCGGCGAGTACGACGAAGCGTTCGACGTGAACGTCAGCGCCGGGCAGAACGCCGGAACCGGGCGGACGACGCCGTCGTTCTACCTCTTCCGCGACGGACAGTACGTCACCCGCGTGACGGGCCACCAGAACGTGCGCGTGTTCAGGAGCGCGCTGGAGCTGTAATGGTCTCCTGGCTCCCCACCCGGGCGGCGGACTGGCGCGTCACGGGCCGTGCGGTCGGCCTCGTCCTCACGATCCCGATGTACGCCGCGCTCGCGGTCGTCGCCGGACTCGTCGGCCTGACCACACTGGTCGTCGCGGAGAACGTCCCGCTCGTCCGCGACCTGGTGATCTCCGGGCCGCTCCCGATGGACGCGCGGTTCGAGCTGTTCACGTCGCTGTACCCGTTCGTCGGTGGGATGACCGATCCCCTCGCTGAGGCGATACTCCTCGTGATGAGCGCGCTCATCGGGATCAACCTCGCGGTGCTCGTCTACCACCTCAGAGAGCACGACGTCTCGCTCTCCGGGGGCTCGGGCAGTATCGGCGCGGTGACGCTCGGCGCGCTCGGTGCCGGCTGTGCAGCGTGTGGCTCCGTGTTGCTGATGGGCGTCCTCGGGCTGTTCGGCGCGACCGGGCTCGTCGCGCTCATGCCCTACGACGGCTACGAGCTGACGGTGCTCGCAGTCGCGGCGCTCGTGCTCTCGACGGTCTGGCTCGCGAAGGGGATGCGTGGCGGGGAGATCCGCGGCTGTCCGGTCGATCCACGGTGAGCGCTCGACGGCCGACCGGGCCAAACTATATGGCCGCCATCGACGTGTGACGAACGACTACGATGGAGTATCCAGATCCGAGTCACGGACCCCGGCTCCTCGTCTCCCCCGGGAAAGTCGCGATAGGGACGGGTGCGGTCGAACGCGCCGGGGAGTACGCCTTCCTCTACGGACGACGGGCGCTCGTGGTCGCGACCGAGCAGATCTTCGAGATCCACGGCGACCGCCTCCTCTCGGTGCTCGACGACGCGGGGGTGGAGGTCGTCACGTACACCTCGGTCCAGCCGGACCCGACCGTCGAGAACATCGAGGCGGCCCACGAGCGCTGGGAGTCCGAAGGCTGTGACGTGATCGTCACGCTCGGCGGTGGGTCGTCGATCGACGCCGGCAAGGGCGTCGGCATCCTCGCGACGAACGACGGGGAGCTCCGCGACTTCGGCGTCGACCGCGCGGGCTACGAGGGCGTCCCGAACCCGACGCCGCCGCTGATCGCGGTGAACACGACGACGGGAACCGGGAGCGAGGCGACCCGGTCGGTCGTCGTCACCGACGAGGCGAACGCGACGAAGTTCCTGATCGTCTCCCAGAACGTCGTCCCGGACGTCGCGATCGAGGACCCCGAACTCGTCCGCAGCTTACCGAGGAGCCACACCGCGTTCACGGGGATCGACGCGCTCACGCACGCGATCGAGGCGTTCGTCTCCGTGAAGGCCTACAGCGTCTCCGACGACTTCGCGCGCAACGCCATCCGCCGGATCGCCGACTCGTTCGCGAAGTCCTGGGCGAACGGCGACGACCTCGAGGCGCGTTCGGAGATGCTCGTCGCTCAGCTCCAGGCCGGACAGGCGTTCACGAACTCCTCCGTCGCGCTCGTCCACGGGATGGCCCGTCCGCTCGGCGCACAGCTCCACCTCCCACACGGCCTCGCGAACGCGATCCTCCTGCCGTACGTCATGGAGTTCTCGGCGATGGCCGCACCGGAGAAGTACGCGGAGATCGCCCGGATCTTCGAGATCGCGGGCGAGGAGACGCCCGACAGGGTCGCGGCGGACCTCGCGAGCGAGGCGGTGCTCGACCTCTGTGCGGACGTCTCGCTCACCTCGTATCTCGACGAGTTTGGCGAGATACCGACGCGCGAGGGGTACCTGGAGGTCGTCCCGAAGATGGCACAGGACGCCCTCGACTCCGGCTCGCCCGAGAACAACCCGCGAAAGCCGACGAAGGCGGAGATCGAGGCGCTGTTCACCGTCGTCTACGACGACGCGCTCGATCCGGAGGGGCCCCGTCGGTCGTAGGTCGGAGCGGTCGTGCGGGGTCGAACCGAGCCGTCTATACGGCGTCGTCCGTCGGACAGTGTGGACAGGGGTCGATACGGAGGAGCTTCCCGCAGCCCTCGCAGTACCACTTCGGATACTGGCGGTCGGGGTGGTTCGACGCTGCCATGGTACGACGATGCACGGCCGAGTTATAAACGACCGCCTTCCGGCGAAAGTGGTCCGGTCGGTCGGAGAGCGAGCGAACTGCTCCGATAGAGTTATCCGAGCGCACGAGAGCCACGACGGATGGGCCGTCTCGAGTTCGACGTCGAAGGAACCGTGTTCCGTGGCGAGTTGCTCCCCGAGGAAGCGCCCGAGTCGGTCGCCGCCCTCCTCGACGTCTTACCTCACGAATCGACGCTCAAACACGTCCGGTGGAGCGGCCACGCGACCTGGGTGAACATCGACGAGGTCGACCTCCCCGAGATCCCGCGCGAGAACCACACCGTCTACCCCTCCCGGGGTGACGTGTTGCTCTATCCGGGATACAGGAACGAACAGGAGATCCTGCTGGCCTGCGGGCCGACCTGTTTCAAGAGCCCCGCGGGCGAACTCGCGGGCAACCACGTCGCGACGCTTTCGGCAACCCGCGATGAACTCAGAGCCCTCGAAGAGAGCACGCTCGAGGAGGGCGCGAAGTCGATCACGATCCGCGAGGCGTAGCGAAGCCGGCAATCGCATCGGAGAACCGTCACGGCCTTGGGACCTGTCCTCGTAGACCGGACGAGCCTTCTCCATGACGGCAACGGTGGGGTGGCGGTATCGTCAGACCGTCCTCGCGCTCTGTACGCTCGCGCTCTTCGCGACGATGGTCGCACGGCTGGCGATCAGTCCGCTCGTTCCCGCGATCACCGCGGAGTTCGGCGTCTCGAACGCCATCGTCGGCCTCGCGCTCACAGGGATGTGGCTGACCTACGGCCTCGCACAGTACCCGAGCGGCGTGCTCGCCGACCGCTACGGCGAACGGCCGGTGATCCTCGTCGCCGTCTTCGGAACCGCGCTCGGAAGCCTCCTGATCGCGCTCGCCCCGGGGTTCGTCCTCTTCGCGCTCGCGACGGTCGTCCTCGGCGCGCTCGCGGGGCTTCACTTCAGCGTCGCGACCACCCTGCTCACCCGGACCTACGACGAGGTCGGGACGGCGATCGGACTGCACACCCTCGGCGGCACCGGCGGTGGCCTGCTCGCGCCGATCCTCGCGGCCTGGATCGGCGCGCGCTACGGCTGGCGACTCGGGGTCGCCATCGGCGTCGTCGTCGCGGTCCCCGTCTTCGTCCTCTTCGCGTGGAAGATACGCCCCACCGAGCCACGACGACCCGGCCTCCGGGTCCGAGAACAGTTCGGGCTCGACCCGCTCAAACGAACGCTCTCGCGGCCCCAGATCGCCTTCACCGTCCTCCTCGCCGTGATCATCACCTTCGTCTGGCAGGGCCTGGCCTCGTTCCTCCCCACGTTCCTGATCGACCACCACGACCAGTCGGGCACGCTCGCTGCGACCGTCTTCTCGGTCTTCTTCGTCGTCCAGGGCGTCGCGCAGGTCGGCGTCGGCTCCGTCTCGGACACCTACGGCCGCGATCCAGTGACGCTCGTCTGTCTCGGCCTCGCGGCCGCCGGCCTCCTCGGCCTCGTCGCCGCACCCAGCCTGGGTTGGGTGCTCGTCGCCGTCGTCCTCGTCGGCGTCGGCCTCAGCGCCTTCTCCGCGGTGATGGCCCGGTTCATGGACTGCTTCTCGAGCGAGGAGCGCGGCGCCGGCTTCGGACTCACCCAGGGGGTGAACATGGTGATATCCTCGTCGGGATCGGTCGTCGTCGGTGCGGTCGCCGACCTCGCGGGCTGGTCGGCCTCGTTCGGGGTTCTCACCGCGTTGCTCTCGCTCGCGTTCTGCGCGCTCGCCGCGAACGGGCTGCTGGGACTCGGCTACTGACGTCCCGAACGCCACCGGAGGCCGTCACCGATCGCCGAGGAGCGCGCTCCCGACGACGACGAGCAACAGGAGGCAGACGAGGATCATCCCCCCCTGGGAGACCGCGGCGACCGTCGAGTCGACCGTCCCCCCGGTGAGGAGCGCGAGCACGTCCGGGAGACCGCGAGCGGAGCCGGCGATGCCGACGAGCGCGAGGGCTGCGATCCCGTAGCTCGCGAGTCGCGGCCTGTCCCGACGCCGTCCAGCGACCGCGAGAAGCGCGATCAGGAGACCGAAGAACGCCGGGATGAGGGCCGTGACGCTCGCGAACCCGGAGAGGGTGTAGGAGCCGATACCCAGCACGACGAGGACGCCACCGGCGACGAGGCCGGCGGTCGGGACCGTGGTGGTCGTCTCTGCCATGGCCGACTCTCCGTTCGCGGGTCGCCTGTAGCTTACGGAGACCCGGGAGAGACGGACCAGCACACTCATTACGATCAGGGCACCAGATACCGAAAACAGGGCCAACCATGGAACTCTCAGACGACCTGCTGTGTCTGTTCAGCGCGCCGGTCGAGGAGCGAGCGGGATCGTACGTGATCGAGCTGCCCGAGCGGGAGGTCACGCTCGGGGAGACCGACGCGGACTCGGTGTACCGGGTCGCGGTCCTCGCGCGAGAGGCCGACGTGGCCGACGGGGAGCGAGCGAGCGATCCCGACCGCCGAGAGGCGTCGGCGTCGCACGAGGGACCGACGCCGCCCGTCACCGAGGGCGACGAGCGGGTCGTCGACATCGAGGGGATCGGCGAGCAGGGCGACGGCATCGCGCGCGTCGAGCGGGGATACGTCCTCATCGTGCCCGACACCGAGAAGGGCGAGCGCGTCACCGTCCGGGTCACCACCGTCCGGGAGAACGTCGCGTTCGCCGAGGTCACCGAGCGCGAAGAGTACTACGAGTGAGCCGAACGGGGCGCGAGAGGACAGGTTCAAGCGGGGGGCGTGCGAACCGGTGACGATGAGAACGACAGAGGACCGCGAAGACGGGGACGCGAGACAGATCACGCTCTACCGGCTCCACGGCTGTCCGTACTGCGAACGGGTCGTCAGGCGGCTCGAACGGTACGGACTGGCCTACCGTTCCGTGTTCGTACCGGGCGAACACAGCCGCCGGAACGCCGTCGCCCGCGTCGCCGGGACGCGGTCGGTACCGCTGCTGGTCGACGAGGGGACGGGGGTGACGATGCCCGAGAGCGGCCGTATCGTCGAGTACCTCGATCGGAGCTACGGCGACGAGGAGGTAGAGGAGGGCGACTCGACGTTCCCGTTCGAGGTGGTCCCGTTCCCTCCCTCGAAGCACCCCCAGGAGGGGGAGACGGCGCCCGAGTTCACCCGACCGCTCGTCACGACGGAGGGCTGGGAGGACCGCTCACTCTCGGAGCTCGTCGCCGAGTCGGGCTCGGTCCTCCTCTTCTTCACGCCGCTCGACTGGGGTGGGAAGTCGCTGTACTGGTGGCGGGAGGTCGGACGCCGGGGGTGGGGCGGCGACGACCTGGCGGTGGTCGGGGTCGCGATCGGCCAGCCGTTCGATCACCAGCGGTTCGTCGAGTCCCGCGAGCGGCCGTATCCCCTCTTCTCCGACCCCGCCAACGGCGTCGCCGAGGCGTACGACGTCGTCCACGACCTCGACGGCATGACCGGCGTCTCCGAGCCACGGCCCGCCGTCTTCGTCGTCGGCGAGGACCGCGAGGTCGAGTACGCCTGGGTGGCCGGCGAGTGGCCGGAGGTGCCGCCGTTCGACGAGATAGCGACGGCGATCGAGTCCTGACCGTTCGTACGGACTGCTGTCCCTGGTTACCGCGCAGACCGAGAGGGGGTGCCGGTCCGAGCGGTACGGCCGGACAGCAGTCCGTATCAGTCCGAGGGGAGTTCGGGTAGCATCTCTTCGACGTCGATCTCCTTCGTCCGGTACTCGAGGACGAGCCGGAGGACGACCCAGTAGCCGACGAGGGTGAAGACCACCGCGAGGATGAGGTTTCCGAGCAGCAGTCGGTGGACGATCTCGGGGCCCGCCGAGAGCGAGAGTTCGATCTCGGTCGGAGCGATGCCGGGGACGGGGCCCAGAAGCAGCGTCCCGAGCCAGAAGCTCGCCGCGTAGACACCCCACTTCACGACGGGGTTGAGGACGATGACCGAGGCGAGCAGCGCGGCCTTGTTCACGCGGTCGACGAGAAGGAGGACGGCGGCGAAGACGACGAAACCGGTCCCGAGCGTCGGGAGCGCCGTGATGAATACGCCGAGGGCGAAGCTCCCGGCGACCGCGTGCGGGGACGAGCGCTCGTCGAAGGCGGCTTCGAGTTCGCGGCGGACCTCGGCCCGATACCTCACGAGGCGCTCTCGGACCATCTACCGACAGGTAGCGGCCGAGACGTATAAACTTCCCAGCCGCGGATCTGTCGCCGGGTCGATATCCGATCCGGTGAAGTCGGGAGACGCTGTAGGGGGGGCTATGGCAGATCGAGCAGAACCGACGACCGGTGAGAGCGACGACGGAGAGCACCCGTATCGCGTCGCGGAGATGACCTGGCAGGAGATCGAGACGGCGACCGAACGGACCGCGACGCTTCTGGTACCGGTTGGCGCCACGGAGCAACACGGCCACCACCTCCCGCTCGGCGTCGACGTCTTCATGCCCGAGGCGATCGGCGAGCGCGTCGCCCGAGCGGCTCCCGCGCTGCTCGCCCCACCGGTCTGGTACGGCGTGAGCCCGCACCACACGTTCAAGCCGGGGACGTTCACCGTCTCGAGCGAGACGTTCCGGCGCTACGTCACCGAGCTCTGTGCCTCGACGGCCGACTGGGGTATCGAGCACGTCCTCCTGCTCAACGGCCACTACCTCGCACAGGACCCCGAACTGGAGATCGCCGTCCGCGAGCTTCGCGAGGGCGGTATCGAGGCGTTTCACCTCCCGCTCGTCGAGCTCTTCTCGGACGTGGCCGCCGAGATCCGGAGCGGCGAGACGTCGTTTCACGCCTCGGAGTTCGAGACGAGCATCATGCTCGCGCTCTATCCCGAACTGGTCCGGATGGACCGCGCCGAGCGCGTCGACGTACCTACCGAATCGCTCCCGCTCACCGACTACGACGCGCTCGGCGAGAACCGAGTGGGGTGGTCGCTCACCGCGAGCGAGATGGACGAGCTGACGCCGACCGGGAACCTCGGCGATCCGACCGTGGCGACCGCCGAGACGGGCGAGCGGCTCGTCGACGCCGCGGTCTCGGAGGTCGTTTCGCTGGTGGAGGCGCTCGAGACGAGGGGGTGATCCGTCGTCGGGCCGGAGATCGGTCTCGGGGGCCCTGGGCCGGTGGAGAGTGGGGCGACCGAACGCGATAGCAGAGATTGTAGAAATCGACCGATCCGGACGCTACTCGGTAAAAAAAAGAGCGTCGGACCGACGGGATTATTTATAATGAACGGTAGTGATATAATTGTCGAGAGCCAATGTCAGTCGGGCAAGAGCTGTTGGACGTGCCGTTCCCGGAGATGGTGGCGAGCATGGGACAGGGCATCGCCGACGCACAGAACCAGTTGGACATGAACTCCGTAAAGGTTGCGAAGGTGCTGGCCGAGACGGAGATCGAGGTTGTGCCGGCGATCACGCGGACGATTACGGCCGACGGGGAGGTCGAGTACAGTTCGGCCGATGCGATCGACGTCTCGCTGATACAGGCGGGGATGTTCCCGACGTTCTACCAGTTCAGCGAGGCGACGATCGAGGTGGAGATGGACATCAAGACGACGACCGAGCGGGAGACGAGCATCGACGTCAGCGCCGGGGCGAAGTTCGGCTACGGACTGTGGAGCGCGCGCGTCGACATCGACGTCAGCCACAATCGGAAGTTCGGCAAGGAGGTCCACGGGACGAGCAAACTGAAGACCACGATGGTGCCGGTTCCGGAGCCGCCGTACCTGTTCCCGGAGGTCCTGACGGTGGACAACCGCCCGAGCCCCGATGAGTGATCGGACCACCTCCCGGTGACCCATGCCGATCAGAGTCACCGATCTACAGCGGCGTGCGCTCCCCCTCGAGGGCCGGTCGACCCGAGAGAAGGAGGTGTCGTTCGCGGACCTGGTGTATCTCACCGCCGAGGGGGTTGCTGAGGCACAGACGTAACTCGACCTCTCGACGGCGGAGGTGCTACGGGTGCTCGCCGAGCAGCGGGTGGACGTCGTCCCGCGGGTCACCCGGACGCTCGACGAGGACGGACGGGTGCGAACGGAAGCGGCGGAGCCGGAGAGCCGATCGCTGCTCGAGCTCGGGTTCACCCCGACGCGCTACCAGTTCGAGGAGGCGACGATCGACCTCGAGTTCGACGTACGGGTGACCGAGTCGGAGGAGTCGACGCGCGACGCGGAGGGGCGAGAGCTCCTGCTCCGCGCGGAGACGTACGAGGTCTCGGAACACCGGAAGTTCGCCCGCGAGATGAGCCAGAACGCCTCGCTCAGCGCCCGATTGGTCTCGGTTCCGCTCCCCGTTGAGCTCCTGCCGACCGAGGAGCGGGTGGAGGACCCGGCGACAGACGTCGACGTGCCCGAGGAGCCGGACGAATGATGGGACCCGTGGCGGACGGGGGGCCGTAGCCGTGTCCGACCGGGCGGTCGATCGGTGGGTCTCGCGACCGATGAAAGAGGTGATACGCGAGGTCGCCCGCTCGGTCGCGGAGAGCCAGGAGGAGCTCGACCGGCGGTCGATGGCCGTCCAGCGCGAGATCGAACGGGCGGTCGAGCGCGGCGACCTCCCGTACGAGGTGGACGCGACCTGGCTCCAGTTCTCCGAGGTAGACGTCGACCTGCAGATCGCCGTCTCGCTGGAGGGGAGAGAGGAGACACGCGACGGCGAGCTCCGGGCGATCCGTCCGGGTATTACGGTCGCACCGATCGGGCCGCGATACGCCTCGGCGTACGACGCGAGCGCCGAAGTGACGAGCGACGTCAGACTGAAGATCGTCCAGGTGCCGCCCGAGCGTCGACGGTCATGAGCTCACGCGAGTCCGAACGGGAGCTCGGTGTCTTCGTGCTCGAGGAACTCCCCCGCGTCGACGCCTCGAAGCTCGAGCCCGTCGAGCGCGCGGCGATCGAGCGGGCGGTTCACGACCGCGAGGAGCTACTGGTCGACCTCCAGACGCGACTCGTCGAGCTCCGGGGCGAACGCAACGCCTTCGAGCGACGGATCGAAGCCCTCGAGGGGGAGCGAACGGAACTCCGAGAGCGCCTCGAGGCGATCGAGGAACAGCGGCCGAGACTCGTTCCGACGGAGCTGTTCTCCGAGTTCACGACCGCCGTCGGTGGCGTTCGCGAGGAACTGGAGGGGGCAAGCACCGAGTACACGGTGGGCGACGTCGAGTTCGACCTGAAAGCGAACGTCATCACCTCCGACGATGGAATCCGCTTCCAGCTCCCCTCGCTCGGGGAGACGGTGTCGGCGGGAACGCTCAGCGACGTCCGGTTCACGGTGCGTCGACGCAGCCCGATGGAGACCGCGGCACTCCGCGAGGTGCCCGAAGTCCGGTACCTCCCGCGAGAGGGTGCGATCGAGCGACTGGAGGGTGCTGGGTTCACCGTCGGAGCCGTGGACACGGAGACGACGGACGACGAGGTCCCCGACACCGTCGTCGCGCAGTTCCCCTCGCCGTACTCGGTGGTCCCACCGGAGGTGGAGCCGGTGGTCGACCTCGTCATCTCCGAGCGGGCGGCGAGAGGCGAGGAGGAGCGAGCCATCGAGGAGACCGAACTCGACGCTCCGAAGCGTATCGACGTCAGGGAGATCCCCGGTATCGGACGGGTTCGCGCGGGACACCTCGAGGAGGCGGGGATCACCCGGCTCGATCAGTTCGCCGCGAGCAACCCGGATGAGATGGCAGACGTCCTCGAGGTCACACCCCACCGTGCCGAGCGGTGGATCGAGTACGCCCGCACGCTCCTCTCGAAGGGGTGACCGGGCGTGGATATGGCGAGACGATTCGGGGCTCGTGTCGACGTGACGCGACCGGATCCGACGACCGAGGGTGCGTTCCTCGTCCGGAGCCAAGGGTCCGTCGACCACGACGAATTCATGGGGGCGGTACTGACGTTCCTCGGGACGGCCGATCGACTCGTCGTTCATCACCGCTCCGGGATCGCGGTCGTACGGCTCAGCTACGGTCAGGCACGCCGGCTCCGTGGACACCCGATGGTTTCGCTCGTCGGGAGCGTCGGGTTCGATCCCGACCGGTTCGCCGCGGTGACCGGGATCGCCGTCGACGAGTGAGATCGACCACACCGTTATGTCCGTGCCGGGAGCGGGTGTTCACATGAGCACGGAACGAGTGTTCCTCGCGGAGTTCTCCCACGAGACCAACACGTTCGCGGCGACGCCGACCGGGCGTCGCGATTTCCAGAACAGGGGCGAGTTCTTCGGGAGGGAGGTACTCTCCGAGTTCGAGGGGACGAACTCGACGATCGGCGGGGCCTGCGAGGTGGCCGAGGCGGAGGGCGTCGACCTGCTCCCGTCGGTGAGCGCCGAGGCGACGCCCGGGGGGGTCGTCTCGGCGGACGCCTACGGGTTCTACACCGGACGGATCCTCGACGGCCTCCGGGAAGCGAGTGACGTCGACGGCGTCTTCCTCTCGCTGCACGGTGCGATGGTCCAGGAGGGCGGCGTCGACGGCGAGGGACCGCTGCTCTCGGCGGTCCGGGAGGTCGTCGGCGAGTCGGTCCCGGTCGTCCTCACGCACGATCTCCACGGGAACGTCACCGACGAGACGGTGGCGAACGTCGACGCGCTCGTCGCCTACGAGACCTATCCCCACACCGACATGGGGGAGACCGGCCGCCGTGCGATGGAGCTGCTGGTCGCCGCGATACGCGGCGAGATCGATCCCGTCACCCGGATCGAACGCCCGCCGCTGCTACCGTTCGTCCCGAAAGAGAACACCCGCGAGGGGCCGATGGCCGAGTTGATGGCGGAGGCGAGGAGGCTCGAGGCGAACGAGGGGGTCCTCGAGACGAACGTCCTCCCGGGGTTCCACCAAGCGGACGTGCCGGGAATCGGGTTCTCGACGCCCGTCGTCACCGACGGCGATCCGGCGCTCGCGCGCGAGACGGCGCGCTCGCTCGCCGAGACCGCCTGGTCGATGCGCGAGTCGTTCGTCGGGGAGTACCCGACCCCGGAGGAGGCGGTGCGGGAGGCGAGGCGACTGCAGCGCGACGGCGCGAGCGAGTCGGGCCCGGTCGTGCTGGCCGACGTCGGCGACAATCCCGGCGCCGGCGGGGCGGCCGACGGTACCGTCCTCCTCCGGGAACTGCTCGAACAGGGCGTCGCGAACGCGGGACTCGCGCTCGTCAGCGATCCGGAGGCGGTCGAGCGGGCGATCGAGGCGGGCATCGGATCGCGGCCCACCATCACTCTCGGCGGGAAGACCGACGACCGTCACGGCGAACCGATCGAGGTCGAGGGGTACGTCGCGGCGATCACCGATGGCGAGTTTCGGAACACCGGTCCGATGGCGACGGGAGTTCGGACGAACCTCGGACGGACGGTCAGGCTCCGGATCGGCGACGGTGGAGACGCCACGGTCGAGGTGATCGTCACCGAGAACCGGGTCCAGCCGTACGACGCGGAGATCTGGCGACACGTCGGGGTCCGACCCGAGGGTCTCGGGGTGCTCGTCGTCAAGAGCACGAACCACTACCGCGCCTCGTACGAGCCGCTCGCGAGCGAGGTGATCACGGTGAACAGCCCCGGCCTGGGGGCGATGGACGCCCGTCTGTTCGAGTACGAGAACCTCGACCGCGAGCTCTACCCGATCGACGACCTCCCCGCCGGGGCGTATCCCGACTGGGAGCGGTAGGGACCGACGGTTCCGGAACCCGAACCTACAGATCCCGGCGTCCGTACCGTGGTTCATGGGCGGTTCTACCGAGAACGAAGTGACGAAGGGACGACCCAGGGTGGACGAGGAGGAACTCTACCACCGACTGAACGAGATAGAGACGGCCGTCGACGACCTGCGGTGGTACCACGAGCTGGACGAGTCGGGAACGGTACAGCGGGTCCGGTTCGTCGGACCACCACCGGCGAACACGACCGCCCAGACCGACCAGGAGAAGGGAAACCGGGTCGTGGTTCCGGCGTACGTCTTCGACCCTGAGAGGGCCGACGAGACGAGCGACCCCGCGCCGGGGATCGTCCTCCCGCACGGCGGCGTTCACTCGAACCTCTCGACGCGGTACGTCGGGGTGGTCCGCGAGCTCCTCTCTCAGGGCTACTTCGTGATCGCTCCGGAGTACCGCGGGTCGACGGGCTACGGCCGGAAACACCACGATCTGATCGACTACGGCGGTCTCGAGGTCGAGGACTCGTTCGCGGCGTGCGAGTGGCTCGTCGAACACCGACCGGTCGACTCCGAGAGGGTGGGAATCGTCGGCTGGAGTCACGGCGGGCTCCACGCGCTCATGAACGTCTTCTTCCACCCGGAGGCGTTCGCCGTCGCCTACGCGGGCGTCCCGGTGAGCGATCTCGTCGCCCGGATGGGCTACAAGGACCAGGCCTACCGCGACCTCTACGAGGCCGAGTACCACCTCGGAGAGGCGGCCCACGAGAACCCCGAGGCGTACAGAGAGCGCTCGCCGGTCTGGCACGCCGAGAAGCTGGAGACGCCGCTCCGGATCCACGCGACGCGCAACGACGAGGACGTGAACGTTCTGGAGGTCGAGGCGTTGATCCGAGCACTCTCCGCGGAGGGAAAGGAGTTCGAGTACGAGGTCTACGACGACGCGCCGGGCGCTCACGCGTTCGAACTGCTCGATACGGCGTTCGCGCGAGAGTCCCGCGACCGGATCTACGAGTTCCTCGCGACCTACCTCGATCCGCCCGCTCCGTGAGCGCCGACCGGGGAGGCGAGCGAGAGCGCGAGGACGAGCAAGAGCGCCGCGACGAGACCACAGCCGGCGAGCAACCACCAGTCTGCACGGTAGCCCGAGAGGTCGACGAGCAGACCGAACGCGGGCGGCCCGACCAGCCCGCCGACGAGGGCCATCCGTTCGCCCCGGGCGTCGATCGCCGCACCGACCGGGAGCAGCGAGAGCGCGTAGCCGAGCGAGAGTAGCCCGAGGACGAGGCCGACCTCGGTGTGTGAGGCGCCCCACCCCTCCCTGAGGTACGGCGTCGCGACGTAGAGCCCGTAGTAGCAGGTGCTCGCGGCGACGTGCCAGACGGAGACCGTCACGACGATCCTCGTCGCGCTCGCACGCATCACCGGGAGGCTTTCGACGGGGCCCTATCACTTCGTGTCGGTCGCGTCCGTTGCCCCTTCCGAGCCGATCAGCGGTTCTCCCGCTCCCAGTCGTCGAGCGCCGGCCCATCACCGGGATCGACGGCGGCGAACGCGGCGACGCCGACGACGACCGCGACGAGACCTGGAACGGCGGCGAACGGCGTGTACCCGACCCACCACCCGAGAGACGACGCGAACGTCCAGAGCAGGCCGGAGAGCGCCACACCGACGGCGACCGATCCGGCGCGCGTCGTCCGTTCGAAACGGCGTGTCGCGGCGACGAGCACCGTTCCGAGCGCGAGCCAGGCGGCGGTACCGTAGAGCACGGTCCAGAGTGGAACCAGCGAGACGACGAACGCGATGCCCGTCGCGATCGGCCAGAGGAGGCCGACGAGCAGACAGGCCGTGCCGAGGGTCGCTCCCGGGGAGTTCGTGTCGGTCACGCGGACCGCCCCGGGACGGTCGGGGCCAGCGGCCGGAGAGAGATCACGCGGCCCATCGGTCAGTCGTCGGCGGCCTCGACCGCTCGGCAGAGATCCCGGATCCCCTCGTCGAGCGTGACGGTCGCCTCGAACCCGAGACGCTCGCGCGCTCTCGTCGCGTCGGCGCGGCTGTGGACGATGTCGCCCTGGCGTGCGTCGGTATGGGTGATCTCGGCACCCGATCCGGTCGCCTCGCGCACCAGCTCCGCCAGGTCGCGAACCCGAGTAGCTACGCCCGTCCCGACGTTGAACGCCTCTCCGACGTGGTCGGTCCCTGCGGCCAGCAGGTTCGCCCGGACGACGTCCGAGACGTGGACGAAATCGCGCGTCTGCTCGCCGTCGCCGTGGACGGTGATCGGCCCGCCGGACCGGGCCTGTTCGAGGAACGCCGAGATGACCGCGCTGTACGTGCTGTCGGCCTGCCGTGGGCCGTAGGCGTTGAAGTAGCGGAGGACGACCGTCTCGACGCCGTAGAGGTCGTTGTAGATGGTGGCGTACCGGTCGAGCGCGAGTTTGTCGAGGCCGTAAGGCGAGGTCGGTCTCGTGGGGTGGTCCTCCGCGATCGGTAGCTCCTCGGGTTCGCCGTAGATCGCTGGACTGGAGGCGAGGACGACCCGACAGTCCTCCTCCCTCGCGAGTTCGAGCAGCGAGAGGGTCGCCGTCGCGTTCACCGCGTGGCTCTCCTTCGGGTCCTCGACGGAGAGCGGGACGCTCGCGAGCGCCGCCTGGTGGAAGACGAGGTCGACGTCCTCGATCGCCTCGCGCAGGACCGCCTCGTCGCGGATGTCGCCCTCGACGAGCGTCGCCTCCCCCACGAGGTTCGTCGCTCGACCGCTCGAGAGGTCGTCCACCACCCGGACCTCGTTCTCGGCGCAGAGCGCCTCCGCCAGGTGACTACCGATGAACCCCGCCCCGCCGGTGACCAGTACCGACGTCCCGCGGGGTCCGTGTTCGATCATGCTCCTCGGTTTTCGTCCTGACAGGTATAGGTGTCGTTCCGATCGGTCGGTACGGGCCGCGTGGAGGGATCGACGACGGCTATGGGCCGCATAATAATACAGGCAGAACGGATCGATCGAGACGATGGCCTCCGGCTGGCAGTACCGCATCGGGAGCGTCGCCGGAGTCGTACTCATCGTCGCGGGCACGCTGTTCGTCACGAACACACCGATCGTCCAGCGGGCGTTCGTCGCGGCGGTCCCCCTCTTTCACGACCACCACGTCTGGTCGATCGGCGGCACCCGGCTGGTCGTCACGCTCGTGCTCACCGTCGGCGTCGTCGTCGGCGCGCTCTTGCCGCTGTACAAACCGCAGCCTCGGCGCAAACTCGATACGATCGCGCTGAGCCAGAAGCGAGTGCTGACGGCAGTGTTCGCGCTCGCGACGATCGGCTACTTCAAGTGGTCGGTTCGGTTACCGCGAGCGATGCTGACGATGATCGCGCTCGTACTCCTCGTCGCGATCCCCGCCTGGTTCCTCCTCATCCGTACCGGCCCCGAGACGAACGCCCGCGCGGTCGTCGTCGGCACCGATCCCGACGAGATCCGCTACGCGCTCGCGACCGCTCCGGTGACGGTCCTCGGCTACCTCTCGCCACCGTTCGAGGCTGGAACGGGAGAGCGTGAGGGGACGATCGTCCCCGACGGCGGCGAGACGACCCCCGACGGCGGGAGGGCGACGTTCGCCCGCTCGCGCGCCGAGGTCGGCGAGGTCGGCCCGCCGCTCGACCAGGTCAGACACTTCGGCGGGCTCTCGCGGCTCGAGGACGTCCTCGTCGAACAGGACATCGACACCGTGGTGCTCGCCTTCTCCGACGCCGACCGCGGGGAGTTCTTCGGCACGCTCGACGCCTGTTACGACCACGGCGTGAGCGTCCTCGTCCACCGGAACCACACCGGGGGCGTGCTGCTCACGGAGGGACGCGAGGGTCTCGGCGAGTACGCCGAGGTCGCTCTCGAACCCTGGGACTGGCAGGACTACCTGCTCAAGCGGCTGTTCGACGTCACGTTCGCCGGGGCGGCGCTCGCCGTGCTCGCGCCGGTCATCGCCGTCATCGCCCTCGCGATCAAACTCGACTCGCCGGGGCCGGTGCTCTACGCACAGGACCGCACCGCGGGCTTTGGCGGCACGTTCACCGTCTACAAGTTCCGGAGCATGGTCACCGACGCCGAGGCCGAGACCGGCGCGACCGTCTCCGTCGAGGACTCCGGCGACGTCGACCCCCGGGTGACGCGCGTCGGTCACGTCCTCAGGCGAACGCACCTCGACGAGATCCCACAGCTCTGGTCGATCCTCGCCGGCGACATGAGCGTCGTCGGCCCGCGCCCCGAACGACCGGAGCTCGACGACGACATGCAGCGTGAGGCCTACGACTGGCGCAAACGATGGTTCGTCAAGCCCGGCCTGACCGGCCTCGCCCAGATCAACGACGCCACCGGCCACCAGCCCGAGGAGAAGCTCAACTGGGACGTCGAGTACATCGCCAAGCAGTCGCTCGCCTTCGACGTCGAGATCGTTATCAGACAGCTCTGGATCGTCCTCACAGACGTCCTCGACCTCGCGATCGGACGTTGAGAGGACGACTCCCCCGGGATATCGGAGAGCGCCTCGAGGGGCGCACACCTCCCGCGAGGGCTACCGGTTTAGCACTGGCATAACGATGGGGGAGGCGGGCATCTCCCGAGACAGTCTCCGATGTGTGCAGCGGATCTCTCGCGCCGGGAGAAGGTTCGCGGCCTCTACCGGGTCGCGAGGTTCAGACCGGCGCTGACCGCGTTCATCGTCCTCTTCAGCGCCTTCGCCGCCGTCCTCGAGGGGTTCGGGCTGACGTTCATCATCCCGATCATCGAGGCCGCCCAGGCCGACCCCTCGACCGCCGACGACACCTTCGTCCAGTACTTCCTCCGGGCCTACGAGTTCGTCGGGATCCCGTTCACGCTGGGCTACCTCATCGCGGGCGTCGCGGTCGTGATGGTCACCCGCTACACCTCGACGTTCGTCGTCGCCTGGCTCAGAGTCGCCCTCGAGACCTACTACGTCCGCGACCTCCAGCGCCGGGCGTTCGACAGCGCACTCGACGCCGACGTCGCCTACTTCGACGAGGAGGGCTCGGACGACATCCTGAACGCCATCGTCACGCAGGCGGCCCAGGCCGGAAAGGTGATCCAGTACTTCGTGAAGTTCTTCCAGCAGCTGCTTCTCTGTCTGATGTACCTCGGCATCGCGTTCGTTCTCAGCCCGTCGCTGACCGTCTTCACCGTCGTGATGCTCGGCGGGCTCACCGTGCTCATCCGGTACGTGCTCGAACCCGGCTACACCGTCGGGGATCGGGTCGCAGAGGCGAACGAGCGCATCCAGGAGAACGTCCAGGCGGGCACGCAGGGCATCCGCGACGTGAAGCTCTTCACGATGACCGACGAGCTCTACTCGCGCTTTTCGACCCACATCGACCGCTACACCGAGGCGACGGTCACCCTCGGGCGAAACGAGGCGGCGATCGACAACTTCTACAACCTATCGGCGGCGGTGCTCGTCTTCGTGCTCATCTACGTCGCCGTCGTCTTCACCGGCCTCGAGTTCGGCGCGCTCGCGGTCTTCCTCTTCGCGATGTACCAGCTGGGTCCGCGGGTGAGCATGCTCAACAACTACTTCTACCTCTTCGAGGGAAATCTCGCACACCTGATCCGCACCCAGGAGTTCCTCGACGAGCTAGAGCGCCACGAGGAGCCCGAAGGCGGGCGGTCGCTCTCCACGCTCCCGATGCCGATCCGCTTCGAGGAGGTCTCGTTCGCCTACGAACCCGGTGGTCCCGTCCTCTCGGACGTCTCCTTCGAGGTGGAGGGCGACGAGTTCGTCGCGTTCGTCGGCCAGTCGGGGGCGGGCAAGTCGACGGTCGCCTCGCTGCTCGCACGGATGTACGAACCCACCGGCGGGCGGATCACCGCCGACGGCGTCGACATCGACGAGTTCGACGTCGTGGAGTGGCGCTCGCGGGTGGCGGTCGTCAGGCAGGACCCGTTCGTGTTCGACGACACCGTCCGGTACAACGTCACGATCGGGAACCGCGAGGCGACCCAGGCGGAGATCGAACGGGCCTGCGAGATCGCACACGTCACCGAGTTCCTGAACGATCTCCCGAACGGCTACGAGACCGAACTCGGCGACGACGGCGTCCGGCTCTCCGGCGGCCAGCGCCAGCGGATCGCCCTCGCTCGTGCGCTGCTGAAGGAAGCCGACCTCCTGATCCTCGACGAGGCGACGAGCGACCTCGACACTGGGATCGAAAAGCGAGTCCACCGCGCGATGGAGGAGATGGAGCGGGACTACGCGATCGTCGCGATCGCACACCGCCTCTCGACGGTGCGGGGTGCGGACCGGATCTACACGCTGGAGCAGGGTCGGATCGTCGAGGAGGGACGTCACGACGAATTGCTCGACTCCGGCGGGACGTACGCGGAGCTCTACTCGATGCAGTAGTCGTCTCGACGGACCAAGCGGACTTCGGTCAGTCGTCCGAGCCGGTCTCGTCGTCTCCGCCGGTCGCCTCCTCTCCATCGACTCCGTCCCCGCCGTCGTCGCCTTCGGGTCCGTCGTCGGGGCCGTCGCTCCCGTCCTCGGAGCCCTCGATTTCGTCGGGTTCGGTGGAGTAGTCCTCACCGTCCTCCCCGCCGTCGTACTCCTCGTCGCCGTAGAGGACCGCGGTCCCGGTCGCGACCGGCCGGATCAGGTAGCGGTTCGTCCGCCCGCGTCGAACCGGGGTGAAGTCGGCGACGAACGTCGTCCGTTCGTTCTCCCGGATCTCGAACGTCTCTGGGAACTTCAGCCCCGCATTTCCGGGCGTGTCGACCTCGACCACCTCCCCGTCGACGAGCGTCCCGCGCACGTCCTCGACTACGAGGTGGAGCCCACCGTAGGACCCGACGTCGATCTCCCGTTCGTCCACCAGCTGCGTGTTCGTCCCCTGCAGGTCGACCAGGTCGGCCTCCTGGGGCTCGTCGAACTCGAGGTAGAGCCGACCCGATCCCGGCCCGTCGACAGCCCCGTCGTCCTCGGACTCCTCCCCACCGCCCGACTCGTAGTCATCCGTTTCGTCGTCATCGCCCATCTTCTCCCCGGAGCCTCCGCCGCCCTCCGAGCCGTCGTCGACCGCGTCGTCCTCCAACCGTTCCCAGCCGTCGTCCTCGGCACCGTTCGATCCCTCGTCGTTCACTGCCTCGTCGTCGGTACCGTCTTCCTCGGCCGTGTCATCTGCGTCCGATCCGGTCTCGTCTCTACCCCCGCTCGTCCCGCCGGGGAGCACGTACGCCCCCGTGACGGTGACGACACACGACTCGAAATCGTCGATGTCCCCCGGCTGGTCCGTAATGGCGGTCGCGAACGTCCCGGTGGGAGTGTCACCGCCGTCCGATCCACCCTCGACCTCGTCTCCCCGATCGTCAGTTCCGCCGCGCTCCTCCCCGCCTTCCCCGACGTGTTCCGGATCCCCCGTCCCGAGACAGCCCGCCAGTACTCCGCTCAGTCCGACGCCCACGAGCCCGGTCCGTTCGATGTACGTCCGTCGTCTCATGGGCGTTCGAACGTCGGGAAAGAATATAAAAACTGATGTTCTTTATTCTGGAACTAACAAGTTTTTCGTCGTCCGGCTCCGAGAGCGAGCGGCTCGGTTCGATCGATCCGCATCCCCGCTGCCGATCCGACACACGGCCGTCCCCAGTCAGCCCACGTATCGGGCGAAGAATAGGTCCCGTGAACGGGTCGATTAGGTCGTGGATAACAACACGGGACCGGCGTCTCTCTCCCGCATGGCTGGCCCTCGCGGGCGCGAACGTAGGTGGCGCCCGAGCACCACCGCCTGTGCCGCGGTCGCGCTCTGTCTGTCGGTCCTCGCGCTCTGCCAGACGTACCTCCTCTACCCCCTCACGCTCCTGGTCGGGGGACGGGACGACGACCCCTCTTCCCCGGGCTGGCGCCCGAGCGTCACCCTCGTGATCGCCGCCTACAACGAGGCGGAGGTGATCGCAACGAAGATCGAGAACAGCCTCGCGCTGGAGTATCCCGACCTCGAGATCGTCGTCTTTTCCGACGGCTCCTCCGACCGGACCGACGACGTCGTCCGGTCGTACGCCGAGGAGGGCGTCCGTCTCGAGCGGATAGAGGGGAGGGTCGGGAAGACGGCGTGTCAGAACCGGGTGGTTGAGGGTCTCGACTCCGACGTCGTCGTCTTCTCGGACGCGAACGGGCTCTACGAGCCGGACGCGATCGACGCGCTCGTCGAGCGCTTCGTGCCGGGCGTCGGCTGCGTCGTCGGCGAGCTACGCTATCGGAACGGAGCGGACGTCGAGGGCGAGTCGGTCTACTGGCGGTACGAACGGCTCGTCAAACGCCTCGAATCACGGTTCGACTCGCTGATCGGCGCGAACGGCTCGATCTACGCGGTCCGACGCGGATCGTACGTTCCCCTCCCGCCGGGCGCGATCAGCGACTTCGCCGAGCCGCTCGCGATCGTCTCCCGTGGCGAGCGCGCCGTCTACGCCCCTGACGCGGTCGCCTGGGAGCACACCGCCGGCACCGTCGGCGACGAACTCGACCGTCGGATCCGGATCGTCACCCGGTCGTGGTACACGCTCGCGTCGTTCTCCGAACTCCTCGACCCGCGGCGGTACCCACGCGTCTCCTACCAGCTCGTCTCGCACAAACTGCTCCGGTGGCTCTCGCCGGTCTCGCTCGCCGTCGCGCTCCTCTCGACGCTCGTCCTCGGGCTGCGTTCGGGCTCGCGGCTGGTCCGCCTCGCGCTCGTCGGACAGGTCGGCTGCTACGCGCTCGCCGCCGCCGGCTGGCTGGCCGACCGTCGTGGCATCGACGCGCCCGCGCCGCTTCACGTCCCGTACTACTTCCTCGTCGCGAACTACGGGATGCTCGTCGGGCTCTGGAACTTCCTCACCGACAGGCGGATCGTCGCGTGGGAGACCGCCGACCGGACCGCTCAGGGCGAGCCGACCAACGACTCGTAGAGCCCGAGCAGCCGTTCCCGCTCGCGCTCCCAGGAGTACTTCGCCGCGACGCGCTCGCGTCCCGTCCGGCCCATCTCGGCCCGACGCTCCCCGTTCGCGAGCAGCGCCCGGACCCGATCGGCCGCGGTCTCCGGGTCCGCTTCCGGGACGAAGACCCCGGTCTCCTGGTCCAGGTATCGGACGACCGACTCGCCGGCGGTCGCCACGACCGGGAGCCCACACGCGAGGTACTCGAAGAGCTTCGTCGGGACGTTCCGCCGCGTCCGCCGTCGATCGAGCAGCGCGAGCCCGCAGTCGGCCCCGGCGAGGTACGAGAAGAGCCGGTCGTACTCGACGTAGCCGGTGAACGTGACCCGATCGGAGAGCCCCCGGCGAGCCACGACCGCCCTCGCCTCCCGCTCGACCGCGCGGTTTTTGAACCCGCCGACGGCCCAGAGCTCGGTCTCCGGGAGCAACGAGACGATATCGAGCATCCGGAAGAGCCCGCGTTCGCGGCTCAACTGGCCGACGTAGGCGAGGACGTGTCGGTGCCTGCGTTCGAGCGGCGGATCGCCGACCTCGATCGACTCCGTCTTCGGGAAGTTCCGCAGCGTGAGCACCGGGTCGTGGCCGCGTGCACGGAACGCTCGCGAGGTCGGATCGTCGGCCGTGATGACGGCGTCGAGCCGGCGGACGAACCCCGACTCGATCGGGGGGAACGCGCGCGCGAGCGGGAGCCTGATCGGGAACGGGATCCACTCGCGCATGTAGATCGCGTCGGGGTAGTACTCGTGAACGTCGTAGATCACCCGCCCCGCCGTGTTTCGCGCGAGCGCCGCACCGACCGGGAGGAGTTCGGGGTCGTGGAAGTGATAGCAGTCGGCGTCGAGGTCGCGAGCGATCCGATAGGCGTCGCGGACGTGTCGCCACCGGTCGCCCCGCGAGTCGGTCGTCCCCAGCGATCGGATCCGGACCCCGTCTCTCACCCCGCTCTCCCCGGCGTGGACGACGAACGTCACGTCGTAGCCGGCGTCGGCGAGCGCCCGGATCTCCTTGTGGTAGATCCGCTGGTCGTGGGCGGGGTGAACCGTCGAGAGCACGCAGACGTCGGTCACGTTCTCACCCGGTGGAGCGCCACCTTCACCCGGTTCTTCAGCCCCGTCGCCGTCCGGTAGGGTCGGCGTCCCAGCCGGGCGGCGAGGGCGTAGTAGTAGTACCGCCAGGCCCGCGGGTCGATCCGTACGGCCTCGGCGAACGCGCGGGCCGCCTCCCCCATCCGGCCGGCGTCCGCGTAGAGCTGTCCCCGCATGTAGTGGTGCTGTGCGCGCCGGGCGTCCGTGATCTCGTCGCCGTACTCCTCGAGGATGGTTCGCTGGCCGGCGAGCTTCCGCTCGATGTCGGCGCTGATCTGCCCGCCGTGGCCGTGGCAGGTGACGAGGATCGCGGGTATCCCGACCATGTAGTGTTCCCTGAACACCCGGAGGAAGAACTCGTAGTCCTGTGAGGAGGCGAGGTCCTCTCTGAGCAGCCCGACGCGGTCGAAGACCGCGCGACGGAACGTCGTACAGGAGAAGCCGCCGACGACGTTCGCCCGCGCGATGTCCCTCCGGGTGACCCGCCCGTCGCGCGCCCGGATCAGGTCGGAGGGTTCGCCGTCCCGTACCTTCCAGTAGGAGGTGAACGCTCCCGCACAGGCCGAGGGCTCCCCGGAGAGCGCATCGACCGTCCGGGCGAGGCGCTCGGGGTGGTACTCGTCGTCCGAGTCGAGAAACGAGACGAGATCGCCCATCGCGGCCCTGATCCCGCGGTTTCGCGCCGCGTTCGCCCCCCGGTTCTCCCCCGGGAGGTACCGGATCCGGTCGTCGTCGTAGTCCGCGACGACCGACTCGGTGTCGTCGGTCGACCCGTCGTCACAGATCAGCAGTTCGAGGCCGCCGTGAGTCTGGGCGAGAACGCTCTCGATCGCTCGCGGGAGGACCGACGCCCGGTCGTACGTCGGGACGACCACGCTCACCAGAGGGTCGTCCCCGTGTGCGGTGTGCGATGCCGCGGGCTCCGGACTCACCGTTTCACCCCCGGGTTCGCCGCGTGTGGCCGATTCCCGGCCACCGGAGCGGTCCCCGGTCCGATCCGGTCGACGGGTCGGTAGGCGAGCAGTCCGATCGCCGCGAAGAGAAAGCGGTTCTCGTTCAGGTCGCCGGTCACCGCCGCGTTGAGGAACGTAAAGGAGAACAGCGCGGCCACCGCGAAGGAGGTCGGATCCCCGGTCTCGACCCAGCCGCGGGCGAGGGCGACCACGCCGGCGCAGACGAGGAGCGCGAAGAGCGCGAGGCCGACGACGCCGAGTTCGACCAGTATCTCGAGGACGAGGTTGTGCGGGTACGACTGGACGTCAGCGTCCCCGACGAGAACCGACCAACCCCCGAGGCCGTGACCGCGGAGCGTCGACCCGGAGAGCCAGAGGTCGACCGCCGTCTCGTAGTGGGCGAACCGCCCCCCGAGCGAGTCCCCCGGCCCGTCGAGCAGGAGGAGGAAACGGCGAACGCCGCGGATGGCCTCGCCGACCGCGAGGAGAACGCCGCCGAGGAGGGCGACGCCACCGACGCCGGCGGCGACGACCCGACCGTCCCGCGGGACCGAGGCGTGGCCGGTGACGAGCGCGACCACCGCCAGACCGGCGACGACGACGACGGTCGAGGTGAGGGGTCCCCGTCCCCCGGCGAGCAACAGCGCCAGGAGACAGCCGCCGAGCGCCGTCCAGCCGGCGACCCTGTACCGAAGCTCCGGCCGATCGAACAGCAGGACGGCGGCGATCAGGACGGCGCCGAAGCCGATCAGCCGGCCGACGATCAGGTAGTTCGTCCCGAACGGCGTCGGCAGGCCGGGTGAGAGCCCGACCCGGATCGTCTCGACCGTCGCGACGGCCGCGAGGACGCCCGCCGTGGCGAACGCTCGCCGAAGGCGGGCCCTGGAGGCTGAGACGACCAGCGCGGCACCGACCAGCGAGAGCGCGGTGACCGTGAGGAGTCGAAACGCCTTCGAGCCCGCGTAGAGTCCGCTGGGCGACCAGCGGAGACTCAGCGCCGCGTAGCCCGCGAACAGCCCGAACAGCAGCGAGAGGACGACGCCGGTCCGATGCGGCCTGAAGCCACGGACGAGCAGCCACCCCCCGGAGAGGGCGGTCAGGGTGGCCAGAAGCGCCGTCAGGTCGACCGGCACCCACGCGAGCGGCGCCCAGGCCTTGAAGACGCCGGAGAAGAGGAAACAGACGAACAGCACCTCGAAGGAAGCGAGCGGTCGCAGCCGGACCGGGAGGTCGCTCATCGGTGGGAGAACTCCCCACGTGTACTATATTATAGGCATGCTATCCCCGGATCGTGGGCCGGAGATCCCCCCGAAGCCGCGTTCTCGCCGCCGCGAGCGACGCTCGTCTACCAACAGGGCTTTGACACAGGATAACCAAGTCGCGAATCGACGAAGCGGGACAACGGGCGACACCATGGACAGATACGTACACGCGGCGTTCGGTCTCCTCCTCGTCCTCCTCCTGAGCATGGGGTTCACCTCGGTCGGCCCGATCCACCTCGCGCTGCTCGGCGTCTTCATCGGCTTCCTCGCGTTCAACCAGTACGACTATCGCACCGGCGGGGTCGACACCTCGATCTTTCTCCTCGCGCAGTTCGGCCTGACGCTCTTACTCGGGTTCACCGTCACCTGGCAGGCGCTCGGCGCGTTCGAGAACAGCGTCTTCGCGCTCGTGTTGCTCTGGCTCTCCCTACTAGGCTACCTGATCGTCCAGCACGACGCGCTCTCGTACGTCTCCCAGACCTTCCCCTACCTGCTCTGTTTCGGGGTCGTCTTCGCGGTCTTCCTCTACCACACGCTGCCGGTCGCTCCTGGCGGCGGGCTCGCGGTCTTCGCGGTCAGCGCCGGCGTCCTCCTCGGGCTGAACCTCTTCGTCTTCCCACGGTACGTCTCCCCGCGGCTCTTCCTCTGGACGATCGCGGCCTTCGGGGGCGTGCTCGCGTTCGTCGGCCTCCCCTCCGCGTTCGACAGGAGCTACACGGTCTGGTTCCTCGCGGTCGAACCCTGGGAGAACACGATCACACCGCCGATGCTCGACCGCGAGTTCTCGGTCGTCCGATCGGCGTTCGGAAACCCGAACACGTTCGGGATCGTCGTCTTCGCGGGCACCGTCGCGGCGTTCGTCGAGGCGATCCGGTCGCTCGAACGTGGGGCCGCCCTCGGCGCGCTCCTGATGGTCGGGCTGCTCGGCGTCAACCTCGTCGGTCTCTACCTCTCGAACAGCCGTGCGAGCTGGCTCGCCGCCGGCGTCGGGGTCACGATCTACGCCGCGTACAGCCTCCTCGACTGGCGGGCGGTCCCGGTCGCGGCCGTCGGGATCGCGATCCTCGTCCCCGCCTTCCTCGTCGGGATCTACCTCTCGATCGTCCCGATCGACCCGGCCAACCGGTTCGAGCTCTGGCGGGCGAGCCTCTCGGCGATCCGGGAGAACCCGACGCTCGCCGGCCAGGGGATCGTCAGCACCAGCGATGTGATCGCCCCGTACGTCCCCGACGGGATCGGGCAGCCGAGCCCGCACAACTCGTATCTCTCGATATGGATCCGGACGGGACTGCTCGGCGTCGCCGCCTACACGCTTCTGATCTTCGGCTCGATCCTCCACGGCCTCGCGAAGGCCCGGACCGTCGACGTGGCCGCGCTCGCGCTCGCCTGTGGGTTCGCCGTGAGTCAGTTCTTCGAGGCGTACACGCTCTATCACACCGGCCCCGGCTCGGTCATCGGCGCGCTGGCGTTCGGCTACCTGATCGCGAGCGTCGCGGAGCCCGATCGGTTCGACGCCGCCGCCTCGGACGCGCCGACGGGCGACGAGCGCAGGGTCGAGGCACCCTCGCTCGCCGACCTCTCGGGCGATCGCCGTCCGGCCGGGGTCGACCGGTCGTTCGAGCGGGGCGAGGGTGGTCGCTCGGCGCGCGGTGGCGAGTCGACGACCGACGGTGGCCTGTCGACGAGACGGTGACGGGAACCGGATGCGTTTTCACTCCCTCCCGAGTGTGCGTAGACGATGAGTCTGCGTGAGCTGGTCGTCGCCGTCCTCGCCGGGGTCGTCCAGGGGATCGTCGAGTGGCTGCCGATCTCCAGCACCGGGAACGTCTCGCTCTTCCTGACCGTGATGGGCGTCTCGCCCGAGGTCGCCGTACAGCTCGCGCTCTTCCTCCAGGTTGGGACGACGCTCTCGGCGGCGGTCTACTACCGCGAGACGATCCGCGAGGCGGTCGCCGCCGCGCCGGGCTGGCGACCCGAGGGTGCGTTCGTCGGCCCGAACGCCGACACGACGTTCGTCGTCGTCGCCTGTGCGATGACGGGTCTGATCGGCATCCCGATCTACGTGCTCCTGATCGACCTCGCCAGCGACCTCACCGGTGGGCTGTTCGTCGCCGTCATCGGCGTGTTGCTGGTGCTCACCGGTCTCCTCCAGCGGGCGACCGAGGCGATCGGCCTCGGGGAGAAAGAGCGGCCGAACCTGCTCGACGCGGTGCTCGTCGGGGCGGTGCAGGGGCTCTCCATTCTCCCCGGCGTGTCGCGCTCGGGGACCACCGCGAGCGTGCTGCTCTTTCGGGGTCACGGCGGGCCCTCGGCGTTTCGGCTCTCGTTTCTCCTCTCGATCCCGGCCGGCCTCGGCGCGGGCGTCCTGATCGTCCTCGACACCGGCGGCGTGCCGACGAACACCGGTCTCGAGGCGTTCTTCGCGCTCGTCACGAGCGCGGTCGTCGGCTACGTCGTGATCGACGCGCTGATGCGCATCGTCCACACGATCGAGTTCTGGATCGTCTGTCTCGCCCTCGGCGGGCTCTGTATCCTCGGCGGCGGACTCACCGTCGTCCTCTAGTCCGTAGAACGGGCTCGTCGGTCTCCTTCTCGTCGGAACAGGGCGGTCCGTGTGACCGCTCCCACGACAGGCCCGGAAATCCCGGCCCCTCCCCGGGTGAGTGATGGAGCCGTCCGGTAAAAGTACCCACAGATCGTTCAGCGCGTTCTGCCGGAGCCATCCCCGATTAAGCGGATGTTAACCGGCGCTCGTGTCGCCGAAAGCGACACGGTTTACGGCGTCGGCGACGAGCGAAGGGACATGTGGGTGCTCGTCTGGTACGCGGTCGTCGGCGCCGTCTGTACGGCGCTCATCTGGCGGGCCAGCGGGCTCCTCGAGGGATCGGCCGAACGCCTCGCGCTCCACTACGGGCTCCCCGCGATCGTCCAGGGGGCGGTGATCGTCGCCATCGGCTCCAGCATGCCTGAACTGCTCACCGCGATCATCGCCCCGCTCGTCCACGACGAGTTCGAACTCGGCGTCGGCGTCATCGTCGGCTCCGCCATCTTCAACGTACTGGTCATCCCGGCGGCCGCCGCGCTCGCGAGCGAGGGTGGGCTCTCCTCGGGCCGCGAGGTCGTCTACAAGGAGGCGCAGTTCTACATGCTCGCGGTCGCCGTCTTCCTGCTCATGTGCTCGTTCGCCGTGATCTACTACCCCGTCGACGGGGCGGGAACCCCTCTCGGCGGGACGATCACCCGCGAGCTCGCGCTCATCCCGGTCGCAACCTACGGGCTCTACGTCTTCATCCAGTACTCGGATACGATGGACCACGAGCCGGAGCCGCTGACCGAACGGATCGACGTCCGCAGGGAGTGGCTCCTGCTGCTCCTGAGCTTCGCCGTGATCGCGGTCGCGGTGGAGGGCCTCGTCCGGATGGCAATCGGGTTGGGAGAGATCTTCGACACCCCGAGCTTCATCTGGGGGCTCACCGTGATCGCCGCGGCGACGAGCCTCCCCGACGCGTTCGTCTCGATCGCCGCCGCGAAACGCGAACACGACGTCACCAGCATCGCGAACGTCTTCGGCTCGAACGTCTTCGACCTGCTGGTGGCGGTCCCCGCCGGCGTGCTCGTCGCGGGCGCGGCCGCCATCGACTTCTCACAGGCGATCCCCCTGATCGGCTTCCTCATGTTCGGCACGGTCGTCCTCTTCACCCTCCTGCGAACCGAGTTCGTCCTCGAACCGTGGGAGGCGTACGTCCTCCTGGGGCTCTACGCGGTCTTCGTCGTCTGGGTCCTCCTGGAGACCGTCGGGTTCACCGGCGTCATGCTCTAACGGGCACCGTTTTCTCCCCCCACCCCCTCCGCCCGGTATGACCGCGACGAGCACGGTCGAACTCCAGGGCCACATCATCGACTCCGGGATGATGGGCCGGTGTTTCGGGATCGTGATGGACATGGGCGGCTCCTTCGAGATCGAGGCGTTCGAGATCGGACGGCGAAAGGACGAGGAGACGTACGCGCGGATGGCCGTCACCGCCGAGACCGAGGGCGAGCTGCGTGCAATCCTCCACCAGCTCCACCAGAACGGCGCGACGCTCGAATCGCCCACCGACGCCGTCGTCGAGCCCGCCCCGGACGACCGGGTGGTCCCCCCCGGCTTCTACTCTACCACCAACCACCCCACCGAGATCCGATTCGAGGGCGAGTGGA
The DNA here is from genome assembly GCF_036429475.1 of Halalkalicoccus sp. CGA53. Taxonomy (GTDB): domain Archaea; phylum Halobacteriota; class Halobacteria; order Halobacteriales; family Halalkalicoccaceae; genus Natronorarus; species Natronorarus salvus. The sequence continues at coordinate 3,616,854 of NZ_CP144125.1, forward strand.
TCTCCGTACAGAACATCGAGATGGACTGTGCGATCGTCGTCGACCCCGAGGAGCCCCGGGCGTACACGAAGACGCTCACGATGGTCGAGGGGGGCGATCTCGTCGTCACGGGCGAGACCGGCATTCGGGTGAGCCCGCCCGAGCGCCCGAGGGACCGCGAGGGCGCGTTCGGATTCATGCAGGGCGGGATCTCGAGCGAGCGGCCCTCCCGGTCGCTCATCGGGAACGTCGCGGAGGCCGTCAGGGCGACTCGCGAGGCGGATGGGAAGATCGTCGTCGTCCCCGGTCCGGCGGTCGTCCACGCCGGCGCGCGCAACGACCTCGCGGCACTCGTTCGCGAGGGGTTCGTCGACGCGATTAGCGCGGGCAACGGGTTCGCGGTCCACGACCTCGAACGCGACCGTTTTGGCACCTCGCTCGGCCTCGACGCCGAGACGCTCGATCACCCCCGGGGCGGCCACACCCACCACATCTACACGATCAGCGAGGTGATCCGGGCGGGCGGGATCGAACCCGCGGTCGAGTCGGGACTGATCGAGAGCGGTGTGATGTACGAGTGCGTACGCAACGAGGTTCCGTACGTGCTCGCGGGCTCGATCCGCGACGACGGCCCGCTGCCGGACACCATCACGGACGCAGTGGAGGCCCAGAACGCGATCAGAGAACAGGTCCGCGACGCCGATCTCGTACTGATGCTCGCGACGATGCTCCACTCCGTCGCGGTCGGGAACTGCCTCCCCTCGACGACGCGCGTCGTCTGTGTGGACATCAACCCGGCGACGGTCACCCAGCTCGTGGACAGGGGGAGCGCGCAGGCTGCAGGACTGGTGACCGACATCGGCACGTTCGTCCCGCTGCTCGCAGACGAGCTGCTCGATCGGTAGGGACCCGCCGCACCCATATCCCTCGGGGCCGAAGGACGGACGAATGGTCCGCTCGCTCCGGTCGGTCGCCCTCCCCCTCGCGGTCGTCGCCTGCTGTCTCGGAGCGAGCATCGCGGTTCTCGGCCGACCCGGCGCCTCGGTCTACGTGCGCACGCTGCCACCCGTCGTGGTACTCGGAACGCTCGCCTACATCGCGCTGGAAGGTCGCGAACCGATCTCGGAGGTGCCGAGGCTCCCCCGATCCGTCTCGGTCACGCTCCCGAGCGTCGTCCTCCTCGGCTCGGCCGCGCTCCTCGTCTCGGGGGTTCTCGCGGGCGGTCGCGACACGGGCTTTCACCTCGCAAGCGTGCTGCTCGGCTCTCTTGTACTCCTCCAAGTCACGTTCGTACGTGAGCGGGACCTCTCGGTTCCGGTCCTCCTCTCGCAGGTGCTCGCGCTCGCGATCGCGGTCCGCCTCACGGTGCTGCTGACGACGCCCGGCTACGTCGGGCTCGACACCTGGTCGCACATGCCGACGTACGTTTCCGGGATCCTCGCCGAGGGATCACTCGAGACCCTGGAGGGGAACAAGTACTACTTCGCGCCGCTCTATCACCTCCTGATCGTCGCCACGGCACTCGCTGGCGACCTTCCGGTTCGGCTCGCGGCCGTCCTCTCGGTCGGACTCGTCGTGCCGGTCGCGACGACGCTCCTGACCTACCTCCTCGGACGGACGCTGCTCACGGTCCGGTGGGCGACGTTCGCCGCGAGCGCGTTCGCCCTCTCGGGGCCCGCGGTCCTCTGGGGGATCTACCCGGTGCCGACGAGCATGGGCCTCGTGCTCGCCCTCGCGCTGTTCGTCTCGCTGCTCCGAATCGTACAGGTGGGCTACCGGTTCGAGGAACTGACGCTGTTCGCGACGCTCTTCGGCGCGCTGGTGCTCACCCACCAGGTCTCCTCCGCGGTCGCCGCGACGATCGTCGCGGCGGCGGTCCTCGCACAGCTCTCGCTGGTGCTCTCTCGACTCATCGCCCGAAGCCGGCCACGACCGGTGAACGTCCTCCCCCTGTTCGTCCCGTTCGTCGTGGTACTCCTCGCCGTCTGGACCGTGACCCCGTTCACGGGGACCGAACTCTCGTTTCTCGACCGGAGTCTGCTCTTCCTCCGGGAGACGCTCGGAACCGAGGCGGGCTGGCTCACGCCCGCGATCGAACTCCGCGACCCGGAGGCCGACTACGCGCTTCGGCCGCCCGAAGACTGGACCTACTACGTCGAGGGCGTCGGGCTGCTCGCGCTCTCGCTTCTCGGAGTACTCGGAGCGTTCGTCGCGCTCGGGAGGCGGGCACACGCCCCGCTCTCGGTCATCTTCGCGGCGGGCGCGCTCGGAACCGTTGCGGTGGTCACCCCCGCGCTCGGCCTGGAGAACTTCCTCCCGAGCCGGTGGATCGCGTTCCTCCTCGCCCCGCTTTCCGTCCTCGCCGCTGCCGGCCTCGCCTGGCTCCGCCCGCGGCTCTCGCCCGCGCCCGCGCTCGTGCTGTTCGTGGCGCTCTGTCTCGTGCTCCCGGGAGCGATGGTGCTCTCGACGCCCGGAACCGTCGAGGACCCGACGTTCGAGGAGCGCGTCGTCTTCTCCTTCTCGGAGTCCGAACTCGCGGCGGTCGAGACGCTCGGCGAGCGGACCTCGACGCGACTGGGTACCGACTTCCTCTACGCCGAGGTGTTCGGCCGGACGGGGAGCGCTCCCTCGGACATCGCCGCCCCGGAAGGAGCCGACCAGGAGGTGATCCTCTACCGCGATGCCGCGGCCGAGCGCCCGGCGCTCTACGACGACGTCGGCGCCGACATCTACGCGACGACGCTCGTCGAGGACAGCTACTGCGCCGAGCGATCGGTCGCTTACGACAGCGGCTCCGTCAGGGCGTGCGTGGCATAGTCTATCATTAATAGTCATTATAGATATGGGGTCACTACCCCAGCGTTTAAAATGATTAATCGTTATGTTTATGGTCCGGTTCCCGGTCCTCGGAGACGTGGCAGATGATCCCCGTATGACCGGCGTCCGCGGCACAGGCACAGCACGACGATCACGCAACCCACGACACGACATGTACACCGACACCGAAAACACGGGCGTTCCGGCCGTTCCGCGGCTGAGCGCCGAGACGAGGCGGAGAGACCGGACGACGCGCAGGGAGGACTTAGAGGAGCTGGTCTGGAGCCACCGGATCGGCGAGGAGAACAACTGAGATGATCGGACCGGACACGGACACGACGACGAGAGAGCTAGAGAACCCGGCAGGACGGAGGTTCCGGGAGATGCTCGACGAACAGACGTTCGTCTTCGCCCCCGGGATCTACCACGCGCTCGACGCCCGGCTGGCGGACATGACCGGCCACGACGCCGTCTACATGAGCGGCTACTCCACCGTGCTCGGCCAGTTCGGCTTCCCCGACCTGGAGATGGTGACGATGACCGAGATGGTCGAGAACGCCTCGCGGATCGTCGACGCATCGACGCTCCCCGTGATCGCCGACTGCGATACGGGCTACGGCGGCATCCACAACGTCCGGCGCGCGGTGCGCGAGTACGAGAAGGCCGGCGTCGCCGCCGTCCACATCGAGGACCAGACGACGCCGAAGCGCTGTGGTCACATCGCCGGCAAGCAGATCGTCTCGCGCGAGCAGGCGGGAGCGCGCTTCGAGGCGGCGATCGACGCCCGCCAGTCCGAGGACACGGTGATCATCGCCCGCACGGACGCCTACGGCTCCGCCAACGGCGACTGGGAGGAACACCTCGAACGGGGGCGCATCTACGCCGACGCGGGCGTGGACCTCGTCTGGCCGGAGATGCCAGATCCCAGCAGGCAGGACGCCGCCAGGTACGCGGAGACGATCCACGAGACCCACCCGGATCTCGACCTCGCGTTCAACTACTCCTCGTCGTTCGCGTGGGGAGAGCAGGACGATCCCCTGACGTTCCAGGAGCTGGGCGAGCTCGGCTACAAGTACGTCTTCATCACGCTGTTCGCGCTGCACTCCGGCGCGCACGCCGTCTACGAGGACTTCGAGCGGCTCGCCGAGGAGGACGAGCGCGCGCAGTTCGATCTCGAAGAGCGCTACATCGGTCACCCGACGGAGTCCCACCACGAGCTCTCGCAGGTGAGCCGGTACCAGGACGTCGAGATGCGCTTCGACGGGGAGGCGAGGGCACGGATCGAGGGGTCGGAAGGGTTCGCCGAGGACAGGGACACCCTCCAGACGGCCGAAGAGGAACGGGAGGAGCCGCCGACAGCCGACGACGACTGAGCGCAGTCTATCATTTTTTTTTTCCGGTACTGATCGGCAATAGGTGGCGAAGATACAAACAGCTAATAAAAGTCGAGCCCTAGATGCGACCGTAGCGGTGTCTCAATGGTAAGGAAGACGCAAGTGGCGACGAGCAAGGCGATTCAGCGACAGACCGGCAAGACCTTCTACTTCGCGACGAGGCTCCTGCCGGAGCGCGTCCGCCACGCGACGTACGTCCTCTACGCGTTTTTCAGGCTCGCCGACGAGGTCGTCGACGACGCCGAGGGCGTCCCCCCGGAGACGCAGTACGAACAGCTCGAGATCCTCAGAGCGGAGGCGCTCGGAGAGCGCGAGCCGGAGAGCGAGGTGCTGGAGGCGTTCTGTGAGCTCCGCGAGCGCTACGGCATCACCGACGAGGACGTACGGGTGTTCGTCGACGCGATGGCGACCGACATCGAGAAGTCCCGGTACGCCACCTACGACGAACTCGAGGCGTACATGAACGGCTCGGCGTCCGCCGTCGGCCGGATGATGACCGCCGTGATGCAGCCCGAGGAGCCCGAACGGGCGCTCCCGCACGCGACGACGCTCGGCGAGGCGTTCCAGATGACGAACTTCCTGCGCGACGTACGAGAGGACATCCGGGACAGGGATCGGATCTACCTGCCGGGGGACACCCTCGCACGCCACGGGGTCACCGAGGAACAGATCCAGGAGTACAGGATGGACGAGTCGTTCGCCGCGGTGATGTGCGAGGAACTGCTCAGAACGGAGCGGCTCTACCGCGAGGGCGTGCGCGGGATCAAGTACCTTCCCGAGGACTGTCAGTTCCCCGTCCTGCTCGCCTCGGTGCTCTACGCCGAACACCACCGCCTGATCAGGGAGATAGGTTACGACGTGCTCATGAACGAACCCGACCTAGGCACGCTCAGGAAGGTCGCGCTGTTGCTCAGGACGAAGTGGCACTGGCGGCGGAGCCGGGACCCCGAGTACGTGTTTCGGAAGGTGAGCGCGGTGCCCTCCCCCCCGGAGCCGAGTCACGGCCGCCACGGCGAGGGGCTTCCGACCCGCTAGCGCGAGAGAGGCGTCCCAGGAACGGGGAGCACGTCGAAGTCGAACCAGTCGCTTCTGAGCAGCACGCCCGCGAGTCCCGCCGCGAGCGCGAACGGCACCCAGTTTCCGAAGTAGAGGTTCACCAGCCCCCAGAACAGCAGGAAGCTCACGAGGTCGTCGAGCAGGAACGGACAGGTCGCGAGCCGCGCCCTCACCCTCCGGCGATCGAACGCGGCCTGGATGAGCGTGACCGCGACCGCACCCGAGAGCAGCCAGCCGGCGTAGTTGATCGCGGGAACGCCGTAGTAGAACCCTGGAGAGTCCCACGCCCAGAAGCCCAGCGCCACGGCACCCGGATCGAGGATCAGGTCGAGAGCGATCACACAGGCGAGCGTGAGCGCGAACCGCCTCGGGAGGGAGGCGTCGCCCGCGAACAGCAGCACGAGCAGGAAGCTGTTGAGCAGGATCGGGAAGTAGAACACCGGCAGCCCGAGCGGGACGAGGTCGAAGAGCATCGGGCCGAGATCTAACCGATAGGAGAACTCGCCGTAGGGGTAGCCGGTGAGCACGCCGGCGAGCTCGATACCCCAGGTGAACAGCGCGAGCAGCCCCAGCCCTGCGAGCGCCCTGCGTGAGACCACGGGGAGCAGGCCAGCGATCAGCGGCGAGACCATCACGAGGTTCGCGGCGATGATCAGATACGGGTTCATCGCCAGTTCGGGGGGGAGCAGTCCGTGTCTGCCGGCGATCAGCAGCGCGACGCCCACCAGCGGAAACGTGACGGCGATGGTGAAACGGTTGTGGAGGACGGTCTCCTCCAGAACACTCTCGACCCGTCGCCGGGGAACCCGGTGGGAGAGGACCTCGCTCACGCTCTCACGTCCCGACTCGTCGTCATCGGTGACCGTTCGGCTCGCCCGCACTTAGCGTCACTCGTTTCGGCCGGGGTCGATCACCGGGGGATCCACTGGTGAGGAGGCCCATCCGATCCCCGGGATACCGAACATGTTCGCGAGTCCGTACTCGGTTGAGGGGAGCGTACGGGCGGCCATGAGCGAGAGCGTCGTCGAGACGGCCGCCCACGGTGACGAAACCGTCCGGACCATCGAGGTGGTCTGTACGGGACACGTTCGGGACGCGGTGGGGAAGGGTCGGTTCGAGTTCGCGTTCGAGGGCGAGACCCTCAGGGGGTTCCTCGCCGCGTTCTTCGAGGAGTACCCGATCGAGGAGCTGTTGATCGCCGAGACGGAGGCGGAATCGACGGCTCACGGCTGGGCGCCGGCACCCGAGACGCTCCCGGGCACCTGGCGGAAGAACCCCGAGGGCGAACAGACCCGGACCTACGCGCGGGTGCTGGTCAACGGCCGGTTCAACGAGAACAGGGAGGGCTTCGACACCGAACTCCGCGAGGGAGACCGGGTCGCGCTGGTCTACCCGTTCATGTTCTGTTGCTGATCGCGATCGGTAGGGAGATCCGTGATTCCGACTCGCTTCTGTTCTACGGCTGATACGGTGAGCGTGTGAGATACAGAGTGCGAATGCAACACGAGATCCAGTTCGGCCTGTGAATGTAGGGATCGGTCAGTCCAGAAGACACATTTGACGATGGGGATAGATTCAGAACGTAATTATCTGCTCTAGCCGTGTGTCCAACCCTAGCTGGAACGTACGTGCGGTCGTTTGTGATCCGGCTCGAAATAGTCAATCGGGGAGGATTTTCGGTAGTTGAACTCGCAGGAACTGGATGGTGACGACCATGATGAACGGGCCGAGGAATATACCATACCACCCAAAAACTGCCGGTCCCAGGAGATATGCGAACATGACGAGCCCCGTGTGAAAGAGACGTCCGGAGAGGAAGGGCCGGACGTAAGTTCGGATGACGTTGTCGAAGATGATCCCCATCACAACGTAGAACACTATCGGGAACCAGATATATGTCACGTTTGTTTGGTATGCTACGAGAGTCAGGTAGAGAACAATCGCCCCATACAGCAGATTTCGACCGAGGAGTGGAACCACTGAGATCAGTCCAGTGGCAAAACCGAGAAGTATCGCGTGAGGGATCGCGAGACCTGGCGGAGCAACGAGATTCAACACGTTGTAGATGATTACGGCCACAATACTGATCACGATAATAGTGAGCGTATATCCGAAATAGACCGAAGAGAGCCCCCGATCAACCGCTTTTAGATATTCGTACACGTTCGACTCCCTCGCTACAATGGTGGATCGGAACCAGGAAGCGATTCTTCGCTCGTCTCGAACCAGGAAAAACGCGAAGATGAATGTGATCAAGGCGTTGAACGCTTGCACAGTGAACGTCCCGACGAACCCGCTCACCAACGGAGCAAGCGTGGCGAGAGTCGGATCGCTCCGCAGGGCTTCTACGAACGCAGATAGTTCATCCTCGCTTGTGGGGAGAGTATCTATAGCAAGCCCTGGGAACAGCCTTTCGAACAGTCCTTCGACGTCCGTCGCCTCTATCGCTGCAAGCTCTGCGAGTAGTAAAACAACGAACACCCCCAGAACTGCGACGAATGGTAACATAATGAGACCGAGTGAAAGGAGAGCAGAGAGTCCCGGTGAAACACCCCGATGTCGAAGGCGTCTGGCAACTGGCCGGACGACGTAGTATAGGAAGATCCCCAACACAATCCACCCGAGGTAGGTGTGTAACGCCACAACGAGGACGAGAACGAGAACGAGCGCGAAAAGCCACCAGCCAGTCGTCCCAGCCAGCCCCTCGCCGTTCGATGAAACGCTCCATCTCATGAGATTCACATATTTCGGTTTGAGCCCACATAAGCAGTATCAATCAACCCTCGGGCAATCGATCAGCGACGGCTCAGAAGCGGACAGCGGTCCTCAACTGAGGTTATTCGAGCGTATTAGAAACAGAGTGGTGTTCGATCAGGGTATATTTAGGGTGTGGCTTCTATCCCGTTCTGTAAGCATCTGATCTCGTCGATTATCTTATTTCAGATAAGAGATAATCCGCACCCCCGTGCTGGATACATCTCTATGTCTTGCAGGCCAACCTCAGCGTGTCAGATTAATATAGAGTGGAATGGTCGTGGGAACCAGAGGTCCCAGTAGTAACCGTTCCGGTCCTCGACATCAACCGTGGACGAGCACCCAGAGCCCGCCCATCGTGAGTAGCATCCCTACCAGGGTGTTGAGCGCCGGGAACCACCAGTACGCGCGTTCGACGTCGATCGGAGAGAGCGCGATCAGCGCGACGAACGGGACGTATATCGAAAAGAGCGCGCCGAGTCGGGGGTCGAGCAGGGCGAACGAGAGAGCCGCGAGCGCCCAGCAGACCGCACAGTAGACGTACGTACGGGACTCGCCGAGTGCGGTCGCCGTGGTCCGGATCCCCGCCCGCCGGTCGGGGACGATGTCCGGAACGGCGCTGAAGGTGTGCATCGCCATTGTCCAGAGCCACGCACCCGCGACCGCGAGCGCCGGTGGGTGGCTCCCGGCGACCGCCGCGTAGGCCGCTGCGCCGGGCATCAGGTAGAGCCCGTTCGAGACCGAATCGAGGAGTGGGGTGGTCTTGAACCGGAGCGGGGGCGCGCTGTACTGGATCCCCAGGACGTAGAACCCGGCGAGCCAGACGAGCGATTCGAGCGGGAGGAAGGGGACGAGCGCGAGCCCCGAGAGCGCGCACAGCCCGACCGCCCGGAGGACGACCGGTTCCCCCTCGAACCTGACCTCTCTGCCCGCTTTCTTCGGGTTCTCCTCGTCGACGTCGCTGTCGAAGATATCGTTCACACCGTACAAGAGGACGTTCGCGGGGAGCAGGAAGAACGCGAAGAGCGCGAGCGTCGTGGGGGTGACCAGCTCCGCGGTCGCGGAGGCGCCGTAGGCGACGCCGACGGCGACCGGGCCGGCGAGGTAGAGCCAGAACCGTGGTCGGGAGAGCTCGAACAGGTAGTGGAGACGGCCGTCCATCGGTCAGTCGTCGCTCGGGACCCGTCTCGAACCGGTCGTCGCGTGGTCCTCGATCACCGCGTTCGCGGTGTGCTCGCCGCTGATCACGCACATCGGAACGCCGATCCCGGGCGTGGTGTAGGAGCCGGTGAAGTAGAGGCCGGGGAGCTGCTTCGAACGGTGGGGCGGACGGAAGACCGCGGTCTGTCGCAGCGTGTGTGCCATCCCGAGCGCCGTCCCTCGGTAGCTGTTGTAGCGCTCGGCGAACTCCGAGACCGAGAAGAGCTCCTCGAGGACGATCCGATCGCGGAGGTCACAGCCGGTGTTCTCGGCGATGTCCGCGAGGACGAGATCGCGGTACCACTCCCGTACTGCGGGACTGTCGTCTAAGTCGGGTGCGATCGGCACCAGCACGAACAGGTTCGAGTGACCCGCCGGCGCGACCGTGTCGTCGGTCTTCGAGGGGACACAGAGGTAGTACGCCGGGTCGTCCGGCCAGGCCGGCCGGTCGAAGATCGTCGCGAAGTGTTCCTCCCAGTCGGTCGGGAGGACGAGCGTGTGGTGGGCGAGCTCCTCGACGTCGCCCTTGACGCCGAGGTAGAGCAGGAACGCCGAGGGGGCGTAGGTGCGTGACTCCCAGTACTCCGCGTCGTACCCCCGCTTTTCCGGCGGGAGCAGCTCCTGTTCGGTGTGGGCGTAGTCGGCGTCACTCACGACCAGGTCGGGGAGGAACTCGCCGCGCTCGCCGTCGGTCTCGACGCGAAAGCCGCCCGCTCTCCCCTCGATCGCCGTCACCGGGTGATCGGTGTGGTAGGTGACGCCGAGTTCCTCCCCCAGAGAGACGAAGCCGTCGACGACGCCGCCGATGCCGCCCTCGGGGTAGTGGACGCCGAGGTTGAAGTCGACGTGGCTCATCAGGTTGTAGAGCGCCGGTGTGTTGTTCGGCGACCCCCCGAGGAAGACGAGGGTGTACTGCATGATCTGCTGGAGCTTCGGGTGCGAGAAGTACTCCTCGACGTGCTCTTGCATCGAGCCGATCAGCGTGACGCCGCGGGCGTTTCGCAACACGTCGGGATCGACCCAGTCGCGAAACCGGGGGCGGTCCGTGTAGACGAAGTGTTCCATGCCGATCTCGTACGTCCGGTGGCTCTCCTCGAGGTAGGCCTCGAGCGCCTCGCCCGCACCCGCTTCGTACTCCTCGAACAGCGCCTTCGAGCGTTCGAGATCCGGCGTAATGTCCACCGAGTCACCGCCTGCTCGCGACCCTCGCTCGCTCGCATCGTCCGCTGAGCTCCGGTCCGCGCCCTCTTTGAAGAAGATGCGATAGTGCGGATCGAGATGCGTGAGCGAGTAGTAGTCCTCGGGCGAACGGTCGAACTGTGAGAAAAAGCGCTCGAAGACGTCGGGCATGAGATACCACGAGGGACCCATGTCGAAACGGAAGCCGTCGCGTTCGAGGCGGCTCGCCCGGCCGCCGAGCTGGTCGTTCTTCTCGACGACCTCGACCGTCGCGCCGGCGTCGGCTAAGTAACACGCGGTCGAGAGGCCGCCGAAGCCCCCGCCGATCACGACGATCCGCTCCCCCGAGAGTCCGGTCATGGCGTGTCTTCGGACCGACGCGTATAAAATCCGGCCGATACGGGCGGGACCCTCGCTCTTTACGGCCCGTGCGCCCTCGTTCCCTCCATGGACGGGACGACGGCAGTCGTGACGGGTGCGAGCCGGGGCGTCGGCGAGGCGGTCGCGCGGGCGCTCGCGGTGGAGGGAGCGACCGTGATCTGCTGTTCGCGCGACGGCGAGGAGATCGAGGCGGTCGCCGGTTCGATCGCCGACTCGGGGGGGTCAGCGGTCGGGATGCGTGCGGACGTGCGCGACGAGTTCGACGTCGAGCGGCTGATGGAGACCGCCGCACGCGAGGGCGGCGAGGGGATCGACCTGGTGGTCGCGAACGCGGGCGTCTACCACGGCGAGACGGGGGAGACGCCGCTCGGGGAGGAGAGCTACACCGTCTTCGACGACACCCTCCGGACGAACCTTCGGGGGGTGTTCTCGACGATCAGGGAGTCGCTCGGCCACCTCGCGGACGACGCCCGCGTGCTCGTCCCGACCGGGTCGGTCGCCCGCGAGCCGAAACCCGGCATCGGCGCCTACGCGGTGTCGAAAGCCGGCGCCGAGGCGGTGATGCGCGGGTTCGCCGTCGAGGACGGCGTGGCGGTCGGCTGTCTCGATCTGGGACTGGTGGATACCGATCTGACGGGGAGCGGCGGCCGTGAGCCGGAGGACGTCGCGCCGATGTTCGTCTGGGCGGCGGGGCTCGAAGCGGGGAAACTGAACGGAGAGACCCTCGGCCTGCGCGAGTGGCGACGGGCGACGCGGTAGCTCGGAGGGATCGTCGTCGAATCCCCTCGTCCTTCGGTCGCGAACCGAACGGTACACCTCATGTACTCGAGAGACCCGAATGGCTACGACCATCCCGAGTTGCTGCGACGATCCCTATCGGTCCCGGTCCGTCCGGTCGGGATCCGCGTCGAGGTGTTCCTCCGCGAACTCCGAGAGCGACTCCCAGTCGACGGACTCGCCGATCGAGGCGAGCGCGTCCCCGAGGCTCTCCCCGGGGTCGAGTTCGCGCTCGGTCTCGCCGGGGACGATCCGCTCGTTCCGTTCGTCGATCTCGCCCCGGGTCAGCTCGTCGGTCGTCGGGTTGTAGAGCATCGCGACGCCCTCGCCGGCGACACCCAGGTACCGGGTTTCGCCCCCGTCGACCGGCCACTCGTCGTACCGGTACGCGTGGTTCGGATCGTCTCGACCCATGTCGGCCCGTCGGCTGGAGGCCGGAGGAAGCCCTGGCCTTCACGTGCCGGCGATCAGAGTTCGCGGTAGCTGTCGGGGTTCGGAAGCTCCCAGAGCTGCGGCGGGAGGAACTCGGGGAGGACGTCGATCAGGCGGCGTTCGCTCACGTCGAGACCCTCGCAGTGTTCGGGCGCGCTCTCTCTCAGTCCGACGTGGATCTCGCCGTCCTCGCGGCGGACCGAGAGCGGGTAGACCGAACAGCGCGTCGGCTTCCAGTCGGCCTCGGCGTGGAGCGCACAGAGACCGTCCTCCCGGAGGAACCCACAGGCCTGTCCGTCCGCCGCGGCGTGGGCCTCGCGTGCTTTCGGCTCGCGCGTGACGAAACGCTCGCCCCGAACCGTGGTCGTGGTTTCCGCGAGGTTCGCGTGCTCGGCCAGCGCGTACGTATCCTCCTCGTAGAGCATGACCCCGTGGTGACAGCACCAGGTACACGAGTCGACGCACTCAAAGGTGGTCTCCGGGTCGAACTCGACGACCGCCTCCCTCCCGGGGTGGACCTCGACGCGTCGGGGTTCGTTCACGCCCTCGTCCAGGTGACCGGTCGGCAAAAGCCCCGCGCCCGCGTCCGGTCCGGCCGCCTGCAGAGAGGAGTAGTGAAGTCGCTCGAGCGTGAACTCACCACCGATGGACGACGAGGAGTGTCGCGTAGACGAGACGCGGCGTCGGACGCTCCGTGGTATCGGCGCGACGGTCGGCGGGCTCGCCCTCACGAACGGACTCTCACCCGCGAGCGCGCGGTCGGGCGGTCCGGTTCTGATCGGCCCCGACGGCGAAGTGCGTCCGGAGGACGTCGAGGCGGCGATCAGAACCGACGGGGGGAATCGGGTCGAGAACGGCGAGGCCGACGCGCGATATCTGGAGCTGATCCGGGAGGCGACCGAACTCCGGGCGAACAGCGAGTCGACGATGGACAGCGACGCGATCCGGGCGGTCCTCAGGGAGCGAAACGAGGGGTTCCGGTCGGACCTGGTCTTCTTCGCCGCGAGCGACTTCGGGAGCCCGCAGGTGTTCGTCCCCGAGGGGTTCGAAGAGCGAGACGAGCGGCTGAACGCAGTCCTCGACCGGATCCACGAACAGAAGTGGCGCGCCGACAGCCAGCCGCTCCGGTCGGTCCGGGACGAGGTGTTCGAGCGGGTCCCCGGGATCCACCAGGGGCTGGCAGCGCTCTGTCACGCGGACGGCACCGCCGACTACGACATCGTCTACGGCTGGCACGGCGTCTACAACTTCTATACGATCCGGCAGGTCGTTGGGCTGGTCGACTGGGTGACGAACGCCGACGACCGCTGGCGCGAGCACCTCCACTTCGAGTACTGACCCGATCGCCCGGGTAATGACGACCGGGCGGGCCATCCCAAACGTTTTACTGGCGCTGTGTGAGAGGGAGTCGTGACTACTCTCGACACCCTCTTCGACCTCCTTCGGTCCGAGCGTCGCCGTCACGTCCTCTATCATCTCAACGAGCAGAAGGGAGAGGTGCCGGTCGAAGAGGTCGTGGCCGCCGTCACCGCGGAGGAGACCGACGGGTCGCCCTCGCCCGGGGAGTTCGAGGAGGTCGAGGTGTCGCTCAGACACGTCCATCTCCCGAAGGCCGCGGAGGCAGAGTTCATCGAGTACGACCGCGAGGAAGGGCTCATCCAGGTGAGCGGCACGCCGCCCGGCTACGACGCGATCGTCACCATCGCGGAAGTGATCGACGCGACCGACGGCGTCGACTGATACCGTCGGGTGTCCGTTGGGAGAGGTAGCGCGCACCGTGATACCGAGAAGCATCACACGGTCAACAGACCACGGTACGGCTACCCCGTGTTCTTCATGCCGGCGGCGATCCCCTTCACCGTGAGTCTGAGCGTTCGCTCCTCGGTCTCGGTCCGATGGGTCTGTTTCAGCAGGTGCGTCTGGAGCAGGTTCAGCGGGTCGACGTAGGGGTTTCTCCGCCGAAGGCTCTCCTCGAGCCAACGCCGGGCGAGCAGGCTCTCCCGGCCGGTGATCTCGGCGACGAGCGAGACGGCGCGGTCGTACTCCGATTCGAGTCGCGGGAAGAAGCGCTCTTCGAGGCCCTCCTCGGCGATCGTCGCGTACTCCGCCGCGATCTCCATCTCGGTGCGCGCCAGCGAGAGCGCGGCGTTGTCGAGCGTCGTCCGGAAGAAGGGCCACTTTTGGTACATCTCCTGCAGGGTATCGATCTCGCCGCCGTCGTCGAGATAGGCGTCGATTCCGGTCGCCAGCGCGTACCAGCCGGTGAGGATACAGCGCGACTGCGTCCAGGAGAACACCCACGGGATCGCTCTGAGGTCCTCGACGGTCCGCTGGCCGCTGCGCGAGGCCGGCCGCGAGCCGAGGTTCAGCTCCTCGATCACCGTGATCGGCGTCGCCTGCTCGAAGTAGCGGACGAACCCCTCGGACTCGAGGAGATCCCTGTACTCCGTGCGGGCTGCCTCGGCCATCGTCTCCATCGCCTCCGTCCACTGCTCCTCGATCAGTTCGTTCTCGCCGTCGAGCGCGCGCCTGCGTGAACGGATCTGTGCGTTCACCATCTGCTCGACGTTGCGTTCGGCGATCCTCGGGTTGCCGTACTTCTCGGCGATCGCCTCGCCCTGTTCGGTGAACTTCACCTGCCCCGAGACGGACTCGGGTGGCAGCGCGAGCAGCGCCTCGTTCATCGGGCCGCCGCCGCGCGAGATCGATCCGCCGCGACCGTGAAAGAGCCGGAGCGTGACGTCGTACTCGTCGGCGATCTCCGCGAGCCGTCGCTGGTTCCGGTAGAGGTCCCAGTTCGCGGCGAGGAAGCCGTTCTCCTTGTTCGAATCGGAGTAGCCGAGCATGATCTCCTGGAGCCCGCCGCGCGCCGAGAGCGTCTGTGTGTAGACCTCGTTCTCGAAGAGCGTCCCCATGATCCGGCGCGCCCCCGAGAGGGCGTACTCGGTCTCGAGGAGGGGGACGACGTCGATGCCCGCGTACTCGGGCAGGGTGATGACCCCGGCCTGATCGGCGAGGAAGAGCACCTCGAGGACGTGGCTCGCCTCCTCGGTCATCGAGATGCAGTAGGTGTCGATCGCGTCGGTGCCGTACTCGGCCTGCCAGCCGGCGAGCCGGTCGAACAGCTCGAGGACCGTCCGCGTGGTGTCTGAGAGCTCCGCCTCCTCGTCCTCGTAGCGGGTGACGTCGATGACGGGTTCGTCCTGTGCGATCGCCTCGGTGAGCGTCTCCACGCGCTCGGCTTCGGAGAGCGACCCGTAGTCGAGACCCTCCAGCGCGAGCGACTCGGTGATCGCCTCCGTGTGGTTCTTCCGGTGATCCCGCAGGTCGAGGCTCGCGAGCGAGAAACCGAACGCCTCCGCCTGGCGTCTGAGCGGGTTCACGTGCTCTTCGACGACGCTCTCCGCGCCGTTCTCGAGCGCGCTCCGGGCCAGTACTGAAAGGTCGTCGCTGAACTCGGCGGGGTCGTCGTAGCCGCCCGGACGGACGTCGTCGACGCGTCCGATCCGCTCGCCCATCAGCTGGAGCTTCTGTCGATAGGGCTCGCGGGGGTACCGGTCTTCGGCCGCGCGGGCGACACCCGGCAGCCGCTCTCGGTCCGCCGCGAGCGACTTCTCGAACGCCTCGCCGACCGTGATCCGGCTCCCGTCCTGGCTCAGCACGCCCGAGAGGTCCGACAGCGCGTCGAGGTATCGGGAGAGGACGACACGGCGCTGTCGGTCGAGCGTCTCCGCCGTCACGTCGGGCGTGACGAACGGGTTGCCGTCGCGGTCGCTGCCGGCCCACGACCGGAACTCGACGAGTTTGGGGACGCTCGGCGGCCGATCGAACACCTCCTCGAGCGCGGTCTCCAGTTCGTCGTAGACCTCGCCGATCACGTCGAACAGCGTGTGCTCGAGGTACCAGCCGACGTTTCGCGCCTCGTCGGTCGGTTCCGGCCTCCTGGTCCGGACCTGCGGGGTCTGCCAGAGGCTCACCACCTCCGCGTCGATCGCCCGCTCGACCTGCGTGCGTTCCTTCTCAGTCAGCCGGCGCTCGTCGAGCGTCTCGATGTGCTCTGCGACCGCCCGGAGCTTCGCCTTCACCGTCTTCCGCCTCGCCTCCGTGGGGTGGGCGGTGAACGTCGGCTCGACGAGCACGTCCGAGAGCACCCGCTCTGCCCGGTCGGGACTCTCCGCGAGCGCCTCCGCGGCCGCCTCCAGCCCGTCGTCGAGCGTCCCCTCGTGGGAGGCTTCCCTGAGCACCCGCACCCGCTCGCGCTCCTCGGCGAGGTTGATCAGCTCGAAGTAGGTCGTAAAGGCGCGGGCGACGATCGACTCGCGTTCGGGCGAGAGCCGGTCCAGTACCTGGTAGAGCCCCTCGCGGGACTCGGCGTCGTCCTCGCGGTAGGCGATCGACGCCGTCCTGAGCGTCTCGACCGTCTCGAAGTCGTCGCGCGAGGCGTGCTCGCGGATCACGTCGCCGACGAGCGCCCCGAGTTCGCGGACGTCCTGGTTCACCGTCCGCGCGGAGAGAGCCTGGTCCATGACACCCCGTAGACGCGCCCCCCTCTTACCCGTTCACTCGTCCCCGAAGAATTGCCTCCGGTTTCGGGAGAGGTAGTCCGAGGAGGAACGCGAACCTCGGAGTTACCGAACGGCCCCCACTCGTTACGAGTAACTATCGGGGAGAGTGAGTTCCTCGGTTACCAGCTCGTCGCCGTAGCTGATCTCGACAGTCACGAGTCCATCGTGCTCCTCGTGGATCCGATCCGCATCCTCCTCCGAGATCCGCAGCACGATCGCACCCGCCTCCCCGGATCCAAGCGAGACGCCGTCGGCGGTGATCTCGTCGTTCTCGGCGAGCAGTCTGGCCCAGAACTCGCCCGAGACGTCGCCGGTGTTCTCAAGGACGACCCCGACTTGCAACCGTTCCCCGGGTTGTGAGTGCCACACCGGCGCCTCGTCCGACAACCCCAGGTCGAGTCCCTCGCCCGGACCCGCCGTCTCGGTTCCGAGAACCGACAGCGGATCGGCTGCCTCGATCGTTGTGCGCTCGCTGTCGACGGTGATCCCCGTGAGCGTCCGCAGTTCGACCGCGTAGGTCCCGCTCTCGGGCGGCTTCGTCGGGGGGTGTGGTGCTCCGAGCATGTAGAACGGGACGGTCGCCGTGACGCTCCCGTCCTCCAAGTCCGACCGGGCGATCCGCTCGGTTTCCGTCGAGCCGTCGGGGGCGGTGATCACGACCCGGAGTTCCGTCGGCTCCCCCTCGACGGTCGTGTTCAGTATCGGGTCACCAGAGCGATTCGTACCGGGTTCGAAAGACGAGACCGACGCCGATCCGGCGCCGAGGTGTGCGAACCCACCCACTGCGACGACGGCAACCGCGACGAGGGACAGCGAGGCGAGTGCGAGCGTCCGCGAGGCTGGAATCCACTGCCGATCCTCGGAGTAACGCGAGAGCAGGTGATCGAGTCCCACCGCGGCGACCCCCGCGAGCGTGAACGCCGCCGCGTAGACCCCGAGGTCCGCCACCGCGTCGGGAAAGAGGAACTCGAGGCCGGCGCTGACAGGTCCACCCGGTGGTTCCCCGGCGGTGAGTGCGACGAGCGCGAGGAACAGCCCGGCGAAGACGATCCAGGGGAGGATGACCGCGGTCGTGAGGGCGTTGACCCGATCCAGGTCGAACGTGCTCACCAGCGCCCAGAGGGCGAGGCCGAACCCGCTCGCGACGAGAGCGGTGAACCCGCGACCGGTCAGGTAGGGCGAGAGCACGTCGTGAGCGAGGAGGGCGAGGCCGACCGGGACCGTCATACCGAGGACGAACGCGACCGCGATCGGCAGGGTGTCTTCGGTAGTCCGCATGGAGGGGTCTCGGTGAAGCTATCGGTAGGGGAGGTGAAATGATTTCGGTATCGGAGAAATCAGTTCCCGGATCGTACGTCGTCTCAGTTGTACTCCCGCCAGCGATACCCACACTCCGTACACTTGAAAAACCGCGTCGGTGGCTCGTCGGCGGAGGCGGTCTGCTTGATCGTGTAGTACGCCCGGTCGTGCCCACACCCCTCACAGACCGTCTCGGCCGTCGGTTTCCCCTCGAACTCCGCGCCCTCCTCGGTCTCGATCACCTCGCTGTCGGCCTGTTTCTCCGTGCTCGTGTAGACCGCCTCGCCCTCGGCGTCCCGGGCGCTCTCGGCCCCGCAGTCGTCGTTCGTACAGACCCGCCGGTCGCCCTCGGCGGTGGTCATCGAGCCACACTCCGGACAGAACAGCGACGGCGCGCTCATAGCTCTCGATAGCGTTTCCACCCGAAAATCGGTTACGCCGTCCGGTCGCCTCGATCCCGCTCGACGAACCCCTGCATCCGGTCGAGCGCCGCGGCCGCCTCCGCCCGGTTCTCGCCCAGATCCTCGCTCACCTCGACCGGGAGGTCGAGTTCCTCCGCCAGCAACAGCAACCTGTCGAGGATCGTGATCTCGAAGCGTTCGTTGATGCTCCCGATGCCGATCGCATCGAGGTCCCGCAGGTCGTCGTCTTCGACCTCGTCGACGAACTCGTCCTTTTCGGCGACCAGCCCCTCCATGATCTGGCTGCTGCGCGCCTCGGGTTCGAGCCCGATCGCGGAGAACGCGCGTTCGATCCGGTCGATCTGGGCTACGGTGTCCTCCCGGTGGGCGGCGAACAGCGCGCTCACCTCCTCGCTCGCGGCCGCTTCCGAGAGGTCGCCGTGCAGGTCGAGGATCTCGAGTTCGGCGTGGTACAGCTTCTTCAGCTCCCGTTCGAACATGTCGCGTTTCGTCTGGATCGTCATCGTGTCTCCTCTCCTCCCGTGGGGTCGGCGTCGGCCAGCGCCGAGCGGAGACACGCCTGGAGCGTCTCCGCTTCGATCGCCCCGCTCTCGAACAGGTACTGGAACTCCCACGTCGAGAGGGTCTCGCCCGCGACGAGGGCGTCGACCAGCGCCGACGGTTCGTGCTCTCTCACCCTCACCGAGAGGTCGACCTCCTCGACGAGCAGGTCGTCTCGAGCGCCCGCGCGCCTGATCGCGTCGGCGAGGAGGCCTTCCGCCCTTTCCCTCTCTCCGGGCCTCGTGATACCGACCGAGTAGAGCAGGAACGCCAGCCCGTCGCGGACCCCTTCGTCGAGCCCACCGTCGGCCTCCTCGAAGATCCGGCGACGTTCTGCCTCTTCTAAGTGCTCGACGAGGATCGAGAAGTCACGGATCGAGGTGCGGACCCGATCCCTGATGTCCCTGCGGCGCTGGTAGCGCTGCTGTTTGGCGTGTTCGCCCGAGTAACTCTTCTCGCCGGTCAGCCACCGCCGGTCCTCGGTGGTGAGCATCGCGTTCCTGCGGCCGTCCATTCGCTCGCCCATACGTGCCCTCGGTACTAGTAGCTACCACCGGAGTAAATAAGATATCGTTTACCGTATTGCATACGAATATACCGACCTGCTCCGTACCCCGGAAAAAGGGATGAGAAGAACGTCCGGGAGGCCTGCGGCGTGAGCGACCCCGAGCCGAACGGCGGTGTCGCCGAGTCGGCGGCGACCGAGACGGAGTTTCGGGGAGAGCCGAGCCGGCAGAAGCTCGTGGAGGTCGCCCGCTACTTCCTGTTCATCGGGATCGTCGGCTTCGGCGGCCCGATGGTCCACATCGCGATGATGGAGGACGACCTGGTGGGCGAGGACTCCAAGGAGTGGACCGACGGGACCGTGTTCATGGAGGGGCTCGCGATCTGCAACACGCTTCCCGGACCGGCGTCGACACAGCTGGGGATCTTCATGGGTTGGGTCTACGCCGGCACCCTGGGAGCGCTCGTCGCCGGCTTCTTCTTCATGCTCCCGACGTTCGTCATCGTCGTCTTCTTCTCCTGGCTCTACTTCGCCTACCAGGCCGCTCCGTCGGTCGAGGCGGTCTTCTACGGGATCAACCCGGTCGTGATCGGGCTGATCGTCGGCGCATGCGTCTCGATGACCCGGAGCGCGTTCGCCGAGGGCAGGGCGGACGCGGAGATCGAGGTCGGCGCCGACACCTGGACGATCGACTACCTGCTCGTCGCTCTGCTGGTCGCGACGACGGTCGTCGTCGCGCTGTTCAACCCCAATCCCGTCCTGGCGTTCGTCGTCGCGGGCGTGATCGCGGTGCTGGTCTACCGGACCGCCGTCGTCAGGCAGAACGCGACGAAGGCCGCGCTCTGGGGGATCGTCGGCGCCGTCCTGGGAACGCTGTTCGTCCTCCGCGACCGGGTCCTCGACCTGCTCGGTCCCACCGTTCGGGGCGCGATCGAGGCGAGCCCGCTTTGGGGACTCGTCCTCGCGCTCTGGTCGAACCCCTGGCTCCAGCTGTTCCTGTTCATGCTCTACACCGGCTCGTTCATCTACGGCGGCGGGCTCGTCCTCATCCCGTTCATCGAGATCTACGTCGTCCGGGAGTTCGGCTGGCTCACGGGCCGCGAGTTCGTCGACGGCATCGCGATCGGCCAGCTCTCGCCGGGACCCGTCGTGATGACGACCGCGTTCGTCGGCTACAAACTCATGCTCGACGTCTCCGGTGGGATCGTCGCCGTCGCCGTCCTCGGCGCGCTCGTCGCGACGGTCGGCGCGTTCGGTCCCTCGTTCGCGTTCATCGTCGCCTTCTTCCCCTACTTCGCGAAGGTCCGCGAGAACGAGGTGGTGAGAACGGCGCTCGTGGGGGTGAACGCCGCGGTGGTCGGGGCGATCCTCGGGGCGACGGCCCTGCTCGCGGCCGAGTCGTTCGTCGTCGACGAACCGACGGCACCGCTCGCAGTGGGTGGTACGATCTTCGACCTGTTCACCGTCGCGCTCGCCGCAGTCACCTGCGTGCTGTTCGTCCGCGGGACCCACGCCGCCTACCTCATCCTCAGCGGCGGTGCGCTCGGCATCGGGGTGTTCTTCCTCGTATGAGGCCCGCAGTCGTACCGAAGCCGAACCGTTCATCACCCCGCGCCAGGAGAGCCTGAGCCATGGCAGGCGAGTCCGACACTCCCGACGCGCTCGCGACCTACCGACAGTTCTTCTCGCTCGAGCGCGACGTGCTCGTCCTCTCGCTCGCGATGTTCGCGTTCAGCCTCGGCTTCCAGATGACCAACCGGTACATCCCCGAGTACATGGCCGCCCTCGGCGCGAGCGCGTTCGTCATCGGCCTCTTCGGTACCGTGGGCAATATCATCAGCGCCATCTATCCCTATCCCGGCGGCGCGCTCTCCGATCGGATCGGCTCGCGCGTCGCACTCACCGCGTTCGGCCTGATCTCGAGTCTCGGCTTCCTCTTCTGGCTCGTCGCGCCGAGCCTGGGAACGATCGCTGTAGGTGGACTCGTCCTCGAACCGTGGATCTGGATATTCGTAGGACTGTTCCTCGCCCAGGCCTGGAAGTCGTTCGGCCTCGGGGCGACGTTCGCCATCGTCAAGCAGTCGGTCCCACCCTCGCAACTGGCCCGCGGCTTCGCGAGCACCGAAGTCTTTCGACGGTCGGCCTTTCTCGTCGGGCCGCTGATCGCCGCGGGCGTGCTCTACGTCTACGCCGACTTCACCGTCGGCTTCCAGTACGTGCTCGCGATCGCGCTCGTATTCGGCGTCGTCGCCACCGCAGCCCAGCACCTCCTCTACGACGCCGAAGAGGACTCCTTCGGCAAGGAGTTCGAGGGGGTCGTCCGGATCCGAAACGACCTCAGGGAGCTCCCGCCCGAACTCCGCCCGCTGCTCGTCGGCGACACGCTCGTCCGCTTCGCAAACGGGATGGTCTACGTCTTCTTCGTCATCGTGATCACGCAGTTCCTCGAGGTCGGACTCTCTGTCGGGTCGATCGACCTCTCTCCCGCGGTGTTCTTCGGCGTCCTGCTCGCCATCGAGATGGTGATCGCGCTCGTCTCGATGCCGCCGGCCGCGAGGTTCGCCGAACGAGTCGGACTGAAGCCGATCGTCGCCCTCGGTTTCTCCGTCTACGCGATCTTCCCGATACTGCTGATCTCCGCGCCCGACAACGCCCTGGTCGTCGCATTGCTGTTCGCGTTCTCCGGGCTCCGGTTCGCGGGGCTCCCCGCCCACAAGGCGCTGATCGTCGGCCCCGCCGAACGCGACACCGGAGGGAGAGTCTCGGGGGCGTACTACCTCGTCCGGAACCTGATCGTCATCCCGAGCGCCGCACTCGGCGGCGCGCTCTACGGCGGCTTCTCGGTACCGGGTACCGACCTCGCACTCGCCGGGAGCCCCACGCTCGCGTTCGCGCTCGCCAGCCTGATCGGGATCGTCGGGACGGCGTACTTCGTCGTCTTCGGCAGGGAGTTCGAGGCGTACGCCTGAGTTCGATGGTCGACCCATCGGCGGCTGTAACGGATCGTTAGGACGCCGATAGGCGGGGTGAAACGTCGTGAAACGCCGTCACTTCGCCCGGATCGGAGGATTTCGGTGGATAGACGTCTGGATCGGGAACCCTCGCGACCGACCTCGCGGGACCGTGAATTCGCGAAAACCACCCCCGGTGAGCGATGAACTGGCGGAAGAACTACTCAACAATCGGGGGTGTATATGCCTCCGTCAGCCCTCTCTCCTCCTGCCGGTCACGGCTCGCCCTGATTCCACGGTCCCCCTGACGGTCGGTCCCGTCGCCGAGAGACGATTCGCACGTCGCTACCGGAACGGTTCGTGTCGGAAGCTTCGGGAACGGGCGGTCAGCCGTCGAGCGACCAGCCCTGCTGGGTTCGCCTGACGACGCCGCGCTCTGCGAGCATCGTGAGCACCTCCTCGACGACCGACGGTGGGACTTCGACGGCCCTCGCGAGCTCCTCGGTACCCCGGTGGTCGTCCGAGAGCGTGCCGAGGATCGCGGCGTAGAGCCGACTGTTGTGCTCGTCGCCGACCTCCTCCCCGATCCGCTCGTGGATCTCGCTCTTTCGCCCCTGGACCCACCGCTGGGCGAGCGAGAGCTCGTTCTCGAGCGATTCGAGCGTGCGGAGCCTGCGGGCCAGGTCGCACATCCCTCGTTCGGAGTCCTGTGATCGGAGATCGATCGAGAGGTGCTGGCAGGTGGTGATGTCGAGGTTCGCGCTCGCAGGGTAGGCGCTCTTCGCGCCGAAGCCGTACGGCGAGACGGTGACTTCGAGCCGGAGGTTCCGTGCGATGTGGAAGTACTTCCGTCTGTTCTCGTCGACCCGGCTCTCGACGACGCCGGCCTCCTCTAACTTCCGGAGGTGGTCGATCACCGCCTTCGGACTCACACCGAGGTACTCGCTGATCTCCGTGACGTAACAGGGTTTCCGCGAGAGTAGTCGGAGGATACGCCTGCGGTTCTCGTTTCCCAGGAGATCGAGGAGCGCGGCGGAGTCCATCCGAAGAACGCTTGGCGACCGGCGCGGAAAAGGGTGTCCCTCCGGACGGCCTCGCCCGTTCGGCCGCTGACGGGGAAAGAACGATAGCCGCGAGCCGAGTCCACCGATCATGACCGACGCCGAGCGGTGGGAGTACAAGGTGATCGAGCCACCGACGGAGCTGACGATGCGGGAGTCGGCGAACCCCGAACGCGCGCTCAACGACCTCGGCGATCGGGGGTGGAAGCTGGCCGAGACGGTCTCGTACGACGGCGGCGGGACGAAGTTCCTCGTCTTCGTCCGTCCGCGGGGAACCGAATGACGTTCGACGAGGAGGAGACGGGAGAGGGCTCGGAGAAGGACCTCACGACCGAGGACACGATGCGCGAGCGGGCCGAGGAGAACCGTTTTACCCTCTGGGTACTGCTCAACGCGAACCGGTGGGCGCTCACCGCCGCGCTCGGTCTCGGCGTCTTCACCGCGTTCGTGCTCTGGGGGAGCCTGCGCCCGCCGTCGATCCGCGTCGTGATGGAGACGACCGACTGGGTCGAGATGTCGTTTCAGGCGCTCATCGGCGCGCTCATCACGGGCACCACGCTCGTCGTCACGATCAACCAGCTGGTGCTCTCCCAGGAGATCGGGCCGCTCGGCGACCAGCGCGAACGGATGGACCGGGCGATGGACTTCTACCAGAACACCGATAAACTGCTGGAGTTCCCGAGTCCCTCCCACCCGGGGCCGTTCATGCGCGACATCATCGAGACGACCGAGAAACGTGCGAAACGGTTCGAGGAGACGGTCTCCGCGAACGAGAACGAGGAGCTCCGGTCGCAGGTCCGGGAGTACGTCGAGGACCTCTCGGAGAACGCCCAGAAGACGATCGAGGGTCTGAATGGAACCGAGTTCGGCGACTACGACATGATCGGCCACGTGCTAAACTACAACTACAACAGGAAGCTCTACGACCTGCGGTGGATCCTCCTGGAGTACGAAGACGAACTGAGCGAGGAGGAGAGGGAGGCCGGCAAGGAGGCGCTGACCGCCATCGCGATGTACGGTCCCGCCCGTGAGTACGTGAAGACGCTCTATTTCCAGTGGTCGCTCGTGAAGCTCTCGCAGGGCATCCTCTACCTCGCGATCCCCGCGCTGGCGATCTCCGGGGCGATGGTGATGCTCGTCGACGCGAACACCTTTACCGATTCGATCCTCGGCGTCGACACGCTGCTCTGGGTCGTGAGCGGTGCGTACACGGTCGCGATCCTCCCGTTCCTGCTCTTCGCGACGTACATCCTCAGGCTCGCGACGATCGCGAAACGGACGCTCACGGTGGGGCCGCTCGTGCTACGTGGCGGGTAGATCCGAACGGGTGTGAGACGGAGTGTCGGAAATTTTATGTCTCGGATCGGAGCATGCCGTGTATGGAAACCGACAGCCGCTCGCTGGTGGTCCCCAGTGCCGTCTACCTCGGTGCCGTGGTCCTGATCGGCCTCCCGGTCGCCTGGGCGCTCACCGCGGTCTTCGGCGGACGACCGAGGCGACCGGGATCGACGGCGTTCTGGGGACCTGGGGATGGCTCGTCGTGCTCCTCGCCTCACTTCTCGTCGGCCTCCAGGTCGCGGTCGAGCCCGCCGCGCTCCAGTTGGGAGTGGTCGAGGCACTCGGTCGTGGGTCGCCCCGTATCGCGCTCGTTCGGTACGTCGCGCTCACCGCGAGCGTGGTCGTCGCCCTCTGGGCGCTGGTGAGCACGTTCGACCTGGATCGGCGTTTCGGTCCTGGTCGGCGAGACCGGTGTCGCCGGAGCGCTGCTGGGCGGGCTGATCGCGCTCGCGGCGTTCGCCGTGCTCGTCCGGAGCGGTCGGGCGTTTCTCACCGGATTCGACGCCGAAACGTAGATGCAGACCGAACCCGTCCTCGTTCTCCTTCGAGCGGATCGAACGCTCGCACGTGGCGATTTGGTGGCGGATCGTCCGTTTCGGAAGCCGACTCTCCGCGACGGGCCGGCGGCCCGTCGCGGAACTTTCCAGTCGAATTCTGGTCGATGTGACGGTGATCCGCCAGCGTGGTCGGCGGTTCGTGCTGTTCGCGGCGGTCGACCCGGAGACGCGGGAGAGATATATTTTACAGCGTTTTCACCGAAACGCTATCTCACGACGTGGTTGTTCTTCGCGGAGACCGCGGAGCGGTACGGCGAGTTGTCGGGGACGGTGGTCACCGACGAGGCACGCGGTTAGGGAGCCACCTTTCGGCAGCTCCATGTTCGTCAGGAGGGGATCCCGCACGGACTAGGAAACCGGATCGAGCGGTGGCTGCAGGAACTGAAACTCGGATCGACACGTTCTACGCATCGTTTTCCGGGAAGGACGCAGTGATGGCAAACCACCGGTTGTGCCGGCTCAGCTGGTTCTGGAACCCCTGCTCATGTCGACGTTGCCCTTCGAATCCTCGGATCAATCGAGGGAAAAGTACTGTGATGTGATGGAGTTAATTTCACGAAGACTGGTCGTTCAGTGATCCAGTATCTTCTGATTTCATGTAGACTTCAAGAATGCCGTTTTTGAAATATGCTCCCTTCATCTCGGTCGAGTTCAATGGGATATCAACTCGACCGACAACAGTATTCATTTTACTAATAACGATCTGGTTGGCTTTTTGGCTGATCCCAACCGAAATGTCGTCAATACTCGCCCCAAGCAAATCTGCAATAACAACAAACTCGCCATCAGTGAAACGAGTGTCGATCAAGCACTCATCAGATCCCGACTCACGCCTGCGTGTCTTCCGCCTGCGTTTCGCGGTATCTGCGTGACGATCCTGATTTGCCTGCTTTCTGGCGGTAGAGGGACGCAGTCGAGAGGGTCTTGTAGAGAGCGATGTGTCTTTCGTGTCTTCTCCGGCTATATTTTTCAATCCATCGGATATCGATTGTAATCCAGCTTGAAGAGAAGCTTCGAGAGCAGCGCCAAGAGAGTTTTCCGTCCGTGAGCTGCCGGATTTACTGGTTTCCCGCTCGGACTCGTCTTCGTTGCTCATGAATGGTCACCTTAGCTCCCAATGCTGGCGTTCTATGGTATCCAGGGGTCATAAACCTCCGTATCGATCATTTATTAGATTTGTTATTACCTTTGATTATCAATGGACCACACGTGAACTACCCCGCCCTGCCCGGCCCGACGACCTCGCTGAGGACGGGGCTTCCTGTTTCTAAGACGCGCTTTGCAGGAACCGAATCGGTTTCCAGAGGGAACGCAGTCTCCGCAGGCATTGAATCGGAGTGAACCGCTCCTCCTTCGGCGAGTCCGCGAGCGAGGTTTTGTACGCCGCGTTGAGATCCCTGTCAGCCTCGAATCCGCACGAGGGACACGAGTGTTCCGAACCCACAGCGGTTTCTCGATCGAAACGCCACCGGCCGACACCCTTTCGTGGTGCCGGCGGGATCGACGACGAGTCTCGGCGCGATTGCGACCGTTTGATTCGAGTTCCATCAAGCCTACTGTGTCGAGGTCTTCGACGCCGACGAGGCCGTACTCTCGCGCGTAGTAGTTCGAGAGCTCGTACAAGAAGCACCGACGCTTTCGCTCCAGACCGATCTGTCGGCGAGCAACGATTCGCTGGTGGTTTCGGTATTTCGCCGATCCGTGTTCCTTCCGCGAGAGCCTCCGTCCTGCTCGCTCCAACCGCTCGCGTTCGTCCGGGAGGTCGGGACCCTCGACGGCGGTCCCGTCGGTGTCGTGAGTCTACTTCAGGATATCCACGTCGATACCGACACACTTCTCGGACTCTTGGTTTCGGTGGCGTGCGGCACTGATCGAATGACAGCCTGCAAAGCCCCTAGGACCGATCCTCGGCACCCGGGTCGCACTGGTGGCCGTCGCCGTCCCCCTGCGGAGCGGACGAGCCTTCCTGGCGGGACTCGGTACCGACGCGTAGATTCTAGATCGAACCCGTTTCCCGTACTTCTTCGAGCGGGTCGAGCGCCCGGGCGGCGAGCGCAACGGAGAGGAACGTGAGCGCGACGGTGAGAGCGGGCAGGAGCAGTCCGGGGTCGTACTCCAGCGGCGGGTGGTAGCCGAAGCCGTAGTCGAAGAGGTCGTTCGCGAGGAGGAGGACGAGCGCGAGTGCGAGCGCGCCGGGGGTCGTCCGGCCGTAGTGTGGGATGAGGTAGGCGAGGACGACGAAACCGAGGTGGGTGAGCACGATGAACCAGTAGTCGTAGAGGGAGGGAAAGTACTGCGAGAAGCCGACGTTGAGCGCGACGGCGGTCCAGAGGCCGTACTTCACGAGCCAGACGAACGCGAGGGTGTGGAGGTAGGCGAGGACGAGGTTCTGTCTGGCCTCCGAGAGGGGGGAGCCGAGGTTCGGGAGGAGGGTGAACAGCGAGGCGGCGAAGAGGAACGTGGCGGTCGGCGAGTCGGCGTAGAGCGGCCAGAGGAACGTTGAGACCCCGGGCATCGTCTCGACGTAGAAACGGACGCCCACGAGCGTCGCGGCGAGCGAGAGCGCGATGAGCGTCACGAGGCTCGGGGCGTTCTCGAGGTAGTAGCGGGCGTACCGCTCGGGGATCATGTGAGAGAGCGACGCCCGGGGACCAAAGGCGTATCGCCCCGACGCGTTGAGACGTGAGAACCGGACGATGGGAGAGCGGTACGATATATATCTTCTCGCGTAACGGTTATATTCGAGACCGTGGTAGATGCTACTGTATAGCATGTTCGAACCGTTCTCGCGCGGCTACTACGTCGGCCGGCTCTACGTCGAGCCCCACGGCGGAGACCGCGCGGTGATCCAGCGGACCCAGCACGAGCGAGTGAACGAGCAGCTCTACGCCTCCGGCGAGGGGGTAGAGCGACTCGACAACCCGCTCGTGATGAAGGTCTGTGGCAGCCACTTCGCCGTCCACGGCGACGACCGAGTCCCCGAAAGTACCCTCTACCTCCCCGAATCGCGCCTGGAGGAGGCAGGAGGTCTCCCCGACCTGAAGGAGATCCTGCTCGCGAAGGCCGATCACGCGAGCAGGCTGCTCGACATCTACACCGAACCGGCCGGAAAGTAGATAGCCGAGGCCCTCCGCCCTACGGCTATGCTCGACGAGCTGCTCGGCCGGGCCGAGCTTCGGACTCGTATCGAGGAACTCGAGGAGGAACGAGAGCGCCTCGCCGGCCAGCTAGAGGGCGAACGCGAGCGGCGGCGCGAGGCGGTACGGGACAGACAGGACGCCGACAAACGCGTGAACCGGCTCGAGGACCGCATCGCCCAGCTGGACGACCGCGTCGAACGCCTCTCCGGCGACGAGGCGGAGATCGGCTTTCGGGGCGTCGAGACGCTTTCGGGTGGCCGGCTCGATGCGGTGCTCGACCGGGTGGAGAGCGTCGAGGCCCAGCCCGATGGGGCGCTCACCGCGATGGTCGATGAGGGGACGGAGATCCCCGCGGAGCTTTGGGAGCTGCTCGGGGATCGCTCGTCGCTCGTCTCGCGGGCCGCGCCGTGTCTCGTCCTCGCCGACGACGCCGGACTCGTGGCTGTCGCGCTCCGACCACCGATCGAACCCGAGCCGATGCACACCTGGAGCGGGAGCTTCGAGATCGACCGTGCGTGGTTCCAGCCGATCGGCCGGTTCGCGTTCGCGCTCGTCCGCTCGGACCTGTTCGCGATGGCGGAGTACGACGGCCGGGAGCGGCTGTCGTTCTCGAAAGTAGAGAGCGAGGTCAAGGGTGAGCACTCGAAAGGAGGGTTCTCCCAGGGACGGTTCGAGCGACGGCGCGACGCACAGATCGACGCTCACCTCGATCGGTCTCGCGACCGGCTGGCCGACCGTGAGACCGACCGGCTGATCCTCGTCGGACAGCGAACGCTCCTCGGCGAGTTCGAGGCGGACGTGAGCGCGCCCTCCGACGCGAGCGGCGACCCGGAGGAGGCCCTCGATCGGGCGTTCTTCGAGTTCTTCACGACGCGCCTGTATCGGCTGTAAGAGAGGCGGTTACTGCGCGTTCTCGGCACCGATCGGCGAGGCCGCGACCGACTGGTCCCGCCGGGCACGGACGAACAGCGCGTGTGCCATGATCGCGATGGCGAGACTCGCGCCGATGGGGACGGCGATCGAGAGGCTCACCCCCGCGAGCGTGAGCGGTCCGGCGACCCCGAAGAGGGCCAGCGGGATGAACAGGAGGACGAGATCGTGATACTGAGTCATACCGAGTATTCCTATGGGAAACAGGCATTTATGTCTTTCTCCCATTATCCAAATATTCACCGGGTTAGTACTTCCGAAACTACTTGAGACCACTCGTATGGTCACCCATAAGTTATAGCTATTCGATATCGTGTTCTCGTAAGTGACCGATCCGTGGAAATTACCACGAAGTGGCGAATATCACGGTCTTTCGAGTGGACCAGCTGTCTCGATAGGATCTACCGGACGTCCTGACGGATCGAGGTCACGTTCACCGAGAGTCCTCCTCAAGTGTTCGGTACCGGGAGTCCGTGCGACGGGAGCGCGGCTCGGAGGAGTGTAACCGACGGTTTCGAAGGAGAGGCGAGGAGGCCGACCGGGGACGTCAGCGGTCTGCACGTTCGACGACGATGCGTTCGTCTCTGACGCGGACGAACACCTCCTCGCCGATGTCCATCCCGGCGACGGTGAGTTCGTCCTCGTGGAGACTGACGTGAGCGTTTCGGTACCTGTCGTTTTCGTCCCGCGACCCGCACGGACTGAGCGTCTTTCTACGCACCATCTCGGTGTATCGCGCCCGTACCCCAGGGCCGGTAATAACCCTGTCGGCCGCATCTGCGCCCCGTGGTGAGTCGACGGGGCTCAACGGAACCGAAGGCATAACACCCCCGTCGTCCATCGGGGGTGCATGAAGGTCGCCATCCTGGCACACGAGCTGTTCCCCGACGGGGCGAAGACCGCGGTCGGCGTGATGCGCTACGGCGAGTACGACGTGGTGGCCGTCCTCGACCGCGAGAACGCGGGCGATCGGGTACGGGACCACATCGACCTCCCGGACGCCCCCATCGTCGCGGGCATGGACGAGATCGAGACGTGCGACGCGCTGCTGATCGGCATCGCCCCTATCGGCGGCGGCTTCGACGACTCCTGGCGCGAGGACGTCCGCACGGCGCTCTCGCGCGGCTGTGACGTCATCTCCGGGCTGCACTACTTCCTCACCGAGGACGAGGAGTTCGTCGAGTTGGCCGAGGAGAACGGCTGCGAGCTCTGGGACGTCCGCGAACCCCACGACGAGCTGGGTGTGAGCGACGGGATCGCGGCCGAGGTCGACGCCGAGATCGTCCTCACCGTCGGCACCGACTGCTCGGTCGGGAAGATGACCGCGACGCTCGAACTCGTCGAGGCAGCGAGGGAGGCGGGCGTCGACGCGGGGTTCATCCCGACCGGCCAGACCGGGATCATGATCGACGGGTGGGGAAACCCCATAGACAGAGTCATCTCCGACTTCACCGCGGGCGCGGTCGAGGAGATGATCGTCGAGCGCGGCGACGACCACGACGTGCTGTTCGTCGAGGGCCAGGGGAGCATCGTCCACCCCGCCTACTCCGCGGTCACCTGCGGAATCCTCCACGGCTCAATGGCCGACCGGCTCGTGCTCTGTCACGAGGAGGGGCGGGAGGTCATCCACGGCTACGAGTCGTTCTCGCTGCCGTCGATTCCCAGGTACACGAAGCTCTACGAGGACCTCGCACGCCCGGTCCACGAGGCCGAGGTCGTCGCCGGGATGCTCAACACGCGGTACGTCGACGAGAACGCGGCCGCCCGCGAGGCGGTGGAGTCGTACTCCGAGGAGCTCGGCGCGCCCGCGACCGATCCGGTCCGGTTCGGGGCCGAGGAGGTGCTGGAGGCTGTGCTGTGAGCCTCGAGACCTCCTACGAGCGGGTCGAACTCCCCCTCGAGTTCCCGTTCACCATCGCACGCAGCACCCAGGAGGCCGCCGAGATCGTCTTCGTGACCGTGAGCGACGGCGAGTTCGAAGGGATCGGCGGGGCCGGTCCCTCCCCACACTACGGCGAGACCGCCGCGACCGTCGATGCGGTGCTGCCCGATCTGCTCTCGGTCGTCGAGTCCGTCGGCGATCCCCACAGGCTCGAGGAGATCGAGCGACGGATGCGCGAGACAGTCGCGTACAACGCGGCGGCGCGCTGTGCGGTCTCGATCGCGCTTCACGACCTCGTCGCCAAACGACTCGACCTCCCGCTGTATCGCTACTGGGGGTTGAGCGAGGGCGAACCGCTCGAGAGCACCTACACCATCGGGATCGACGAGACGGACGTGATGGCCGAGAAGACCGCCGAAGCGGTCGACCGCGGCTACGGTGCGCTCAAGGTCAAGCTCGGCACCGACCGTGACATGGAGATCATCGAGACGGTGAGAGCCGAGGCGCCGGAGGCGACGATCCGGGTCGACGCGAACGAGGCCTGGAGCCCGCGCGAGGCGATCGAGCGGATCGAGGAGATCGGCGAGTTCGAGGTCGAGTTCGTCGAACAGCCGGTTCCGGCCGGGGACCCGGACGGACTCAGGTACGTCTACGAGCGCTCGTCGCTGCCGATCGCCGCCGACGAGTCCTGTCTCACGCTCGCCGATATCCCCCGGATCGCCGACAAGTGCGACATCGCGAGCGTCAAACTGATGAAGTGCGGTGGGCTCCGCGAGGCGATCCGGATGATCCACGCCGCGCGCGCCCACGGCCTGGAGACGATGCTCGGCTGCATGACCGAGTCGAACGCCTCGATCGCGGCGGGCTGTCACCTCGCGCCGCTGCTCGACTACGCAGACCTCGACGGCGCGCTGTTGCTCGACGAGGACCGGTACTCGGGCGTGCCGATGCCCGGCGGGGTGATCGACCTCTCGGCGGTCGAACGCGGCACCGGCGCCGAGCCGATCTGATCGGTCCGCTCACTCGGAGCGACCGACGACCGCGAGTTCGTATCGTTCGATCTCGACGAGGGATTCGAGGACGATCACCGTGAACGCCCACCGCTCTCCCGGGTCGAGGTCGCCGATCGAGTCTGCGTACCGGCCGAGCAGGGCATCGCCGTCGTCGTAGATCCGCACCCAGACCTCGACGTCGGTCAGCCGTCCCTGGCGGGCGTTCTCGACCGTCCCCTGGACCGTCGCACGCCGGAAGTCCTCCTCGACGACGAACCCGTGGTCTGCGATGTCGAGGTCGTCGAGGGGCGAGAGCCCGTCGTTCAGCTCCGTCTCAGCGAGCGCCGCCGCCGCGGTCGTCTCCTCCGCCGTTCGCTCCTCGCCGTCGGCGTCGACCGACTCGCCCTCCTCGTAGTCGGGAGTGTCGTCGGCGGCCCCACAGCCGGCGAGCACGGTCGCGGCCGCGCCACCGACGAGCGCGAGCAGCCGCCGCCTGTCGGGCCTCGGGACTGAGTGGCCGGTGGTCCGGTCTCCGGAGAACTCTTCGGTCGAGCGCATCCGTCTCACGGGAGGAGATGCGGGGGTTTCAGTGTGGTACCTTCGTGAGCGGTCATGAGGACGGTCGTAGTCTCCTACCGGTGATCGCCCCCACGGGTCGGCGATCACCGGTAAACAGTTGCGACCGTCCGTATCAGAGGTCGCTGTCGGCGTCGCGGCTCGACTCCCTGAGGATGAACGGCCCCATCGCGAGCGTCCGCTTCGCGACGGTCGCGATCCGGAAGATGTAGCTCATCAGGATGACGAACGGGGCGAGCGTAATACAGAACGCCGCGCTCGTGAGCAGGACGAGGTTGTCGATCCCCATCGTGGCTCCCGGGAGCGTGCTCGCATCGACGTACATCAGCATCGAGGCGGTGACGATCAGCGCCGGGATCGAGGCGTAGAGCAGCGCCCGCGAGAGGTCGATCAGCTCCCACTGGAAGAAGAGCGTCTTGAAGTGCTCGCGAGCCGGGCCGAACAGCTTGAGCATCTCGATCGCCTCGCCGAGGGTGGTGTACGCCTCCTCCGAGAGCTCGTCCTCGTAGTCGTGGCGGATCTCGCGCGCCTGGAAGATCTTGAGCGAGTAGTTGAAGTCGAGCGCCGCCCAGATCACGTCGAAGGTGCCGAACTGCGAGTCCTCGAGCTTCTCGCGGACGATCTCGGCGTGTTCGTCGAGGCTCTCTGCGTACTCGGACACCGTCTCCGCGAGCTCCTCGTTTCGCTCCTCCTCCATGAGCTCGATCAGGCGCTCTGCCTTCCCCTCGGTCGATTCGACCACCTCGCGAAGGAACGCGGCCGGCTCCGGCGGGCTCACCTCCATCCCGCCCTCGTCCTCGACGTTTCTGCGGAACTCCATCGACTCGTCCATCCGGGTGGTCTGGTCGCCGACAGCGCCCAGCTCCTGCGAGAGCACCAGCTGGCCGATCGTCGCGACGAGGGTGACGCCCGTGATGATCGGGCCGAACATCGAGGAGAAGATGTTCTGGATCGCGTCGACGTCCTCGACGATCTCCCTGTAGGGGCCGAGTTCGGCGGCCCCGAGCCCGACGAGCGCGGCGAAGACGGTCGCGAGGATCCCCACCGAGAGCAGCCGTCGATCGAGACGCATCAGGATGTAGAGCCGGAGGGCGCTCCCCTCGGCTCGTTCGAGTAACGTATCGTCCGCTCCGTTTCCCATGAGTACCTCTCGGAGGGTTACCCGTAAAAGCCACACCCGGCTGCGGCCCTCTCGGACCGCCCCGCTGCAGACGGGGCACCGTCCCGTCGGCCCGTGATGAGAGCGCACCGCGGCGGCCGGGCCCGGTCCCCGCGGTCATACGGTCTGCTGTGACGGTTTACCGGCGCAACCGCAGGACAGTCGCTGTTGCGCCGGTAATGACTTACAGCAGACCGTATCAGGACCAGTCGATGTCCTCCTCGCGCTCGGCCTCCCGGAGGATGAACGGTCCCATCGCGAGCGTCCGCTTCGCGAGCGTCATGATCCGGAGCGTGTACGAGAGCAGGATCACGAACGGCGTCACCCCGACGGTGAAACCGAACGCCGCGACCCAGACGACGTTGTCCACGCCGAGCGTCGATCCGGGAAACGCCCCCGGCCCGACGTTCATCAGGATGCTCCCGATGACGATGAGCGCGGGGACGGAGACGTAGAGGAGCGCCCGCGAGAGGTTTATCAGCTCCCACTGGAAGTAGAGCGTCTTGAAGTGTTCGCGCGCCGGGCCGAACAGCTTGAGCCGTTCGAGCAGCTCGTCGAACGTCCCCTCGGCTTCCTCCGAGAGCGACTCGGCGTGGTCGTCCCGGATACGCCGGGCCTGGAAGATCTTCCAGGAGTAGTTGAACCGGAACGACGACCAGAGCACCTCGAACGTGCCGAACTGGGCGTCGTCGAGGCCCTCACTCACCTCGTCGGCGTTCTCGAGGAGGTCGTCGACGTAGTCGTCGATCCGCTCTCTCAGCTCCTCGTCGCGTTCGTCGTCGACGACGTCCCGAAGCCGTTTCGCCTGGGCCTCGGTCCGGTCGACGAGCAGCTTGAGGAACGCGGCCGGCTCCGGCGGGCTGACGTCCAGGTCGATCTCGCTCTCGACGTCCTGACGGAAGTCCATCGCCTCGTCCATCCGTTCTCGCTGGTCACCGACGGCGCCGAGTTCCTGTGAGAGCACGATCTGTCCGATCGAGACGACGAGCGTGACGCCCGTGATGATCGCGCCGATGAACGCGGAGAAGATCCACCAGAGCGCGTCGTGATCAGCGACGAGCCTCCGGAAGGGACCGTTGCCCACGGTCGTCGCGATGACGAGCGAGACGAAGACGACCGCCAGGACACAGCCGGCGAGGACCGACCGGTTCAGCCGGAGCAACAGCCACAGCCGGGGCTGGCTATCACGGATCCGGCCGACGACGCCGTCGGTCACCGCGCCCATATCGTGTCCGTTCCGCCTCCGACTCGACGGTTCGTCCGCCGGATCGATCCGACGGGAACGCGCGGACTGGGTCCACTACGGGTCATACGTCCGAACGGTGACGAACCGCAGTAGCGATTGGCCCTGCCGCTGCACCGGGGGCGACGCTCCCGAGATCGATTCGTTAGACGCTTCGGACGGATCCCCTACTTCCCGAGCAGCCGCAATACGACCCCGATCGCAGCGATGCCGAGACCGAGCACGACGCCGAGGCCCGGGATCGGAAGCGGTAGCAGGACGATCGCGAGCAGCAGCCCGATTCCGATGACCGCCGACGAGGCTCTGACCATGGAGGTGAAACCGGCGCCAGCCGGGTAGGTGCCGTGCCTGCGGCTGCGCCGCGGAGGTGCAACGCCTGTTCTTTTTACGGTCCGATGGCTATCACGGACGATGAGTGAGGAGGAGGTGTCGGAACAGCTCGAGTCGTTCGGCACCGAGATGGGCCGGGAGTCGAACAGGGCCCCCGTCGAGTGGCTGCTCGCCGAGGGCGACCGTCTCTACGTCGCGACCCTGATCACCGCCGCCGTGTTCTGTCTCCTCCTGGTCCTCGGCGAGGTCGGGCTGATCGCGTTCGAGAACGACGACTCGATCACGCGGCTCGCGGGCGGGATGATCGCGGGCAGCTTCTCGCTGGTGACGCTCGTCGTCTCGATCAACCAGCTGATCCTCTCCCGGGAGTTCGCCGCCGCCGACGAGTTCCGCGACCGGCTGAGCGGCGTCATGGAGTTCAGACGGGACGTCGAGGGGATCGGCGACGTCCCGGCCAGCCCCGCCGACCCGGCGACGCTGGTAGACCTGATCGTGGCCGCGATCGAGAGAGAGGCCGAGCGCCTCGAGGAGGCGGCCGAGCGGGAAGGCGGCGAACGGCGGGAGGCGATCGTGACCTACGCGAACAGCGTCCAGAAGAGCGCCGACAGGGCACGGGAGGAGCTGGAGGACGCGGAGTTCGGCACGTTCGAGGTGCTCTCGGCGGCGATCGACTTCGACGACGCCTGGCAGATATACGCCGCCAGGCACGTCGCGAACACGTACCGTGGAGAGCTCCACGGCGAGACGATCAAAGCGTTCGACGACCTGATCGAGGCGCTCAGGCAGTTCAACGTCGCCCGGTCGCACTTCAAGACGACCTATCTCCA
The DNA here is from genome assembly GCF_036429475.1 of Halalkalicoccus sp. CGA53. Lineage (GTDB taxonomy): Archaea > Halobacteriota > Halobacteria > Halobacteriales > Halalkalicoccaceae > Natronorarus > Natronorarus salvus. Next base: position 3,653,140 of record NZ_CP144125.1, read on the forward strand.
GCGCGAGGTGACCCGGTTCTCGCAGCTCACGATCCTCTGTGGCGTCCCGGCGGTGCTCGGGGCGGTGGTCCTGGGACTGAGCTACGCGGACGTGACGGGGCCGACGATCCACCCCCAGTACCTCCCGTTCACCACGAGCGCGCTGATCGCGCTCGTCTTCTCGCCGCTCGCGCTGCTCGCCTCCTACATCCTCCGGACCGCGACGGTCGCCCGCCGGACCGCCTCGATCGGACCGATGATCCCGCAGATGAACACCGAGGAGGGCCACTTCGAGGTCGGCTACGGCGACGAGGGGTGATCAGCCGTCGGCGGGTCGGGGGTCCTCCGGTTCGAAACCGAAGCGGATCGCCGCAGGGTAGAGCACCTTCTCGTGGAGGGCGTAGAGCAGCACCACCGACCCCATGATGATCGCGCCGTCGACGGCCGTCGAGAGCAGGCCGAGCGCGACGATGAGCGTCGTCGCACAGGCCGCCGGGTGGTTCGTCTTCGCGACGAGCATCGCGACCGTCGTGAGCACCATCGCGACGACACAGCTCGCCGCGAGCGCGAGCACGTCGAACGAGAACGGTCCAGCCTCGCCGAGGACGTCGACCGCGACCAGGCCGCCCGCGATCGGGTGGTAGGCGACCATCCCACAGACGACGGCGACGAAGTGGCCGCCGATGACGTGGTAGCCGCCCGCCGCGCGGTCGGTCTCGCCGGTCGCGAGCAGGTAGGCCGAGGGGCCGAGGCTGGGGAAGATGAACGGACGTCCCGTCGCCCAGGCGATGGCCCCGAGCACGAGGAAGTGGATCGCGACGTAGAGCCCCGCGCTCAGTTTGTCGTTGAGCATTATCATCCGAAACCGATGACTCGATGTAAATAGATGGGGTTCAGATCGAGTACGGTGGTCGAAAGTCGCCCATCGGTGACTACCGGCCGGAATATCCACAGCGGTCGCGGTCTCGCTGGTAACCGATGGGCTCTCCGTGACGTCACTGTCGAAGGTCGAGTCGCGGACAGTAGACGATACGAATCACCATGGTGAGGTGGGCCGAACGGTAGCGATATCACTCATGCGTCTGCTTCAGTTGTACGTCGACGAGGATCGCCGCGACACCGTCTCGGAGAGCTATGAGTCGCTCGATCTCGAGTGTTTTCTGACAGACGAGACCGGAACCCATGGCGGTTCGCTCGCCTACGTTCCCGTTCCAAACGGTGCGGTCGATGGCGTGTTGAACGAACTCCGTGAGGAGGTCTCGACGAGGGGACCCACGTCGGACTCGTGAACGTGGAGGGAGCGATCGGCGTAGAAGCCGAAGAGATCTCCGGCCGATTCGCGAAGGGACCGAACGACGGCCGCGGGATCACCCATCGACAGCTTCGTGCGAAGGTTCAAGACCTCAAACCGGGTCGACTCTCCTGTACCGCTTTCGTAGCCCTCGCCGGCGCGGTCGCGACGGCGGGACTGTTGCTAGACTCCGCGATCGTCACCGTCGGCGCGATGGTGATCGCTCCGTTCGCTGGATCACTTCCCGCCGCCAGCGTGGGTGTCGTCGACGACGACGGGATGGTCGTCGAGAGCATCGTCACCCAGATCTCGCGCTATCGGCAGCGTTCGTCAGAGCACTGAGTGTGGCGTGTCTCGTTCAGTTCGCCGTAACGGTTCCGACCTCGGTCGCCGTCGCGCGGATCGATCAGATAACGCTGTTTCAGACGCCGACCGTCCTCGCCATCACTATCGCGATCTGTGCCGGTGCGGCCGGTGCGCTCGCACTCGCTGAGGACCTCTCGACGGCCGTCCCGGGGTGGCCGTCGCCGCAGCGATCGTTCCTCCGTCGCGGCGTCCGCGATCGGGTTCGCCTGGGGTCGACCACAGATCGCGCTCGGTGCGTTCGTGTTGTTGTTAGTCAACGTTGCGCGTATCAACCTCACTGCCTATCTCGGTTTCTACGCACTCGGCTATCGAACCGAACTTCTCGACTCCGTTCGAGACGACCGTTCTCTGTCGGTTCGATCCGGAGCGTACGCGTTCGTCACAGCCGTCTTCGTGGTCGGTATCGTTCTGACGGTGTTCACGACGGCACAACACCTCGCATTCGAGACGACCGCCAAGTCGGAGGTCGAAACGACGCTCGAGCAGCCGGAGTACGAGGAGCTCGGTCTCGTTTCCGTTTCGACGGAGTACGCCACCCGGGGGGGTGTTTACGAGCGACCTTATGGTGACGGTCACGGTCTCGAAACCCACCGGTGAGGAGGCACTCGGGGTAGAAGACGAACTCTGGATCCGTATCTCCGAAGCGACTGACGAGGACGTCGTCGTCGAGATACAGTTCGTGGAGTACGCCCAAACGGGTGGCGAGACGCACGGTATTACAGACCCCGGAACCGAAGCATCGCGAACGGGTTAACGCGAACGGAACGTCTCGCCGGACCGTGGTATCGGTCTCGCTGGCCCACCCCTTTACTCGGGCCGAGTCGAGTACTACCCCATGGCTCCCCTCTTCGGTCGACTTAGCCAGGTCCAGTGGTTCGACGAGTCAGTGCGTTTCCCGGGCGGAGAGTGGCTTCTCGCAGCTATCGTACTGGTGATCACGTGGTACGGTTCGAAGCTTCTCACGCGGTTGCTCCGTCCGAACGTGACTCGTCACCTACGGCGACGAAGCGTCACAGACATCACCCTCAGATTGATCCGTGCCGGTGCGATGGTCGTCGCTCTCTTGGTCGCACTGGGGATCCTCGGCGTCGAGCTGACGGGTCTCGTACTCTCGGCCACCGTCCTCTCCGCCGTCTTCGCGATCGTTTTAGCACCCATCGCCACAGACCTCGTCAGTGGCTTTCTGATACTCGTGAACAGGCCCTACGAGATCGGTGATATGATCGAGATCGTCGACACCGAGGATCGGGGCTATGTGGAGGATATTACGCTCCGATACACGGAGATACTGACGTTACAAAACACGTTCCTCGTCATCCCCAACTCGACGATCTACGACCGTGACGTGCTCAACTACTCCGCGAACGACGAGCGAACGCGCGTCTCGATCGAGTTCACCGTGACGTACGAAGGTGATCTCACGGAGGCCCAACGGGTACTGGAACGAGCGACCGAGCGGATCGACGGAGTGATCGAAGGCGGTCCGGCGATCCCACTCGGGGGAACGAAGTACCCTGCCGAACCGAAGGGGTTCGTCACCGAATTCGGCGATCACGGTGTCCATATCGACCTCCGGTTCTGGGTCGAAAAGCCATATCTTCCCATCGAGATGCGGTCGAAGGTTCACGAAAGCGTGTGGACCGAACTCGAGGACGTCGACGTGGAGATGGCGTATCCGCACACGCACGTGGTTTTCGACAAGACGAGCGGGCAGGCTCGTGTGGCTATCGAAGGGGCACGGAGTCTCCACGGTTCCTCACCCTCCACGGAACGAGGGGCCGCCGATTGACTCTCGAAGACGAAACGCCGACTTCTACGGTTCGACGACGGTGTCCTCGCTACCAGTAGCTTCGAGCTACCGGTGATCGTCCTCACGTTCGGTCGGCGATGGAGTACAGCCCACCGGAGAGAAGGATCCCGATCGCTGCGAGACCGAGGTAGACGACGAACCCGGTGGCGTATCCCGTCGCCCCCTGTACGTCGACGACGAGTCCGAGCAGTGGTGGAACGACGAACCCACTGAACGCACCGAGCCCACCGACCAGTCCCGAGGCTCCACCGACCGCTTCGGGGACGTACATCGGGAGGAGTTGAAACACCGCCGCAGTAGTCACACCGATCCCGATAGCTAACAGTACCATCGCGACGACCGCGACCGTGAGATCTCGCGTGAGGATCATCAGTGTCGCCCCGACGCCGACGGTAACGAAGCTCACGATCGCGGTCCGCTCCCCGCCGAGCCGATCGCTCAGCACACCACCGGGGATCCGGACGAACGTCGCGAGAAGGATGAATCCTACTGCGGTCAAGATACCCGCCGTTCGGGTCTCGATCTCGTGGAGCGAGACCCAGTAGGAGGGGAGCCAGACGGTCAGTGCGAGGAAGCCGCCGAAGGAGGTGAAGTACAGGCCGACGAGCGCCCAGGTCCGGCGTAGCGATGCGGCCTGCGCGATCGAATCGACGGTATCCCCGCTCGGAAACAGCTCCTAGCCCAACTCCTCGGCTCGCTCTCTCGCTCGGGTTGGGCTCGACCCTTGCTTACGAAGCTGAAAATAGTACGGTGACCGCGATGACCGCGTAGATGACCGTCCCGACGACGAGAAACGCCAGCCACACCAGATACGTAGTCGTGAGGCCCAGCGCGGCGAGCGCGATCGAGATGAGAATCGTGAAGATGCCGGGCGAACTGTTTCCGAGCCCGGCATAGATCGCGAGCGCCGTCCCCTGTTTCTCCGACGGATACCAGTATGACGTCTGTGCGTTGCCGACCGCGAACGCACCGATACCACACCCGCTCAGGGCTCCGAACAGGAAGATGACCGGGTAGAGCCGAATCGTCAGCCCGTCTGGGTAGAAGAACAGGAGGATCCCCGAGAGCCCCGTCATGCCGACGACCGACAGGCCGAGAAGGATCAGGAACGGCTTCCTCGCACCGACGTCGTCGGCCCACGCGCCGAAGGGGATCCGCAGTAGCGAGCCGATCAGATTCGGAGCGCCGACCAACAGCCCCAACAGAATACCGGACAGCCCCATCGCCTGTTCGAACTTGCTCGCAGCCGGCCCGTAGACGACGACATCGGCGAACCCGATGAAGAACCCGAACGTCGCGCCGGCGAGTCCCCGGGAGGGAGAGCCTCGAACGGCAGTGTCACTCATCCGCTGCCCTCAATTCTATCGATGTAAAAGACCTCTGGAGTAGGCTACCGACTTCGAGAGTAGAGAGAGGACAGAGTATGGCACACGCGCTATATATTACAGGCACGCGATCCGTGAGAGTGTGGGGATGGATAACAGTGGGAGGGTCACGGATAGCAGTAGTAGCCACTAGAGTGACAGGGTATAGGTTCGTGATTCGGGTATGGACCAACGGATACTCGTCCCGTTCGACGGATCGGATCCAGCTGAGATCGCACTCGGTCGAGCCCTCGAGGAACATCCCCGAAGCGGAGCTCACGATCCTGCACGTACTCGACTCGAGCGGGCTCTCACACGGCGGTGTCGAAGGCGGTGCGGCCGAGGCGGGCGTCTCGGCGCGAATCGCGATCGAAGTGGGGCAGCCGAGCGACGTCATCGTCGAGTACGCCGAGGAGGAAGGGATCGACCACATCGTCATGGGCAGCCACGGTCGCTCCGGGCTGTCGAAGATCGTCGTCGGCAGCGTCGCCGAGAGCGTGATCCGGGACTCGCAGGCCAGCGTCACGATCGCCAGGTGAGCGCCGGGGTGTTCGGCGAGTCGAGGAGACGTCCCCCGATCAGCTCTGTTCGTCCTTGAGCTCCTCGAGTTCGGAGTCGATCTCGTTCGAGGAGAGCTCCTCCTCGACGTCCACCTCGTCGTCGAGTTCGACCGCCGGTTCGTCGTCGGTTTCCGACTCATCACCGCCACCCTTGCCGAGTTCACCCTTCAGCGTCTCGAGTTCGGCCTCGACCTCGCTGGAGGTGCGTCCGGCCGAGAGCTCGCGGTCGATCGAGTCCTCGTCCGAGAGCGCGTCCTCGAACGCGCCGGTCTCTTGGAGCTCGTCCATCGCGGCCGAGCGCGCTTCCATCTCCTCGGTCTCGGCCTCGGCGCGCTCGATCGCACGGCCCACGTCGGCCATCTCGTCACCCACGCCGCTCATCGCCTCGGAGACGCGCGTGCTCGCCTCCGCGGCCTCGTACTGCGCCTTCATCGTCTCCTTCTTCGTCCGGAACTCCTCGATCCGGTTCTGGAGCTTGTCCTTCTGCTCGACGAGCTGGTCCTGTTTCCCCTGGAGGTCCTCGATCTGGGCACCCAGCTCCTCGATCTGGTTCATCTTCGCCTTCTTCTTCTCGAGCGCCTGTCGGGCGAGGTCCTCCCTGTCTTGACGCACCGCCTCGCGGGCCTGCTCGTTGTGCTTCTCGACGTTCTCCTCCAGCCGGCGTTTCTGCATCTCGAGGCGCTTTTTCTGCGTGGTCAGATCGGCGATACCCTGTTTCACGTCCTGTAGTTCGTCGCGCATCTGCTCGTAGGAGTAATCGAGCGTCTCGCGGGGGTCTTCCGCCCGATTGAGGATCGAGTTGATCTTCGAGCGGATGACGTAGGACGCACGCGAGAGTATTCCCATGGCACGTACTTTGACACCACGAACTTAAAAGTACCACTGCTGAACGCTCCGTATGGGTAGACGGCTCAGGCTCCCGGGAGAGCGCGACGTCCGGGCGACGCTCGACGGTAGCGAGGAGAGCGACCGAATCGTCGTCGCCTGTCCGCCACACCCCCAGCACGGAGGGGGCCGGTCGGATCCCCGGTTGCGTGCGGTAAGCGATGCGCTCGGAGAACGGGGGATAGCGTCCCTCCGGATCGACTACGGCGACTGGGACCGCGGCCGCGGCGAGCGCGAGGACGCCGAGTGCGCGCTCGGCTGGGCCGCCGATCGGTTCGTCTCCACGGGGATTTTCGGCTACAGTTTCGGGGCCAGCGTCGCCCTCTGTGCGGCGGCCGAGGTCGAGCGAGCGCTCTCCGGCGTGAGCGCGCTCGCGCCCGCTCCGGAGATCGAGACGCTCGACGCCCTCTCCGCTATCGGACGGATCGACGCCCCGGTGCAGGTGCTCTACGGGCCGAGGGATCGGACCGTCGATTCACGACCGATCGCGGAGGCGGTGCGCCAGCGGGGTGGAGTCGTCGAAGCGCTCGACGCGGATCACTTCTTCGTCGGGAAGAACGAAGGGATCGGCGATCGGGTCGCGTGCTTTTTCGCGCCCTGATCACTCCATCGCCTTCACCCAGCCCGGGACCGAGGCCATCCCTTCCTTTCGCTCCCAGCCGTTCTCCCGGAGGTACTCGGGGAGCGTCGTGAACTCGAAGCCGAACGTCTCCGAGAGCGACTCGATCTCCGCGCTGTAGCCGACCTCGTTGAACCACTCGCACATCACCGTGAACTCCTCGCCGAAACTCTCGTAGGCCTCCTCGATCGGGACGTGGTACGCCTCCACCTCGGTCCCGGTGGTCTCCGAAAGCACCGCGGCGGTCTCCTCGAGGGTGCGCTCGTCGCCCGCCAGTTCGTAGCGTTCGCCGACGAACTCCTCGGGGTGCTCGAACGCGACCGCCGCCGCTCGCCCCACGTCGTCGCTGTCGACCATCTGGAGCGAGACGCCTTCGTCTAAGGGAAGGCCGAGCGTCCCGCTCTGGATATCCTCCGCGAACGCTTCGAGGTTCTGGAAGAAGAACACCGGCTGGAGCACCGTCATCGGGAGTTCGAGGTTCCGTGCGTGCTGTTCGATCTCCCAGGCGGAGTCGAAGTGCGGGATGCCGGTCTCCTCCTCGTGGCTCCCGACCCCGCTGAAGACGAACTGCTCGACCCCTTCGGCCTTCGCCGCCTCCGCGATGTTCTTACCCTGTCTCACCTGCCGGTCGTAGCCCTCCGTCCAGAAGTTGGTGACCGCGAACACCGCGTCCACCTCGGTGACGGCCGGTCTGAGCGTCTTCAGGTCGTTCAGGTCGCCCTCGACCATCTGCACGCCTCGCCCCTCGAGGTCGCGTGCCCGGTCACCGGTCGCGTCCCGGGTTAGGCCGTACACCTCGAACTCGACGTCGGAGGCGAGCAGGTGTTCTGCGACTGCCCCGCCCTGGTTGCCGGTCGCGCCGGTGACGAGGACGCTCTCTACGTCGGTCATGCGTGCTCCCCTCCCGTTCTCGTGTTCTCCATCGTGCGTACGGTCGGCTCTCGGATTGGACGTGCTGTCGGTATCATCGCGTTACCTGATTCGGCCCGGAACCACATAACCGCTCGGCGGCAGGAGGGTAACGAGGTGACGCGGGTGTTACCCGGAGAGCACCGGGTACGGCCCGATCGATTCCTGTGTGCGGACGACCTTCGGATGGGAGGCAAGCGGGGTCACGACGGGTCGGATCGCACGTCTTTCAGGGACGATCGAGAGGAAACGCCGCTCCCGAAATCGTTTTGCCCTTCCTTCGCAGACGCTTTCTATGCCGACTGACGCCACGGGTTACGACCCGACGCTGGGGAGGAAGTTCATTTTCGTCACCGGGGGCGTGATGAGTGGGCTCGGAAAGGGGATCACTGCCGCGAGCACCGGCCGACTGCTCAAATCCGCCGGCTTCGACGTGACGGCGGTGAAGATCGACCCCTACCTGAACGTCGACGCGGGGACGATGAACCCCTATCAGCACGGGGAGGTCTACGTGTTGAAAGACGGCGGCGAGGTCGACCTTGACCTCGGGAACTACGAGCGGTTTCTCGACGAGGACATGACGTTCGATCACAACGTCACGACCGGGAAGCTCTACCGCCACGTCATCGAGAAGGAGCGTGCCGGCGATTATCTGGGAAAGACCGTCCAGATCATCCCGCACATCACCGACGACATCAAGCGAAGGGTGCGAGAGGCCGCCGAGGGGACCGACGTCTGTATCGTCGAGGTCGGGGGGACGGTGGGTGACATCGAGGGGATGCCGTACCTCGAGGCACTCAGACAGTTCGCCCACGAGGAAGACGACGAGGACATCCTCTTCACGCACGTGACGCTCGTTCCGTACTCGAAGAACGGCGAGCAGAAGACGAAGCCGACCCAGCACTCGGTGAAGGAACTGCGTTCGATCGGTCTCCAGCCGGACGTGGTGGTCGGGCGCTGTGAGGTGGCCCTCGAACCGGAGACGAAGGAGAAGATCGCGCTGTTCTGTGACGTTCCGACCGAGGCGGTGTTCTCGAACCCGGACGTCGAGGACGTCTACCACGTCCCGCTCGTCGTCGAGGAGGAGGGCCTGGCGGAGTACGTGATGGAGGAACTCACACTCGCCGACGAGGCGCTCTCCGAACCCGAACGCGACGACGAGTGGCGCAGACTCGTCACCGCCGAACGCACGGACGAGGTCGAGATCGCGCTCGTGGGTAAATACGCGCTGGAGGACGCCTACATGTCGATCCACGAGGCGCTCAAACACGCCGGACTGGAGCGGGGCGTCGACGTGAACGTGCTCTGGGTCGACGCCGACGAGATGGCGGACGACCACGAACAGCGCCTGCGACAGGCCGACGGCGTGGTCGTCCCCGGCGGGTTCGGTTCCAGAGGGACGGAGGGCAAGATCGAGTCGGTCCGCTACGCTCGGAGGAACGGCGTCCCGTTCCTGGGCCTCTGTCTCGGCTTTCAGTTAGCCGTCGTCGACTACGCGCGGGACGTCCTCGACCTGGCGGGGGCGAACTCCACCGAACTCGATTCGAAGACGCCACACCCGGTCATCGACATCCTTCCCGAGCAGTACGAGGTCGAGGAGATGGGTGGAACGATGCGACTCGGCGCACAGGAGACGGAGATCGAGGAGGGGACGCTCGCCCACCGGGTGTACGGGGAGACCTCGTGTACCGAACGGCATCGCCACCGGTACGAGGTGAACCCGGAGTACATCGCCCGGCTCGAAGACGGCGGGCTTACGTTCTCCGGGCGGGCAGGAAACCGCATGGAGATCCTCGAACTGGACGACCACCCCTACTTCTTCGGGACGCAGTTCCACCCCGAGTTCCGGTCGCGACCGACGCGAGCCAGCCCGCCTTTCGTCGCCTTCCTCGACGCGGTGCTCGAGACAAGAGAGACCGAGGCCGAGGTGCACGCCTGATGGTCGATCCCGACACCTTCGTTCCCGAGGCCGTCTCGGAGATCGACTCGGAGGTCGGCGACGCGCGCGCGGTGATCGCGCTCTCGGGGGGTGTCGACTCCTCGACTGCGGCCGCGCTCGCCCACGAGGCGATCGGCGACCGGCTGATCCCGGTCTACGTCGACACCGGACTGATGCGCAAGGGCGAGACAGAGGGGATTCGAGAGACGTTCTCGTTCATGGAGTCACTGCGGATTGTCGACGCGAGAGAGCGGTTTCTCGACGCGCTCTCCGGCGTGACTGACCCCGAGGAGAAACGCCGGATCATCGGCGAGGAGTTCATCCACGTCTTCGAGGAGGAGGCGCGCGAGGTCGGCGCGAGGTACTTGGTACAGGGGACGATCTACCCCGACCGGATCGAGTCCGAAGGCGGGATCAAGTCGCATCACAACGTCGGCGGGCTCCCCGAGGTGATCGACTTCGATGGGATCGTCGAGCCGGTCAGAGAGCTCTACAAGGACGAGGTGCGCGAGGTCGCCCGCGCGCTCGGGTTGGAAGAGGTCGTCGCGGAACGGATGCCGTTTCCGGGTCCGGGGCTCGCGGTGCGCGTGATCGGCGAGATCACCGAGGAGAAACTCGAGGTGGCACGCGAGGCGAGTCACGTCGTCGAGGAGGAGTTAGAGGAGTACGAGCCGTGGCAGGCGCTCGCGGCGGTGATCGGGAAGGCCACCGGGGTGAAAGGCGACAACCGGGTCCACGGCTGGGTCGTCTCGGTGCGGGCGGTCGAGAGCCGCGACGGCATGACCGCTCGGGCTCTGGAGATCGACTGGGGAACGCTCCAGCGGATCCAGAGCCGGATCACGGGCGAGAACGACCGCGTCTCGCGCGTCGTCTACGACGTCACACACAAGCCCCCCGCGACCATCGAGTACGAGTGATGAACGTCGTACTCATCGGCGAGGACGAGGAGCTGCTCTCCGCGCTCGAGGCGGAAGGCGCGAGTGTACAACGGATCGAGGGCGTCGCGAGCGGGCAGGCGCTCACGGAGGCTGGAATCGAGGGTGCGGACCTCCTCGTCCTGACGGACGTGGCGGAGGCGACGGCGATCCCGGTCGCCCGGGAGCTGAACGGGGCGGTGAGGATCGCGGTCTACGCGGAGGACACGCTGCCGGAGTTCGCCCAGCCGCTCGCGGATATCGCGGTCGACCCAAACCTGCTCTCTCCCGACGTGGTCGCCGAGGAACTGGTCGGAAACGGCTGATCGGATCGGGACTCTCGGACGTCTCCTCGACACACGTGGCAACCCCGGAGCAGTCGCTCGGTTCTCTCGGCCGCTGGACGCCGCTCTCGCTCGCCGCCCGATAAATGAAGAACCGTTCGTTCGTATCGCCCTTACAGGCGCTGGAGGTTCGTCGCGCGCGGGCCCTTCGGGGCCTGCTCGATGTCGAACTCCACTTCCTGTCCTTCCTCTAAGTCCGGGCCGCCCACGTCTTCCATGTGGAAGAAGACGTCCTCGTCCGCGTCCTCAGTTTCGATGAAGCCGTAACCGCCGGTGTCGTTGAAGAAATCGACCGTACCTTTCGCCATTACGACCCTACAGTCGACGTCCGTACGTATAACGCTTCCGAGAGCGGATCAGGGCGAGAATCCGGCGAGCGAGAGCCCGTAGACCGTCGCGAGCGTGATGATCGCCGTCCAGAGGGCGAGGCTCGCCCCCATCCAGATCGCGACGGGTCGCGCCCGCCCACCCAGTGCGAGCGCGACCACCGTCGCGAGGTGGACGCCGGTGAGGATCGGACCGGCGAGCGCGAGCCCCGGCAGGCCGTACGAGCGGAAGAGCCCCTCAGCGCGCTGGCGCCGTTTCGACGGCTCGTTCTCACCGTCGTCGGTGCTCTGCTCTCCCTCCCCGCGCCAGGCCCGCCACCGACCCCTCAGACCGTCGTACCCGAGGATTATCCCCCAGACGGGGAGGACGTTTCCGACGAGCGCGACGGCGGCGACGAGCACGGGGTCGAGGCCCGCCGCGACCGCCGGCGGGATCACGAGCAGGATCTCGAGCCAGGGCGTCGCCGCGGCGAGGAAAACCAGGAAGTACGCGAGGAGGCCGCCCCCGGCGAACGTCTCGGATCCGACTGAGGGGAGCGAGACGAGTACGAGCGACGGGAGCGCCCAGAGCGGGAGGGCAACGCTTCGGCCCGTAGCAGTCATCATCCGGTGTACGCCACGAGGTGGGATGAACGGCTCGGAACCGGGGCAGGTTTTTGTGGGTCGGGAGAGGATCCCCGGTATGAGCCTCGACAGATATCCCGACCTCGACCCCGGAGAGGGCGAGGTCGTCTCCGAGGAACTGGTCGTCGACGACGACGTGCTCGTGAAGGCGTTCGCGATCGGACCCGGCGGCGAACTCTCGACGCACGTCCACGAGGGCGAGACGAACGTCTTCCACGTCCTCTCGGGGACCGTGACGGTGCTCCAGGGCGACAACGAAGAGGAGGTCGCGGCACCGGGGGTCGTCCTCCACGAGAAGGGCGCACCCCACGGCGCGCGCAACGACACCGACGAGGTCGTCGTCTTCACCGCGAGTCTCTGTCCGTTACCGGGCTGATCGGACCGAGCGAGCTGTTCCGGCTCGGTGCTACCACCGGCCATGGACGTCGACCCGATCGAGTGGCACGTCTTCGGTCCGGAGTCGGTCGTTCTTCGGACCTTCCTCGGTTGCTTCTTCGTCTGGACGTTCGGGAGCGCGCTCGCGTATCTGACCTCCGTCGGCCTCGGTTCGGTCGACGCGGTCGGCTGGCTCCCGGTCGTGATCGCGACGCTCTCCGCGACGGCACTCGTGGGGGCGACGCTCGTCCTCCGCGAGACACCGAAGGAGCTCGACGGACCGGCGAGATCGCTCCTCAGGCCGAGGCCCGAAGAGGGCTGGCAGTATATCGTCGTCGGAGCGATCGCGATCGCGCCGACACAGCTCGTGCTCTACTCGCTGATCGGCTTCGACCTTCCCCTCTGGAACCCGGCGTTCGGCGGGGTCTACACGACGGCGATGCTCGGGTCGATTCCCGTCGTCGCCCTCCTCTCAGGCGACGGCCGCTACGATCCGGAGACCGGCCGCGTGACGTACAACGGCGGCCGTATCGATCTCGATCGGGCGCGCCGTCTCCGACCGAGCCGGCTCGGCCCAGTCGTCTATCCGGTCACGGCTCAAGGGCGAGGCCGATCGGGATCGTGCGAGCGTCCTCATCCCGCACCGGGTCTACCGGGCGATCGCCGAGGACGAGCGGCTGTAGCTCAGTCCCGGCCCGCGAGCCCCGCGAGGTGGGCGACCTCCGGTGCGATCAGCTCCTCGGCGCCGAGGCGTGCGGCGTTCTCACTGCCCGGCAGGCAGAACACCGGCGTGGAGCCGACGATTCCCGCCGTAGCGCGGGTGGCAACGACGCGCGTGCCGACCTCCTCGTACGAGAGCGTCCGAAACAGCTCCCCGAATCCCGGTAACTCCTTCTCGAAGAGCGCCTCGATCGCCTCGATCGTCACATCGTCGGGCGTCACCCCGGTACCACCCGTGGTGACGACCGCGTCCGTCTCGGGAGCCCTCACCGCCCCCTCGACGGTCTCGGCGATCGCCGCCGCGTCGTCCGGGACAACTGCCCGTTCGGCGGTCTCGATCCCCGACTCGCCCAGGATCGACTCGATCGCGTCGCCCGCGGTGTCCTCGTCGAGGTCGCGAGAGGAGGAGATCGTGTAGATCGCGACCGAGACGCCGTCGAGGTCGTGGTCGTGATGGTCGTGATCGTGGTGTTCCTCGTGCTCTCCGTGTCCGTGACCGTGTTCGTTCGCCATACCCCGGGTTCGGTCGTCGAGCCCCTAAAGCCCTCCCTGGCGATCCGGTTCGGTCCGGACCCGGGCACCGATCGCGAGCCAGCCGAGACCGTAGAGGACCGGAGGGCCGCCCGCGACCGCACCCTCGACGTCGAATCCAGAAACCGTCGAGGCGAGCGTGATCCCGGCGAGACCCGCGAGGAGCAGCCCGAGCGGGAGCGCGAGGACGAACAGGATCGATCCGGTGCGGGAGGCGACTCCCGCCCGGAGGAAGGAGACGCCCACTACGGCCGAGCCGACGAACACCAGCAGGTAGCCGAGCGTGACGGCGACGAAGACGAGGTCGCTCTCGCTCCCGGTCGCCGCGCTGGCGACGGTTCCGAGGACGAATATCGCGGTCCCGACGATGGCGATCCAGAGGCCGATCCGTCCCCGGAGGCCGTACTCGTGGCGGTAGGGCCGGTGCAGCGAGACGAGCGCTGCCAGACCCGCAAGCCCGCAGAGCGCCCAGAACGCGTCGATCGCTCGCCAGCCGATCGCGTCCGAGATCGGCGTGCCCGCGAACCAGACCAGACCGAGCAGTACCCACGCCGTCCCGGCGATCAGTCCGAGCCTCCCCGTCACCTCGCCACCCTCTCGTCGCATACGCTCGAAGCGGAGTCGAAGGGTCCTAAACGTTGATATCCACCCGCGATCCGGGGTCCCCGGCCGAGCGCGAGAGAGAAAGCTAGTTACCGCCGGAGGTCCGACTCACGTCCGATGAGCGACGAGGAGGGTGAACGGACGGACGGGGGGCGAACCTACCGTCCGGGGATCGACGACCCGTACGTCCGCGAGCAGCAGATCGACCCCGGCGAGCGCGAGTTCGATACCCGTGGGTGGGTGCTCGTCGCGACCATCCTCCTCGCATTCGTCGTCGCACCGGTCGCGATCTACCTCCTCCCGCACCTCGTCGCCGACAACCTCTCGTATCTCGTCGCGCTGATCGTCTTCCCGCTGCTCCCGGCGGTGTTGCTGGGTGTCGTCGCGGTCTGGGCGACCGTCCGGCCCTAGTTGATCAGAAATTAGTCCGGATTACTTTCAGGAATCATTTGTCGTCGTCTCATATCGTACCAGCTGTCTAATTCTCGTGAGACGAGTGCAGTTGAACCGACTGTCGTCGCGGTACCGACACCGGGTCCGAAAGCGAGACTGGTCGAAGAGCCTATTGCGGTTCCAATAAGTACAGCTAGACTGAAACGAATAGCCTTCTTACGTTCCTCAGAGATATCATCAGAAATTTCGCCCTTGGCTACTGCTGCCACAAGTATGAGATCAGCGATTAATAATATGCACTGACTGAATTTCTCCCGAGATGAACCGCACGAGCTCGTTTTTTGTAAATAAATTGATGGGGGAGTAGAAGTAAACTCTCTCTCAGGTTCAGGCAATGACCTGTTGTCACGTTTGAACGTGCCGGAATGAAAACCGTTGGTTTTCGACGGAAGGGAAAAGTGCTTTCTGTTAATTTCTCCCACAGAATTCGCTATTGTGGCTGATTCCTCTAACGCACGGGAAAATTCTGGATTGTTCGCTATTCTCTCGATTGCCAAATTGTGCTGTCGTGATCGTCTATCTATTAACTCTAAAGTCGACTCAGAAATAGTTTGATGTCTAGAATGGAGAGATTCAAGAGCAGGTTGAACCTTAAGATGATGCCGATAGGAAATATTATCCAACGCAGTCTGTATCTGGTTTGACTGCGCTTGAGCAAGGTCGTCAAGCGACTGCTCAAGTTTTTTGTGTTGGTTTTCCCGAGCGAACACCGCTTCGGAAAAGGCAGGAGAATTATAGATACTGGCTATTTTTTCCTCTAGCTCAACGAAGCCTGTGGAGGAGGACATTCAGTTGAATATAGCAGCCAAAGAGTAAAAGCATTTTTTCTGTCTGCATATAAATACCTCTCAAAGGTTGTTTTCGCAGTTCACGACGCTCTCGACCCCCTCTGGAGCTCGAAGCGCCACGTCGTGCGTCGTGTGACGCGCGTGCGTCTCGGCCCAGCGGCGCGCCGGGCGTTCGCGCAGAAACGCCTCGCGGTCGGGACACTGTCTGCAGATCGCCTGCCACGGCGTCACGTCGTCCGGGAAGTGACCGGTGTGTCGCTGGTGGTCGAGCGCGAACTGTTCGAGCGCCGCGTTCCCGGCACAGAGCTCTCCCAGTTCGTACTCGAGTTCCCACACCCGGTCACAGCGCGAACAACGAGCCGTCGGAACGTCCTCGATCTCCCCCGGACGCGTGTGTTCGTCCACGGGCCACGTATCCGGCCGAGCCTTTTCAATGAGAGGGTACGGTCGGGGAACGGTATTCGATAGCTACCGATCCAGATACTCGCCCTGGACAGCGACGACCTCGGTCGAGTCGGCACAGTCAGCGTAGCGACGGAGCGGTTCCTCGTTCAGTTCGAGGAAGGTGTGGCCCCACCGGAACTTCGAGAGCAGCTCCTCGCCGTGCTCGCGCTCGCCGAGGATACAGAGCGCCGCCGAGAGTGCCTCGACCGTGGTGAGTTCGAACGGCCGGCCGTAGTTCACAGGGTTCCCGGCGACGAGGAACGGGAGCGCGCGGTGGACTCCGGGGAGGGAGAAGAGCGCCTCGCCCGCTGACTCCCACGAGCAGTCGAGCGCGACGAGGCGGTCGCTCTCCGCCCGGTCCGCTGGCGAGAGTGCACGCTCGGCGTGCGGGTTGAGCACGATCCCGTACGGCGTCGCCCGATCGGAGCGATGGAGCGTCGCGAGGTCGAACCGTGCGAGCTTTCGGGCCGTGCACTTCTCGGGGTCGTCATCGCCCTCGTAGCGGACGTGTACCTCCACGGTCGGGTGAGGTGGCGAGGGGAAAAAAGCGACGCGACCGGGCGGTACGCTCTTTCTCTCGCGCACCGTCGTCCGACCATGACCGATCGGGAGCCCCTCGTCCGGGCGTACTACCGGGCGCTCGACGACCACCGCTACGACGAGCTACGGGAGCTCCTCTCCCCGGAGTTCGGCCAACAGCGCCCGGACCGGTGTTTCGAGAGCCGCGGAGCGTTCGTCCGGTTCATGCGCGAAGAGCGCCCGCTCACCGACACGACCCACGAGGTCATCGGCTGCTACACGGGCGAACCGGGTATCGCGATCCGGGGGCGGCTGCTCGATTCCGAGGGAGAGGAGCTGTTCGAGTTCGTCGACGTCTTCTCGATATCCGATGGACTGATCGACGGACTGGTGACTTACACCGACTGATCGTCCTCGGAGCGCCAGCGGGCGGCGATCCGCTCGCGTTCGACGGACTCGAATCCACCGTCGCGAAAGAGCGTCACCCGGCCCGTCTCCTGGCTGAGCGTGAGCGTCGCGACGACGGAGTCCCGTCGGGAGGTGTCGAGCGCGCTCATGTGCCGCGAGCCCATCCAGTCGGCGTACTCGGTACCGGGTTCCGGTCGATCGCGGAACCTGACCATCCGCTCCTGAACGACGCCGTCGACGCTCAACACGACCGCACCGTCCCGGGTCAGTGCGACCTCGGAGAGGGTGGTGTAGAACGTATCGAGGTCGGAGAGCGGCACCGTTGACTCCTCGACCGGCCAGCGGTATCGGGCGGCGTGATTCGCGATCCGTCGCCCGGAGACGACCGCCAGGTAGGCGCCGGGTCCCTTCACGTGCGGATCGTCGTGGGCGCCGAAGTCGAGGCTCAGCCCCTCGAGACAGTACTGGACGGCGTCGATCAGCTCCCTGACACCCCCGTGTCGCTCGTACTCGATCGAGAGGCCGTCCGAGTGGGTCATCGGTCGCGCTACGTCCTTCTCCCCTAAACCCGTTACTCGGGGCCTGCGAGCCAGAGCCAGGCGACGACGAGCGTGACCAGTCCCAGGAGGACGACCGGGACCCCCATCGCGACCGCGATCGACTCGCGTTCGGCGACCAGTCCCACAATCGGCGGGACGACCGCGATGCCGACGTAGGTCGCCGCGGTCGAGACGGCGCTCGCGGGGCCGCTGTACTCGGGGACGGCGTCGACGCCGACGGCCGAGAGCGTCGGAAAGAGCCCGGAGACGAACAGCCCGAGGACGAACACCGAGAGGAGCAGGGTACCCCCCTCGGCGACGACGAACGCGAGGTAGCTCGCGGGGACAGCGAGCGTCGAGATCACCAGCAAGAGCGGACGGTAGGCGACCCGATCCGCGAGCGTCGTGTAGGCGATACGGCCCGGGATGTAGGCGAGCAGATACGCCGAGAGCGCGAGCGCGGCGGTGGCCGGTGGGAGCGAGGTACTGGCGTAGTAGGGAAGCCAGGTGAAGACCGTCCCTTCGATCCCGCCGACACAGAGCAGGGCGAGGCTCATCCCGAGGATCGATCGCTTCCGGAGCAGGTCGGGTACAGCGGAGAGCGAGAGCGGTCGCTCGTTGCGAACGCTCTCGGGCACCGAGAGCCCGCGCAGGAGGACCAACACCGGGAGGAAACCGAGTGCGACGAGCGCGAAGACGACCTGCCAGTCGGCACGGGGGAGCACCAGCGCCACCAGCGCCGGGCCGGAAACCGCACCGAGCGCCCACGCGAGCGAGTGGAGGTTGAAGACGCTCCCCCGGCGATCCGGATACAGGTGGCTGAGGAGCACCCGGTCGAGCCCCCGGAACACCCCGAGTGCCGCGCCGTGGACGAACAGGAGGAGGAGGAACGGCCAGTAGGAGGGTGCGACGGCCATCGCTCCCAGGAACAGCGCGGCGCAGGCGACGCCGCCGACGAGCGCGCGCCTGATCGGGACCCGTCCGGCGACCATCCCCACGGCGAGGACGGCGACCAGGAAGCCGACCGTTCCGGCGGGCGCGACGAGTCCGAGCGCGCCCTCGGAGACCGAAAACGCCTCGGCGATGCTCGGGAGGAGCGCGCCGCGGATCTGCAGGCTCATCGCGTCGACGGCGACGAAGACGAGGACGGCGAGCGTCCAGCGCGTCCGGTTCTCCATTCGTCGGCCGTTCACACCGGATGGCTAAAGAACGCCGTTTCGACGCCGGTTTCGCCGGCTTCGGTTCGGGTGGTCAGTCCCAGCGTCGGTCCCACGCACAGGGTTCGATCTCGGCCACCCCCTGCGAGACGAACAGCTCGTCCCCGTCGACGGCGACGACCCCATCGCCGTACGAGTCGCTGACCCTGAACTCGAAACACTCCTCGCCACGGTCGTCGGTCTCCGCACAGAGGTCGTACTCGCCGAACGCGTCGGTCGCCTCGACCTCCCGCTCCTCACTGGAATCGAGCGAGAGCGTCTCGTCGAGGATCCGACCCTCGTCACCTTCCAACGAAACCGTCACCTCGTGTGCCCGTTCGTCGTGGTTCTCGACGGTGATCGTCCGCGGCTCGGGTAGCCGGATCTCGTCGACTTCGTTCAGTTCGAGGATCCACCCGGGCGCGTCGGCGTCGGCCCACGACTCGTACGGCTGCTCGTCGACTACGACGTACGCGGTTTCGGTGTCGATCGCCTCGACGAGTTCCGGTCGGTCCTCGTTCTCGTATCCACCGTCTACCGCCTCGTCGACCTCGTCCTGTAGCTCGTCGGGGAGCCACTCGTAGCGGATCTCCGTGAGGTGACACCGTTCGTAGTCGCCGTCCGGCGGTTCGGTTTCGGTCGGGGTTTCGGTCGGTGTCTGCGTCTCCGTCGGGATTTCAGTCGGAGCGTCAGCGGTCGTCTCGTCTCCGCCACCGGGGTCCGGGTCCTCCAGACATCCCGCGATCGGGACGCTCGCGAGGGCCGCGAGGAAAGCACGTCTCTTCACGATTGGACCTTCCTCCCGAGTGATAAGTGCTTTCGGTGGTCTCTTCCCTACTCCCGTTTTCCTGCCCCGACCGCGCTCTCGCCGACCGGTTCGTGGCCCTCTAGGACCTCCTGCCCACCCATGTACGGTCTGAGCGCCTCGGGGATCGTCACCGTTCCATCCGGGTTCTGGTAGTACTCGAGCAACGCGACCATCACCCTCGGAAGCGCGGTCCCCGAGGCGTTGAGCGTGTGGAGGTACTCCGCCGACTCGTGGCGCTCCGGTCTGTACCTGAGTCCCGCACGTCGGGCCTGGAACTCCTCGAAATTCGACGCCGAGGAGACCTCGAGCCAGCGACCGCCCACGTCGGGGCCGTCGTCCATCTCGTCGGCGGGCCCCCAGACCTCGATGTCGTACTTCTTCGCCTGCGAGAATCCCATGTCGCCGGTGCACATCTCGATCACCCTGTAGGGTAACCCGAGCCGACGGAGCACCTCCTCGGCCTCCTCGACGAGTCCCTCCAGCCGGCCGTAGCTCTCTCCGGGCTCGACGAAGTTCACGAGTTCGACTTTGTCGAACTGGTGCACCCGGACGATTCCCCGCGTCTCGGTGCCGTGTTCGCCCGCCTCTCGCCGGAAGTTCGGCGTGTACGCCTGATGTTTGATCGGGAGGTCCTCGCGCAGGAGGATGTCGTCTCTGTACATGTTGGTGACCGGGACTTCCGCGGTGGGGATGAGCCAGCGGTCCTCGCCCTCGACCGTGTAGGAGTCCTCGGCGAACTTCGGGAGCTGACCCGTCCCGGTCATCGAGTCACTGTTGACGAGGATCGGCGGCGAGACGTCGGTGTAGCCCTGTTCCCTGTGGACCGAGAGCATGAACTGGATCAGCGCGTGTTCGAGGCGCGCGCCGTCGCCTTTCAGGAAGTAGAAGCCGCTCCCGGTGACCTTCGCCGCGCGGGCCTCGTCGATGATCTCTAACTCCTCGCCGAGGTCGTAGTGTGGGACGACGGGATCGGGAAGCACTCGCGTCTCCTCGAACCCCCAGCGGCGCACCTCGACGTTGTCCGACTCGTCCTCGCCCACGGGTGCATCCTCGTAGGGGACGTTCGGGAGCGTGAGCATCCGCTCGTCCAGTTCGGCTTCGAGGTCGTCGGCACGCTCTTCGATCCGGTCGATCTCGGCTTTCAGCTCGCTCGAGCGCTCGATCGCCTCCTCGGCCTCCTCGTCCTCCCCGGCCTGCTTCAGCTCCCCGATCGTCCGGCTCACCTCGTTACGCTTTCGACGGAGGTCGTCGCCCTCCGCCTTGAGTTCGCGCCACTCCTCGTCGGTGGCCAGTAACGAATCGAGGTCCACGTCGACACCCTTCACGTCGAGCGCCCAGCGGACCCGATCGGTCTCCTCGCGGAGGGTCGTCCTGTCGAGCATGTCCTCGCTTTTCTGGCTAGCCGGAAAGCCGTATCGCTCCCATCCCTGCCGCCGTGCGAATCGTTTTGGCGCTGGGCCGTCGCCGTAGCACATGGCCGCAGGCGACCTCTTTCCCGTCGCGGGACACGACGCGTACCACTACGTCGAGACCGGGATGTACGACGTTCTCGAATATGGCTCGGTCTACCTCATAGACGCCGAGCGCCCCGCGATCGTCGACACCGGCATCGGGACGAACGTCGAGTACATCCTCGACGCGCTCGACGAACTCGACATCGCCCTCTCCGACGTCGGCGTGATCGCCCCGACGCACGTCCACCTCGATCACGCCGGCGGCGCGGGCTTCCTCGCAGAGGCCTGCCCGAACGCCGAGGTCTACGTCCACGAGATCGGTGCCTCGCACCTCGTCGACCCCTCGCGGCTCGTCGAGGGGACCAAACGAGCCGTTCAGGACGAGTGGCAGTTCTACGTCGAACCGGAGCCGGTACCGGAAGAGCGGATCACCCCGATCTCCGACGGCGACGCGATCGACCTGGGCGACCGCGCGCTCGAGGTACACCACGCACCCGGCCACGCCCCCCACCAGGTGATCTACTTCGACCCGGACGCGCGGGCGGTGTTCTCGGGCGACGCCGCCGGCATCTGGATCCCCGAACTCGGTCGCGTTCACGAGACCTCTCCCCCGCCGAACTTCGACCTAGAGGGCTGTCTCGCGGACGTCGAGACGATCGAGGCGCTCTCACCCGAGACGATCTGTTTCGGGCACTTCGGCCCCGTGGAGACCGACAGCGTGCTGGCCAAGTACGCCGAAGTGCTCACCGACTGGGTCGACCGTGTCGAGCGCAAGCGGACGGAACTCGGGGACGACGAGGCGGTGATCGAGCACTTCGTCTCGGAGAACGACGTCGAGGAGGCCTGGGGCGAGCGAAAGGCACGTGCCGAGACGGCGATGAACGTCCGGGGCGTGCTCGTCTACCTCGACGGCCGGACCCAGTGATACGGGCTTCTGTAGCTGGGTACCGCTCGGACCGAGAGGCGGGTACCGTCCGAGCGGTACGGACGGACAGCAGTCCGTACGAGTCAGCGAGGATCGAGATCGAACTCGATCTCGACCGGCGAGCCGAGCCAGTGGACCTCGCCGAGCGCGCTGTCGTACTCGATCAGCCCCGCCGCCTCCAGTTTCGGGAGGTGGACGTGCGCGATCGAGATGGCGAGGCTCTCGCGGTCGGCGGACGGCTCGGCCGCGGCGACGACGTCGACGAGCGCATCGAAGTCGACCGGCCGCCCCGACTGACACGAGAGGTGTGCGAGCAGGCGGAGTCGACGCCGGTCGCTCAGCAGGTCGAAGATCGGCGGGAACTCCTCGTCCGGGCCCGTCGTCCGAATTCGTATCTCTGACATGCGACTCGGATCGGGGGAGGACGACCGACGACAAAACACCCGGGGACCTTTCGACCCTGATGCCACGAGATGCGGTCGGTTTCAGCCGCTTTCGTCCGTTGCAGCGCCGAAACGGTCTCAACTACCCGTCCGATCTGTCCAGTTGACGCCACGTTTATCACGATTCCTCGTCTGTTGACGCTATGGGTTGGCAGGAGGCGGAACGCGAGTACACCGACGAGGTACTGGGTGAGGGCACCCTCGCCGAGCTGTTCGAGGAGGCGGCGGCGCGTCACCTCGACCGCCCGGCGCAGGCGTACAAGGGCGGGGTCTACGACCGCTCGATGACCGATTCGGTGCTCCCGGCGGCGGGCGACGGGGAGTTCCTCACGCTCGGCTACCGGGAGCTACGTTCGATCGTGAGACACCTCGCGGCGGGCTTTCGCGACCTCGGTGTCGAGTCGGGTACGCGAGTCGGGATCTTCGCCGACACCCGCATGGAGTGGGCGCAGACCGACCTCGCGCTGCTCGCCGCGGGCGGGGTGGTTACGACCGTCTACCGGGGCTCCTCACCCCGACAGGTTCGCCACCTCCTCTCCGATCCGGGGGCGGAGGGCGTCGTCGTCGAGGACGCCGAGGCGCTCGAGACGGTGCTCTCGGTCGAAGACGACCTCGACCTGGAGTGGATCGCCGTCATCGACCGGATCGAGGGCTACGAGGACAGAGAGGACGTCCTCACGCTCGCGGACGTCCACGACCGCGGCGTCGAGACGTTCGACGAGGAACGGTATGAGGACTGGCTCGACGAGCGCGACCCCGAGGACCTCGCGACGCTCATCTACACCTCCGGGACGACCGGACAGCCCAAAGGTGTGATGCTCAGCCACGGGAACATCCGGTCGAACGTCTCGCAGGCGAGGAGGCGCTTCGGACCCCGACCCGACAAGGGCGACCTCCCGGTGATCGACGAGAACACCCGCACCGTCTCCTTCCTCCCGCTCGCACACGTCTTCGAGCGGATGGCCGGCCACTTCCTCATGTTCGCGAGCGGGGCGTGTGTCGCCTACGCCGAGAGCCCCGACACGCTCAGAGAGGACTTCCAGGCGATCCGGCCGACGACGGGGACGAGCGTCCCGCGGGTCTACGAGAAGATCTACGACGCGATCCGTGCACAGGCGAGCGAGAGCGGGCCGAAACAGCGGATCTTCGAGTGGGCGGTCGAGGTCGGCCGGGCGCACCACGAGGCCGACTCGCCGGGCGCGAGCCTCCGCGCGAAACAGGCGCTCGCGGACCGACTCGTCTTCGCCACGGTCCGCGATGCGCTGGGCGGGGAGATCGAGTTCCTCATCAGCGGCGGCGGCAGCCTCTCGGCGGACCTCTGTGCGCTCTACCACGGCATGGGGCTGCCGATCCTGGAGGGCTACGGCCTGACCGAGACTTCGCCGGTGATCTCGGTGAACCCGCCGGAGGAGCCGAAAGTCGGTACGATCGGCCCGCCCGTCGTCGACTGCGAGGTGCGCGTCGACGATGGCGTGGTCAGCGAGGAGTTCGCCGAGCTGGAGGGAGAGGTCGGCGAGTTACTCGTCCGCGGGCCGAACGTGACGGAGGGCTACTGGAACCTCCCGGAGGAGACGGAGGAGGCGTTCTCGGACGGGTGGTTCCGCACGGGCGATGTCGTCCAGCTACGGCCCGACGGCTACATCACGTTCCTCGAACGGGCGAAACAGATCATGGTACTCTCGACGGGCAAGAACGTCGCACCGGGGCCGATCGAGGACGCCTTCGCCGACAGTGAGGTAGTCGAACAGGCGATGGTGCTCGGCGACGGCCAGAAGTTCGTCTCAGCACTGCTCGTCCCGAACGTCGAGGGACTGGGCGAGTGGGCCGAACGCGAGGGGGTCGACCTGTCCGGGGGATCGACGGAGATCGCCCGCGACGACCGGGTGAGAGAGCGACTCCAGGAGGAGGTCGACCGGGTGAACGAGCGCTTCGAACAGTACGAGCAGATCAAGCGGTTCCGCGTCGTCGGCGAGGAGTTCACCGAGGAGAACGAGCTGCTGACGCCGACGATGAAGAAGAAACGCCGGAAGATCCTCGACCGGTTCGCCGACGACATCGAGGTCATCTACGAGTCCCCGGGTTCGACCCCGGCGGAGGACTGACGCGGCCGGCCATCGCAATTTCCGTCGCGTGGGTGGCGTTTATCCCTCCGACAGCCCTAGGGCGACCGATGCGGTCCCCGTTCGAGGTCCTGCAGGTAGCGCCGGAGGCGGACGAGGAGGAGATCAACCGTGCCTATCGCGAGCGGGTGAAGGAGACCCACCCGGACCAGGGCGGGTCGATCGAGGAGTTCCTGCTCGTCACCGCCGCCTACGAGGAGCTCCAGTCGGGAACGAGCGGGGAGTGGAGCGAGGGCTGGCGGGCCGAGAACGGCACCCGCCCGGAGCGCTCGGCGAAGCACGTCGAGTACATCGACTACGAGGTCCTCGACGACCACGGGTGGGAGGTCGACGACGAGGCACTGTTCGAGAGGGCGGCCGACGCGGACCTCGATCCGGCCGACTACGGCGAGCTCTCCGTCGAACCGAACGAGACGTTGCTCGAGGCGGCCGAGCGTCACGGCTTCACCTGGCCCTACTCCTGTCGTGGCGGGGCGTGTGCGAACTGTGCGATCTACCTCCGCGAGGGCGAGATGGAGATGCCCGTCGACCACATCCTCACCGACGGGATCATGGAGCGCGGCTTCCGGCTGTCGTGTCAGGCCCGGCCGGCGATCGACGGGATGCAGGTCGTCTACAACGTGAAGAACCGCCCCGAGCTCGACGACCTGCTGCTCCCGCCCGGTCCGTTCGAGCGCGCGCGATTCGACGACTGATACGGACTGCCGTAGGCTGTACCGCTCGGACCGGTACCCACCGCTCGGTCCGATCGGTAGCCAGTTACAGCAGTCCGTCTGAGACGATCGGCGGGCCCGGGGTTCGGCGATCCGGTCCGTCATACTGGCCCTCGCGAGGCCGACGAACGAGAGCCCGCTCGCGAGCAGGTTCACCCGACGAGGAGGCCGAGAGTCCACGCGGCGGTGCCCGGCCAGCCGAGCCAGAGCAGTCCGCCGAGGACCACCCCGAGCGCGGCGATCGCGACGGTCCCCACCGCGACGAGCACCGCACCCGTCACGGTGAGCCACCGCCCGCCCGGAAGCGCTTCTCCGATCTCCTCTGGAACGACAGTTTCGGTACTCATGATCTCTCCCGGAACGGACGCGCCCCGCGAGCGCGAGTGTTTTTCAGTACCGTCTGTCGATAGAGGTTCCCGTGAGAACGGCCGAAGCCGTCCCGTAGAGGGACAGTCGTTCGATATCCCGATGTCGGCGGAACACCTTGTCAGCCCCCACGGCATCAGAGGTCTGGTGGAGACTGCTCAGTCGAGGAGGGAGGGACGACGTCTCCCGAGTGGATCCCACGAAAACTCTCGTATCGGCGTAAAGTTGGGGAGAGAAGAGCACCGAGTGGCTGCGTCTCAGTGGACGTTCTCCTCGATGTCGCGGACCGAGCGGATCCTCGTCACGTCCTCGACCGTTCCGATCGGCTCCCAGCCCCGGGCGCCGTCGCGACAGACACAGCGTTCGAGCGTCAGCGGCTCCCATTCGCCGTTCGCGTACGTGCTGTGGAGCTTGTACCGGATCGGGTCGTGGTCCTCGGTGCGGATCTCGATCTCGATCGACTCCCCCGGCTGGTACGCCACCGGGTTCGCCCTCCCCGAGACGGTTCGTTCGCCCGACCTCGCTCTGACGATATCGTTCTCTTCGACGTTGGTGACGGAGTGAGGGAGTCGGGCCATCGTGGGGATAGTAGGTCGTCCGAGGATAAATCCATATCGTTGATCCAACGTATCCGGACGGCCTCACGGACACAACGGTCTTGCGCCGGGGACCGTACAGAGTCCGTATGGAGGGGCGTCGAGAGACCGACGTGCGAGCGCCGGGCGAGCACGACCGCGTCGTCGTGCTCAACCCGGTGAGCGGGTCGGCGAATCACGGAGAGCGAGTGTACGACCTCGCTCGGCAGTTCGGGTACGAGGTCCGCGAGACGTCGCCGGAGCGGTCGGGGTTCGACGTCGCGACGGACGCGATCCAGGCGGGTGCGAGCGCGGTCGTCGCCGCGGGCGGTGACGGCACGCTCAACGAGGTCGTCGCCGCGCTCTACGAAGCCGACGCGCTCGCCGACGTGGAGTTCGGCGTGATCCCCGCCGGCACCGGGAACAACTTCGCGAAGAACGTCGGGATCGAGGGGATCGAGGAGGCGTTCACCGTGCTCGACCGCGGCGAGCGGCGGACGATCGACCTGGGGATCGCGAACGGTCGCCCCTTTCTCAACTCGTGTGTCTGTGGGCTCACCGCGGACGCCAGCGCGAAGACGACCTCCGAGGAGAAACGACGCCTCGGCGTCCTCGCGTACGTCATAGAGACCCTCCGCGGGACGGCGGGGTTCACCCCAGTCGACCTGCATATCGACGCCGCGGACGGGGCCGAGTCGTGGGCCGGCCCCGCGTACGTCGTCCTCGTCGGCAACGCCCGTGGGTTTCCGTCGCTCGGTGGCGCGCAGGCCGACGTGGAGGACGGCCTCCTCGACGTCACGGTGGTGGAGGCGATCCCCCCGAGCGAGGCGGTCGCGAACCTGCTCTCGCGCCCGTCGGTCGCGCTCGATCGGCTCCAGACCAGCCGGATGAAGACCTCGCGGCTCACGGTGGAGGTCACGGATCAGGAGGCGATCACGTTCAGCCTCGACGGGGAGGTGGTCTCCGAGACGCGGGTCGGGATAGAAGTGGTTCCGCGAGCGCTCACCCTCCCGGTCGGGGAGGGCTACGATCCCGATCCGGAGACCAGATCGTAACCGTGCTCACGGATCCGGGTGTGAGAATCGAACCACGATCGTTTCGTTCGCTTCGCTCACTTCACTCTCTGATCCGATTCTTCCCGTCGGATTCTCGCCGCTCGCGACCGTGCTCGCGGCGAAGAAGTCCGGGTGCGAGAATCGAACCGGAGCCAGACGGTCGGCCTCACTCCGTTCGGCCGCTGCGACTGGCAGGGTTCGATCCTCTGTGGACACCTGCGGCTCGCGTATTTGCTCGCCGCAGGAGGTCCGGGTGCGAGAATCGAACCCGCGTCTCAGCCTCCACAAGGCTGAAGGATGACCACTACCCCAACCCGGACGCGCTGAGTACTCACCCTTACTCGGTGATCGCCTGAAATACGTTACGACTTTCGGACTCTCGAACGGAGAGACTTATTCGCGCGAAGCCTCTACCGTGCCCACGCGTGGCGATCACCGACAAGATCTACGTCAAGAACCACCGCCAGCTCGCCTCCCAGCTGGAGACCTCGATCCCGAAGAGCGCGTTCTCTGGGGCGACGCTGGACGTACTCTTCCAGGGCGAGGGCCTGGAGAAGCTCGACGAGGCGAGCCGGGAGCGGGTGCTCGACTTCGCGACCGACTTCCTCAACTGCGACTGCGACTCGAACCCCTACTGCGGCTGTCCCGAGCGGAAGTTCGTCTCTTACCTGCTCGACCTGCGTGCGAGCGGGCTCGGCCCCGAGGCGATCGTCGACGTGATGACCGACGACTACATGGTCTACGCGTATCCCGGCGACGTCCTCTCGTTTCTCGACGACTCGGTGCGCACGCTCGAGGCGGTCGAGTCGCTCGCCGCGGTCGACGGGAACGGGGAGATGGAGCGTCGTGCGGCGACGAGAAAGCGCGAACTCTCGCGGTAGCTGCGACGGTTCGATAGCGAACCGATCAGCCGAGCTGGAACGTGTCCTCGGTCTTTCCGTTCTCCCGGTCGACGTCCTCCAAGTGAACGACGTCCTCGTCGTCCTCGTCCTCCATCCGGCTCCGGAGGTGGGTGATGTAGCGTTTGTGTTCGTCGAGCTGCTCGCGCAGGTGTTCGGTCTCGAGTTCGAGGCGCTCGTGTTCTCTGAGGAAGCTCTTAGGTACCTCGACCTTCGGCGGGAACGACTCGGTGTCGCTCTCGGTCGCGAGTTCGTGCTCCGGGACCACCCGGACCTGACCGTCGTGGGCAACGAGCAGGTCGACGTAGTTCCGGAAGACCGCCGACAGCGAGATGTCGCGCTCTTCGGCGATCTCGCGCAGCGTCTCGAAGGCGTCCTCGTTGACGCGGAACGAGATCGTCTTGTTCTTGTTGCCCATCGTCGACACATCACTCCCGAACGTATTTAATGGTTCGTCAGACGGCCGTCGTGGGTGTTGATAGGGCTGGCCGGCAAACGTTGCCTATGGACCGAGGACGGGAGCGACCGACCGGAATCGGCGAGCCGAGCGAGCAGTGGCGGCGATACGGTGGAGCGCCGACCGGCACCGGAATCGAGTGCGAGGGCTGGCGTCAGGAGGCCGCCCTGCGGATGCTGAACAACAACCTCGACCCCGAGGTGGCGGAGCGGCCGGAGGACCTGGTGGTCTACGGGGGCACGGGCCGTGCGGCGCGCTCGTGGGAGGCCTACGACGCGATCTGCGACGAACTTCGGGAGCTCGGGAACGACGAGACGCTACTCGTCCAGAGCGGGAAGCCCGTCGGCCGGTTCCGGACCCACGAACGCGCTCCCAGGGTCCTGATCGCGAACTCGAACTTGGTGGGGAAGTGGGACAGTTGGGAGCAGTTCCACGAACTCGAGGCCCAGGGCAAGATCATGTACGGGCAGATGACCGCCGGCTCGTGGGCGTACATCGGCACGCAGGGGATCGTCCAGGGTACCTACGAGACCCTCGCCGAGTGCGCTCGACGGGAGTTCTCCGGGGAGTTCGCGGGGAAGATCGTCGCCACCGCGGGGCTCGGCGGGATGGGCGGCGCGCAGCCGCTCGCGGTGACGATGAACGGCGGGGTCTGCATCGCCGCGGAGGTAGAGAGCGAACGAATCGACCGCCGGATCGAGACGGGCTACTGCCAGGACCGGGCCGA
The DNA here is from genome assembly GCF_036429475.1 of Halalkalicoccus sp. CGA53. Taxonomy (GTDB): domain Archaea; phylum Halobacteriota; class Halobacteria; order Halobacteriales; family Halalkalicoccaceae; genus Natronorarus; species Natronorarus salvus. The sequence goes on from NZ_CP144125.1 coordinate 3,682,188, forward strand.
CGACGTGGACGAGGCGGTCGAGCGGGCGAGAGCGGCCGCGGAGGCTGGCGACGCCTACAGCGTCGGCGTCCACGTCAACGCGGCGGATATGCTCGAAGCGTTCCTCGAGGGGGGGTTCGTCCCCGACGTGCTCACCGACCAGACGAGCGCACACGACGAACTGGAGGGGTACTACCCGAGCGGGTACTCGGCGGCCGAGGCCGACGCGCTGCGCGAGGAGGACCCCGACCGGTACCGCGAGGAGAGCCTCGACACGATGGCCAGGCACGTCCGGGCGATGCTCGACCTCCAGGAGGCGGGCGCGATCACCTTCGAGTACGGCAACAACATCCGCGGCCAGGTGCGAGAACACCGCGGGGTGGACGACGCGTTCGACTTTCCGGGGTTCGTCCCCGCGTACATCCGCCCGCAGTTCTGTCGCGGCCGCGGGCCGTTCCGCTGGGTCGCGCTCTCGGGCGATCCGGCGGACATCCACCGGACGGACGAGGCCGTGGTGGAGCTGTTTCCGGAGAAGGAGCGGCTCGTCAGATGGATCGAGATGGCGCAAGAACAGGTCCAGTTCCAGGGGCTGCCCGCCCGCGTCTGCTGGCTCGGCTACGAGACCGACGAGGAGGGACTGACCGAACGCGCTCGGTTCGCGCTCCGAATCAACGAACTGGTGCGGGAGGGCGAGATCGGTGCACCGGTCGTCGTCACGCGCGACCACCTCGACGCCGGTTCGGTGGCCAGCCCTCATAGAGAAACGGAGGCGATGCGCGACGGGACGGATGCGGTGGCGGACTGGCCGATCCTGAACGCGCTGCTCAACTGCGCCGCGGGTGCGGACATCGTGAGCGTGCACGACGGCGGCGGCGTCGGGATCGGCAACTCGTTGCACGCCAACAACCACGTCGTCCTCGATGGCTCGGACCTCGCCGCGGAGAAGGCTCGCACGGTGTTCACGACCGACCCCGGCACCGGCGTGATCCGGCACGCGGACGCCGGCTACGAGGACGCGATCGAGGAGGCCGAAGCCTCGGGCGTTCACGTCCCGATGCGAAGGGGTGAGCGATCGTGAGTGAACCGGCCCCCTCAGGGAACCCGGACCACCGTCTCGCCGTCGGGTTCGATCGCGGCGACGTCCCGGTCGGTGAACGGGACCTCGACCTCGACCTCCACGAGGTACCCCTCGTGGGCGAGCTGGTGGGCTCCGAGGACGGTGTGACAGGGGTAGGGTTCGGAGAACGCCTCCCAGTAGACGTCCTTGTAGCCGTCGAAGTAATGGGTGGAGAGGTCGACGATGTGCGTCGTCACCTTCGTCACGTCCGCGAAGCCCTTCCCGACCGCGGAGAGCAGGATCCCGACGTTCTCGTACGCCCTTTCGGCCTGCGTTCGGATGTCGTCGCCGACGATCTCACCCTCGGAATCCATCGCGACCTGACCGGCCATAGTGAACTCGCCGTTCGCGACGATCGCGTGGTTGTAGCCGATCGCGCGTGCGTCCTTCAGTTCGGGTGGGTTCACCAGATATCGCTCCATGCTCCGCGAGTCAGCCGAGTGGAGGAAAAGGGTTGCGCCGGGTGGAGTCGTTCGGCAGAACACGCTCGTTGCGGGGCGACGGAGGTAACGGCATGACCGGCATCGACGCCGTCGTCCACGACGCGGCCGAACTCGTCGTCGGACCAGCACGCGCGATCGGTGGCTCGACCCCGTCGGATCGGGGTGGGATACTCGACGTTCGATCGAATGCGGCCGTCGCGGTGGTCGACGGCGAGGTGGCTGCCGTCGGTCCCACCGAGGAAGTGACACGGGAGTACCCACCGGAGAACGCCGATCACGCGATCGACGCGAGTGGGAGAGCCGTGGTCCCGGGGCTCGTCGATCCCCACACCCACGCGGTCTTCGCGGGCGACCGTTCCGACGAGTTCGAGGCGAAGATCGAAGGGAAGAGCTACCGGGAGATCGCTGCGGAGGGCGGCGGTATTCTCAGGACAGTGCGAACGACGAGGGAGGCGACCGACGGGGACCTGCTCTCGAACCTGCTCGGCCACCTCGATACGATGCTCGCCCACGGCTCGACGACGGTCGAAGTGAAGTCGGGTTACGGTCTGGATACCGAGACGGAACTCCGACTCCTGGAGGTGATCGATCGAGCGGACGAGAAGCACCCGATCGACCTCCACGCGACGTTCATGGGGGCGCACTCGACACCCGAGGGGATGGATACCGACGGCTACGTCGATCGGGTCGTCTCGGAACAGCTCCCGGCGGTCGCGGAGCAGGGGGTCGCGCGATTCTGTGACGTCTTCTGCGAGGCGGGCGTCTTCTCGGTCGAACAGTCCCGCCGGGTGCTCGAAGCGGGTCTCAATCACGGGCTCGACCCGAAGATCCACGCCGAGGAGTTCGAGCGGGTCGGCGGCGCACAGCTCGCCGCCGCACTCGGTGCGACCAGCGCCGATCACCTGTTGCGTGCGACCGTGACCGACATCGACGCGCTCGTCGAGAGCGAGGTCGTCCCGGTGATGCTCCCGGGGACGGCGTTCGTCCTCGGCGAAGAGTACGCCGACGCACGGGCGTTCCTCGACCGCGGCGCGCCGGTCGCGCTCGCGACCGACTTCAACCCGAACTGCTTCTCGAGAAGTGTGCCGTTCGCCGTCTCCCTCGCCTGTGTCGGGATGCGAATGACGCCCGCCGAGGCGCTCTCCGCCGCGACGGCGAACGCCGCACGGGCGCTCGACCTCGACGACGGCACCGGAACCCTTCGGGAGGGCGTACCGGCGGACCTCCTCGTCCTCGATGCGCCCTCCTATCGGCATCTCCCGTATCGTGTCGGCGAGAACCCGGTGTCGGTGGTGGTGAAGGAGGGTCGACCCGTGGTCGAGGGTCGTCAGTACGTGATGACCTCGTAGCCCTCGTCGACGAGCGACTTCACGCTGGGGTGGCCCTCGAACTCGCCATCTCGTTCCGCCTCGCTCTCGTCGACCGCCGCACCGACGTCGTAGGCGTCGACGCAGTACTCACAGGCCTGGACGTGCTCCGAGACCGACACGTAGAGGTCGTGGTAGTCGTGGTCCTCGTCCTCCAGTTCGGCGATCCACTGCGTTCCCGCGCCGTCGAAGATCAGTCGGAGGTCGTCGCCGGCCCGGTCGAACTCGCGGGCGGCTTCGAGGGCATTGACGACGCGGCCGAGGTCGGCTGCGGAGTCGGTACCAGCCAGGACGACGATCGCTGCTCGTGTCATCGCTCGTTGAAACGTCCCCGGGCGGGTAGAGGGTTGGGCGTTCGTGTGCGAGGCCACACGACCGGGACGAAGACTCAAGCGGCGTGCCGATGCACGTGGATCATGCAGACCGACGAACCCTCCGATGAGGTCGTCGCCGACGGCGAGTCGCTCACGCCGGCGGACGTCGAACGGGTCGCCCGCGACGATCTCCTGGTTGTAGTCCCCGAGGAATCCAAAGAGCGGGTGCGCCGCTCGCGCGAGCGCGTCGAGGCGGTACTGGAGACCGACGAGGTCGTCTACGGGCTGAACACCGGCTTCGGCGATCTCGTCGACACGCGGGTGCCCCGCGAGGACCTCGATCGCCTCCAGGAGAACCTCGTGCGGAGCCACGCCTCCGGAGCGGGTCGAGAACTCTCCCGGGAGGAGGTCCGCGCGATGACCCTCGCCAGGGTCAACGCGCTCGTCACCGGCTACTCGGGGATCCGCGAGGTGGTGGTCGACCGACTCGTGACGATGCTGAACGAGGGTATCCACCCGGTCGTTCGCTCGCGCGGGAGCCTCGGCGCGAGCGGCGACCTCGCGCCACTCGCCGGGATGGCGCTCGTACTGATCGGCGAGGGCGAGGCGGACGTCGACGGCGAGCGGCTCCCCGGCGACGATGCGCTCGCCACCGCCGGCGTCGAACCCGTCTCGCTCGCGCCGAAGGAAGGGCTCGCGCTGATCAACGGAACGCAACTCGTCGTCGGCCTCGCCGCGCTCTGTCTCCGCGACGCCGAGCGCGTGGTGGGGACCGCCGACGTCGCCGGGGCGTTCACGACCGAGGTGACGATGGGGACGACCGCCGCGTGCGACCCGATGCTCTCTGCGGTCAGACCCCACCCCGGACAGGCCCGGAGCGCGAAGAACGTGAAAGCAGTCACCCGGAACTCCGAGGTCGTCGAGTCCCACCGCAACTGCGATCGGGTGCAGGACGCCTACTCGGTCCGATGTCTCCCGCAGGTCCACGGCGCGGTCAGAGAGGCACTCGACCACCTGCGTGAGGCCGTCGAGATCGAGTTGAACAGCGCGACGGACAACCCGCTGATATTCGACGCGGCCGACGTCTCCGACCGAGCGAGCGGCACCGAGCGCGTCGGCGTACTCTCGGGCGGGAACTTCCACGCCGAGGTTCTCGCGCTGAGACTCGACTACCTCGCCGGGGCACTCACCGAACTCGCCGCGGTCACCGAACGGCGGGTCGACCGCCTACTCAACCCGAACCACCAGGAGGCGTACCTCCCGCCGTTCCTCGCCCGGGATGGCGGCCTCGAGTCGGGGCTGATGATCGCCCAGTACACCGCTGCGGCGTTGCTCAACGAGTGTCGGGCGGAGGGACGGCCGGCGAGCGACAGCACCCCGGTCAGCGGCGGCCAGGAGGACCACGTCAGCATGGGCGCGACCTCCGCGTTCGCCGCCAGACGGGTCACCGAGCGCGTCGGCGCAATCGTCGGGATCGAACTGCTCTGTGCGGCCGAGGCCGCCGAGTACGTCGACGACGACCTCTCGTTCGGGGACGGGACGAAGGCGGTTTACGGGTGCGTCCGCGAACACGTCGATCCGCTCTCCGGTGATCGACCGCTCCACGACGACGTCGAGACGCTCGCGTCGCTCGCGAGGGAGGGGGTCGTCGTCGATGCCGCCGAAAGAGCGGTCGGCGAGTCGCTCTCGCCCTAGGCTTCGGCTTCGGGTTCCTCTGACTCGATCTCGTCGAGGCTCTCGAGCGCCGTCGCGACCGCCTGCCGGTAGTTCTCGACCGGGAGGTCGTAGTGCTCGCGCGCCATCGAGGCGTACTCGTTGGCCTCGTCGTCGAACGTTTTGAGGCGATCGATCGTCCGTTCTGCGGTCTCGACGACCCAGCGGTCGCGGATTCCGGCGTCGACCTCGGTGATCGACTCGGGGCGGATCGAGACGTTGATCGAGCCGTCGTCGGTCTCGTACGTGCGTGGCTTCCCGGCGACGGCCACGTACGCCGGGGGTTCGATCTCGCGGAGCGCGGTCGCCGCCTCGGGCTGGTACTGGCCGGCGTAGACGAAGAAGGTCCCCGTCGGGTCGACGATCCGACCCTGCCAGTACTCGTTGTCCTCGCCGACGTCGTTCTTCTCGGTGAGGGTGCCGACGAAGAAGACGCGGTTCGCACGCGCGCCCGTCGGGAGCAGCAGGTACAGCGGCGCGCGCTCGTCGTCGCTCTCCTTGAACGTGTAGCTCGCGTCGTTGAACTCGCGGGCGAAGACGCGCTGGGCGACCTCGCGGGTGGGGGCTGCGCCGCTCATTCAGATCGACCTCGCTCTGATCAGCGTCGCTTCAGGGTCCGTTGGCCCGCCCAGTTCCTCCACCTCGTCGGCGAGCACGTACCGGCCGTACTTCGGGCCCGACACCCGGTAGTACCGTCCGAGGGTTGCGGTTCGCATCTCGTCCGCGACGACGGTCGTGTCGAGGGCGTCCATCGCCATCTGCTTCGCCTCGTCGAGTTCGATCCCGGTCAGCTCCTCCGTACTCTCCTGATCGAAGATGACCTCCTGGACCACGAGGCCGTCGTCGAGGACGCCCTTGATCCGGAGGTCGAACTCGCCGTCGACCTCGCCGTGTTCGGCACACCGGCCGTTCTGGAGGACGCGCGTACAGCCCTCCTCCGGACAGCGCTTGATCAGGCCGCTGCCGCGCTGGATGTCGACCAGCGCGCCCTCGACCTCGATGGCGTCGTCGCCGACCTCGATCTCCTCGTTGAGTTCGGTGATCCGTGTGGTTCGGTTGAGCTTCACCGAGTACCGACCCTCGTACTCGTCGGTGACGACGTTCTCGAACCGGTAGGAGACACCCTCGGAGAGCGTCGGGAGGTCCGACGTCGCCCACTTGGTGAACTTCAGCGTACCCGACGGGTCGCCCAACAGTCCGACCTGGTCGATCGAGTCGCTCCTCGGCTCCCAGAGGTCGACCAGTTTCGCCTCGATGTCGACCCACTCGTCGGGGGCGTCGACCTCCGCGAGCTGGATCTGGCGGTTGCCACCGCCGCCGGAGATGTCTTCTCGCTCCAGGCCCGCCTGGTCGAGGTAGTGGTTCGTGACGCTCCGGCGTGCCTCGTCGGCGGGGATCTTGTACTCCTCGACGAGCGTCGCCAGTCGGTCTTCGACCTCCTCTGTACTGACCTCTAGGTGTTCCGAGAACTGTTCCGCTATCGCTTCCGCGTGGTTTCGCAGGTCGCTCATGATCTCACTGTCTCCGCCTGTTTTCCTCGGGAGACGTACGTCGGTTGGTTCCCGATGGGTTAAAAAGTTGCGCGAGCGGGGTGAAAGTGGTGTGTCGACGGCTCTTTGTGCACAGAGTTTCAGGTACAGCTATGGTCGATCCGGATCGGGTGGACCGGTTTCTCCGCTCGAAGGTCCGCGACGCCGGTCGGACGTACGAGCGGGCGCGATACGCCTACCGCGACGCGCGCGACTCGGTCCGATCGGACGGCCTCGACCGCGACGGGGCCGGCCGTGCACGGATCGTCTGCCGGCGCTACGCCGAACGCCGTGCGGTCGAGGTCGACGACCACGCCCGCCCCTCCTGCTACGAGCCCGGCCACCCCGACTGCGAGGGCTGTGTCGAGGACATCAGAACCGGCTCCGTCGAAACCTGGTAGCGACTACTCGTCGTTCCGCCGGTCGAGCCGGCGTACCCGTACGACCCCGTCGTTGGTCACGCCGACGAGCAGCGGCCGTTTCACCTCGCGGCCAGAGATCGCGTCGCCAGCCGCCTCGCTGATCGAGCGCATCAGCTCCGGCGCGCTCTGGTTCACCTTCACCGACGCCTCGTCACACGCGGCGTACACACGGGTCGGGACGTCGTAGAGGTCGACCTCGGCGTCGATCTCGACCTGCACCGGCGCGCGGAGCGCCTCCGCGAACGCGACCGTCTCGTGGGCCTTCTCGACGTTCGTCCGGGCGCTCGACTCGACGCTCGAGACGTTCGCCCGCGAGGTGCCCAACCGGTCGGCGATCGTCGCCTGCGAGACGCCCCGTTCCCGGAGCGCGAGCACCTGCGCCTGCCGACGGGTCAGCACGTTCGTCTCCGGGTCGAACCCGATGCGCTCTAGGATCCCGTCGGGGTCGGGCGGGTCGGGCTCGTCGCTCATGGTCCTCCTTCGAACCCTGTTATGAAAACAGACGTGGTCGCCGGCCCGCCGGCCGAGGTGTCCTACGCGCCCCAGAAGTTCTCGCGGCTGCCGAGCCGCTCGGGCCGCGACCGACGCCCCGGACGTCTCCGGTCCGCCTCGTCGGCCTCCTCTGCCTCGTCGACGTCCCCCGCCGCCTCGTCGCTCTCGTCGTCCTCCTCCGGCTCCCACGGCAGGCGCTCGACCTCGTCCGCTCGGGCGTGGTTCGAGCGCACCTTCGTGATCTTCACCTTCGCACGGGCGTCGGGCAGCACCCCGTCGACCATCACGATGAAGCCGTCCTCGGTCCGTCCGACGCCGGCGCCGCTCTCGTGGATGTCGGTCACCTCGACGACGACCTCCTCGCCGATCTTCACGGGCTGCTGTTTCAGGTCGCGGATCGGCTGGCTGTAGTGACTACACCACTCGACGCCGCCGCGGTCGCCGTAATGAACGCAGCCCATCCCCTCGATCTGTTCGGTGAAACTCGGACACTCCTCGGCCAGTGGGCAATCCGGCATACGGACGCTACTCAACCGGAAAGCTAAACGCTTTCCATGCACCTTTTTACTCGTCGGGTGTCCTCGCGCCTTCGGCGCTGCGGGCACCGCTCCGAGTAAAAATCTGTTCTGCGAACGCTCCGCGTTCGCAGAAGCAGCGAGACGGCGGAGCCGTCTCGCCCGCCACCAAAAAGACCGCGAACGAGCGAAGCGAGTTCGCGGACCGCACCGCTACAGATTATGTTCACCTCCATTTCAGTGGTTCCCTCGAGAGCGTACATGATATGGGGTTGAACGAACAGATAGCGCATATTCGGCTATCGAATCTACCCAATACTGTCCGCTACGAGTCATCACAGGTTGTCACCGGCATGGGGTTCGGTGAATCACTCCCCAGTTACAGCCGACAGTATATCCGTCCGAAATTTTAAATTACGGCTTGTTTTAATAGGCAAATTTATCTATTGGAGCGTTGTGCATCTCGTGTTCCATGAACAGATCACTCGAAGAGACATACAAATCAACCGGAAGACGAGAGGGCAGAATCCTTGGCCGCAGAACCTTGCTACGAACTGTCGGTGCGGCTGGAATCGGACTCGCCGCCAGCAAGTCTGCCAGTGCCACCGACTCTGATAATCCGACGGAGATCGATTCGTGTGCGGTTATCGACGAACCCGGCGAGTACGAGATCGTCTCCGACATCACACCGGACCTGATCGAGGCTCCCGGGTGTATCGTCATAACGGCGGACGACGTCTACCTGAACGGGAACGGCTATACGATCGATATCCGTGACGCAGAGTTCGAGCGAGTCGGCTTCTACGAGGATCCGAGGGCGATCGCGGTCAATCCCTTCGCCCTCGAGAGGGACGTGACGATCCTCGACGACGTCGTGATCGAGAACGTCGATATCCTCGGCGGGAGCGGGGGAATCGAGTATACGTTCACAGGCGGGAGAACGACCGGAATCACGGTGAGAGAGAGTGGTAGCGGGATTCGTATTCGGTTCCAGGGTCCTTCGGTCGAGCAGTGTACGCTCGAGGACAACATCACGGGCATCGATCTGCAGGGTGATCCCGACGTCTACGGGGGCACAGGGAGCACTATCGATCACTGTACGATCCAGCGGAACCGGAGTACAGGTGTCTTCGTCGGTCACGAGATGTCTTCGACCATCACCGCCTGTCGAGTTCTGAGGAACGGGATCGGCGTCCTCGAATCAGTATTTGGCGGCGGAAGCCAGATCCGGGACAGCAACATCTGCTTCAACGAACACTACGGGGTTTCGAACATCGATACCCCTGCAGACGACGAGTTCCCCGAATTCTCGAACATTACCGACGCGATCGAGAACTACTGGGGTGCCGCGAACGGGCCGTCGAGTTTCGGTGATCCTCCGACATCATTTACCGATCCAGAGACCGGGCGGCCGGCCGATGGAGACGGGGACGTGATCTCGGAATCGCTCGACCCCGGCGTGTCCAACGTCCGATTCGACCCGTTTCTCGAAGAACCGAACCGCGACGCTGGGGATCGGAGATAGCGGGGTTCGGGCGTTTTCTATATTGTGGGGGAGATACCGTCGGAGGTATAGTGATAGCTATATTATAACAAGGGATTCGATACGTCCAATCCAGCCGAGTGGTCGTCTCTCGGGCTTTCGAATCTACTCCAGCAAAATACGACTCACGCCAACGGCGTCCGCTCGACTACAGTCCCGTCGTACGTCGGATACTGCTCGACGATCTCGCCTTTCCCCACGTCGCCCTCCTCTATCATCTCCTCTAGGAGCCACCAGGCGAGTTCGACGTGGTTCGCCTTCACCGTGTAGAACTCCTCCGGAATGCCGAGGTCGCGCAAGCGGGCTTCAGTCTCCCAGGTCTTCCCGTAAACGATCGTCCCGTCGTCGGTCACGTCGTCGAACTCCCGACGGACGTTCTCGGCCATGCGCTGGAGGCGTTTCCTGTGCTGGGCGGCGTCCTTGAACACGCTCGTACAGAAGTAGACCTTCGGGTGGTCGGCCATCTCCTCCAGGATCCCCTTCGAGCCCTCGACCGCGCTCATGTGCCCGTCTTCGAGTTCGTAGCCCTCCGCGCGCATTCGCTCGTAGTTGCCATCGCTCATCTCGAACTGGTTGACGTTGCAGAACTCCGCGGCGCCCTCGTCGAGGAACTCTATGAACTCGCGTTCGGGGCGGATGCCCGGGATCTCGAAGGCGGGGGTGAGCCCCTCCTCGCGGGCGATATAGAGGATCTCCTCCCACTCGGTGCCGTGGAGCTCTCCCCAGAGCTCGTACGGCGGGTGAAACCGGATCTCGTCGAGGCCGGCCTCGGCGAGCTTTCGCATGTTCTCGCGTCCACCGGTGATCCCGGTGTAGAGGTGGGTGTGGTGCTCGGGGCCGAACTCCTCTTTCAGCAGGCGGAGGTACCGGGTGGTGCGGCCCATCGCCTCCTGGGGTTCGCCGCCGGTGATCGATGTGCCCAGCGCGTCCATCAGCTTCGCCTCCTGGATGACGTCCTCGTCTCGCTCGACCGGGCGCTCGTTGGCGTAGACCTGCTCGACGTTCTTTCGTTTCTCCCCGAGCGGGCAGTAGAAACAGTCGCGCTCGTCGCAGTAGCCGTAGACGAACAGCACCATCTTGCCGCCGAGCGCGCACTGCTCACAGCCCTTCGAGATCATTCTCTGTCTCGGAGAACCGCCCCCAGCGGCAAAAGCCGCTCGGGTTCCGCTCGAGAGAGGGAAAACAGTTAACGGCCCGACCCCGTAGCGCGTGTAGATGCTGCTGGTGCTGTGTGTCGACCTCGACGACGACCTCGGGCGCAAGGCGGGCGTCGAGACGCCCGTCATCGGTCGGGACGCCGTCGAGGAGGCCGCCGTCGCGCTCGCGACGGTCGACCCCGAGGACTCCGACGTGAACGTCCTCTTCCAGGGCGTCCACATCGCCGACGAGTTCGGGGAGAAGGGCGAGGCGGTCACCGTCGCAGCGGTCACCGGCACCGAGAAGGCGGACGTGAGCGCGAACCGAAAGGTCGGGGAGGAACTCGACTACGTCCTCGCGAGCCTCTCGACGGACGAACGGGTCTCCGCGGTCGTCGTCACCGACGGCGCACAGGACGAGTCGGTGATCCCGGTGATCCGCTCGCGCGTGCCCGTCGACGGCGTTCGGAGAGTGGTCGTCCGTCAGGCCCAGGACCTCGAATCGATGTACTACACGATCAAGCAGGTGCTGAACGACCCGGAGACCCGCGGGACGATCCTCGTTCCCCTGGGGATCCTGCTGCTGATCTACCCGCTTGCGACGCTCGCCGACCGCTTCGGCTTCCCCGGCGCGACCCTGGGCGTGCTCTCCGCGCTGCTCGGCCTCTACCTGCTCGCCCGCGGACTGGGTGCACAGGAGGCGATCGACCGCTGGGCCGAGCGCGTTCGCACGGTGCTCTACACCGGCCGGGTGACACTGATCACGAGCGTCGTCGCCGCCGCACTGCTCCTGATCGGGGGGATCGGCGGGGTCGAAGCCCTGGAGACGGCACAGGTGGGCGAACAGCTCACGGCGTTGGAGGTGATCGCCGCGCTCGTCTACGGCGCGGTCCAGTGGTTCGCCGCCGCGGGGATCACGTCCAGCTTGGGACGGATCACCGACGCCTACCTCGCCGATCGACTGGAGTGGCGCTACCTGAACGCGCCCTTCTACGTGATCTCGATCGCGGTCGTCCTCCACGGCGTGAGCGCCTTCCTGCTCGGCTATCAGACCCTGCCGTACGTCGCCGCGGCGCTCACCGCGGGCACGCTCGTCGGGCTCGTGAGTACGCTCACCTTCGCCATCGTCGAGACGCGTTCGGCGAGACGGGCGAAGCCGACGTGAGGCGTATGTCGCGTCACGCCGTACGGGGGATATGGACCAGCTGACCCCGAGCGAACTCGTCTTCCTCCACGGCGAACGGTTCGCGACGCGAGCGATCGCGGGGAACGTCTCGCTCCCCCTCTCCGATCGAGCTGTCGCCACCGACCAGCTCGCGACAGCGGTCCTCACGGCCGCCTTCCTCGCGAACGAGGAGGAGGGGGCGATCCGCTTCGAGATGGGCGAGACCGCCCGCTGGCTGGGCCTCCGAAAGCGGACCGCACTCTCCGTCGCGACGAACGGGCCCGCCCCGATGTGGCCGGATCATACCCTCGAGTGGGCGGTCTCGACGTTCCTGGGTGGGATGGAAGGCGAGACCGGAACCGCGGATCCGATCCTCGTCGCCGCGCTCGTCGACGCCCTCTTCGACGGCGACGAGACCGATCCCTGGCGGTACGTGATCGAACTGGTCGAGGACGGACTCGCCGCGAGAGGGTTGCTCGACCGGCGCCGCGAGCGGTGGCTCCGGCTCCCGACCGGGCGGACCGAGTACGGGCTCACCGGTGAGCTCGAACGGCTCGCGGCCGACAGCTCACCGGAGAAGATCGAACGGCTGTTCTCCGCGGTCGAGACCGCGCGCCCGGAGCTCTGGAAACTACTCCGGTGGGAGCTAGAGCGAGCGGTCGCCGCGCGCCTCGACACGAGCAGCTACTACGTCTATCACGGATCGTCGTAGGCCGTTCCGAGGTCAGCGCTCTCTGACGACGACGAACTCCGCGAGGTCCTTGAGGTACTCGTAGGCCTTCGTGTTCGCCGCCTCGACCCGCGAGAGCGCCGAGAGCGCCGCCTCGGACTCCGCGTGCGCCCGCTCGTTCGCCTCCTCGGGGCTCAGATCCGTAACCTGTAGCAGCGAGGGCCGGTCCATCTCGACGTCCTGACCCGTCGGCTTCCCGAGCTCCTCGGGATCGGCAGTCGCGTCGAGCACGTCGTCCCTGATCTGGAAGGCGATCCCCACCCGTTCGGCGTACTCGCCGACCGCCTCGACGGTGTGGGCGTCGGCGTCGGCCGCGACTGCCCCGACCTCCGCCGCGGCGCGAAAGAGCGCACCGGTCTTCCGTCGGGCGAGTTCCATGTACTCGGCCTCGTTCTCCGGCCGTGCGACGATTTCGATCGCCTCTCCCTCGCCGAGTTCGACCATCGCCTCCGCGACGATCTGCATCGCCCGGGCGTCGCGAGAGAAGAGCGCGAACGCCTCGCCGAGGTGCGCATCGGAGGAGACGATCGCGGGGCCGTAGCCGAACGCAGACCAGGCGCTCTCGGCCCCGCGACGCACCGCGGAGTCGTCGATGATGTCGTCGATCACGAGCGACGCGTTGTGAACGAGTTCGACGCCCACCCCGAAGTCGACCGCGTCCTCCGGCGTTCCACCCACGGCCTCGCAGACGATGATCGTCATCGTCGGCCGGACCCGCTTGCCCCCGGAGAGGACGGTGTGGCCGACCTCCTCTCGCAGCAGCTCGGGTTCGAGTTCGGCCACGACCGCCGAGAGCCGCTCGTCGACGAGCGAGCGGCGGCGGTCGAGGTACTCCATGAAGAACATCGGCGTGGACCGCGCAAGTAGGTGACGGTCGATGACGGGCGTGTGGCCCGTACGGACCGCTTCCGCCGCTCGTCGGGCGATCGCCGGCCCACACCCACGGTCACCACGATCCCGCGAGGACCGTCCGTCTCAGAACGTGTCGATCACGGGGATTCCGACGGTGTCGAAGTCGGTCATCGCCGCCAGTTTCGCGGAGACGTCCTCGAGGCCGACCGTCTCGGAGACCACCCCGCTCGGCTCGAGCTTTCCGCTCTCGACCATCCGGAAGATCTCGTCGTAGCGTGCCGGCGGCATCCCGAGCGAGCCGACGAACTCGATCTCGCGCATCACCATCACGTCCGTCGGCAGCGAGACCTCTCCCCGCTCTTCCTCGGTCGTGAGACCGATCTGGAGGTGCTGGCCGTGTGTCCGGAGCGAGCGGACCGAGTTCCGACAGGTCTCCGCGATCCCGAGCGCGTCGACCGAGAGCTCGGCACCACCGTCGGTGATCGACCGGACCTCGGCCGGGACGTCCTCGTTCTCGCTCGCGCTCACCGTCTCGGCCGCCCCGAGATCGGTCGCCCACTCGAGTTTCTCGTCGTCGAGGTCGACCGCGATCACCTCCGCGCCGAGCGCGTCCGCGATGTGGACCGCCGAGAGGCCGACGCCCCCACAGCCGTGGACCACGACGCGGTCGCCCGCAGAGAGGTCGGCGCGGTGTGAGAGCGCGTGAAACGAGGTCATGAACCGACAGCCGAGGCCGGCCATGTCGACCGGCGAGACCTCGTCGGGCAGCGAGACGAGGTTGTGATCGGCGGCCGGGACGTGGACCTCTTCGGCGAACGCGCCCTGTACCATCGGGACGAACCCGAGCGGCATGACGTTCTCGCAGACGTTCGCGTGGCCGTTCCGACAGTGCCGACAGCTCCCGTCGCCGAGGTTGAACGGGATCGCCACCCGGTCGCCCTCGCGCACGGTATCGACGTCCTCACCCACCTCGACCACCGTCCCCGCGGGCTCGTGGCCGAATATCTGTCCGGGCTGCGATTCGAGGCCGAGCCAGCCCCAGTCGCCCTGCCAGCCGTGCCAGTCCGACCGACAGATCCCACAGGCTTCGACGTCCACCACGACGCCGTCGGGCTCCACACCGGGTCGGTCGACCTCCTCGATCGACAGCGGCTCTCCGTGTTCCTCGAGGACTGCTGCGCGCATGGGCGAGGACACGGCGAGAACCGTGATAAAACGGCGGGCGATCGGTCGGGCCACATCGGCCGAGAGCCGTGTGTATCGTCGTCCCGTTTTCCTACCTTCCAGATAGAGTTATCATCCCATAGAGCGATACTACGTCCCGAAGACGTCTCTCCGCGGTCAGCGCCACGCCGGCCGCGGAGAGGGTTCTCTCAGTGGAGCTACCGAATGGGTACGGAGACATCTGACATCATCGAGACGAACGGCACCGACGGGACGTACTCCTCCGAACGCGTCGAGCGGGCGACGTTCGGGCTGGAAGCGAACGTCGCGGGCGCGTGTAGCTACCTCTTCGGCTTCGTCACCGGGCTCGTCTTCTTGCTCGCGGAGGACGAGAACGAGTTCGTGCGTTTTCACGCCGCACAGAGCGTGATCGCCTCGGGGGCGATCTTCGGGCTGAGCGTCCTGCTCGGCCTCCTGCCGCTGTTCCTCGGCGTCACCCCGGTCGTCGGGTGGCTGGTCGCGCTCGGGGCCGATCTCCTCTCGCTGCTGCTCGTCCCGGTCGCACTCGTGCTCTGGATCGTCCTGCTCGTGAAGGCCTACCGGGGCGAACGGTTCGGACTCCCCGTCGTCGGGGACCTCGCCCGGAGGTACGCGTGAGTCGCCGCCGGTGTTACTGGAACTCCTCGATCAGTGCCGGAACGACCTCGAACAGGTCGCCGACGATGCCGTAGTCAGCGAGGTCGAAGATCGGCGCGTTCGGGTCCGTGTTGATCGCGATTATCGTCTCCGCACCCTTCATCCCGGCGACGTGCTGCACCGCTCCGGAGATCCCGATCGCGAGGTAGACCGTCGGGGTCACCGACTTCCCCGACTGACCGACCTGGCGGTTCTTCGGCAGCCACTCGTTGTCGACGATCGGCCGCGAGGCCGAGAGCGTCGCGCCGGTCGCCTCGACCAGCTCCTCGATCAGGGCGATGTTCTCCTCCTCCTCGATTCCCCGGCCCACGGAGATCAGGAACTCCGCGTCCGCGATGTCGACGTCCCCGCCCGCGACCTCCTCGAAGCCGGTGACCGAAGAGCCGATCGCGTCCTCGTCGATCTCGACGTCGAACTCGTCGACCGACGGCTCGCCCGGCTCCTCCGTCGGCTCCCACTCGCCGTCGCGGATCGTGAGCGCCACGCTCTCCCTACCGACCTCGACGGTCGTCTCGACCTTCGAGCCGTACATCTCGCGGGTGGTGACGAACCGATCGGTGTAGCTGACCCCGACGATGTCCGAGACCAACGGCAGCGAGAGCCGTTCGGCGACCGCGGGTGCGTAGTCGAGCCCGTTGACCGTGTTCGGCATCAGCACGACCGCGGGCTCGAGTTCCTCGGCCATCGTGACGACCGCCTGCGTGTAGACGTCGTGGTTGAACTCCTCGCCGTAGGCGACCGTGTGGATCGCGTCCACGCCCGAGAGCGAGAGCTCCTCGGCGAAGCCCTCGGTGTCGCCGCCGATCACCGCGAGGTGGAGGTCACCACCCAGATCGTCGGCGAGTTCGCGGCCCGCGGTCACGAGTTCGAAGCTCGCGTCCCGGAGCTCTCCCTGGCGGTGTTCGGCGACCGCGAGGACGCTCGGGCTCACGCGACCACCCCCTTCTCGCGGAGCAGTTCCGCGAGCTGGCCGGCGGTCTCCTCGGCCGAGCCCTCGAACAGCGTCGCGTCGCTCTCGGTCTCGGGGACGTACATCTCGGTCAGCTCGAGCTCACCCTTCACCGCGTCCGCGTCGAGGCCGAGATCCGAGAGCATCTTCGGTGCGATCTCCTTTCGCTGGGCCTGTCTGATCCCGCGCAGGCTGGCGTATCGGGGCTCGTTGATCCCCGTCTGGATCGTGAACACCGCCGGGAGCGAGACGTCGGTGAGCTCCTCGATCCCGCCCTCTAACTCGCGGTGGACCGACGCCTCTCCTCCGGAGGCGTCGAGGTCGAAGGCGTTCACGACCGCCGCCCAGCCGTAACCGACGCGCTCTGCGAGCGCGACGCCGGTCGCGCCGAAGGCGTCGTCTGCGGCCTGGACGCCGGTGAAGACGATCTCGGGCTCTTCCTCCTCGACGACCCGTGCGAGCAGCTCCGCTTTCGTCCCGACGTCGAGGAGGTCCTGGTCGGCGAGAGCGTCGTCCCAGATCCGTACCGCGCGGTCTGCGCCCTTCGCGAGCGCCATCCGGATCGTCTCTTCGCTCCGCTCTGGACCGATCGTGACGGCGACGACCTCGTCGGCGACACCTGCTTCGGAGAGCCCGACGGCCTCCTCGATGGCGTAGTCGTCCCACTCGTTCAGGTCGTACTCGAGATAGCGCTCGTCGATCCCCGTCCCGGAGACCTCGAACGCCTCGTCGACCTCACTGACCTCGGCTACGGTGACGAGAACTTTCATCGTCGTTCGGTTTCGCCGCTGGCCGATAAACGTTTTCGAAACGCGGCGTGCGGGCCCTCCGGTTCACTCGTCGGGGCTCTCGCCCCTGAGCGTGATCAGGTTCTCGCGGCCTATCCGGAGCTTGTCGATCTCGCCGTCGTCGGCCATCGAGGAGAGCAGCTGCGAGACCTTCGCGTTCGACCACTGGGTCTCCTGTACGATCATCGCCTGTTTCATCCGGCCGTCGTTCGCCCGGAGCAGCCGTATCACCCGCTCCTCGTCGCTGAGCAGCTCCTCGTTGACGCCCGCGAACGGGTCGTCGGGGTCGGGCGACGAGCGTCCACCGTCGCCCTCGCCGGCCCCGGCGGCGGTCGTCGCCCCGCCGGCGAGCGTCCCGAGCACCGGGAGCTCCTGGGCCTCCCGTCCGCCGAAGACGACGAACGCGAGCAGGCCGACGACCAGCAGGAGCACGCCCGCGAACGCGACGGTCAGGGGCGTGATGCCGCCAGCTCCACCTATCCCGCCGCCCGGGGCGTACATGATAGGTTCGTCCTCGAAGTCGTCCGCCTCGAACGTGTGCGGACCCTCCCAGACGAGGACGCCGTTCGAGACGGACGTCGGCGCGCTCGAGACGCCGTAGCCGTCGGGTGCGGCGATCTCCAGGCGCTGGTTCTCCGTGAGCGTCGGCAGCCAGAGCTCGTCCTCGACGGTGAAGACGTCCTCCGCGGTCAGCCTCCCGTCGTCGTCGACGGCGGCGAACTCGGTCCACGTGAACTCGAGGGTGAGCGTTCCCGTCGCGTTCGTCCCGTCCTCGGAGTCGTTCTCGACGTCGGTGTGCTTGGAGACGTTCTCGACGTCCATCTCGCGGTCGGTCTCCTCACCGGCCTGTTCCGCGAGGTCCTCGAACGGCTCGGCCGACGGACCGACCTCGCCGTCCTCCTCGAACTCCGTCGCGAGACGGTCGAAGGCGGCGCGTTCGTCCTCGCCCTGCAGGAAGAATTGCGTCGAGACGATGAACTGTGCGTTCCCCTCCGGGCCGATCTCGATCCGGATGAGCTGGGTGACCGCCTCCCGGTCCTCAGGGTCCTCGTCCTCGCCGTCGACCTGTGCGGCCCCCGGGGCGCTCCCCGGCACGTCCGCTGCGGCGCCGACGCCCGCTCCGAGGAGACAGACGACGCAGAGGGCGAGCCCCACGGCGACGACCACCCGCATACTGAAGTGTGGATCGGCCGGAAAGAAAATGGTTTCCATTGACCTCACCAGCGAACCGACGAGAGGGAGAAATGAACGGTCTCCGCCCCGCGTGAATCGTTACGAAACGCGTGAACCCGAGTGGTTTTTGTACGCCGACGTGATGAACCCTGTATGAACCGCGCGCTGGCGGCCGCCGTGGCCGCCCTCCTCGTTCTCACGCTCCCCGGGTTCGCACTCGCCGGTCCGGGAGCGACGCTCGTCGGGGACGAGCGCACACAGCCACAGCTCGAGGGCGACGCGCCGAACACCTCGGTCGTCCCGACCGAGGACCTGGAGCTGCCCGAGCGGCTGATCCTCGGGACGAACGAGACCGAACACGGCGAGCAGCGCGTCGGTACCGACGTCGGGACCTACCTCGACGGGGCCGCGGGCGACCTCGAGATGAGACACGGCGAGTACGTCTTCGACAAGCGGATGGAGAAGGCGAGCACCGAGGCCGAAGAGCGCGCCGTCATCCGGGAGGAGGTGAGCCGGCTCGACGACGAGGTGAGCTCGCTCAGGGAGCGGGAAGAAGCCGTCTACGGCGCGTACGCCGGCGGTGAACTCGGAGAGCGCGAGGCGATAACCGAACTGATCAGGAACCACCAACGCGCGGTCGCGCTGGAAGCGTCGATCGAGGAGCTCGAGAACGAGGCCCAGCTCGTCTCCGGTATCGGCATCGGCGAGGACCTGGAGATCCTCCACGTCCAGGCGACGACGGTGCAGAGCCCCGTCCGCGAGCACATCGTCGAGGTCCACCGCGGCGAGGCATCCGGGGGCTTGGTCCAGATCGAAGCCGACGAGACGGGGGTCGTCCTGGCCACGATGGACGAGAGACAGTACCTCCGCGAGGCGTACCGCCTCGACCACCGTGTCCTCGATTCGAGCGAGGACGACCTCTCGCTGCGGACCGACCAGGACGGACTGGACCGGATCTCGGAGCTCTACCCGTGGGCCCGTTCAGACGGCGGGCTGACGTTCAACGACGAGACCTACCGCACTCACGTCGGTGCGTTGAGTCACAGCTACGGGACGACGACCACGATGGTCGACCGGACGACCGCACAGGTCTACAAGGAGGATCAGACGCTCCGGCTGAACGCGATCCCGACCGCCGTCGCGGAGACCGAGACCGGCGACGGCTACGAACTCGAGCTGAACCGGACGTATCCGGGCGGGCCGACGAAGGTGACGCTCACGGACTCGACCGGTGAGCCGGTCGACGGCGCCGACGTCACCGTCGACGGGACCGCGGTCGGCGAGACCGCGGAGGGCGAACGTTGGTTCGTCGCGCCACACGGCTCGATGACCGTCGTCGCCGCCGTGGACGGGAACGCGACCGTCGGCGACGAGCCGGCCGACGAGGCCCGGCTCTCGGTCAGCTTCGACTGGGAGCCGGAGATCGAGGACGAACTCACCCCCGACTGAGTCGCTGAGGTTCTTATCGGAAGCCGACACAACCTCCGGCGTGACCCGTGCGATCGCCCCCGTCGTCGGCTCCGTCCTGCTCCTGCTCTGCGTGCTGGGGCTGGCGACGACCGTCGCCGTCGTCTCGACCGGCTTCTCCTCGGGGCTCTCCGCACCCGGCTCGCACGTCTCGGTCTCGCTCTCGGTCGACGCCGAGACGAACCGGTTCGTCTTCACACACGACGGCGGGGAGCGCCTCGACCCCCGGACCCTCACGCTCGTCGTCGCGGTCGACGGGACGCCGCTCGACCACCAGCCGCCGGTTCCGTTCTTCTCGGCGGAGGGGTTTCACTCCGCGCCGACGGGCGTGTTCAACGAGGCGTCGACCCGCGAGTGGACCGTCGGCGGATCCGCCAGCTTCGTCGTCGCGGGGAGCAACTCCCCCACGCCCGACCGCGGCAGCACCGTCACGGTCGAACTCTACGAGGACGGCCGACCGATCGCGAGAGCGGAGACGACCGCGCGATAACGAAAACGGAGCCACACGACAACGGAAGCGGGACGCGGTGAACGAAACCGGAGAACGCGCACCCGGGGACCGGAGTTCACTCGGGGACGTGGGCGAGCGTGGTGATCGCGATGTCCGGGTCGTAGCTCGGACCCATCAGGTGGTGTTCGAACCGGTCGTAGCCCGCCTCGGTGAACATCCGGTCGGCCTCGGCCTCGTCGTAAAAGAGCATGATCGCGTCGGCGACTCGCTGCATCACGCCCGTCTTCGGATAGTTCGGGCCGACGATGACGACCCGGCCGCCGGGTTTGCAGACGCGTCTGCACTCGCGGAGTGCGTCGACCGGGTTCGGCCAGTACTCGATCGAGCCGGAGGACCAAACGTGATCGAACGTGTTCTCCGTAAACGGGAGGCGTTCGGCGTCGCCGCGGTAGAAGCGTACGGGCCCGCGTTTGCCGAACTTCCCCCAGGCTTTCTGCATCTGGTGAACGCTCTGGTCGAGGCCGTGGACCCGCTGTGTGCGCTCGAGGAGCCCCTCTGTGGCGTAGCCGGTGCCGCAGCCGACGTCGAGGACGCGATCGTCGGGACCCGGATCGAGGAGGTCGATCGCTTCCGCGCGCATCCCGTCGGTCCAGACGAACGGGTTGACGCGGTCGTAGACCCGAGAGAGGTACTTGTAGAACAGCCGCGCGTTGGCCTTGTCTTCGAGGACGCCCATTTCCCGGATCTAGGGACCGGGTTCATATAATCGGGGCGGTTCGACCGGAACCGTGGGAGACCGGCGGTCGGAGCCGTCTCGGCGCCCGTGTGGGTTTCGCAACTCCCTTATAGCCACTCGGTAGAACTCATCCTGTTCAGAGTATGCCGAGGCCAGAGGTGTTAGAACGGATCAAAACCGCCGAGAGCGAGGCCGACGAGGCGGTGGCCGAGGCCGAACGCGAGCGCGAGGAGCGGCTCGCGGAGGCCCGAGAGCGAGCGGAGGAGATCCGCGAGCAGGCCGAACAGCGCGCCAACGAACGGGCCGACGAGCGACTCGACGAGGCCCGCGAGGAGATCGACGCCGAACGGGAGGCGATCCTCGCCGAGGGCGAGCGCGAGCGAGAGGCCCTCGAGGCCCGGGCGGAGGGGAACGTCGAGGAGGTCGTCGCGTTCGTCGTCGCCCGGTTCGAGGAGGAGGTACATGCTCAGACCTGAGCAGATGAGCAAGGTCTCGGTCGTCGGCTCCACCGCCGTGATGGAGCGGGTGATCGAGACCGTCCACGACCTCCGACTCGTCCACCTCGCGGACTACGACGACTCCTGGGAGGACTTCTCCCCGGGCACGCCGATCGAGGGCTCGGAGTCGCTCTCGGAGCAACTCGTCACGGTCCGCTCGATCGAGAGCATCCTCGACGTCGAGGAGGAGGACGCCGGGCCCAGCCGCGTGATCGACGAGGGCGACCTCGACGACGAGATCGAGCGAACCCGCACGCGCGTGAACGAACTCGACGACCGCCGGGCCGATCTCAGAGAGGAGCTCCGTCGGGTCGAGGACCGAATCTCCTCGGTCCGTCCGTTCGCCCGCCTCGGGATCGACCTCGACCTGCTGTCGGGCTACGACTCGATCGACACCGGCGTCTACCGCGCACGACCGGCCGAGGTCGAGGCGGCGCTCGCCGAGAGCGAGGAAGTAGAGGAGTTCGAGACGTTCTCCGAGGGCGACGTCGTCGCGGTCTTCGCCACCCCCGGCCGGGAGGGTGTGATCGCCGACGCGCTGGTCGGCGTCGAGGTCTCGGCGCTCTCGGTACCGGAGGCGGAGACGAGCCCTGGCGCGTACGTCGAGGAGCTCGAACACCGCCGCCACCAGCTCGACTCGAAGCTCACGGGCGTCGAGAACGAACTGGAGGAGGTGAAACTCGACGTCGCGGGCTTCCTCCTCGCGGTCGAGGAGCAGCTGACGATCGACGTCCAGAAGAAGGAGGTACCACTGTCGTTCGCGACGACCGAGCGGTCGTTCGTCGCCGAGGGCTGGGTGCCGACCGAGCGCTACCCCGAGCTGGAAGTGGCGCTCACCGACGCGGTGGGCGACCGCGTGGTGGTCGAGGAGCTCGAACGGATGGACTACGACGGCCACGCAGAGAGCGTCGCGGCGCCCGAGGGGGGAACGATCGGCGAGCCGACGGGGACGCCGGCCGCGACCGACGGCGGGAAGCGGAAGAGAGAGGCGCGACCGGACGGCGGCGAGGAGACGACGATGCACGACGAGAAGCCGCCGGTCGTCCTCGACAACCCCGGCACCGCGAAACCGTTCGAACTGCTGGTGAACCTGGTCGGCAAGCCGAAGTACACCGAGCTCGACCCGACGCTGCTGGTCTTTCTGACCTACCCGCTCGCGTTCGGCTTCATGATCGGCGACATCGGCTACGGCCTGCTCTACGTCGCGATGGGAGCGTTCCTCCTTCGCTACGACTCCGAGGCCATGCAGGCGCTCGGCTGGATCGCGGTCTGGGCCGGCGCGTTCACGACGCTGTTCGGCTACCTCTACGACGACGTCTTCGGCGTCCACATGGCCGACGTGGGCCTCGGGTTCCTGCCGCTCGCGGGCGTGCTGACGAAGGGGCTCCAGACGACCGAGTGGGCGCTGCTCTGGATCGTTGTGAGCATGCTCTTCGGGATCGTCCACCTCAACATCGGCCTGATCATGGGCTTCATCAACGAGATGGGCCACGGCGCGAAGGCCGCGGTCCTCGAACGGGGGTCGTGGATCCTGCTGATGAACGGGCTGTTCGCCTGGATCTTCAGCCTGCACCTCGTCGGGGAGAAGCCGGAGTTCCTCGTCGGGACCGAGAGCGTGCTCTACGAGTTCCTCGGCTTCGCCGGCCTCCCGGAGGTCGTCGGCCTCGTCGGGCTCGCCGCGGCCGCGGTCGGCTTCGTGATGGTCGGGGTCGGCGAGGGTGCCGCAGGGCTCGCCGAGACCCCTGCCTGGGCGTTCGGGCACGTGCTCTCGTACCTGCGAATGGTCGCGGTCCTGCTCGCGAAGGGGGGGATGGCGTTCGCGGTGAACGTCCTCGTCTTCGGGAGCTACCCCGACAACGGCTACGTCTACTTCGGCCTGCCCGGCACGGGCGTCGCCGACCCGGCGAACGCCGACTTCCCCGGACTGGTCTGGATCGGCGTCGAGTCGGGGTCGATCCTCGTGCTCGCGGTCGCCGTCGTCGCCGCGATCGCCGTGTTCGTCCTCGGACACATCCTGGTCTTGCTGCTCGGCATCACGGCGGCCGGGATCCAGATGATCCGCCTGGAGTACGTCGAGTTCTTCCAGAAGTTCTACGAGGGCGGCGGCGAGGAGTACGAACCGTTCGGCTACGAGCGGACACACACCACCGAGTGAGCCCGCGTCCGGGCCGCTCGCGTATATAAACGAACGGCGCGGTTTTCCGGGTTGTCACTCGCTATCATAAGGCTGTATTCGGGCGTTTCGGCCGCCCTACGCCGGCTTCTTTCAGAAGTTTTATGGGGGCCGCGGAGCCAGATCCGGACGTTCGGTTACCGGAACCACAGAGAGAACTGCGCAACCCATGACAACAGAACTACTGATGGTCGCGGCGGAGATGGCGACGGTACTGCAAAACGAAGCGATCGACGCGGAGACCGCGGAGGCGCTCTCGACCGGCTACGGCGCGGCGGCGGCGGCGATCGCCGTCGGTCTCGCGGCGCTGGGTGCGGGCTACGCGGAGCGAGGGATCGGCGCCGCGGCGGTCGGCGCGATCGCCGAGGACCGGGACATGTTCGTCCCCGGGATCGTCCTGACGGTGCTCCCGGAGACGCTCGTCATCTTCGCGATCGTCGTGATCTTCCTGGTCACGTAGACCGTTTCTCTCCACCAATGAGCCTGGACACGGTCGTTGAAGACATTCAAGAGGAAGCTCGCGCGCGTGCGGAGGAGATCCGCTCGGAGGCCGAGGCCGAAGCCGCGGAGATAATCGCCGAGGCCGAAGCCGACGCCGAGGAGATCGAGGAGCGTCGGGCGCGCGAGGTCGAACGCGAGATCGAACAGCAGCGCGAACAGCGACTCTCGAGCGCGAAGCTCGAGGCGAAACAGGAGCGACTCGCCGCACGACGCGACGTGCTCGCGGACGTCTACGGCGAGGTCGAAGACGAGATCGCGGGCCTCTCGGGCGAGCGCCGGGAGCTGCTGACCCGGGAGCTACTCGACTCCGCACTCGAGGAGTACGACGTCGACGACACGGTCCGCGTCTACGGCCGGACGGACGACGAGACGCTGATCGAGTCGCTGGTCGACGAGACCGCTCACGACGCGACGTACGCGGGCGAGCGCGAGTGTCTCGGAGGCGTGGTCGTCGAGAGCGACGGCTCGCGTGTCCGGGTGAACAACACGTTCGACTCGGTGCTCGACGACGTGTGGGAAGACGTCTTACGTGAGGCGAGCGAAACCCTCTTCGAGGAACGATGAGCCCGAGCCCGACGGTCGGCGGTGCCCTCGGCGGCTCGAACCCCGAGTACGTCAACGCGCGGGTGCGGGCACGGCGGGCGTCGCTGTTCGACGAGGAGGAGTACCGAAAACTCGTCCGGATGGGTCCGAGCGCGATCGCCCGGTATATGGAGGAGACCGAGTACGAACGCGAGATCAACGAACTCGGCACCCGCTACTCGGGCGTCGACCTGATCGAGTACGCGCTGCACAAGAACATGGCGCGGCACTTCCACGAGATCCTCGACTGGTCGGAGGGCCGGCTCTACGAGCTGCTCGCGGCGTACCTCAGAAAGTACGACGAGTGGAACGTGAAGACGATCATCCGGGGGATCTACTCGGAGATACCCGCCGAGGAGATCGAGACGGACCTGATCCGCGCCGGCGAGTTCGACGACGCGTTCCTGGAGCGACTCGCGAGCGCGGAGACGATCGAGGACGTCGTCGAGCTGCTCGACGGCACCATCTTCGGGCCCGCGACCGAGGAGGCCTACGAGGAGTACGAGCGGAGCGGCGCGCTCGTGCCGCTCGAGAACGCGATCGACCGCACGTTCTACGAGTCGCTGCTCGCCGACGTCCCCTCGCCGCGACCCGAGCCCGACACCCCGGTCGGCCAGTACGTCGAGGTGCTCGAGGCCGAGATCGACTTCCGGAACGTGATCAACGCGCTCAGACTCGCACGGAGCGGGGCGAGCGTCGACCCCTCGGAGTACTTCATCGAGGGCGGCACCCTGTTCACCGCAACGGAGCTCTCACAGCTCGTGACGGACCAGGACGCGCTCGTCGAGCGGATCTCGGCGAGTACGTACGGCAGACGGCTCGAAGGCCCGCTCTCCGACCTGGCGGAGGCCGACAGCCTGATCGGGTTCGAACACGCCCTCGACGCGGCGCTGTTGCAGTACTCCGATCGGCTGTCGTACCTCTACCCGACGTCGGTCGCCTCGGTGCTCTCGTACATCCTCGCGAAGGAGCGAGAGGTCGAGAACGTCCGGGCGATCGCCCGGGCGAAGGAGGTCGACATGCCCGAAGAGGAGATCGAACGGGAGCTGGTGATCACATGAGCGTGCGAGCGAACGTGGGTACGCCGGAACTGCGTTCCGGAGGTAATCACGTGAGCGAGCGAACGGGAGTACGCCAGAACTCCGTTCTGGAGGTGGGCGGATGAGCGCCGGCGGACGGGAGATCGCGGTGGTCGGCAACCCCGAATTCACGACGGGCTTCCGGCTCGCCGGGGTGAACAACTTCGAGAACGTCCCCGACGGCGAGAAGGACGACTCGCTCGACGCGGCGGTCGAACGGGTGCTCGAGAACGAGCGCGTCGGGATCGCGATCATGCACGAGGAGGACCTGTCGCACCTCTCGCGCGGGGTGCGACAGAGCGTGGAGACGAGCGTCGAACCGACGTTCGTCACGCTCGGCGGCGGCGCGGGCAGCGGCGGGCTGCGCGAGCAGATCAAACGCGCGATCGGAATCGACCTGATGGACGAGTAACTATGAGCCAGACAACACAGCCAGAGTTCGACGTCGAAGAGAGGGGCGTCATCGAGAGCGTCAGCGGGCCGGTCGTCACCGCCCGCGACGTGAACGCCCGGATGAACGACGTCGTCTACGTCGGTGAGGAGGGCCTGATGGGCGAGGTCATCGAGATCGAGGGGAACCTCTCCACGATCCAGGTGTACGAGGAGACCTCGGGCGTCGGCCCCGGTGAGCCCGTCGAGAACACGGGCGAGCCACTGAGCGTGGACCTCGGGCCGGGCATGCTGTACTCCATCTACGATGGGACCCAGCGCCCGCTCGACGTCCTCGAGACGAAGATGGGAACGCCGTTTCTCGACCGCGGGGTCGACGCACCCGGGATCGACCTGGAGAAGACCTGGGAGTTCTCTCCCACCGTCGAGGTCGGCGACGAGGTCTCCCCCGGCGACGTGATCGGCGAGGTGCCCGAGACCGAGAGCATCACCCATCGCGTGATGGTGCCCCCGGACTACGAGGGCGGCGCGATCGCGTCGATCGAGTCGGGCAACTTCACCGTCATGGAGACGGTCGCGGAACTCGACTCCGACGAGGAGATCACGATGCACCAGGAGTGGCCGGTGCGCGAACCCCGACCCGCGAGGGAGAAAGAGAGCCCACAGATCCCGCTCGTCAGCGGGCAGCGGATCCTCGACGGGCTGTTCCCGATCGCCAAAGGTGGAACGGCCGCGATACCGGGGCCGTTCGGCTCCGGGAAGACAGTCACCCAGCACCAGCTCGCGAAGTGGGCCGACGCTGACATCGTCGTCTACGTCGGCTGCGGCGAGCGGGGCAACGAGATGACCGAGGTGATCGAGGACTTCCCCGAGCTGGAGGACCCGAAGACGGGCAAGCCGCTGATGGCCCGGACCTGCCTCATCGCGAACACCTCGAACATGCCCGTCGCGGCCCGCGAATCCTGTATCTACACGGGGATCACGATCGCGGAGTACTTCCGGGACATGGGCTACGACGTCGCGCTGATGGCCGACTCCACCTCGCGGTGGGCGGAGGCGATGCGCGAGATCAGCTCGCGACTCGAGGAGATGCCCGGCGAGGAGGGCTATCCCGCCTACCTCTCCGCGCGGCTCGCACAGTTCTACGAGCGGGCGGGGAAGTTCCAGCTGATCAACGGCGAGGAGGGCTCTATCTCGGTGATCGGCGCCGTCTCGCCGCCCGGCGGTGACTTCTCGGAGCCGGTGACCCAGAACACGCTTCGGATCGTGAAGACGTTCTGGGCGCTCGACGCCGATCTCTCGGAGCGGAGACACTTCCCGTCGATCAACTGGAACGAGTCGTACTCGCTCTATCGCCAGCAGCTCGACCCCTGGTACCGGGAGAACGTCGCGGAGGATTACCCGGAGGTCCGCCAGTGGGCGGTCGACACGCTCGACGAGGAGGCCGAACTCCAGGAGATCGTTCAGCTGGTCGGGAAGGACGCCCTCCCCGAGGACCAGCAGCTCACCCTCGAGGTCGCCCGCTACCTGCGCGAGGCGTGGCTCCAGCAGAACGCGTTCCACGACGTAGACACGTTCTGCGAGCCCGAGAAGACCTACCGGATGCTCGAGGCGATCAGGACGTTCAACGACGAGGCGTTCGCCGCGCTGGAGGCGGGGGTCCCGCCGACGGAGATCCAGGAGATCGACGCCGCCCCGCGGCTCAACCGCATGGGGACCGCAGAGGAGTGGCACGAGTTCATCGACGAGCTCGAATCGGATCTGAAAGAGCAGCTCAGGGGGCTCTACTGATGAAGGAGTACCAGACGATAACGGAGATCAGCGGACCGCTGGTGTTCGTCGAGACGGACGAGCCGATCGGCTACGACGAGATCGTCGAGATCGAGACGCCGAACGGCGACGTGAAGCGGGGACAGGTGCTCGAGTCCCAGACCGACCTCGTCGCGATCCAGGTGTTCGAGGGGACCTCCGGGATCGACACGAACGCCTCGGTCCGCTTCCTCGGCGAGACGATGAAGATGCCCGTCACCGAGGAGCTGCTGGGGCGGGTGATGGACGGGTCGGGCAACCCGATCGACGGCGGGCCCGACATCGTCCCCGACTCGCGCGAGGACATCGTCGGCGCGGCGATCAACCCCTACTCCCGGGAGTACCCCGAGGAGTTCATCCAGACCGGCGTCTCTGCCATCGACGGGATGAACACGCTGGTTCGCGGTCAGAAGCTCCCGATCTTCTCGGGATCGGGTCTGCCGCACAACGAACTGGCGCTACAGATCGCACGGCAGGCGACCGTCCCAGAGGAGGACGAAGGCGGCGAGGGCTCGGAGTTCGCGGTGGTGTTCGCCGCGATGGGCATCACCGCCGAGGAGGCCAACGAGTTCATCGACGACTTCGAGCGCACCGGCGCCCTGGAGCGGTCGGTCGTCTTCATGAACCTCGCGGACGACCCCGCGGTCGAGCGGACGGTCACCCCGCGGCTCGCGCTCACGACCGCCGAGTACCTCGCGTTCGAGGAGGACTACCACGTGCTGGTGATCCTCACCGACATCACGAACTACTGCGAGGCGCTGCGAGAGATCGGTGCCGCCCGTGAGGAGGTGCCGGGACGGCGTGGCTATCCGGGCTACATGTACACCGACCTGGCGACGCTCTACGAGCGTGCGGGCCGGATCGAGGGTCGCGATGGGTCGGTCACCCAGATCCCGATCCTCTCGATGCCGGGCGACGACGACACGCACCCGATCCCCGACCTGACGGGGTACATCACCGAGGGCCAGATCTACATCGACCGCGCGCTCAACAGCCAGGGGATCGAGCCGCCGATCAACGTCTCGCCGAGCCTCTCGCGGCTGATGGACGACGGGATCGGCGAGGGGCTCACCCGTGCGGACCACAGCGACGTCGCGAACCAGATGTTCGCCGCCTACGCGGAGGGGAAGGACCTCCGTGACCTCGTGAACATCGTCGGTCGCGAGGCGCTCAGCGAGCGGGACAACCTCTTTCTCGACTTCGCCGACCGCTTCGAGACCGAGTTCGTCCAGCAGGGCTACGAGACCAACCGCTCGATCGAGGAGACGCTCGACATCGGCTGGACGCTGCTCTCGATGCTGCCGAAGGAGGAGCTCAACCGGATCGACGAGGAGTTCATCGCAGAGCACTACGTCGAAGACGGGCAGGCAGAGGCCGAAGAGGTCGCCGCGGACTGATCGTCACGGCTTTTTCCGCGCACCCGATCGAGCGACCGCGTCGGCGAACGAGTTCCCGCGAACCGACGTTCCGACGGCAGATATATACGGTCCGTGAACTGTCCGTCGAACCGGGTCCGATCGGAGGCGATGTCGATCCAGCCCCCTGAAACGGCTGCCGAGTGTGGGTACGACGGGTGTAGCCGGTCGAGACGACCGTCGGAACACGACGGTAACGAACGATCGTTCCGAATATACCAGCCAGTCGAAAGCTTTTATCCGGTGCGCGCGCTTATATACGATCGATGAACGACACCGACGCCACCGAACGGACCGACCGAGACGAGCGAGAGCTCCCGAACTACCTCCCCGCGACCCCCTTCTCGTCCGGAGAGCCGGGTCGCGTCGAGCGGTTCCTGCGGAAGTACCTCCGACACCGCGGCCCGCTCCGGGGCGACCGGGTCGAACGACCACCCCGCTGACCGCCGCGCCCCCCACGATTCGTTTTCGCGATACGACCCGGAGTTCCGACCGAACTCGAAAAGGGTTAACCCGCTGGGTGAGCAATCCCTCTCTAATGGCCAAGGACGTCAAGCCTACCCGGAAGAACTTGATGGCGATCAACGATCGCATCGAGCTCTCCGAACGGGGTCACGACACGCTCGAGAAGAAACGTGACGGGCTGATCATGGAGTTCATGGACATCCTCGACCAGGCCCAGGACGTCCGCGGCGACTTAGAGGACGACTACCTCCGCGCACAGAAGAAGCTCAACATGGCGCGGGCGATGGAGGGCGACGTCGCCGTGCGCGGTGCGGCCGCAGCGCTCGAAGAGCACCCGGAGATCACGCTCCAGTCGAAGAACATCATGGGCGTCGTCGTCCCGCAGATCGAATCCACGAGGGTGAGAAAGAGCCTCGACCAGCGCGGCTACGGCCTGCTGGGCACCTCCGCGCGGATAGACGAGGCCGCCGAGGCCTACGAGGAGCTGCTCGATACGATCATCCTCGTCGCCGAGGTGGAGACGGCGATGAAGAAGATGCTGGAGGAGATCGAGACGACGAAACGCCGGGTGAACGCCCTCGAGTTCACCCTGCTCCCACAGCTCTACGAGAACAAGGAGTTCATCGAGCAGAAACTCGAGGAACAGGAACGAGAGGAGATCTTCCGGATGAAGAAGATCAAAGATAAGAAGGAGGCCGAAGAGCAGGCGGAAGCGCGAGAGAAGCGCGAGGCGCAGGCGATCCCGGCGGACGACTAGCTGGATGAGCTGTCCGGTCTGCGGCAGCGAGGTGACCGTCGTCCCGATCCCGGAGCGGTACGGAGATCACCACCCCGAGGAGCCGGGCGTCGGGGCGGTCTGTCGGCGCTGTCTCACCGTTTCCGGTACCGATTCCGAGCCGACCGGCGGGGGGGTACGCGGGTTCTCCGACGCGCTGCCGGCCGACGAGGCGGCGGCGATCGGGGTCTGCGTGCTGTGTACGCTCTGTTCGTCGATCGCGCTCAACCGGGCGCGGATCGAGGCTGTCGTCGCCGTCCTCGAACGGGACGGGATCGACGCGCTGTCGACCGTCGAACGCCTCGCGACGGACGAGGGGATCGCACTGGCGTTCGACGTCGACCGGCGGCGTCCGCAGCTCGAACAGATCCTCTGATGGGAATCATCGGAGGAGCCCGCACGTTCTCGGTCGCGAATCGAACGACACCGGAGACGTGTGAGCCCACGAGATCCGGGTGGCGACGATGATCCCCGTGAGTCACCGGGGAGCTACCGAAAGCGGTCACTGACGTCCGTCGCGTCCTCGCGGTACTCGGTGTAGAGGTCGGTCGCCCACTCGACGGCCGCCTCGCGCTCGTTGACCAGCATCCCACGGAAGGTCCGGGTCTCGTCGTAGGTCGTGATCACCGCCGACGAGCCGTCCGGTCCGTCGATGAGGAGCATCCCGTAGGGAAGCGTCTCGACGCCGAGCGGCCGGTACCGGCCGGTCTCGAACATCTCCCGGCGCTCGGCGGCGCGCTCGCGCTCGAGGTAGTCGAGGATCGGCGCCTCGTAGATCACCTCGAACTCCATCCCCCCGGCGACGACCCGCTCGGAGAGGAGCTGACTGATCGGCTCGTAGGAGATCACCTTCGTGAACGCCCGGAGCCGGTCTGCCCGGCAGAGGCGTTCTTCGATGCGGTCCGCCTGGTCGTAGGGCGCCGGCGCGGTGGAGGGGTAGACCGCCGCACCGTCGAGAAAGGTCGAGGAGAGGGGAGCGTCGGGATCCAGCGGATCGAGCACCGGCTTCGCGTTCGCGGCGTCGGAGACGACGTCGACGAGCGAGCGGAACTCCTCGGCGATCAGCCGGCCGACGACGGTGAGTCTGACCGTCCCGTCGCGTCGTTCGGCGAGCCCCGCCGTCTCGAGGTCGCGAACCGCACGGTCGACGGTCGAGCGGGAGACGTTCAGGTCGGCTTCGAGCGTGGGTTTGTCCGTCGCGCCGGAGCGGAGTCGTTCGACGAACGCACTCCGCGTGGCGAGCAGCCCCAGCAGATCGGACTCGAAGCTCCGTGACATCTCGGCGTTCGACTACCCGTGGCCGAGGGCAGGGGTTAACGATTCCGATCCGACCGATCGAGCGCCGACGCCCGTCGGTCTCAGACGCCCGTCGAGTAGCGGAGGATGCCCGCGACGCCGCCGAAGGCGTCGTAGAGCTGTTCGCCCTTCTCGAAGTCGGTCGAGATGAACTTCACCTCGGTGCCGCGCTGCTCGGCGAGGTCGATCAGGTGGTCGATCGCGTCCTCTCGCTCGATCAGCTCCGCCTCCGCGCCGTTCTCGCAGTCGTGGGTCGGCGTGGACCGACGCCGATCGACCAGCTCGAACTCCTCCTCGCCGTCGCAGTCGAAGATCGCGATGTCCTGTCTCAGGTCCTCGCTGATGAGCAGCCGGTCGACCGAGCCCATCACGAGGTTTCGCCGCGTCTGTGCGAAACCGTAAGTCGAGAGGTCACCCTTGTGGAGTTTGCGGAAGAACTCCTCCATCTCGGCCTTGTCCTTCATCACCTCCGCGTCGGCGAGGACGTCCTCGGCGGCGTCGACGAGGTCCGAGAGCCCGCTTTCATCCGTATACGAGACGTCGAACTTCCCGAGGACCTTGTCCTGGAGCTCGTGGTGGAGGTAGTCGCCGTCTAGGAACTCGTCCTTCGTGGGCGAGGGCCCCCCCACCAGGATGCCGTCGATCTCGTGGCGTTTCGGGACGAACAGCTCGTCGGCCATCCCGGCGACCTTCTGGTAGAAGTTGTCGATCGCCTCGAGTCGCAGGCGGGCGAATCGCTGGGCGGACTGACCACCCTTTCGCTGCTTGCCGGGTACGAGCGAGGAGGCCGACTTCACCGCTTCGATCCGCTTGCCGCGCAGCCAGCCGACGTTCGCCTCGCGCCTGTCGAGGACGATCAGACCGTACAGCCCCTGATCCGCGAGCATCTGCTCCAACGGCTCGGTGAGGAACTCCGAGTCGCAGTGATATCTGAACGACTCGATCGGCTGTGGCGGGTCCTCGAGCACTCGCGTGATCATCGAGGTCTGGCCGCCGCCGGAGTCGATCGCACCCGAGAAGAGCACCATCCCGTTGTCCGGGGGGAAGGTGTCGTAGTAGCGGAGTCGGTCCTTGATGCTCGTGAGCGCGTCCTGGACGTTCGTCCGGGTCTGTTTCGACTTGATGTTCGACGCCTCCGAGTGCTCCTGGACCGTGTGGGCGACGACGTCGGAGATCTGTCTGTCCGGCGGGACGTAGATCGTCACCAGCTGGGTGCCCGATCCCTCGTACTCCTCGAGTTCCTCGATCACCTTCCTGAACTCGTACTTCCGGCGATCGGAGTCCTCGGCCTGCTGTTCGCTCATTACCACCAGTAGCACGGCCAGCCGCTAAGTACCCTTTGACCTCACGAGAGCTCTCACCGCCTCCGGACCGCTACACACGACGGACGTGACCCCCGTTCACGGAAGACCACGGTGACCACGAACGTCAGCGCCAGCGCGAGCACAGAGAGCGCGAGCCAGGCGGCCTCGTCCTCGGGCGCGACCGGGACGAGACCGTCGGTACTCGCTCCCGGAGACGTACCCGCACCTGCGGTGGTCGCGAGGAGAACGCGTCGCTCCGCACGCCCCCGAGAGGTCGGCGGAACGTATCCGTATAGCGGACAAGTTTATGTACGACCGCCGATGACCTTCGGGGAACGAACACGTATGAGTGACGCTATCGTCTACGCTATCGCGAGCGGGAAAGGAGGTGTCGGGAAGACGACGACCGCGATCAACCTCACGGCGGCGTTCGCCGCCAGGGATCGATCGAGCGTCGTCGTCGACGCCGACCTCGGGATGGCGACGCTCGCGAGCGCGCTCGGCGGCGTCGAAGGGCCGACGCTGTACGAGGTGCTCGCGGGCGAGGTGCCGGTCAGGGAGGCGACGTACGACGCCGGGGGGTTCGCATACGTCCCTGGCGGGGGGACGCTCGACGGCTACGCGAGCGCCGATCCCGAGGCGCTCTCCGGCGTCGTCGGGAGCCTGCGGGAGGCGTTCGACATCGTCGTACTGGACGTCGGCGCGGGGCTGAGCCACGACACACTGGTGCCGGTCGGTCTCGGCGACGAGGTGCTGCTCGTCTCGACCCCCGAGACGCCGGCCTTAGAGAGTGCGGAACGGGTGAACGAACTCGCCGAACGGCTCGACACGCCCGTGACCGGGCTCGTGCTCACCCGCGTGACGGAGGCGAACGAGCGGGCGACGGAGGCGGTCGAGGCGACCGTCGGCGCGCCTGTCCTCGCCGTCGTCCCGGAGGACGAGGCCGTCTACGAGAGCGCGACGGTCGGGCGACCGGTCGTCGCGAACGCACGCAAGAACCCGGTGACTACCGCGTATCTCGACCTCGCGGAGGCGCTCTGTGACCGCCTCGGTGACGACCTTCGGGGGGGCGAATCGCCCGCCGACGAGGGGGCCACCGGAGAGGGAGGTGAGACAGTCCTCGCCGGACTGGCGGACCCGGAACGGGCACGCGAGGTCGCGGGAAGCGGGTCCGAGTCCGAGGACTCGGAGGAGGGACCGGCTGATTCGGGGTCGGAAGAGGGGTCAAATGGGACCGACCACGAGGACGACGACGGGACAGAGCGCACGGACGAGGACGACGAGGACGACGAAGACGACGAAGACGACGGAGGTTCAGGTGGGCTGTTCTCACGGCTGTTCGGCCGGTGAAACGCTGATAGGTGGCGACCGCGTAATGAGCGGTATGAGCGCGAGCGGTTCGACGCCATGGCGGTGGCTCCTGCCCTTTCTCCTCGCGACGATCGGGCTCCTCGTTCTGGCGGTGATGGCGGTGGAGGCGACCCTTTACATCGACTCGGGGGCCTCGACTCCGAGGACGAACAGCGCGTTCGCGACTGTGTGTCTCGCAGCGGCGACGAGCGCAAGGCGGGCGTCTCTCGTGCCCTCCTCGGCCGTGAGGACCTGACACTCGCGGTAGAAGGCGTTGAACGTCTCGGCGAACTCGCGGGTGTAGGTCGCGACCTGGTGTGGCTCGTGGTCGGCCGCCGCCGACTCGATCACCGCGGGGAGACGGGCGATCACCGAGAGCAATGCTCG
This sequence comes from Halalkalicoccus sp. CGA53, assembly GCF_036429475.1. Classification (GTDB taxonomy): domain Archaea; phylum Halobacteriota; class Halobacteria; order Halobacteriales; family Halalkalicoccaceae; genus Natronorarus; species Natronorarus salvus. The sequence continues at coordinate 3,716,952 of NZ_CP144125.1, forward strand.
TTCTTCGGGGGTTCCGAGCACGTCGGGGTCGACCGTCCCCGGTTCCGTGTCGGCCTCCGCGAGGATACCACAGCAGCGGGCGTGGACGTACTGGACGTAGGGCGCGCTCTGGGCCTCAAAGTCGAGCGCGCGGTCCCACTCGAAGGTGATCGCCTTCGTCGGCTGTTTCGAGACGATGTCGTAGCGCACCGCGCCGACGCCGACCTGTCGGGCGATCCGTTCGACGTCCTCGGTACCGAGGTCGTCGTCGCGGATCCGGTCGTCCATCCTCGATTCGACCTCCTCTCTGGCCCTCTCGATCGCCTCGTCGAGCAGGTCGTCGAGCTGGACACCGGTCCCGCGCCGCGTGCTCATCTTCCCCTCCGGGAGGTTCACGTAGGAGTAGATCACGCTATCGAGGCGATCGGTGTCGTTGCCGAGCATGTCGAGGGCGGCCTCTAACTGCTCGGCCTGGAGCTTGTGATCCTCGCCGAGGACGGTCACCGCGCGGTCGTAGTTCGCGAACTTCCACTCGTGGTGGGCGAGGTCGCGGGTGGTGTAGAGGCTGGTGTCGTCCGCCCGGAGGAAGACGAGCTTCTTCTCGATACCGTAGCTCTCGAGGTCGAGCTGCCAGGCGTCGTCCTCGTAGACCGCGGCGTCGAGCACCCGCAGCCGCTCGATTAGGTCGTCGACCGAGCCGTCGCGCATGAATCGCGTCTCCTTTACGAACTCGTCGAACTCCGCGGGCAGCCGCGAGAGACACTCGCGCATCCCGCCGAGCACCTGATCGACCACCTCGCTCACCCGCTCGTACGTCTCCTCGTCGCCGGCTTCGAGCCCCTGCATGATCGCCTCGATCTCGGCTTCGGCCTCGGCGACCGCCTCCTCGTCGGCCTCCTCGAGATAGCTGTTCCCGATCCGGTAGTACCGGACGAGATCGTACTCGATCCGGTCGCGGGCCGGTTCCTCCTCCAGGTCCCCCTCGGCGAACGTCTCGTACGCCCAGGTGAACACCGCCATCTGACGGCCCGCGTCGTTGACGTAGTAGTGGGCCTCGACGTCGTAGCCCGCGAACCCGAGCAGTCGGGCGAGTGCGTCGCCGATGATCGGGTTTCGCGCGCGCCCGACGTGGACCGGACCCGTCGGGTTCGCGCTCGTGTGCTCGACGACGACGCTCGTCTCTCGGTCGGGGAGTTCCCCGTACCGATCGTCGCAAGCGGCGTCCAGCGTGTCGGCGTAGTAGGCGTCGCTCGCGGAGACGTTCACGTACGGTCCCTGCGTCGAAACCGAGCCGACGTACGTGTACGCTCCGGGGTCGATCCGCTCCGCGATCTCCGCCGCGATGTCGGGCGGGGCGCGACCGAGTTCGGGCGCGAGCCGGAAGGCGACGCTCGAGGCGAAGACGGCGTCGACGTCCTCGGGTGGTTCTTCGACACCGAGGTCCTCGGTCGGGCAGTCGAGGTCGGAGAGCGCGGACGTGAGCGCGTCCGCGACCTCCGCGCGCAGCGAGAGGAACATTCCTGTGCTCCACAACTCTTCGGTACCTCAAGTCGGTTCCGAAGGCTCACGGGAGTTCGTCGACCAGCACGACAGCCTCGCCGTCGATCAGGACGGTGCCCTCCTCGTCGCTGACCTCCGTCACGAGCCGGTACCGGTGCTCGCCGAGATCCTCGACGATCTCGCACCGGGCGGTGAGCCGCGCGCCGATCTCCGCGGGTGCCGTGAACGAGAGCTCCTCCGAGAGGTAGATCGTGAGCCCCGGTAGCCGCGCGAGCGCGGCGCTCACCAGCCCGGCGACGAGCGTGCCGTGGACGATCCGGCCGCGAAACCGGGTCCCGCTCGCGAAGGCCTCGTCCAGATGCAGCCTGTTGGTGTCGCCGCTCGCCTCGGCGAACGCACGCACGTCCTCCTCGCCGATGCGTTTCGAGAACTCGACGAACTCGCCGACAGCGAGGTCCTCGTGACGTTCGACGGACCTGACCGTCGTCCACTCCGGGGAGACGAACGCGAGTTCGGGGAGCGAGGCGTCGGTCCGTTCGTCGTCGCTCGTCTCGAGACCGAACCCGGCGAGGAACGCCCTGTTCGCCTCGACGTAGCTGTTCAGCGCGTGACGCGAGGCAGCCGCCCAGCCGGGGACGCCGGGCGTGGACGAAGCGCCGTCGGGTGTCGGTGGTGGGTTCACCGCCGGTCGTCCTCCGTGGCTAGGAGGAACGCCGAACCCGAGCGCCGAGAGTACGGTCGCATACCTACCCTTTGCTGTCGAGCTACAAGTAGGTCGTCGGTGCGAGCGATACCCGCGAGGACCGGGTGCCGTTAACCGATCCCCGAACGAAGCTGGTGCAGATGGGAGCGAACGCGGACGACGACGCGACGATGGACGTGCCGTGGCGGTCCCGCCCGACCGGGGAGTGGCTCTATCTGACCGGGGCGACAGTTCTGGGCGTCACAGCATTCGTCAGTGGCGGCCTGATGATCCTCGACCCGTCCGGAACGACGATCGGGCTGGAACGCGAGTGGCTCGTCGGAACGCCCTTTTCCGGGTATCTCGTCCCCGGTCTCGTCCTGTTCGGCGTCCTCGGGATCGGCTCGTTCGTCGTACTGTACGGGATCGGACGACGCCGCCGTTGGGCGTGGTGGGCCGCGCTCTCGCTCGGGGTCGCGCTGATCGCGTGAATCGGGTCGCAGCCGCTGTTGCTCCGGACGTATCACCCTCTTCAGGCGATCTACGGCGCGCTCGGGGCCGCGTTGGTCGTCCTCGTGCTCGTCCCGTCCGTTCGCGCCCACCTGCGCCGAGAGTAGCTGGCGACCGGGCGCTTTTTCCCGTTCGCCGCCGAGGGCTCCCCATGAGCGACGAAGGCGAATCCGTGATTCGCGCGAATGCGGATCGTGGATCCGCAGACGCTGACGGATCGACGGTCCGTTCGCCGGCCGGACTCGACGGCTCCGACGACGCCGACGGACCGAAACAGGTCACCTCCCCGGACTACCACAGCGTCAACCACACCGCGGCCCAGACCTGCGGGTGGACCGCGAACGCGCTGCGCGGCGAGGGGAAGTGTTACAAAAACATCTTTTACGGGATCGAATCGCACCGCTGCATCCAGATGACGCCCGTCGTCCGGTGTAACGAGCGCTGTGTCTTCTGCTGGCGCGACCACCGCGGCCACGCCTACGAACTCGACGACGTCGAGTGGGACGACCCGGAGGCGGTCGTCGACGCCTCCCTCGAGTTACAGAAGAAGCTGCTCTCGGGTTTCGGCGGCAACGACGAGGTTCCCAGGGACCGGTTCGAGGAGGCGATGGAGCCCCGTCACGTCGCGATCAGTCTGGACGGGGAGCCGACGCTCTATCCCTACCTCCCCGAACTGATCGACGCCTTCCACGACCGCGACATCACCACGTTCCTCGTGAGCAACGGGACCGATCCCGAGTTACTAGAACGGTGTGATCCGACCCAGCTCTACGTGAGCGTCGACGCGCCCGACCGGGCGACGTTCGACCGGGTGGTGCGCGCGCTCGACGACGACGCCTGGGAGCGGCTGATCGACACGATGGACGTGCTCGCCCGGAAGGAGGAGACGCGGACCGTCCTCCGGACGACGCTCGTGAAAGGAGAGAACATGGCCGACCCCGACTGGTACGCGGTCTTCTACGAGCGGGCGAAGCCCGATTTCGTCGAGCTGAAGGCGTACATGCACATCGGTCACTCGCGGGGCCGGCTCGACCGAACCGCGATGCCGACGCACGACGAGGTGATGGCGTTCACGGAAGACGTCGCCGAACACATGCCCGAGCACTCGGAGCTGAAGGGCGTACCCGCCTCGCGGGTCGCACTGCTCTCGAAGACCGCCGATACCTGGGTGCCGGAGCTGAAGAAAGAGAGCACGTTCTGGGCGCGCGATCCGGTCGTGGCCCGGTGAACCGACGGCGCTCTCATCCCGGGATACGTCTCGGAGCCGGGACGGTTCCGAGGCTCGCGCGACCACCCATCACGTTTTCGTGATGGATACCGTATTCGGTACGCTTATCACGAACGGGATGCAATCGCGGAGTATGTCGAAGACGGCGGTCACGGCGGTGGGAGCCGACGAGGTCGCGACGCTGCGGCTCCTGGGACTCGACGGCGGGCTCGACGGCGAGGTGAAAGTCTCCTGTTCGAACCTCGCGTCGAGACTCGACGCCTCGAACCAGACGGCCTCGCGCCGGCTCCAGGGGCTCGACGACGCGGGACTGATCGAGCGCGAGACGGTCGCCGACGGCCAGTGGGTCTCGATCACGGCGGCCGGCGAACGCGAACTCCGACGCGAGTACGAGTCCTACCGGACGCTGTTCGAGGGGCGTTCGAGCGTCGATCTCAGAGGAGAGGTCACCGGGGGGATGGGCGAGGGGAAACACTACATCTCGCTTCCGGGCTACATGACCCAGTTCGAGGAGCGACTGGGCTACGCGCCGTTCCCGGGGACGCTGAACGTCGAGCTAGGAACCGAAAGCGTCCGCAGGCGGGGGGCGATGGAGTCGTTCGAGCCGGTCCACATCGACGGCTGGGAGGACGACGAGCGGACGTACGGTCCGTGTGTCTGCTACCCCGGACGGGTCGAGTGTGGCGGGGAGACGTACGACGGCGCGCACGTGATCGCGCCCGAACGTACCCACCACGACGAGGACCAGCTGGAGTTGATCGCCCCGGTGAGACTGCGCGAGGATCTCGGCCTCGCCGACGGCGACCGGGTGACGATCCACGTGGAGGAGGCATGACCCAGCACACAGCGGCCGACGCGGGAGCGAGCGAGGGGAGAGGGGAGAGCGACGCGACACCGGTCGATAGGGCGGTCGCCGCCTTCCGTTCGGGCTCTCCGGTGCTGATCCACGACGCGGACGACCGGGAGGGCGAGACGGACCTGATCTACCCAGCGGAGGCGGTGAGCCCCGACGCCGTCGCACGGATGCGAAACGACGCGGGCGGGCTGGTCTGCGTCGCGCTCTCGGCACCGGTCTGTGAGGCGCTCGACCTGCCGTTCGTCCAGGAGGAGATCGACCACCCGACAGCGAACGGACACGAGTTGGCCTACGACGACCGCTCGTCGTTCTCGCTGACGGTGAACCACAGAGAGACGAGGACCGGGATCACCGACGTCGACCGCTCCAGAACGATCCGCGCGCTCTCGCGGGCGGCCAGCGAGCCCGATCCCGAGCTGTTCGCCCGTGCGTTCCGCGCGCCGGGGCACGTCCACCTGCTGCGGGCGGCCGACGGCCTGCTCGGCGAGCGCGAGGGCCACACCGAGTTCGGGATCGCGCTCGCGGAGGCCGCGGGGCTCCCCCCCGCTGCCGTCGTCTGTGAGATGCTCGACGACGAGAGCGGCGTCGCGCTCTCACCGGCCGACGCGCGGGCGTACGCCCGGCGCTACGACCTGCCGTACCTCGAGGGGAGCGAGATGCTCTCGCGGCTCGGGTAGCTCGAACCCTGCCGCCCCGCACCGAACCGCGTACACTCATTAGCACCGGTTACGATGGGCGGGTATGGGCTTCGACGAGATGGACGTCGACACGATCTGGATGGACGGGGAGTTCGTCGACTGGGACGACGCCCAGGTCCACGTACTCAGTCACGCGCTCCACTACGGTACCGGGATCTTCGAGGGGATCAGGTGTTACGACACCCGCGAGGGGCCGGCGATCTTCCGGTGGAACAAACACGCCGAACGCTTCTTCCGGTCGGGTCAGCCTTACGGCATGGAGATCCCGTTCGGTGAGGAAGAACTCCGCGAGGCGACCGTCGAGCTGATCCGGAGACAGGACCTCCAGTCCTGTTACATCCGCCCGCTCGCCTTCTACGGTTACAACAGCCTCGGAGTGAGCCCCGGTGACTGTCCGGTGCAGGTGATCGTCGCCGCCTGGCCGTGGGGGACGTATCTCGGCGAGGACGCCCTCGAAAACGGTGTGAAGGTGAAAATCTCCTCCTGGCGGAAGTACCACTCCAGTCAGATGCCGACGACGGCGAAGACGACGGGGACCTACGTCAACAGCCTGCTCGCGGGCGAGGAGGCCAGGAGTCACGGCTACGTCGAGGCGATCGTGCTCAACAAGGAGGGCCAGGTCGCGGAGGGCCCCGGCGAGAACCTCTTCCTCGTGCGCGACGGCGAGATCTACACCCCCGGGCTCTCCCAGAGCATCCTCGACGGCGTCACCAGAGACAGCGTCATCACGATCGCCCGCGACATGGGCTACACCGTCTACGATCAGGCGACGATCTCCCGCGGCGAGCTCTACACCGCCGACGAGCTGTTCTTCACGGGCACGGCGGCGGAGATAACACCGATCCGGCAGGTCGACAACGTCGAGATCGGCTCCGGGTCGAGGGGGCCGGTCACCGAGGAGATCCAGTCGACGTTCTTCGATATCGTCGAGCGGCGCACCGACCAGTACAACGACTGGTTCGTCTACGTCTGAGACGCGTCCCCACCCGAAAAGAGCGTCTCACTCACCCGAACAGCCGGTCGAGTACGAGCCGTTTCACTAGCCCACCCCGGTTGCCCTCCCCGGTCTGGACCATCACCGCCGTGCAGTCGACGGCCTCGACCAGCCGGTGTACGGCATGTACCAGGCGAGCGAGAGCAGGACGATCCCCATCGCGTCCGCGAACGGGAACGAGTGCCATCCGGGCAAGTACGACCAGCCCGCTCGCGATTCCGAACAGCTGGGTCCAGGGGTACAGGGGTACGGTGAGCTCGGGCTGGTACTCTTCGATCATGCCCTCGCGGAAGCCGATCAGCGCGGCGTTGGGCAGGACGAAGACGAGGATCTGGAAGGCGACCCGGCGGATGCGAGACGCGATCGACTCGGAGGAGCCGGTCGCCGTCGAGTTACTCAACTACCGCGAGGACGGCACCTCGTTCTGGAACCGGGTGGAGATCTCGCCGATCTACGACGAGCACGGCGAACTCGCGAACTTCGTCGGCTTCCAGACCGACGTCTCGGAGCGAAAGCGCGCCGAACGGGAGCTCGAACGGCGGACCGAGGCGCTCTACGAGGAGCGAAAGGCGCTCGATCGGCTGGTCTCGCGGATCGACGGGCTTCTCGACGACGTGGTGCGGACGCTCGTCGGGGCGGCCGATCGGGAGGAGATCGAACGCGAAGTCTGTGCCGAGATCGCGAACACGGAGGGCTATCGCGCGGCGTGGATCGCCGGGGTACTCTCCGAGCGCGGGAGCCTCCGGCTCAGGGAGACCGCCGGGGACCCGGCGGCGCTGGCCGCAGCCCAGGAATCCGGACTCGAGCACGCGGGACCGGTCCGTCGGGCGATCGAGAGCGCGAGCGTCGAGACGGTCACCGGGGGCGACCCGAACGTCGCCGCCGAGCCGACCGGGGACTCGACTGTCGCGATCGTTCCGCTCACCGACGGGACGATCGACTACGGCGTGCTCTGTGCGCACACCGACGCGACGGGCCTGCTCGACGTCGTCGCCTCGGTTCGCGGGACGCTCACCGACAGGCAGCTAGTGGCGCTCGAAACCGCCTACCGGAGCGGCTACTTCGACTGGCCCCGGCCGGTCGACGGCAGCGACCTCGCCACCTCGATGGACATCGCGAGACAGACGTTCCACCAGCACCTCCGCTCCGCACAGCGAAAGCTCCTCGCCGGCTTCTTCGACGGTCCTGACTAGTTCGGTCACACCGCTAAACCCGCGCCGCACCTACGAAGGGTATGGTGGATTATCCTCTCTCGCGGGACGACGCCTCCCCCATCCCCCGATCGCACCCCACAGAGACCGGGTTCGCCGACCGTCCTCGATGAGTCCCCCGCTCACCTACCTCCAGTTCCACCTGCTGTTCGTCCTCCCACCGATCGCGCTGGTGCTCGCGCTCACGTTCCGACGCGAGGGGGTCTGGTGGGGTCGCGGGCCGCTCTCGGGGCTCGCGGTCATCCTCGTCCTCGCGGTCACCTACACGACGCCGTGGGACAACCTCCTGATCGCGGAGGGCGTCTGGTGGTACGGCGAGGGGACGACGCTGTTCACCGTCTGGTACGCCCCGATCGAGGAGTACCTCTTCTTCGTGCTCCAGCCGATCCTCACGGCGCTCGTCCTCTTTCAGTTCCCCGAGGTCAGAGAGCGCTCGCTCCGGATCGGGGGCCGCACCCGTGCGATCGGCGTCCTCGCCGGCCTCGCGGTGGGGGGCGTCGGCCTCGTCCTCCTCGCAAACACCCCCACGTTCTACATGGGTGCGATCCTCGTGTGGGCGGGCCCGATCCTCGCGATCCAGTGGGGCTTCGGCTGGCCCTACCTCTGGGCGGTGCGCAGGTCGGTGGCGCTCGCCATCGCCCTCCCGACGCTCTACCTCTGGGCGATCGACCGGATCGCCATCGGCCTCGGGATCTGGGTGATCTCGGACACTCACACCGTCGGGCTCTCCCTGCTGGGCTTGCCCGTCGAGGAGGCGCTCTTCTTTCTCGTCACCAACGTCTTCGTGGTCCAGGGTATCGTCCTCTACCTGTGGACGCTCGAGCGGTGGGAGCCGGACGTCTCCCGGTCGGTGGACCTCGTCCGCGCCGGGGTAACCGGCCTGTGGCCGTAACGTCCTCGAGCGCCTCCGCGCTCCCGACCGCCCGGCGACTCACGCTCTACCCGGGCTGGGCCGTCCTCGCCGTCGCCGCCGTCCCCTTCGTCCTCGGCGCGGAGCTCCCGCTCGTCTACCAGTACCTCCCGCTCGTCGCGAGCGTCCTGCTCCTGGGGCTCCTCCACGGCGCGGTCGACCACCTCCTGCTCCCGCGCGTTCGGGGCGAGGCACTCACCGTCCGCTGGCTCGCGATCGTCGGCCTCGTCTACCTCCTCGTCGGCCTCGCGTTCCTCGCCGTCTGGTTCTTCGCGCCAGCGCTCGCGTTCGTCCTCTTCGTCGCACTCGCGCTCGCCCACTGGGGTCAGGGCGACGTCTACCCGCTCGTCGCGCTCTACGGCACCACTCACCTGCGGACGACCGTACAACGCGTCCTCGCCGCAGCGGTCCGCGGCTCGATGCCGATGCTCGTCCCGCTCGTCGCCTTCCCCGACCAGTACGCCTTCGTCGCGGGGACGTTGATCGGCCTGTTCGATCCCGCCGCGGCAGAGACGCTCGTGCCCGCGTTCACCCCCGAAGGCCGACTGGTCGTCGCGGGCGTCCTCACCCTCCTCGCCCTCGCCCACCTTGGACTGGGCTACCGGCGGGCCGGCGGGACGCGGGCCTGGCGGGTCGACGCCGGGGATATCGTCGGGCTCCTCGCGTTCTTCGCCGTGGTTCCGCCGGTGCTCGCCGTCGGCCTCTACTTCTGTGTCTGGCACTCGCTTCGCCACGTCACGCGTGTCGCGCTCTTGGATCCCGAGTCGAAACGGTCGTTCTCGGCGGGGCTCACGCTCCCGGCGCTCTCGCGCTTCGCCCGAGACGCAGCACCGCTCACGGCGCTCTCGTTCGTCTTCCTCCTCGGGCTCGCCGCGCTGGTCCCCGCGACGCCGGTGGCGGTAGCGGATCTCGTCGCGCTCTACCTGGTGTTCGTCGCGACCCTCACGGCCCCGCACGTCCTGCTCGTGAGCTGGCTGGATCGGGAAGAGGGGATCTGGTCGGGCTGATCCGCAGGCGATCGCCGGTCGTGCAGTTATGGCCGTCGACGACGACGAGGCGGGTATGGCGAAGCTCGATGCCACGCACGAGAAGACCAGAGCAGAGATCGCACAGTATCTCCGTGAGTTCGCCGAGAAGCTCGACACGGGCGTATCAGGTGCGGCCGGTTCGACCGGTGAGACCGGTGCGATCGGCGAGCCCGACCGGTCTCCCGATGTCGCCGGATCGGACGAGCGAACCGATGCGGGCGCGGACAGGAAGATCACCGTCGTCGCTGGTAACGATAGCGCGACGATCAACCCACCGGAGACGCTCGCGTTTGACGTCTCGGTCGACACCGATTCCGGGCTCTTAGAGGGCGACGAACAGAGCGCGACGTTCACGCTCCGGTGGGATAGAGACCACGTCGAGGCCGACGACGAACTCAGCGTCCAGTAGCGGATCTTTCGAACGGTGGCCGTGACGACGTCACTCGAACCACTAGAACGATGTGAGCGAAGCCGTCCCTCGTCGTGGTTCCTGCTTCCCTACCGCCCGACCCACTTCAGGATGAGCAGCGTCCCCTCGTAGAGCCCGATCATCGTCACCGTGATCAGGAACGGGGCCATCCCGGTCGGGTCGGGGTTCGAGATGAACGCGATCCCGAGGAACGCGGCCCAGAAGTAGAGGCGTTTGTCCTGGAGCCACTGTCTCGTCGTGAGCCCCATCATGATCGCGAGCATGATCAAAAGCGGGATCTGGAAGATGATCGCGAGATACGCCATCAGGATGAGCATCAGGTCGAACGTCTCCGCGAGCGCGAACGCGATCTCACCGGCGTCCTGCGAGTAGGTGTAGAAGTAGGTGAAGATCGCCGGCAGGATCACGAAGTACGCGAAGAGCACGCCACAGATCCCTAGGATCAGGCTGATCGGTACCGACGCGAGATAGTACTTCCGCTCGTTGGGGTAGAGCCCGGGTCGCATGAACCGGTAGGTCTGATAGACCGCGACCGGGAGCGCGATCAACAGCCCACCGAGGCTCGCCACCTTCAGCCGGGCGAGCAAGAGTTCGAGCGGGCCGTAGAGCCGGGGTGGCTCGCCCGACGGGAGATACGAGTACCAGAGGAACGTGATGATGTCGACCGCGAACGGGAGGATGAAGATGCTGACGGAGCCGGCGACGACGATGACGACGGCCAGCCGCTTGACCATCTCCTCGATGTGGTCGGCCAGCGGCATCTCCTGGTCGTAGTCGGGGCCCGTGATCCCGCCGACCCCGCCGGTGTCGTCGTCCTCCTCGACGATGTACGGGTCGGTCGTATCGTCCTCGGCGTCGATTTCCTCGTCGCCCGCCTCGTCGCCGAGTTTCGATCCCTCCTCGTCGAGTTCGGACTCCTCGGCGTCGAGACGGGAAACCGCCGCCGCGGCCGCCGCCTCCGCGTCCTCGAACTCCGGCTCCGGAGCCTCGATACCCGTCGGTTCCGCTTGCGTTCCCACTGAATCCGACCCGGCCGACGCGTCCCCGGTCGCCCCCGTGCCGGTCCCGACGTCCCCGCCCGACGACTCCTCGGCGTCGAGACGGGAAACCGCCGCCGCGGCCGCCGCCTCCGCGTCCTCATATCCTCCAATCCCTGACTCCGGCGCGTCGCCGTCGCTGGCGGTCCCCCCGTCGGGCGCCGCCGACCCAGCGTCCTCTCGCGGCTCGGAGTCCTCGCCCATCTACTACGCCGTAGGCCGCCACGTCGTTATAGGCTTTATTTATCGACCGGCGGAGACCGATGAGAGAAGATTGATAATCGCGAGCGGGCTACCCCCGGTAGATGTCCATCGTCGACGAGGACACCGCCCGCGCGTTCAACAGCGGGAAGGAGTCCATCGGCGCGGTGCTCTCGACGATCCAGACGCATCTCCAGAAGGTCTTCATCGTCTTCGTCATCGGCTTTCTGGGCACGTTCTGGTCGCTCAGGGCCTTCCTCTGGGACTGGCTCTACGGCGTGACGACCTCGCAGATGGCGCCCGAGGTGCTCGATCGGGTCGAGATCATCGTCACGACGCCGTTCGAGGTGATACTGCTCCAGGCGAAGATCGGGATCGTCGTCGGGGTCATCATCTCGATCCCGCCGCTTCTCTACTTCGCCCGCCACGAGCTCCGCGCCCGCGGGCTGATGCCCGAGGCGCCGATCGCCCGCTGGAAGATCGCCGGGATCGCGAGCATCTCCGCACTCCTGTTCGTCGCCGGCGTCGCCTACGCCTACGCCTTCTTCTTTCCGCTCATCTTCCGTTTCCTCGCCGAGATCTCGATCGGCGCGGGCGTCGAACCCCACTGGTCGATCGTCATGTGGACCGAGTTCCTCGTCCTGCTCACGATCTCGTTCGGGCTGGCGGCCCAGCTCCCGCTCGTGATGAGCACGCTCGCTTACGCCGAGATCGTCCCCTACGAGACGTTCAGGGACAAGTGGCGCTACGCGGTCGTCGGTATCTTCGCCTTCGGGGCGCTCTTCTCCCCGCCGGACCCGATCTCGCAGGTGCTATGGGCCGCACCGTTAGTCCTGCTCTACGGCGCGAGCCTCGCGCTCACCCGCACGATCGTCAACGTCAAACGCGGCGCCTCCGACGTGAGCGTCCGCGAGGAACTGCGCTCGCGCTGGAACGTCCTGCTCGCGGTCCCCCTCCTCGCCGCTGCGGCCGTCGTCATGGCGATCGAGAGCGGCCTCGGTACCGCGATCGAGCGGACCGTCTTCCCGCTCGTTCCCGGGGCCTACCGACCCGCCGGTTTCCTGCCCGCCGAAGCGCTCTTCGGCCTCCCGCGGACCGAGACGCTCGTGGTCCTCGGCGTGCTCGTCTTCCTCGCGGCGCTCGTGCTCACGACGCTCCTCACGCTCTACCGTGCGGTGAACGCCGCCGCGCTCTCCTCACCCGGTGATTTCGGCGACCCGACGGCGATCGACCTCTCCGATTTGGACGAGGACGGGATCAGGGCCGCCCCCGAGGCGGCGTTCGTCGAGCTGGGCGAGGACGAGGCGCTCGCGCTCGCCCGCGAGGCGATGGAGTCGGATCGGCCGGGAAAGGCGCAGGCGATCTTCGACCGGTTCGACGCCGCCCACGAGGGCGAGGAGGGCGGCGAAGGGGAGGCAGTGGACGCCGAGGCCGGGACCGAAGGGGCACCGACAGAGACCGGTGAGGAACCGGGCGTCGTGGAGGGCACCGCCACGGGTATGCTCGCGTCGTTCTCCGAGGAACGCGACGAGGACGACATCGGCGGATACATCTACGACATCAAGTTCATCCTCGGGACGCTCCGGACGCGGGGGTTCATCATCGCCGCCGTCTTCGGGGTCGTCCTCGCGCTCGCGTTCACCGCGCTCTACTACGGCGGCCTCGGCTACCTCCAGGAGGACTTCGTCGACCGGATCCCCGACGCCGCCATCGGCGCCGATGACCTGAACATCATCAACCTCCACCCGGTCGAGGTGCTCATCTTCATGATCAAGCTGAGCACGCTCGCGGCGGCCGTCGCCACCCTCCCACTGGTGCTCTACTACGCCTGGCCGGCGCTGCGCGACCGCGGGCTCGCGAAGGGCCACCGGAGCGTTCTCTTCACGTGGTCCACCGCGATGCTCGTCGCGTTCGTCCTCGGTACGATGATCGGCTACCTCTACATCGCCCCCGGGGTGATGTGGTTCCTCGTGGCCGACGCGGTCAACGCGGAGATGATCATCTCGTATCGGATCGAGAGCTTCGCCTGGCTCGTGATGTACACCACGGTCGGGGTGGGGCTGCTCGCCTGCGTTCCGATGGCGATGTGGATGCTCTACCGCGGCCGGGTCGCCTCGTACGAGGGGCTCAGAGAGCGCTGGCGCGAGGTCACCATCGCCGTCTTCGCGATCGCCGGCGTCTTCACCCCGGTCGGCGTGCTCACGATGTTCCTCGTCGCCATCCCGACGATGATCGCCTACTGGATCGGCCTCATCGGGCTCTGGTTCGTCACGCTCGGCGGACGGCGCGACTGGCCCGGGCGAGGCGCCTCCGAGGGCTCGCCCGCCGTCCGCGTCGGCATCGTCCTGTTCGTCGCCGCGACGGTCCTCGCGGGCGGCGCGGTCGCCGCCGGTCTCTTCGGCGGCGACGACCTCCAGACCGAGATTCCGGGGCTGTCAGACGGCGACGCGGATGCTGTGGACGAGGTGCTCCCCGGTACGGAGGGTAACGACGGGGACGACGACGAGACAGCCGCACCGGCTGAGGACGACGGGGACGACGACCCCGGGGGAGGAACGTCGGAAGCGAGCGACGAGGAGGGTAGCGACGGCGTCGAGGAAGCGGACGACGACGGAGAGCCGAACGACGACCAGGCGCCGGACGACGAAGGAGACGGGTCGGACGACGAGAACGCGGAGGGAAGCGCCGACCAAGCGGACGACGAAGCGGGCGACGGGGACGAGAGCGAAGACGACGGTGAGAACGGAGACGACGAAGCGGACGACGACTCCGGCGTCGACCTCAGGACACCGGTCGACGACGAGTAGGGCTACTCGGCCTCGCCGGGCGCAGCGTCCTCGCTGATCGCGAGCGCGAAGGAGGGGCCGTCAGCCTCCTCGGGTGCGCTCTCCGGATCGACGTAACCGACACCGAACGCCGAGTAGACGCGACCCGCCTCCGGTTCGATCGAGAACCGACCGAGTGACTCGCCGGCGCCATCACCCTCGGCCGCGTGAACCTCGATCGTCGCCTCGCCCGGCGGGAGCTCGATCGTCCGGTGATCGCCGAACTCGAGCGAGGAGATGATCGTCTCCTCCCCGAGCGTCACGTCGACGGTCGGGGCGTCGGGCGACGCGTGGACGCCCTGGATTCGCGCGAGGCCCTCCGGTGTCGGCCGGTGGTCGTCCTCGATTCGGAGCGCCGAGAGCGCCCGGTCGCCGACGGCACACGCCTCGCCGAGCACCACGACCGTGAGCGGCCCGTCCCCGACGTCTATCTTTTCCTCGACGAGCAGCCCCTCCTCTCCCTCGATCGAGAGTCGGTGCGTTCCGGGCTCGATCTCCTCGTCGGTCGAGCGGATCGAGAACCGCTCCAGTTCGAGGCGGTGGTCCTCGCCGACGCTCACCTCGATCGATCGGACGTCCGGCGCGAAGTGGGCGACGCGAACCCGCGACGCCACTGCCCCTTCCTCGTCTCCACTCTCGTCGCCTCCACCCTCCTCCGAGTCGGCGCCCTCCCCGCTCACCGTGACACCCACGCCACCGAGCGCGACGACGCTCAGTCCACCACCGACGACGGTCCTCCGCGTGTACGATCCCATATCGGATGAGTCATGACCCAGCGGTGGGATAAATATACCCCTCCGCCCCGGGGTCAGTTCGTCCGGGCGACCGCGCCGACCGAGCAGGCCTCGATCCCGATCACCCACCGGCCGTCGGAGAAGGGGAAGGTCGCGGTGTTCTCCAGTAAGAGGTCGTACTCCCCGGGGCCGGTCCCGAACTCGCCGTCGAGACGCTCCTCGCGGCGACCGTCGACGATCGCCTCGCCGGAGGGGTCGGTGATCGTGAGCGTGGGAGCACGGCCGGTGTCGGTTTCGATATCGATCGAGACCGAGCCCTCCTCCTCGAACTCGATCGCGTAGCGCAGCGACTCTCTCCAGCCGACCGTCTCGGTCTCGGCGACGAGCGTCTCACAGCCCTCGACCGCGACCGTTCCCGCGTCCTCGCCCGCGACCCCGACCTCGTAGCGCCCCCGTTCGTCGAACGAGTGGGTGAACGTCACCGTCTCCTCGCTCTCGCGGTCGACGTCGACCGCGATCTCGTCGACCACCTCGCCGTCGATCAGGAACTCGGCCTCGAACGTTCCCGGCCCCCCGGTGTTGTCGACGGTCGTTCGCGCCTCGACGGGCTCTCCCGTACTCGTCTCGGTCTCGACGGTCGCCTCGCGTACCTCGAACTCGGGTGGTTCGGGCTCGACGAGGACCGTTACGGTCTCGTCGCCGGCGCCCACCTCGTACTCCCCCGGGGAGGTGATCGTGAGGCGGAACGTCACCGTCTCGCGTTCCTCGGGCTCGACCCGGACGTCCTCGGCCCGGACGACCTCGCCGTCGGCGGTCAGTTCGACGGTGTGGATCCCCGTCTCGTCGCCCTCGTTCTCGACGTCGACCGCGACCTCGATCGCCTCACCCTCGATGATCTCCCGGTCGCCGAAGCGGACCTCCACGATCTCGATCCACGGCCCGACGGACTCCGGCGTCTCCGCCGGAGTCTCCTCGCCCCCCTCGCCCCCTTCGTCCGTTTCCGGGGGTGTGTCCGTCGGCCTCGGGTTCCCCCCGTCCGCGCCGTCGTCGCTCTCTCCCCCGTCGGTCCCGTCCGGTTCCTCGGCCTCCTCGCTCGAACAGCCCGCGAGCGCACCGGAGAGTGCCACGCCTGCCACCGAGGCGAGCAGCCGACGGCGGTCGGCGTCGACGTCGCGGGGACCCTCGCACATGCACCGGGTCAGGAGGTCCACCTACTTCACCCTCACTACTTCCGAAGGTTGGAAACGGACGTAACTCGACCGAAGAGCGCCATCGGCCGCACTCGACGGATCTCGATCAGTTCTCGAACCCCGGGGCGATCACGTACTCCAGGACGTTTCGGTGGGCACGCCGGAGGCGTTCGGAGAGCGACTGGTGGCTGATGCCGATCTCCGAGGCGAGTTCGTCCATCGTCGTCGACCGGGGGACGTCGTAGTAGCCGGCCTCGAGCGCGAGTCTGAGCGTCTCGTACTGGTCGTCGGTCAGCCCGTACCGGCTGCTCTGGGAGTCGTCCATCTCGTAGATCGCCCCGACCTCGACGTTGAACGCGCTCTCCCGACAGAACTCGTAGGTCGCAGAGAGCGCCTCCCGCGTCGGAAAGAGCACCCGGAGGTGCCAACGACCGTCCTGCGTCGCGGCGTTCAGGATCGTCCCATCGTGATCGACGAGCACGTAGATCACGAGGTCGACCCGGTCGGTCCACTCCATCCGGTAGAGTCGCTCGCCGTCGAGGTCGGTCAGCAGTTCGACGTCATCGACGGTCGTGTCCTCGACCATCGCGTCCTCGACCGCGTCGAACGCGTCGGCGTAGACCCACAGCAACGGGAAGACACGATCGTCGTCGTGCGCGACGAGACGGACGACGTCGAAGGAGACGTCCGGGGCCGACTCGATCGTGTGCGAGAGCGCGAAGTCCTCGGCGGCGATACTGAAGTCGGCGATCGTGGCCATCGTCCGTCAGAGGAAGAGCGGGGAGAAAAACGTTCGTCGCGTGGGTCGCGGGCTACTCGAAGTCCCGGCGCATCGCGATCTCGAACCAGGGACAGAGACGGAGCTGGCGGTACCACCGCGGGTGGTCGTAGAGCCGGTCGTACGGCGCCCAGAGCAGGCCCGCGACCTCGGCCTCGTCCGGGTCGAGCGCCGTGTCGTCGAGCGTTAGCTTGAGCACCGCACAGACCTCGTGTTCGACGCCGTCACGACCGTAGTATCGTTTGTACTCGAACTTGTCCGTCACCCGGAGGTCGGTGTACTGGGAAGGCGAGATCCCGAGTTCCTCCTCGAGGCGCTGTCTCGTCGCCTCCTCCTGGCTCTGTCCCGGATCGGGGTGGGAGGCGACGGTGCCGTCCCAGCAGGTGTCCCAGAGGCGCTTGTCGGGGCTTCGCTGGGCCAGCAGGATCCGCCCGTCGTGGTCGAAGACGAGCGAAGTGAACGCCCGGTGGCGGATCCCGTCGCCGGTGTGAGCGTCGAGCCGGTTGACGACTCCCTGTTCCTCGTCCTCTTCGTCGACGGCGACGACCTCCTGTCTCGCGTTCTCGTGGCTCTCCGCGCTATCCGTGGCGCTCATAGGGCCCGCTTCGGCGGGCGGGGTCAAACACCCTTCGGATCGCGTCAGCCGAGCGTTATCCCCTCGAACGGTCCCAGGTCCATCGCACGGTCGCGGACGCCGCAGGCGGGACAGATCGGGTAGCCCAGGTCGTCGTACTCGATCGCGGCGGCGAGCGCCGTCGCCGCACAGCCGGGACAGGTGAAGACGCCGACGTCGGCCGTCCAGACGAACTCCCCCGCAGGGTGATCGGTCATCGTCTCTCGGTTGGTCTACCGGGTTGTAGCTACGAGCCGCCTAAGTCGGGAACGATCCCTGGGACCGGTCGTCGAGTTCGACCGTAGGCTCCCCTTTCGGCCGTCAGATCTCGTCCGAATGAGGTGACGTGCGTATCCCTTCCCTGCCGAAGCCGTGTCCGTTTCGAGGAGCTCGCGAGAGACTCACAGACCGGTACTCCGACTCGACTGATGCCTGGTAGGCACCGGACTACGAACTACGGACGATCTATTCAGCGAGCAGTATTTCCAGTCGAACGGGAGTCCCCTCAAAAGAAATCCAACCCGTCTGGTTTTTTTTGGCGCTATTCGATTCAGATTGAGTAAGTAGTATTGTTATGGTACCACTCGTCATCGATGCGCAGCATGGGTACGATCCAGTCCCTCGAGACGCGACACAGCGACGCGGGGTGGCGCGACTACCACTTCGTCCGCATCAGTACCGACGACGGGGTCGTCGGCTGGAGCGAGTACGACGAAAACCTGGGTGCCACCGGTATCACCACGGTCGTCGAGGATATGGCCCCGATAGTGGTCGGTGAGTCAGTGGATGCGATCGAACGTATCAGAGCACGCCTTATCCCGGAGGTGCGCCAGTCGTACACCGGCGTCGGTGCTATGGCAGTCGGGGCCATCGAGAACGCGCTGCTCGATGCGAAGGCGAAAGAACTCGGCGTTCCCTGCGTGGACCTGCTGGGTGGAGCGATCCGCGAGGAGATACCGGTGTACTGGTCACACTGTGGCACCTATCGTATCACCCGACCCGAGTGGTACGAGCCGATAGAGACTCTCGAGGACGTCGTCGCTCTCGGTGAGGAGGTGCGTGACAGCCAGTTCTCTGCCCTCAAAACCAACCTCTTTGACTTCCGCAGCGACGAACCGACGGGCTGGCGTCCGGGGTTCGGCAATCCGTTCCACCCGTCCCTGACCATCGAAGACGATCAGCTGGCAGCCCAACGAGAGTACCTCGAGGCCCTCCGGGAGGGAGCGGGCCCGGAGGTGGACGTTCTGCTCGACCTGAACTACAACATGAAGACCGAAGGGTACATCCGCACACTGCAGGCACTCGAAGACGTCGACCTGTTCTGGGTCGAGCTCGACTCGCCCAACGCGGAAGCGCTGGCCGACGTACGCCGGAGAAGTCCCCACCCTATCGCCTCCTGTGAGGCGTTGGTTCCCCACGAATCGTTCGTGCCCTTCCTGCGCGAACGGGCGATGGACGTGGTGATCATCGACGCGCTCTGGAACGGCGTCCAGCAGACGGTGAAAATCGCGTCCATGGTCGATGCACACCAGCTACACGTGGCGCCGCACAACTACTACGGTCACCTGGGCACGTGTATGAACGCGCACTGGGCGGCGGCCATCCCCAATCTGCGCATCATGGAGACCGACGTCGATCGGCTCCCCTGGGACGACGAACTGTTCACCGCCACCCCGGAGTACCGCGACGGGAACCTGCAGCTGCCCGACGGTCCCGGCTGGGGCTGCGAACCGGACGAGACGGCGCTCGAGGAGTATCCCCCTCACTCGTGAGTCGGTGATGGAAACCGTCTCGTCGTCGAGGAAGTGAGACGAACGGCGGTTCGGTACCGAATCCGCTCTCTCCGTCCACCGTTCCGATACAGCAGGTGCACGACCGGTACGTCGAAACGAAGAGAGCTGTCCGACGAGTCGTTTCACCCGAGCCGTTCGTCGAGGATCAGCCGCGTCTTCGTGCTGATGACCTCCTCGCACTCCCTGGCTTGCGTGATGAGCTGATTCAGTCCTCTGGTATCGGTCGCGTCCGCGACGAGGACGACGTCCTTCTCGCCGGAGACCTGCCAGACGAAGTCGACCTCGTCCCAGTCGGCCATCCGTTCGGAGACCTCCGTGGTATCGACATCGACCGCCACGCCCACCTCGATCATCGCCTTCACGTTCCCGGTCCGGGTCGCGACCGTGAACCGTTCGATAACCTCCTCGTCTACCATCCGGTCGACGCGGTTCCTGACCGTCCCCTCGCTGGTGCCGACGCGCTCTGCGATCTCGGTGTAGGGCGTCCGCGCGTCGCGTCGGAGCACGTCGAGGATCCGCCGGTCGAGGTCGTCCATCGGGGGGAGGAGGTAGGGACGAGGGTCACTTCACGATTACGAAATTCGTAACCGAGCTTCGAAAGCAAGGTTTATGCACGCGACATTCGTACGCATCTCGTAATGTCGGACGCCTACGTGGCGCTTCCGGGCGGTCGCGTGCTCACCGCGCGCGCCCGTGCTCCGGGGCGCGCCCGCGGGGAACTCGTGTTCACGACCGCCTACACCGGCTACGAGGAGAGCCTCACCGACCCCTCCTACGAGGAGCAGGTGCTCACCTTCGCCTACCCACTCATCGGGAACTACGGCGTCCGAGCCGAGCGATTCGAGTCCGAGCGCGTCCACCCCCGTGCCGTCGTCGCGCTCGAACTCACCGAGAGCGTGTCGGAGTGGCTCGAGAGCGAGGGCGTCCCGGCGGTCGACCATCTCGACACGCGGGATCTCGTGACCGAGATCAGGGACACGGGCGCGATGAAGTGTGGGATCGCCGCCGGCCCCGACGCGTCCGAGGAGGCCGCTCGTGCCGAACTCGCGGAGTGCAAGCACATGAGCGAGCACACCGAGATCGGCGCGCAGGTGAGCGTAACGGAGCCGAAGACGGTCGAAGGGGGCGGGCGGTACGACGTCGCGCTGATCGACTGCGGGGCGAAGGGCTCGATCGTGAGTTCGCTCACCGACCGCGGCGCGGACGTTCACGTCCTGCCGTACGACACCGCTCCCGAGGAGATCGCTTCGCTCGACCCCGACGTCGTCTTCGTCTCGAACGGACCGGGCGACCCCGAGACGTTCACCGACGCACAGCGGGTCGTCGAAGCGTCCGTCGGCGAGCGCCCGATCGCCGGCATCTGTCTCGGCCAGCAGGTCGTCGCGAACGCCCTCGGGGGCGAGACCGAGAAGATGACCTTCGGCCACCGCGGGGTGAACCAGCCGGTGCGCGACCTCGCGACCGGTCGGGTCGTGATGACCACCCAGAACCACGGCTACACCGTCTCGGAGCCGGGCGACCTCGACGTGACACAGGTGAACGTCAACGACGACACCCCCGAGGGACTGGCGAGCGAGGAGCTGGGGGTCATCACCCGCCAGTACCACCCCGAGGCGAACCCGGGACCCCACGACACGCTCGACTTCTTCGACGACGTGCTCGCGCTCGCCGAGCCGGAACGCCGAGTCACGGCCGACTGAGCCGTCTTTCCCACCGCCTAAGCTCGGGATGGGCGAGCGATCGCTTCGTTACCGGTCGAATAAGTAAGTGAACCGTACCTGTTTAGCGAGCCATGCAGTTCGCACCGATGCCGGACGGCGACGAGCGGCTTCGCGACCGGCTCGCGGAGAGCGAGGCGAGCGTGGCGGTCGTCGGCTGTGGCGGGGCCGGCAGCAACAGCGTCGACGAGATCGAGCGCGAGACGGGCCTCCACCGGGTCGCGTGTAACACGGACGCACAGCACCTGCTCTCCGTGGACGCCGACGAGAAGGTGCTCCTCGGCCCGCGGTCGACCCGCGGCCGGGGAGCCGGTGCGAACGAGTGGGTCGGCGAGGACGCCGCCTCCGAGAGCAGGGAGGCGATCCGTGACGCGGTCGAGGGCTCGGATCTGGTGTTCGTCACGGCGGGGATGGGCGGCGGGACCGGGACGGGGAGCGCCCCGGTGGTCGCGAGGATCGCGCGCGACCTCGGAGCGGTGACCGTCGCCGTGGTCTCGACACCGTTCGCCGCGGAGGGACGGGTGCGAGCCGAGACGGCCGAGCGCGGTCTCGAACGGCTCCGTGCGGCCGCGGACACCACGATCGTCGTCCCGAACGACCGGATCCTCGGGCTCCGGGGCGAGCTCTCGGTGCGCGAGGCGTTCTCGGTGAGCGACCGCGTGCTCTCCGGCGCGGTCACCGGCGTCGCGAGGCTGCTCTCGACGTCGGGGACGATGAACGTCGATTTCGCCGACCTCCGGACGACGCTCTCGGGGAGCGAGGTCGCGATGTTCGGGCTCGGCGAGGGGGGCGGCGGCGACGCCGCTCGCGAGGCGGTGGTCGACGCGCTCCGTTCCCCGGTCCTCGACGCCGACGTGAGCGACGCGTCGAACGCGCTGCTCACCCTCACCCTCGGCCCGGGGATGAGTCTCCGAGAGGCCGATGACGCGGTCGAGGAGCTGCGAGCCAGGATCCGGGCCGACGCGCACGTCATCTGGGGGCTCTCGATCGACGACGACGCGACGGGAGCCAGCGCGAGCGTCGTGCTCACCGGCGTCGACTCCCCACAGATCCTCGGACCCTCGGTCCCCGCAGAACGGGGTCGGACCGACGGCGGGACCGATCGGTCGGAGTGGTGAGCGCCGACCGTTCTCGTGCGAGCACGGTAATGGGTGCGCGAGGACTCGAACCTCGGGCCGCCTGACCGACGCCCCATCGCCTCGTCGGGCGCGTCGCGCGCCGCGCCCGCCACCTTCCTCCTCAGTTCAGGAGTTCTTCCGGACTGAACTACACACCCGTGGGCCTCACTCGAAGACGTATCACAAAAGCATAGCGGTCGGTCCTCGGAACGTTCAACTCGCTCACGTCGAGAGACGGGGTATGGAGACGCCCGCCCTCGCCGGGTTCGTCGGCCAGCGCCGTCTCGATCACGCGCTCGTGATCGGCGCTGGCGTCCTCGCGTTCTGGATCGGCTACTTCGGTGCCGCGGTCGCCTTCTTCGGAGGGATCGAGGCGCTCGCGCCGGGCACGCAGATCGACGGCGCACGCCGCTGGGCGGGAGTCGTCGGCGCGATGGCCTGCTGGGGGGCGTTCGCCTGCGCGTTCGTCCTCGCGAGGGGCGGGCCGGTCCTCGACGCGACGCTCTATCCGATCCTCACCACCGGTCTCGCTCCGATCGTCGGCCGGTGGCTCGCCTTCGGCCCCGCACCCGGAGAGCTTCGTGCGGGCGTCCTCGATCTCTCGCTCTCGCCGCTGGTCGACGCGCTGTTGATCCTGCTGTTCGGCGGCTCCTTTTTCGTCACGCTGCTCACCCTCTGGGCGAGCGCGCTCGGCGAGGAGGAGCGAGCGGCCTGGGAGCGAGAGAACCTCCCGGCGGAGTTCTACGACGAGTTCGTCGAGGTGTGACCCCAGGTCCCGGCGACGAGCGGCCGGTCGCTCACCGCCAGAACCGAGGGATTCTCGTCGGCGGCCTCGATCGCGTCGAGCGCCGCACGCGCGCTCGCCGGCGTCGAGAAGTAGGTGATCTCCTCCTCGACGGCGACCTCGAGGAGGTCGCGGTCCCGCGAGACGATCAGGTCGAGCTTGCCCTCGCGTGCGGCGCTCACCAGGTCGACCGCCTCCGAGAACGCGAAGTGCTCGGCGAACCGGGCGACGAGCGCCTCGCCCTCTTCCGTACCTGGATCGGGGAACGACGACGCCGAGAGGTCGACGGCGACGGTACCCTCCTTCGGGATCGGCTTGCCGGTCGCGTCCTGGGCCTTGTCGTAGGCCTTCCCGAAGCTCTCGGCGGTCCCCATCACCTCGCCCGTGGACTTCATCTCCGGCCCGAGACGCGGGTCGCTTCCGGGGAGGCGGTCGAACGGCAGGAGCACCTCCTTCACGCTCACGTGCTCGGGGATCCCCTCCTCGACGTCGAGTTCGGCGAGCGACGCGCCCGCCATCACTTGTGCGGCGAGCTTCGCGATCGGCACGCCCGTCGCCTTCGAGACGAACGGCACGGTTCTCGAGGAGCGGGGGTTCGCCTCCAGGACGTAAACCGAGCCGTCTTTTACGGCTAGCTGGACGTTCAGTAGACCGACCGTCTGTAGCCCGCGGGCGATCTCCTCGGTCACCTCGCGGACCCGGGCGAGCGTCTCCTCATCGAGCGACCGCGGCGGGATCAGACACGCCGAGTCCCCGGAGTGAACGCCTGCGGATTCGATGTGCTCCATGATCCCACCGATCAGCACGTCCTCGCCGTCGGCGACCGCGTCGACATCGAGTTCGATCGCGCCCTGGAGGAATTCGTCGATCAGGATCGGTCTGTCGGGGCTCACGCGAACCGCCTCCTCGATGTAGGTCTCGAGTTCCTCGTCGTCGTGGACGATCTCCATCGCCCGCCCGCCGAGGACGTAGGAGGGCCGGACGAGCACGGGGTAGCCGATGTCGTGGGCGAGGGTGAGCGCCTCGTGCTCGCTTCTCGCCGTCGCACCCTCCGGCTGCGCGATCCCCAGTTCGTCCATCAGCGCGTTGAACCGGTCCCTGTCCTCCGCGAGATCCATCGCCTCGACGGTTGTCCCCAGCACCGCACAGTCGAGGTCACGGCGCTCGAGCTCCTCTTGCAGCGGCTCGCCGACGTTCACCGAGGTCTGGCCGCCGAACTGGACCATCACGCCGTCCGCGCCGGTCGCCTCGATCACGTCCGCGACCTCCTCGGCGGTGATCGGCTCGAAGAACAGCCCATCGCTCGTGTCGTAGTCCGTCGAGACGGTCTCCGGGTTGTTGTTCACGACGTGGGCCTCGATACCCATCTCGCGCAGCGCGCGCACCGCGTGGACCGCACAGTAGTCGAACTCGACACCCTGGCCGATCCGGATCGGTCCGCCGCCGACGACGACGACGCTCTCGACGTCGCGGTCGACCTGGACCTCGTCCCTCCCCAACCTGTCACCCAGGTCGCGCGTCGAGTAGTAGTAGGGGGTGGAGGCGGCGAACTCGCCCGCACAGGTGTCGACCTGTTTGTACGATCTGGACGGGGCGACCGATTCGACCGCCTCGACGTCCGTCCCGCCGACGGTCGCGACCGCCCGGTTCGTCATCCCGACCGCCGCCGCCGGGGCGAACTCGCCCTCACTGGCCGCGAGCGTCGCCTCGGCCACGTTCGCGTACCGTTCGAGATACCACTCGTGGATGCCGGTGAGCGAGGCGACGTCCGGTACCGAGTACCCGCGTTCGAACGCCTCGAAGATCGCGTAGGGCCGATCCGGCGTCGGCGCCTCGAGGTAGCTCGACTCAAGTTCGTCGTCACCCACCTCGGCCCAGTCCGCGGCCGGGTCGTACTCCGTCGAGCGGAGCGCCTTCAGCAGGCTCTCCTCGAAGGTTCGACCGATCGCCATCGCCTCTCCCGTACTCTTCATCGCCGTACCGAGCGTGAAGTCGACGTCGGTGAACTTGTCCTTCGGCCACCGGGGAACCTTCGTAACGACGTAGTCGATCGCTGGCTCGAACGCCGCGGTGGTCTGGCCGGTGATCTCGTTCTCGATCTCGTGGAGCCGTTTCCCGAGCGCGACTTTCGCCGTCACGCGGGCGATCGGGTAGCCGGTGGCCTTCGAGGCGAGCGCCGACGAACGGGAGACCCTGGGGTTCACCTCGACGACCCTGTACTCCCCGCCCGGCGAACCGTCCTCGCGCCAGGCGAACTGGATGTTACACCCGCCCTGGATGCCGAGTTCGCGGATGACGTCGAGCGCGGCCGTGCGCATCTCCTGGTGGCCGTCGTCGGGGATCACCTGGGACGGGGTGACGACGGTCGACTCCCCGGTATGAATCCCCATCGGGTCGACGTTCTCCATGTTGCAGATGATGATACAGGAGTCGTCGGCGTCGCGCATCACCTCGTACTCGAGTTCGATCCAGCCGGCGATCGACTCGGTGACGAGCACTTCGTTGTTGCGCGAGAGTCTGAGACCGCGACGAACCCGCTCGACCAGCTCGTCCATCTCGCCGACGACGCCCGATCCCGACCCCCCGAGCGTGTACGTCGTCCGTGCGATGACGGGAAGTCCGCCGACCGACTCGACGGCGCGTTCGACACGTCTCCGGAACGCATCCTCGTCGAAGTCGGTGACGGACTCGCCCTCGTCCAGCGAGATGGTCGTCGACTGGGGGACCGGCTGGCCGATCGACTCCATCCGCTGTCGGAAGAGTTCGCGGTCCTCGGTGGCGTAGATCGTCTCGAGTGGGGTGCCCATGATCTCGACGTCGTACTCCTCGAGGACGCCCTCCTCGGCGAGCTCGGCGGTGACGTTCAGTCCCGTTTGCCCGCCGAGACCCGCGATGACGCCGTCGGGCTCCTCTTTTCGGATGATCTCGGCGATCGCCTCGGTGGTGATCGGCTCGATGTAGACCCGGTCGGCCATCTCCGGGTCGGTCATGATCGTCGCCGGGTTCGAGTTCACCAGGACGACGCGTACGCCCTCTTCCGCGAGCGCACGACAGGCCTGTGCACCCGAGTAGTCGAACTCCGCTGCCTGCCCGATCTGGATCGGCCCGCTCCCGATCAGCAGGATGGTCCGCTGCTCGTCGCTCATTCGTTCGGTGGGAGTTCGTTCGTCGTAATAAGCGCCCCGAAACGATACGAAAGACGTAGCCCGGTTACGAAATTCGAATCGTCCCTCGCCAGTCCTCGAACCCGACCTCCGTACCGTACGGGGCGGAGAGTTCCGATAGCCGCTCGACGATCCGTTCACCCGTCTCCGCGTCCGCGTATCGAGGGTAGCCCCGGCCCGACCGTGGCTCCTCGAACCCGAGGTCGATCGGGTGGAGGTCGATTCGCTCAACCTCGCCACCTTCGAACCGACAGATCGGAACGACGCTCAGCCAGAACCACTCGTCGGCGAGAAAGCCGATCCGCTCACCATCGCCCTCCGTGCGGGCGTCGTAGAGGTCGGCGGGGAGCGCGTCGTGGGAGAGGTCGTAGCGGTCGTAGAGTTCGGCCGGCTGGGTCGGGATCGTCTCGTTCTGCATCGCGAGGTTCCCGAGGCTGTAGCAGATCGGGGCTCCGTCGTAGAGTTCGATTCCGCGTACGACGTGCGGCCCGTGACCGAAGACGACGTCCGCGCCGGCGTCGACACAGTCGTGGGCGAAGCGTTCAAGGAAGGCCGGAACCGAGTGGTCGTTTCGGTGACCCTCGGCCCCCTCGTGGACGTGGAGGCTCGCGACGACGAGGTCCGCCTGCCTGTTCGCAGCCTCGACTCTCGCGAGGACCGCGTCTCGGTCCTCCTCGTTCACCTCGCGACGGATCCCGAAGTCGTCTGCCTCCTCGAAGACGACGTCCTTGCCGCGGAGGTTCGGAAAGTGAAAGCCATCCGAACCGTCGCCGTCGACCGGGAACCCGAGGTCGCGGTAGCGCTCACGGGGCGCCTCGAGCCCGAGGTCGGAGGCGAGGTCGGTCACCAGGTCGAACGTCTCGGCGGGGATCTCGTAGGCCGTCTCCAGGCGTAGCGGCGAGACTCCAGGTCGACCCCCCAAGTCCGGTCGCTGGTGGCCGGCTTCGGTTCCGGGGACGAAACTCGTCGCGGCCGCAACGAGACCGACCCGGCCACAGGGCCGTTCGGCGTAGGTAGGTGCGCGCGCCGCAGCGAGGGTCGCACCCAGTCCCGCGTAGGGAATCGCCCGCTCGTCCAGCGCCCGCATCGTCAGCTCCATGCCGGGTAGCGAGAGGTCGCCGGCGTGGTTCGTCGCGGCCGCGAGGAGGTCGAAGCCCATCCAGACGAGTTCGTCGGCGACCCAGGACGGAGCGTCCATGTACGTCCCGCCCGAGCGCGCGGCCGGGATCCCATCACCGTCGGTGAGCAACACCTCGAGGTTCGCGACGGCGGCGTCGGCCCCGCGGATCGTTTCGACGAGGCGGTCGAGTCCGGAATCGGCTCTGGTCCGGAGGCGTTGGGTGACGATGGCGTCCCCCGCGAGCGCGAGCGTGGCGTCCGTCATGGCACCGGGTCGGTGGGCGTCGATAAGAACCGGCCGCTGCCGGTCGATCTGGCTCCTACCTCAGCCGTTATACGCGACCTGTGCGAGCGGCCCACATGGATCGAACCGACTGGATCGGCGAGACGTACACCTCACGGCTCGGACGCGACCTACTGTTCGACCTCTCGGAGATCGGCGCCCGCCTCGCCGCGAGCGAGGGCGAGCGCGAGGGCCACGACCGCCTCGCGGAGGCGTTCGAGGAGAGCGGGGTACGCGACGTACACGCCCACGAGTTCGAGATCCCCCGGTGGGAGCGTGGTACCTCGCGGTTCTCGATCGACGTCCCGAGAGAACGCGCGTTCGACGTGATCTCGCTGCCGGGGAGTCCGGCGGGCGAGGCAGAGGGTGAGGTCGTCCACCTCGGTTACGGCCTCCCGGAGGAGTTCGAGCGGTCGGATCTCGAGGGGAAGATCGTCGTCGCTCGCTCGGACGCACCGAGTCACCACCGCTGGATGCACCGCCGCGAGAAGTACTTCCGAGCGTACGAGGCCGGTGCTGCCGCCTTCGTCTACCAGAACCACGTCCCGGGCTGTCTGCCGCCGACCGGGTCGCTCGGCGGCGGTACCGACGTGATGGGGCCGCTCCCCGCAGTCGGGATCAGTGCCGAGGAGGGCGAGCGCCTCGCCCAGTACGCCAGGGTCGGGTCGATCGAGGGCCGGGTGAGCGTCGACGTGACCGTCGGTGACGGGATCTCCCGGAACACGATCGGGACAGTGGGTCCAGCTACGGAGGAGGAGGTCCTGGTCGGGGCGCACGTCGACGGCCACGACATCAGCGAGGGGGCGCTCGACAACGCCTCGGGCGTGGCGGTGCTCGCGGAGGTCGCCCGGGCGCTCGTCCGGATCGAAGCCGACCTGGAGACGCGGGTACGACTGGTCGGCTTCGGCGCTGAGGAACTGGGCCTGATCGGCTCGCAGACCTACGCCGACGAGCACGATCTGGGAGGAACAAAGCTCGTCGTCAACTGTGACGGTGCCGGCAGGGCGCGAGACATGGCCGTCCGGACGTGCGGGTTCGAGGGCGTCGCGGAGGTACTCGAGGAGGTCGGTTCCGAATACGACCAGCCGATCGACCGGATCCCGGGGGTGAACCCCCACAGCGACCACTGGCCGTTCGTCTGGCGTGGGGTTCCGGGGGTACAGGTCCGCTCGGTCACCGGAGAGGGCCGCGGCTTCGGCCACACGTTCGCGGATACGTTCGACAAGACGGATACCCGGGCGGTGCGCGAGCACGCAATCCTGACGACGGCGCTCGTCGAGCGGGTCGCGGATCCGGGTACGGAGATCGTATCGCGCTCTGTCGACTCGATCAGGGAGGAACTAGAGGCGAAGGAGCTGGACGTCTCGATGCGGGTCGCGGGCGACTGGCCCTACGAATGAGACCCAGCTTCGAGAAGGGGTTGGATGCACGGCTCGCGGAGTCCCGAAACTCGCCGAGAGTACCGATCTGCCGCGGTGTGAAGCGACCGTCCGACGAGGCACTGAGGGTGTGATCGGTGGTGGAAGACGGTAGCTTTCCTCGAGGACCGCGTCAGAGCGACGGCGACGCGTACGTCGGTTCGGCGCGATCACCCACGACGACGGAGCCTCAGCTCGAGACGTGAGTGCCCTGAAGTAGATCGGCACGGAGTTGGTAGGTTGGGACCCATCGGACTCCGTGCCGTGAGTAGCTTCGAGACACGCCCATATAGGTCTACTGTGATGATCCGGGTTAACGGTTCGCAGCTGCTCTTTCGAGGGATTCGGGACGAGTGGTGGCCGACCTCGACCGGGAATCCCGCCAGGTGCTTCACCCGGAGACGACGGTTCGTGGATCGCTCCGGTCCTCGTCGAACGGAAGGTAGTGGATCGACGCCGACTGACCGTATCAGCCGAGTTCTCACACGGAGGCGTGTTTCTATCGGGGGAGAACGTACGTTTCGTCGGGAACTCCACACCGACGCCGGGAGACCGTGAACCCGATTCGCGTCGGTCGGACGCCTCCGATCAGCACGGACGAAACCCCGACGTAGCACACCGAGATCCGACAACGAGAACAGGGTAGTGGGCGGCGGCGCAGCAACAGAAACGGACCCGGAACGACCGGTGGCGGTCGGGACCCACGAACGATAGCTCGGATCGATGGCAGGCGATCGAACTGCTCGAAGGGCTCGCACTCGAGGAGTACGGAGCGAAGCGCTTCGGTGCGCTCGCGTGCCCCCCGCAGGATACGGCCGGGGAGATCGGCGAGACGGAGACCGACGACAGCGGTACGGAGAAAGCGTGTTCGGAGGGATTTCACGAACGGGGTCGTCGTGATCGAGGAGAGTCGAACGAGGCAGAGGCGGTGTGAGCCGAACGGGTGGGGCGAACGTCTCAATCCAGCGGTGGGATGAGCGTCCCCTCGGTTCGCAGCATGAGAACGACGACGACGGCGACGAAGACGAGCGAACCGGGGACCGCGATCCAGAGGGCAGCTGCGAGAGAGGCCCCCGTCACCAGTCGGACGAACAGCAGCGAGGGAAAGACCGTCGTGATGGAGACGGCGATGGCGACGGTGACGAACAGTACCTGCTCGCGGTCGAACATCCCCGTAACGTCGGGGGACGAATCGTATGTGCGTATCGGTCCTACGAGAAGCTCCGGAGCGTCTCGGTGATCACGTCGACGCCGATACGGATGCACTCCTCGTCGACGTCGAAGTAGGCGGTGTGGTGGCCGGCGACGTTGCTCGCGCCGATCCCCACGTAGGTCGCCTCGCCGCCCCCCTCCTGCACCCGGCGAATGAGGTACGAGGCGTCCTCGCTTCCGCCGAAGTCCGAACGCTCGGTGACGGTCTCGACACCGGAGACCGATCCGGCCGCGTCGGCCACGCGCTCGACCATCGCGTCGTCGGCGACGAAGCTCGTCGTCTTCCCGTACAGCGACGTCTCGACCTCGCAGTCGTGCATTTCGGCGGCGGCGCCGACGATGCGTTCGGCGTGATCGAGCATGTACTCGTTCAGCTCGGCGGTCTCGCCGCGGACCTCGACGCGCATTCGTGCGTCCTCGGGGATCACGTTCTGGTTGTTCGGCGACTCGACCATCCCGACGTTGATCCGGGTCGCGCCCTCGGCGTGTCGGGGGATGCCGTAGAGTCCCTGTACCGCGGCCGCGAGCGCCTGCATCGCGTTCCGGCCCTCCTGTGGCGCGCCGCCGGCGTGGGCGGGCTCGCCCGAGAAGGCCACGTCGAGTTTCGCGTTCGAGAGCGGGCGTTCGTAGCCCGCGACGACGGTTCCCGTCTCGCGGTCCAGACCGACGTGTACGGCGAGGAGGGCGTCGACGTCGGAGAGGAGGTCGGTCCGGCTCATCGGGTAGCCCCCGCGGCCGCCCTCCTCGGCGGGCTGGACGAACAGGCGGAGCGTGCCGTCGAACCCCGTCTCGGGGACTGCGCGAGCGACGCCGATCCCGATCGCCGCGTGTGCGTCGTGGCCGCAGGCGTGCATCTCGTTCGGGTGGACGCTCGCGAACCCCTCCCGCGCCGGCCTGTGGTCGTCGCCGTCGGCCTCCGAGCGGGGCAGCGCGTCGATGTCGACGCGGACCCCGACGACGGGGCCGTCGCCGAAGCGCCGCTCCGCGACCAGCCCGCTGATCCCCTCCATGCGGTCGAGGTACGCCTCTGGAGCGCCCGCCTCGCGTGCCCGCCGCAACGCGGCGTCGAGCTCCTCCTTCCCGGGAACCCCGAGGCGATCGTCGGGGGAGAGGGCGTCGGAGCCGAGGGAGAGGTCGTAGCCGAGCTCCTCCAGTTCCTCGGCGAGCAGGGCTGTCGTTCGGAACTCCGTCCAGCCGACCTCCGGGTACCGGTGGAGGTCCCTGCGGAGTTCGACGAGCGACCAGTCGCTGATGGTTGCCATACGTGAGCCGCGGGCCCCCGGGGCTAAAACGCTCGGGCCCCGGCAGCGAACGGTAGAGTGATTCCTCGGGAGCGAAAAGCCCCGTCCATGATCGGACGGTCGGGACCGACGCCGCGGAAGCCGAAGGGCTACGGCCTCGCACTGATCAGCCTCGGCGTCTCGGTGCTGTTCGGCGCCGTCGCGCTCGCTTACTTCTGGTACCAGGGCGACCTCTTCACCGGGGTCGGCTTCGCGCTGTTGATCCTCGTCGCCGGTGCCTGGGAGTTCCGCAGACGGCTCGTCGACGCCCGGACCGCGGAGGAGCTGGAGGCCGACGCAGAAGAGCGCAGGGAACGAAACCGGGGATAGAAAGCCGGGGGTAAGTAGCTGGGGCGTCTCCGCTCCGCCATGGACACCGAGGCGGTCGTCGACGCGGCGACCTACCTGGCGGAACGGCTCGAGGACGACGGGACGGTCGCGCACGCGGTCGTCGGCGGCGAGCACGCCCTGCGTGCGCGGATCGACGTCACCGAACGGCGGAAGCCGAAGTCGGCGATCGACGTCGAGGAGAGCGGCGTCTGGTGTCGCGTGTTCGCCCACGGGAGCGTCGAGTACCGACACAGCGGTTCGCTCGAGCGCGAGGAGCTCGACAGGCTGGCCGAGCGCGCGGTGAGCAGCTGTCGGCACCTCGCGACCGACACCCCCGTGAGCTTCGACGCGGGATCGCTCCACCGCGACGTCCACCACGGCTGGGCGAGCGCGGACGACCACCTCGACGACCGTACCGTCGAGGAGAAGGCCGACGACTGCGTCGACGCCTTCTCCGCACACCTCGACGCCGAGTGCGGTCGTGCCCGCCTCCGGTACCGCGACGAGTGCCGCGAGACGACGCTGCTCGAGACGAGCGGGTCGGCTGTGCGAACCCGGATCGACCGAGCCTCCGTCGACGCGACGCTCGCGGACGACGGGGCCGTCCGAACGCACCTCGGAACGACGAACGGGACGGCGATCTTCGAGGAGCTCCCTGTGACGCTCTCGGTCCTGCGAGATCGGTTCGAACGGGCACGATCGAGCGAGACGACGGCGATCGAGCACGACGACGAGCGGGAGGTGCTGTTCGCGCCGGCCGCGGCCGGCCGCCTCGTCAGGGGGCTCGTCACGTACCTCGAAGCCGACGCGGTCGCGACCGGACTGAGCCCGTTCGCGGTCGGCGATCGTTTCGGTCCCGACGCGCTCTCGATCCGCGATACGGTCACGGCAGGCGGGTTCGCCGCCCTGGCCTACGACACGGAGATCCGACCGACGACGCCCGTCTCGCTCGTCGAGAGGGGGCGGATATCTACGTTGCTCCACGACTCGGTGAGCGCGATCGACCACGGGGCGAGGCCGGCCGGCTCCGTCCTCGCCGGCACCGAACGGGAGTTTCCCCCACGGATCGCCCCGCGACACCTCGACGTCGCCTCCGGGTCGGTCCCGGCCGAGGAGCTCCGCGAGCGGGCGTCGGTCGTCGTCGAACGGCTCGGGATGCCACGGTGGAGAAACGAGACGACGCGGACGCTCAGGTCGAGTCACGTCCCCCCGGACGTCCACTACGCCGCGACGATGGGCGAGCGCGCGCCCGACGGCGGTCCCGAACGGCTCTCGATTCCGATCGAGGAGGGCTACCTGCTCTCCGGGGAGGAACGGGGAGCGCGCCTCGACGGCGCGTCGGTCGAGGTCGAACCGTCAGCGCTCCGGGGGATCACCGCCCTCGGCGAGGTGCGAGAGACGCTCACCGGAACGGTCGAGAAACACCGAACGACGCTCCCGTTCGAGGTGACGTCGCCGGCGATCGTCTGTTCCTGTCGGCTACGCTGAGAGAGAAATCAGTCGCCTGCGGCCGCCTCGCCGGGAGCGGGGTCGTCGACGCCCCGTTCTCCCGACTCGCTGGGTTCGTAGAGGTGACAGGCGACCCTGCGCTCGTCCGCGATGTCGAGGCGCTCCTCGGCCGCGGGATCGACCCGCTCGCAGACCGAGTGAAAGCGCTCGCGGAGCAGGTCGCCCGCCCGTTCCGTCTCGCCCTCCGCGAGCAGGTCGATCGCCTCCTCGAGCACCTCCCGGTTCTCCCTCGACGGGTCGCCGAGGACGAACTCCTCGCGCAGGATCTCCTTGAACTCTTCGGGCTCCGAGCGTCCGTCCCCACCGGTCCGTTCCCAGTAGGACTCGGCGTCGAAGCCGCGGTCGACCCTCGCGCGCAGCGACATCGCCCCGCGGAAGGTGCGCTGGTCGATCGAGAGCTCCTTCGGCGGGATGATCTCCGGACAGCGGTTGCGGAACCGACAGCCCGAGGGGACGTGTACCGCGTCGCCGACCTCGCCCTCGAGTTCGACGCGCTCTCGGCCCGTCGTCGGGTCCGGGACCGGAACCGCGTTGATCAGCGCCTGCGTGTAGGGGTGTTTCGGGTCGTCGATGATCTGTTCGGTCGTCCCGATCTCGACGATCCGACCCATGTACATGATCGCGATCCGGTCGCACATGTGGCGGAGAAGCGAGAGGTCGTGGCTGATGTAGACGATCGAGAGCCCGAACTCCTTCGTCATCCGCTCGAGCAGCGAGAGCACGCCCGCCCGGAGGCTGACGTCGAGCATCGACACCGGCTCGTCCGCGATGATGAAGTCCGGGTCGAGGACGATGGCGCGCGCGATGGCGATGCGCTGTCGTTCCCCGCCGGAGAGCTCGTTCGGGTACGAGTCGAGGTACTGCTCTGCGGGCTGGAGCTCGGCGAACTCGAGCGCGCGGGCGACGCGTGCGCGCTTGTTCGGCACGTCGTGGATCTGCAGCGGCTCCGCGAGCGTGTCGTAGACGGTCATCCGGGGGTTCAGGCTCTCGAACGGGTCCTGGAAGATCATCTGGACGTTCTGCCTGAACTGCTTCAGCTCCGACCCCTCGAGGTCGGTGATGTCCTCGCCCCGGAACCGGATCGTCCCGCCGGTGGGCTGGTGGAGCTTCGCGAGCGTCTTCGCGGTCGTGGTCTTCCCACAGCCGGATTCGCCCGCGATCCCCATCGCCTCGCCGGGGTAGAGCTCGAAGTCGACGCCGTCGACCGCGTGAACGTACTCCTTCTCCGCACCGGTGAAGCGGGCCCTGAGGTCGTTGACGATCCCGCTGTTCACCTCGAAGTGTTTGTTGAGCCCCTCGACCTCGAGGATCGGCTCGGGGTCGGCGCTCACGTGCCGGACACCTCCCTGCCGGCCTCGGTCCGTTCCCAGACCCGCAGCTCACCCGCGTAGGGTCGCAGCTCGCTGTCGACGCGGTCGGTGTGGTGACATCGCGTCTCGAGGTTCCCGTTCTGGACCGCGGGTGGCTCCTCCTCGAAACACGTCTCGGTCGCGAGCGGACAGCGAGCGGCGAACCGACAGCCGGTCGGCGGCGGGGCGAGGTCCGGCGGGTAGCCGGGCATGCTGATGAGGTTCTGATCGGGCTGCTGGATGTTCGGGAACGCCCGCTTCAGCCCGACCGTGTAGGGGTGATACGGGGTCTCGAAGATCTCCTCGACGGGGCCGATCTCCGCGAGCTTCCCGGCGTACATCACGAGCACGCGGTCACACGTCTCGGCGACGACGCTCACGTCGTGGGTGATCACCATCATCGAGGAGTTGATCTCCTCCTGGATCGCGCCGATCCGTTTCAGGATCTGGTCCTGCATGATCACGTCGAGCGCCGTCGTCGGCTCGTCGGCGAGAATGAGTGCAGGATCGAGCGAGAGGCTCATCGCGATCATCGCCCGCTGGCGCATCCCGCCCGAGAACTGGTGGGGGTAGT
The DNA here is from genome assembly GCF_036429475.1 of Halalkalicoccus sp. CGA53. GTDB lineage: Archaea > Halobacteriota > Halobacteria > Halobacteriales > Halalkalicoccaceae > Natronorarus > Natronorarus salvus. Next base: position 3,752,007 of record NZ_CP144125.1, read on the forward strand.
CGTCCGCTCGTGCGGGGTCGAGCCCGACGAGGTCGAACAGCTCGTCGACGGTCTCGTTCGCGCGCGCCTTCTCGACGCCGCGGCGGTGTTCCTCGATCGACTCGACGATCTGTTCGCGCACCGTATAAACCGGGTCGAGCGCGTTCATCGCCGACTGTGGGATCATCGAGATCTCGTCCCACATGTAGCTCCGGCGCTTCTTGTCGCTCATCCCGGTGAGGTCCTCGCCTTGGAAGAGGATCTCGCCGGCGTTGACCGAGCCGTTCTTCGGGAGGATACCCAGGATGGCCTTCGCGAGCGTCGACTTCCCGCAGCCGGACTCGCCGACGATTCCGAGGTTCTCGCCCTCCTCGATCGTGAAGCTGAGCCCGTCGACCGCGCGGACCGGTTCGCCGTCGGTCTCGTAGTGGACCTCTAAGTCCCTGACCTCGAGCACCGACATCAGTTGTTCCCCCGCAGCGCCGGGTTGGTCACTTCCTCGTAGCCGCGGCCGATCAGGAAGCCGCTGATCACGACCAGCGCGATGCAGATACCTGGCGGGATGAACCACCACCACGTCTGGTGGTACATCGCGTTGTACGTGTGTGCGGTCTGGAGCATCGTCCCCCAGGAGACCTGACTCGGGTCGCCCAGGCCGATGAACGAGACGCCCGCCTCCGTCAGGATCCCCGTGGCGATGGCGAACGCGCCGTAGAGGAAGGTAAGGGGAAGGATGTTCGGGGCGATGTGTCTGGAGATGATCCGCCAGTCGCTCGCGCCGGTGACCTTCGCCGCCTGGACGTAGGGTCGTTCGCGGATCGAGAGCACCTGCGACCGGATCACGCGCGCGGAGGCGCGCCACTGGAGCAACACGACCGCGAGGATCACGTTCAGGAAGCTCGGGCCGAGCATCGCGACCAGCAGGATCACCGAGGGTAAAAGCGGCAGGCCGTAGGCGACGTCGACGATCCGCATCAGGATGTCGTCGACGCGGCCGCCGTAGTAGCCCGCGACGAGCGCGACGATCGTTCCGATCCCGGCACAGAGCACCGCGGCGGAGAGCCCGACGATCAGCGCCGGACGCGAGCCGAAGATGAGCTGGCTGAAGATGTCGTAGCCCTCCGCGGTCGTCCCGAGGAGGTAGCCGCCCTCGCCGCCGTACCAGAGCGGGTTCTCCCACTGCATGATCATCCCGCCGTCCCACATCCGCTCGGTCGGCGGGTGCGGCGCGAGGAACGGCGCGAAGATGGCGATCAGGCTGAAGAACGTGATCGTGACCGCGCCGAAGACGACGAGGCGGTCCTCTTTCAGGATCTCCCACTGCTCGGAGAACGTCTCCGACCAGAGCCGGATCGCTCGCCGTCTGGAGTCGACGTCGTCGAGTTCGTCGTAGCCCTCCAGGTTCTCGAACAGTTCCCGCGTCCCCTCTCGTTGACTCATAGATGTGCCCTCATTCGTACGTCACCCGTGGATCCAGCCAGCTGTAGATCAGGTCGGCGACGAAGTTCATGAACACGACGGTCGTCGCGAGCAGCATGAACGTCCCCTGCGCGACCGGGTAGTCCCGGCGCAAGACCGCCCTGACCATCTCGCGGCCGAGACCGGGCCAGCTGAACACCGTCTCGACCAGGATCGCCCCGCCGACCGCGTAGCCGATCGCGATCGCCGCCGCGGTCACGATCGGCAACAGTGCGTTCCGTGCCGCGTGTTTGAACATCACCTTCCGCTCGGAGAGCCCCTTCGCCCGACAGACGTCGACGAAGTCCTCGGCGAGCACCTCCAGCATGTTGTTCCGCATGAGCAACAGCGGCAGGCCCATGAGGTAGAACCCGAACACCGCCGCGGGTGCGAGCAGGTGCCAGATGAAGTCGAGCGAGGTGATCATCGCGAGGAAGCTCTCGGGACGGTGATCCCCGCTCGTCATACCGCTCATCGGGATGACGTCGAGCCACGCGCCGAAGATCCCGAGCACGACGAGACCGACCCAGAACTCGGGGAAGCTGCGCTGGATCAGCGCCAGGATCACCGCACCCTTCTCGGTACCCTCGCCGCGCTTCCACGCCGCGAGCACGCCGAGGGGGATCCCGATCGCGTACGCGAAGATGATCGCCGAGAACATCAACACCAGCGTGTTCGGCAGGTAGAGCCAGATGATGTCGATGACGTCCCGACCGGAGTGAAACGAGATCCCCAGTTCGAGCGTCACCAGGCTCCTGAGGAACTCGATGTACTGGACGTGCGTCGGCTCGTCGAGACCGTACTGGGCGATGAGGCGTTCACGGGCCTCCGGCGGCATCCCCTCGGAGAGGAAGTACGTCGTCGGATCCCCCGGCATCGCCCGGAACATGACGAACAGCAGCGTGGCGATCACCCAGAGCGTCGCCACCATCTGGAACAGCCGCCGGATCGCGAAATTCAACTTCGACATGGCGTGACTCGTATCCTCTCGTTCTCAGTCCGCGTAGTGAACGCCCTCGTCGGTGATGACGAACCCGCCCTCGCGGAGCGTCTCGTGTGCCTCCTCGACGTCGCCGGTGTAGATCCCCTCCACGTCCGGGTTGTGGAGCTCGTCGAACGACGGGCTGACGTAGGAGTGACCCGGTGGGTAGTAGCCGTAGTACAGCTGTTCGCTGATCGTCTCCTTCGGAATGCCGTGGGCGAGCGCCTGTCTGACCGCCTGCTCGTCGAGGCCCTCGTTCCGGGTGTTGATGTTGAGGTGTGTCCAGCCGCTTCCCTCGACCTCCGCGACCGAGAGGGTGTCGTCCTCCTCGTGGGCCTCCGAGAGCTCGCGCGAGGGCTGGGCGAACGGGTGGTAGTTGATCTCGCCCCGGTCGGTCAGCTCCCAGATCGTCGAGCTGGAGGTGATGATCTCCCAGTTGATCCCCTCGATCTCGAAGTCGAGCCGGTGGTCGTCCCGTGCGACGAGGTTGACCTCCTGGCCCGGGTCCCAGTAGTCGACCTCCACGATACCGCTGGAGACCGGCTCCTCCTCAAGTTCCTCCTGGGGCAGGTCGACGCCCTCCCAGACGTGCTCGGGGGTGATGTAGATCGGGTGTCCGATGACGCCGTTGGCCGCGAGGCCGAACTCGGTGTTGAGGTCGATCTGGACGGTGTACTCGTCGATCACCTCGGCGCCGGCGACCTCGCTCGCCTGCAGGCTGTACTGCGAGGGCGCCTCGTCGACGATCGTCTGGTACGTGAACGCGACGTCCTCGGCGGTGAGCGGCTCGCCGTCGGACCAGCTCGCGTCCTCCTTGATCTCCCAGACGATCGTCTCCGCGTCCGGTCGCTCGATCTCGTCGACCAGGCTCAGCTCCTCGTCGACCTCGAGCTCCGGCGTCATGTGGATCGGTTTCTCGAACAGCGCGTCCATCAGGTGGACGTGCTTGCTGAGTCCCTGGTGTGCCCACGGGTTGAGGTTCTCGAGCGCCTCCGTCCAGAACCCACGGAGGAAGCCGTCCTCGTTCTCGTCTAAGACCTCGACGCTGACGTAGTTCGGAAGCCGGTTGTAGCCCTCGATGTGGTCGACCCAGCCGTCGAGCTGGTCGTTCTTGTGGGGCATCAGCTCCGCCTCGTAGAGGATCGGGTGGAACGGGACGTCCTCGGCGATCTTCGCCTGAATCTCGTGGACCGCCTCGATCCGCTCGTCCATGTCCTCGGTACGTTGCTGGGTGGCGATCAGTTCGTCCATCTCCTCGTCCTGATAGCCCATGTGGTTGCCCGTCCCTGGCTCGTCGGCGTGGGCGGAGGTAAAGCGCTCGGCGACGTTTTCGGCGATGTCGACGCCGGGGAACTGACTCCAGGTCGCCAGATCGTACTCGTACTCGTCGTTGACCGTCGAGAAGAGCGTCCCCCACTCGAGCACCTCGACCTCGACGTTGATCCCCACCTCGTCGGACCAGCGGTCGGCGATCAGGTTGATCGTGTCGTGGCGCCCGGGGTTGTAGTCCTCGGGGTTGTTGAAGTAGGTGAACTCGGGGAGCGGTTCGCCCGCCTCCTCCTCGTCGTCGAGCTCCTCGTCGTCGTCGCCGTCGTCGAGGCAGCCGGCGGCCGCGGCGATCGCGATGCCGCTGCCTGCCGCGGTGGCCCTCTTCAGAAATTTCCGCCTGTCAATGGGAGTGCGAAACGTAGCCATGCTGTGACGACGGGAGAGAGGGACGAACCCTATATAAAAACTTTGGTGTGATACGAAGAATAACACGGATAATACATCTACCTGCCAACCGAAACGGTTCACGTTAATAGATTTTCAAATAAAGGCTAGTATTTCAAAACGTTCATCGAGTTATT